>JAJYOU010000016.1 GCA_021795965.1 Chloroflexota bacterium
AATCATGGTACAGTTCTTTAAAGAACGTGGATCCCGCCGAAATTGCGATTTTATTTCCATACCTGGGCGACTCGGTACGTTTTTCCATCATGAGCCGGATGGAAGCCCTGGGAATTCCCGTACGATCTCACCGGCCGTCACGGTCATTGCGGGATGAAGCCGCGGTTCGCAGCCTCCTGACCCTGGCTGCCCTGGCGCACCCGCAGTGGAAAATCATTCCCGAAAAATATGACGTTTGCAATTCCTTCGTTCAATCCATCGAAAACATGGATTTAATCAGAGCCAGACTCCTGACCGACATTGTTTACCGGACGAAGGATTTTTCATTATCGCCGTTTGAAATTATTGAACCCAAGGTGCAGGAGAGGTTAACCGCGGTTTTTGGCGGAAAATATATCCAGATCAGGGAATGGATTGAAACCTACAAAAAGGAAGACCCCCTGCCGTTGGATCATTTTCTTCGGCGCTTGTTCGGAGAAGTTTTATCCCAGCCTGGTTTTGGATTTCACAGCGATGATGATGCCACGACCATCGCCGCAAACTTGATTGAATCCGTCCAAAAATTTCGCTGGGCAATGGAGCCGACGGTTAAACAGGAACAGCCTGTGGATATCGGGAAGGAATATGTCACGATGCTGGAGGAAGGGGTGATTGCCGCCCAATTTCTCTCCGCATGGGCTCCCGCAGATGGAAACGCTGTTTTTATCGCCCCTGCCTACACTTTCCTGATGAGCAACTCCCCTGTTAGATTCCAATTTTGGCTGGACATTGGATCAAGCGGGTGGTATGAACGGCTTTCACAGCCACTGACACATCCATTTGTTCTGTCCCGCCAGTGGACAGCGGGAAGAATTTGGACAGACGAGGATGAAACCGGAGCCAATAATGCTGCCATCGCTCGTTTAGTGAAAGGTTTATTGTGCCGCTGCAGAGAGAAAATTTACCTCGGAGTGACCGATCTTAGTGAAAGCGGTTACGAGCAGCGCGGACCATTGATGAGAGCTTTCCACAAAATTTACCTGGCAAAATGAAATTTTTTTTGATATTCAGAAAAATTAGAGCCTCCCTTTTCAGAGAGGCTCTCAATGAAAAAAACAATTTCGCTCAAATGAATTTGACTTACAAGCTTGCGTTGACCGTATTAAAGATATTCGCAATGATTGGACCCATGAGAGTTAAGGCTGCAATAACAATAATAGCAACCAGAACAAGAATAAATGCATACTCAACCATTCCCTGCCCGCGCTCCTTAATTAAAAACGCCATTCTATTATCCTCCTTTCCGATATAGTTTAAAACCATGATATTCCAAAATCCTTTCAAATGCATAGCCTTAAACCTTGCAATATTCTTTCACTTTCCACGGGTAAGTGAATTGATTCAAAATCTTTATTATTATTAGAACCTCCCTTTGAAAGGGAGGTTCAAAAATATAAAACAATTCATCCGAAGGAAAATATATTACAGGCTGGCGTTGATCGTACTAAATATGTTCCTGACTAGTGGTCCCATCAGCGATAAGGCTACGATTGCAACGATTGCAACCAAAACGAGAATTAACGCATATTCGACCATGCCCTGACCACGTTCTTTAAAGAACTGTACCATGATTGCTTCCTCCTTTCTCTCATGATTAATTCCACTAAATTATACATGATATTTTTTTAATTCCAATACCTCAAACCATAAAATTAACATTACAGAATCGTTAAATGATTGAGGTTGGAGATTACATCAATATCAACCGAAGATATAGAAAACTCCCTCAAAAAATTAATAAATTTTAAACAGAAAACAGGTATGATTGTCCCAAATCAACAGGAGGTTTTTTTATGTTCCCAAAAATTACTGATCTCGTTCCCATGGTGGTTGAATCTTCAGGGCGTGGCGAACGAGCCTATGATATTTACTCACTTTTGCTTAAAGAACGCATTATTTTTCTCGGCACCGCCATCGATGACCAGGTGGCAAATGTAATCGTCGCACAGCTGCTTTTCCTTAGCCATGAGGATCCGGAAAAAGAAATTCAAATGTACATCAACTCACCGGGAGGAGTCATTTATGCTGGATTGGCAATTTATGACACGATGCAAATGATTCCCAACCCCATCAGCACATTGGCAGTGGGTGTGACTGCCTCCTTCGGAACTGTTTTACTGACAGCGGGCACGAAGGGTCGCCGGTTTGCCTTACCGAATGCCACGATCCATATGCACCAACCGCTGGGTGGAGCACAGGGTCAGGCAACCGATATCGAAATCCAGGCGAAACAAATCATGCGCCTGAAGTCTCTCTTGAACGGAATCATGTCCAAGCATACCGGCCAGCCGCTCGAGGTGATCGAACGCGACCTCGACCGTGATTATTACCTGGATGCACCGCAATCGGTTGCATATGGTTTGGTGGACCAGGTTCTCCAGGGTCCTGAAAAGAAATAACCTCGAATTGCCATTGAAAGTGCGTGGTCGATGATCAAATTCATCTCCACGCACTTTTTTGTTTATAATATGAAATCATCGCGAGAGAAATGAGAAAAAATTCCATGATTCATCCATCCACTTTTTCAATTGCTGCCTTTGATAAAAATGAACCAAGCTGGGGTATTGCTGTCGCCTCCAAGTTTCCGGCTGCGGGTGCTGTTGTTCCGTGGGCAAGGGCAGGGTCAGGCGCGATCGCATCGCAGGCTTTTGCAAACACCGCCCTCGGACCGCAGGGCCTGGATTTATTGCAGTCAGGCATGAATGCAGAAGAGGTCCTTGCAAAACTGCTGGAATCAGATGAAGGGCGGGAAACACGCCAGGTGGGAATTGTTGACAAGGATGGAAATTCAGCCACATTTACTGGTGGGGGATGTATGAATTGGGCAGGCGGTAGAAAAGGTCCCGGCTACGCAATCCAGGGGAATATCCTTGTCAGCGAAACGGTGGTTGCGAATATGGAAGAGAAATTCCTCGAGACTGGCGGGGATTTGGCTGAGCGTTTATATGCAGTTTTGCTAGCCGGAGACCGGGCAGGCGGAGATAGACGCGGGCGTCAAAGCGCCGCAATCATCGTTGTAAAAGAAAAAGGGGGTTACGGCGGCTTTAATGACCGCATGCTGGATTATCGCGTGGACGATGATGTGGACCCAGTCAGCAAACTTGGTGAATTGATCAACCTGCACCGTCTTTATTTTGGAAAGAGCCCCCAGGAGGATCGCATCCAACTCGAGGGAAAAAATCTTGCTGATATGAAAATAATCTTGAATAATCTGGGATATTTAACCGGGAATTTGAGCGAAAAATATGATTCAAACATGCAGGAAGCGCTCAGGTCTTTCGTTGGCAATGAGAATTTCGAAGAACGCTGCGATCCTGCGGCGGGTTGGATTGATGCTCCGGTCTATCATTATCTGATTGGAAAATTTGGAAAATGAATCTCATTCCAGCAAACATCAAGAACCTGATTCTCGACATGGATGGCGTTCTCTGGAAGGACTCGCTTCAAATCGGGAACCTTTCCAAAATTTTTTCTAAAATCCAGGATTCGGGGTTCGGGATCATCATGGCAACGAATAATTCCACCCAGACTCCCGATCAATTTACCGCAAAATTAAAAGATTTTGGGGTAACCATCGAACCCTGGCAGGTTGTGACATCTTCCCAGGCGGTAGTCGAATTAATGTTAGACGCGCTTCCTCCCGGTGCTCCGGTATTTGCCATTGGAGAAAAAGGACTGCAGGATGCCATTCTTTCGGCAGGGTTTAAGCTGTCGACCGTCGACCAGGCGGAAAAAGCCGAAGCCCTGGTGATGGGAATTGACCGGGAGATCAATTTTCGAAAAGTGATGGAAGGGACCCTGCTGGTGCGTGGCGGAAAACCTTTTTTCGCAACCAATACTGATTTAACCTTTCCGACCCCGCGCGGATTGATTCCAGGGGCAGGATCCTGGATTTCAGTCATCGTTTCTGCCACCAACGTCGAACCCATCAATGCAGGGAAACCTGCCCCCTATTTATTTGAACTGGGGATGAAACGCCTGCACGCCTCCAGGGAGAATACACTTGTGGTGGGCGACCGCTTGGAAACCGATATCGCTGGAGGTCAGGCGATTGGATGCATGACCGCCTTGATACTTTCAGGTGTCAGCAGCCTGGCTCAAGCCCAGGCGTGGAGACCCAGAGTGGATGTCATCGCCAGAGACCTGGCGGAACTGGTCGGAGTCAGCCCTGAATAAGCTGGGAACCATGTATATATACGATCTTGATTTTTCAGAAATCGAACAATTAACAAAAAGCTGGAATGAACCTGGTTTCAGAGCGAAGCAAATTTGGTCAGGATTGTATAAAAACTTCTGGCAATCTGCGTCTGACTTCACGAATTTACCCGGCACATTGCGGGTAAAACTTGCCGAATCGGTTCAGTTTGATTCCCTCGTCCCTGCAATAAAGCAGGTTTCCTCAGATGGTCGAACCATTAAAACCCTCTTTGCGCTCAAGGATGGTCTTAAAATTGAAGCTGTCCTGATGCGCTATGACCGCAGGAGGACTCTCTGCATCTCCACTCAGGTCGGCTGCGCGATGGGCTGTACGTTCTGCGCCACCGGACAAATGGGTTTTTCTCGCAACCTGAGCAGCGGAGAGATTATTGCCCAGGTGATGTATTATGCAAAAATGCTGCATGAAGAAAATGACCGCGTCACGAACATTGTCATCATGGGCATGGGGGAACCATTTCATAATTATGAAAATACCATCTCTGCCATCAACAGGTTGAATGATGCGGAAGGTTTTCATTTTGGGGCGAGAAGGTTTACCATTTCAACTTCGGGTCTCATTCCTGCCATCCGTAAATTTGCAGATGAAAAAAACCAGGTCAACCTAGCGGTCTCGCTGCATGCCTCAGATGATGAATCGAGATCAAAAATGATGCCGGTGAATAATAAATATCATCTCGAAGACCTGATCCAAGCCTGCCGCTATTATGTTGAGGTAACCGGACGACGCATTACTTTTGAATGGGCATTAATTAATGGTGTGAATGACACTCCCGAACAAGCCGTGAGATTGGCCAAACTATTGAATGGTCTTTTGTGCCATGTAAATGCCATTCCGCTCAATCCGACGACGGGATTTACCGGTCAGGCAACAACGCGGGAAAGAGCGGAGATTTTCAAACAAACCCTTGAGCAAAATGGCATCCCGTGTACCATACGTATTCGAAGGGGAATCGATATTCAAGCTGGCTGTGGTCAACTTGCTTCACAAGAAAAGATCGGAGCTGGCGAGCGACAGGCGAATCATCTTGATCAAGAAGCCGGCTGAGAACGGCTTGTCAGAAAGTCCAGTATGATGTATAAGTTTTGCAATTTAACCTCAGAGAGCAAATATCCATGAATGACCAAAAACAAAACTGGCTCGAAAAAACTCCAATTCCACTGCTTCCCTGGCTGAACATTGAAATAATCATTTTCGCCCTGATCATGGTTTTCGCAGTTATCACCCGCTATTATGATCTGGGTACCCGCGCCATGAGTCACGATGAAAGCCTGCATACTTATTTCTCCTATCTTTTGTATACAGGGCAGGGATACCAGCATAACCCCATGATGCACGGTCCCCTGCAATTTCATTTAATTGCGGTGACTTATTTCATCTTTGGAGCGAATGACTTTACCGCACGAATCCCGGCTGCGACTTTCAGTATCCTGGCGATTGGTTCGATCTGGATCTGGCGCAGATATATCGGGCGAACCGGCGCGTTGGTCGCAGCATTCATGGCTTTAATTTCACCCTTCCTGCTTTATTACGCCAGGTACACCCGGGAAGATTCCTATATTGCTCTTTCCACCTTCGTCCTGCTCTTCAGCGTTTTGCGTTATTTTGAAACTGGAAAACCAAAATATATCTACCTTTCTGCTGGAGCGCTGGTAATTCATTTTCTCACCAAAGAAACTGCTTTTATCTACACCGCCCAGCTCTTGATTTACCTGTTTGCCCTGCTATTGGTTCGAATTTTACGAAATCAGTGGTCCACCAGGAAACAAATGGTGGGTTTTGTTACCTCCCTTGCAGTGGGTATTTTTTCGCTGGGTACGGCAGCCATTCTCGCGCTGGAAGCGAAAAAAGTGGCTGCGGGCAATCCAACCCCGGCAGGAGCTGGAAACCCGCTCACACCCAGTGCAGTCCCATTTTCTGAGAGTATGATTCCGATCATTATCCTCTCTGCGTTGGGATTGATTGGGCTGAGCGCGGCTATTTATTTCCTGATTAAAGGTTACGGTCTGGAGAAACTGCGGCGGGAACATTCATTTGATCTGCTGATTGTGTTTGGCAGCATTGTCCTGCCGATGTTATCAGCACTCCCCATCACAATTATCGGCTGGGATCCACTGGATTACACCAGCCTGGGATTGCTGCATACCAGCGCCTTCCTCTTCCCGATCATCCTGATTTCGATCGTGATCGGTGTCTGGTGGAACCGCGAGGTGTGGTGGAAGATGGCTCTCATCTTCTGGGTGCCTTATATCCTGCTCTACACAACGGTATTTACGAACGGATCCGGTTTCTTTACAGGGATCGTCGGATCCCTCGGGTACTGGCTGCAGCAGCAGGGAGTGCAGCGCGGCTCCCAGCCCATGTATTACTATCTTCTGATCACCATCCCAATTTACGAGTTTCTCCCTGCATTAGCCTGTATCCTGGCAGCGTATTTCAGCCTGAAAAATACTCGCAAGGTTGAAGCTGCTGAATTGGAGGGAAATGCCGGGAAAGAAAACGTAGAAGAGGTTAGTGGTACCGAGGTTGAAATTGCAGCGGAGAAAAATGATGAGGTTCAGTCCTCCATCCTGACGAACAGTCTATTGGGTTGGTGGACAATCATCACAATTTTTTCACTCTCAATCGCTGGTGAAAAAATGCCCTGGTTAACCTTCCACTTCGACATCGGCATGGTGCTTTGGGGCGGCTGGGGGCTTGGCCTTTTGATCGACAAGATCGATTGGGCAGAATTGCGGCGCAGAAATATTTGGCTGATCCTTTCCGTCATGACGGTGTTAATTCTGAGCACCTTTGGTTTGTTCCTTTCCTTGCTGGGCAACCAGGCACCCTTCCAAGGCAAGGAATTGGTTCAAATGCAAGCCACCACGACTTTTATATTTGCTGTCGTCGGGATGCTCGCCAGTTTTGCCGGTCTGTACAAGCTGTTAAAAGGCTGGGAAGCCAGACAGGCAAATTACTTGGTAACCCTCCTCTTTTTCTTTGTGATGGCGATTCTCACCATCAGAACCACGATCCGTGCAAACTATATTTTATTCAACAGCGCAAAAGAATACCTGGTGTACGCGCATAGTTACAGTGGTGTTAAGGATCTGCTCAACCAGGTCAACGATCTTTCGGAGAAAACTGTCGGTGGCAAGGATATCGTCGTTGCCTATGATGATGATACTTCCTGGCCAATGTCCTGGTACATGCGGGAATATCCCAATGCCCGCTTTTACGGTGGTCAACCCGATCGTTCGCTGAAGGATGTGCCTGCGATCATTGTGGGCGATAACAATTTTTCAAAAATTGAACCGATTGTTGCCGATAATTTTTACCGTTTTGACTATATCCGGATGGTTTGGCCCAACCAGGATTATTTTAACCTTGTCACTGTCAGACCAATCCCCGACGCGCCATTTGATCCAAATTATTCCTGCAACGGTGCACTCGGATTTCTCAAGCTTTTGAAGGGCTATGATTTCTCGCGATTATGTTATGCAGTCTTGAATCCGCAAATGCGCCAGGCAATTTTCAACATCTGGTTGAACAGGGATTACAAGCTCTATGGTGAGCTGACCAATAATACAGGCATCAATGACACCACCTGGGAACCTTCCGACAAAATGCGGTTATATGTGCGCAAGGATATCGTGGATAAAGTCTGGAATTACGGCATAAAAACCGTTGCCCAACCCAAAGAAGATCCGTATGCGAAAGGCGTGATTAACCTGGCAGCCAGCCAAGCTTTTGGATCAGCGGGCACCGAACCCGGACAGTTCAATGCACCGCGCGGTTTAGCCATCGCGAAGGATGGTTCGATTTACGTGGCAGATTCGCGAAATAACCGCATCCAGCATTTCAGCCCGGATGGAAAGGTACTGAACATATGGGGCACATTTGCCGATCAGTCCACTGGGAATGCTCCAATCGGAACTTTCAATGAACCCTGGGGGGTTGCAGTTGGCCCGGATGGAAGTGTCTATGTCAGCGATACCTGGAATCACCGGATACAAAAATTCAGCGCGGATGGAAAACCCGTTAAAATGTGGGGCGTGTTCGGCACAGCGGAAACGCCCGGGGCACTCTATGGTCCCCGCGGAATTTCAGTGGATGCCAGCGGTAAAGTTTACGTCGCTGATACCGGGAACAAGCGCATCGTTGTTTATGATTCTGATGGAAATATCCTGACTCTGTTTGGCAGCGAAGGGTTTGACCCGGGTCAGTTTAGCGAACCGGTGGATGTAAAGGTGGATTCCCAGGGCAAGCTGTATGTGACTGATACCTGGAACCAACGCATCCAGGTCCTGGAAACGCTAGACGGGATAAATTACACATCCACAAAACAATGGCCGGTTTCCGGCTGGAACAGCCAATCCCTGGACAATAAACCTTTCCTCGCAATCAGGCCCAATGGGCATATTCTTGTGACGGATCCTGAAGGTTACCGGGTGATTGAATTTAATAATGATGGGGGATTTGCCGGGTTGTGGGGTCAATTTGGCACAGATAATTCATCTTTTGGTCTGCCATCTGGAATCGCGGTTGATTCTGACGGGAATATCTGGGTAGCGGATTCAGGAAACAACCGGTTAATGAAATTCGTTGACCCCTTAAAATAATTTTCCTTAAATCCTAACCGGACAACTCTTTTTCATGGGAGTTGTCCGGTTGTTTTAAATTCGCCTGATGGTATAATTTCAGATTGCAAAGCAGGGAGTAATAAAAAAATTTAAACTGGAGATAATCCGAATGAAACTCCACGAATATCAGTCAAAACAGATTTTCTCTCGCTACAGGATACCCATCCCAAGAGGGAGAGTCGCGGCAACCGCGATCGAAGCCAAGCATATTGCTGAAGAACTTGGCGGTCGTGTTGTCGTCAAAGCGCAAGTTCTGGTGGGCGGACGAGGGAAAGCTGGCGGAGTCAAGCTGGCAAACAACCCGGAAGAAGCCGAACAATTTGCGACCCAAATCCTTTCCATGACGATTAAAGGACTGCCTGTTCGAAAAGTTCTGGTGGATGAAGCTGCGTCCATAGAACAGGAAATATACCTCGGCATCACGAATGACCGAACTGCAAAAAAGCCAGTCATCATGGCATCGTCAGCTGGGGGCGTTGAAATCGAAGAAGTTGCCCGAACCAACCCCGAAAAAATAGTCAAAGTGCATATAAATCCGCTGATAGGAATCAAGGAATACCAAACACGGGATATTGCATCTGCGATTGACCTTCCACGTGAATGCTGGAAACAATTCGGAGAAATATTAATTGGTCTCTGGGGAGTTTTCAATGATAAGGATGCCACCCTGGCAGAGATCAACCCGCTGGTTATCGGAAAAGATCGGAAATTGACAGCTTTGGATGGCAAAATGTTGATTGACGATAATGCCCTCTTCAGGCATCCTGATCTTTCAGAACTGCGAGATACTGATGAAGATGCTCCATCAGAAATTGAAGCCCGCAAATATGGTCTGACTTTCATCAAGTTGGATGGCAATATTGGCTGTATGGTCAACGGTGCCGGGCTGGCAATGGCATCGATGGACATTCTAAAACTTTTTGGCGGGGAACCCGCCAATTTCCTGGATATTGGAGGGGGTGCGGGAGCAGACAAAGTTGCCGCAGCCATGCGCATTATTTTGAGCGACCCCAATGTCAAAGCAATCCTCTTTAATATTTTCGGTGGAATTACCCGCTGTGATGAGGTTGCGAGAGGAATTTTAACTGCAATGGCTGAGGTCAAGCCCAAGGTTCCCATGGTGGTGCGCCTGGTGGGGACCAATGCCAAGGAAGGCCGCGAATTGTTAGTTAATGCCAAAATGATTACTGCAGAAACCCTGGCAGAAGCAGCACAAAAAGCTGTCGCTGCAGCCAAAGGAGCCTGATTATGAGCATCTTAGTCAACAAAAACACACGCCTGCTCGTTCAGGGAATTACCGGCAGCGAAGGCTTGTTTCACACCCGTCAAATGGTCGCTTACGGCACCAAAGTTGTCGCCGGTATGACCCCTGGCAAGGGTGGTCAATGGGTGGATGACAAAATTCCCGTTTTTGATTCAGTGAAAATTGCCGCCGAAGCCACCGGTGCGAACGTCAGTATTATTTTTGTCCCCGCCCGCTTTGCCGCTGATTCCATTTTTGAGGCAGCTGACGCAGGCATTCCCTTCATTGTGTGTATTACTGAAGGGATACCCGTCGGAGATATGATGCGGGTGAGAAATTATATCGATATGAAAGGGGTCCGGCTGCTGGGTCCAAATTGCCCCGGCTTGCTAACTCCCGGAGAAGCCAAGGTTGGAATTATCCCCGGTGATATTGCCATTCCAGGGAATATTGGCGTTGTTTCCCGCTCCGGCACCCTGACGTATGAAGTCCTATATGCCTTGAAACAAAAAGGCATGGGTTCATCAACCTGCGTCGGCATTGGGGGTGATCCGGTTAACGGAACCAATCATATCGACGTTCTCAAAATGTTTGAGAATGATCCAAAAACGGATAAGATTGTTTTGATTGGTGAAATTGGTGGTTCAGATGAAGAGAGAGCTGCCGAGTATATTGCGACGAGCATGACGAAACCGGTGGTCGGCTTCATTGCGGGTCAAACCGCCCCTCCCGGAAAACGAATGGGACACGCTGGCGCGATCATTGAAGGTGGTTCTGGCAGCGCGGCTGATAAAATCAAGGCGTTAGAGGATGCCGGAGTCAAAATGGCTCGTCATCCAGAAGAAATTCCAGATTTACTCAGGTAAAAGACAAGCGGAATTAAAACAGGATGGGCAGGCAATTAACCTGCCCATCCTGTATAATTGAAGCCATATCAACGATGGCTGTCGATATATCGAACCGCTTCTCCGACCGAGGTGATTTTTTGAGCGTCTTCGTCTGAGATTTCCGCGCCGAATTTATCTTCAAAAGCCATAATCAATTCGACCAGATCGAGCGAATCAGCTTCAAGATCCTCGCGGAAACGAGCATCCATGTTGATCTTGCTTTCATCTGACCCGAGCAAATCAATAATAATTGCCTTAATTTCACTATATGTATCAGCCATTTATTCCTCCAAGAGATAACCTTCTTATTTTATATCACACTAGAAATTGTACCACCAAGCACTATTCAAAATACAGGAACACAGGATGACTCAAAAAGTTTCGCAAATCTCGAAAAGAAAAAGAGATCATATCAAAATTAATCTCGAAGAGTCAGTCACCTCAGGAATTCGGACTGGATTGGAAAATTTAACTTTTATCCACGAAGCTTTGCCTGAAATCAATTTACCTGAAGTGGATACTTCGACCACTTTATTTTCTAAAAAGCTTAAAGCTCCGCTGCTTATTTCCTCCATGACAGGCGGTACTCCTGAAGCGCTGGCAATTAATTTGCGGCTCGCCGAATCTGCGCAGGAATGCGGGATCGCGATGGGGGTGGGAAGCCAGCGAGCCGCGCTGGAAGATCCCGAGCAGGCTGCATCCTTCGACATTCGAAAAGCTGCTCCAGATATCCTGCTTTTTGCCAACCTGGGTGCGATTCAATTAAATTACGGTTATGGATTGAGCGAATGCGAGCGGGCTGTCGATATGATTGGGGCTGATGTGCTATACCTGCACCTGAATCCGCTCCAGGAAGCTTTACAGGTTGGGGGGGATACCCAGTGGAAAGGTCTCGCAAAAAAAATAGAGGCGATCTGCAAAAATTTAACCGTCCCGGTGGTCGTCAAGGAAGTGGGATGGGGAATTTCAGAAAAAACTGCATGGCTTTTGGGGGAATGCGGGGTATCTGCAATTGATGTTGCCGGGGCTGGTGGAACGAGCTGGTCCCAGGTGGAAATGTACAGCACCAACAGCGAATTTCAAAAGAAGTTGGCAGCAACATTCATTGACTGGGGTATTCCGACCGCGGAATCGATTCGGAATGTAAAAAATATTTTGCCTGATCTACCCATCATCGCAAGCGGCGGTCTGAAAGATGGACTGGATGTGGCGAAGTGTGTAGCGCTAGGCGCCAGCCTGGCGGGAATGGCTGGCCCATTTCTGAAAGCCGCCAATGTTTCGACCGAAGAAGTAGTCAATTTGACGCATCTTTTCACGAAACAAATTCAAATCAGCATGTTTGGCGCCGGGGTGGACAACATTTCAGCCCTTCAAAAAGTTAAACTCCGCCCTTTACAGTAAATCCCCCATTCAACTACAGGTTTGCACGATGCTCACTCAAATAATGCTAACAGAAATTGAGCTGGAACTTAAAAATCAAGTCTCCCGCCTGGACAAACCCCAAACCAAAAACTACTTCGAGATGCTGACCTATCACCTGGGTTGGAGCGGGGAGGGAGCAGGTCCCGCCGCCGGCGGAAAGCGGATCAGACCATTGCTGGTGCTGCTGACTTTGGCGGCTGCTGGAGATTCTGGTACGTGGAAAAGCGGTCTGCCAGCGGCGGCTGCTGTGGAACTCATTCATAACTTTTCGTTAGTCCATGATGATATCCAGGACCATTCACCCAAACGACGCGGGCGAAACACTGTCTGGGTTAACTGGGGCATTCCACAGGCAATTAATGCCGGGGATGGGTTATTTATATTGTCCAACCTCGCAATGCTGGATTTGCACAAAGTTTTTCCGGCTGAAACAGTGATGCGGGCTGCTGATACACTGCAAAACACCTGTCTCGACCTGACCCGGGGTCAGTACCTGGATATGTCTTACGAAAAACGGGTGGACCTTGGCATGGAGGATTACTGGCCAATGGTAACAGGAAAAACCGCCGCCCTGCTTTCCGGCTGCTGCGCGCTGGGTGCCATCCTGGCAAGTGCAGACGAGCACGTCGTGGATGCTTACAGATCTTTTGGCCATTACCTCGGATTGGCTTTCCAGGTTCAGGATGATATCCTGGGGATTTGGGGGAACGAAGCGATGACAGGGAAATCTACCGCCAGCGACTTGGTTGAAGGGAAAAAATCCCTGCCCGTCCTGGCAGGACTCGAAAAAAAGGGGAATTTTGCTGAACGCTGGAAAAAGGGACCGATCCTTCAAGAGGAAGTGGAAGAGATTGCCAGGGAGCTGGCTGCTGAGGGGATTTACAGCTATGCGAATGATATAGCGATCCAGTTGACTGATCTCGCTCTCAATAATTTGAAAGCGGCAGATCCAGCAGGCGAAGCAGGAATTGAACTGATGAACCTGACCAATCAGCTGACAGGACGAAATTCCTGACCAATTTCAGAATTCATTAAATTTCGAATTTACAAAGTTCGCGTGTGATGAGCCTGCAGGCTGAGATAGGTTAGATCCTTTTCCTTGAGCGCCCTGATCCCAGATACGGCTGCCATTGCGGCTGTTAACGTCGTCAGCAGAGGGATGTTTAGCCGGATGGCAGCGGCACGCAAGGCTTCCCCATCCAAATGGGTCTTGGAACCCAGCGGGGTGTTGAGAATCAATTGGATCTTTCCGGAACGTATTAAATCGGTCGTATCCGGTGGACCGACGTGAACCTGATTGACCACTTCAGCCGGGACGTTTGCCTGATTAAAAAAGCGGGCAGTGCCCGGAGTGGCATAAATTTCAAAACCCATCCTGACCAGATCCCTGGCTATTTTCAGCGCCGCTCCTTTATCAAAATCATTGACTGAGATCAGGACGCCGCCGCTCAATGGAAGCCCGGACCCAGCCGCCAGCTGACTCTTGGCAAATGCATGACCAAATTGGGACGCGCGCCCCATCACCTCGCCGGTGGATCGCATTTCCGGTCCGAGCAGGGCATCGGCTCCGGGAAGTTTATTAAAAGGCATGACAGCTTCCTTGACGAAGAAGCCATGCAAAACCGGTTCTTCCATCACGCCCAATTCCCTGAGAGTTTTGCCGCTCATGATCTCCGCTGCAATTTTCGCCATGGGTAATCCGGTCGCTTTGCTGACAAATGGAACCGTCCGCGACGCCCGCGGGTTGACCTCGAGCACATAAACAATATCGTCTTTTAGCGCAAGCTGGATATTCATCAAGCCTCTGACGTGCAAAGCCTTGCCAAGCTGCTCGGTGTAATCCCGCACGATACCAAGGTGGTACGCGCTGATTTTATATGGAGGGAGAACACAGGCAGAATCTCCAGAGTGAATGCCAGCCTGTTCGACATGCTCCATCATGGCTCCGATCACCACTCGTTCGGAATCCACCAGGGCATCCACATCCATTTCAAACGAGTCATCCAGGAACCGATCGATCAACATGGATTGGCCTGGCGCAGCCTTGAGGGCTTCGATGACAACCGGCGCCAGCTCCTGCTCATCCCCCACCACAGCCATCGCCCGCCCTCCCAGAACGAAGGATGGGCGCACCAGGATCGGGTAGCCGATCTGGCTTGCAATGATTTTGGCTTCAGCAAATGAGTTTGCACTGCCATTTTTGGGTTGAGGAATATCCAATTGGGCGAGAAGTTTCGAAAACTTCTGGCGGTCTTCAGCCATGGCGATGGCTTCCGGAGTAGTTCCAAGAATTGGAACGCCGGCAGCCTTGAGCGGTTCAGCCAGGGATAAAGGAGTTTGCCCGCCAAACTGGACAATGACACCCATCACTTTTTCACATTCTATCACGTTTAAGACATGTTCGAGCGTCAAAGGCTCAAAATAAAGGCGATCGGCGGTGTCATAATCAGTGGAAACCGTCTCGGGATTGCAGTTGAGCATGATGGTTTCGTAGCCCTGATCTTTCAGGGCAAAGGCTGCCTGGCAGCAGCAGTAATCAAATTCAATACCCTGCCCGATTCGATTCGGTCCGCCGCCGAGGATTAGAATTTTCTGCCGGTCGGTGGGGAATGCCTCATTTTCACTTTCATACGTACTGTAAAGATAAGGCGTTTGCGATTCAAATTCCGCGGCACAGGTGTCAACCCGTAAAAATACAGGCCGGATATTCCACTTCTTTCTTAATGCTCGAATGTCCAAAGCAACGAGCTTTTTCTCGTCTGTGGAAAGCAGCCTTGCGAGCCTGGAATCACCCAATCCGATCTTCTTTGCAGCCTGAAGAGCCAGGCGAAACTCATCCTGCCGCAGTGGATCTGCCAAACAGTCCTTAAGTGAGCTGATTTCATTTTCCTGCGCGATGATTAATTGCAGTTGGGCAAGAAACCAGGCATCGTAACCGGATCGGGAAGATACTTCTCCAATTGTCATGCCGGCTTGAAGCGCGCGATAAATTTTGAACAAGCGATCATCGGTGGGCAATTTCAGCTCCGCCAGGCTCGGGATGCCGGTTGGCTCGCGGTTTGGACCAGAACCATCCAGTGCATCCACCCCGATCTCGAGGGATTGGACCGCTTTGTGCAGGGCTTCCGGGAATGTGCGACCCAGGGCGAGGACTTCTCCAACAGATTTCATTTGAGGTCCGAGCAGGGAATCCACCTTTGGGAATTTTTCAAACGTCCAGCGTGGGATTTTAACCACCACATAATCCAGGGAAGGCTCAAAGGATGCCCGGGTGACACCTGTAATTTCATTGGTAATCTCGTTGAGTGAATAACCCATTGATACCAGGGCTGCGATTTTTGCGATCGGAAAGCCAGTGGCTTTACTCGCAAGGGCAGATGAACGACTGACGCGGGGATTCATCTCGATTACGATGATGCGCCCATCCCTGGGATTCACCGCAAATTGTACGTTTGCGCCGCCAGTTTCCACTCCTACTGCTGACATCACCCGCCGGGCAAGGTCGCGCATGACCTGGTACTCCCTGTCTGTCAGGGTCTGGGCAGGCGCCACGGTGATGCTATCCCCAGTATGGATGCCCATCGGGTCCAGGTTTTCGATCGAACAGACCACCACAAAATTATCCCGGGAATCGCGCATGACTTCCAGTTCATATTCCTTCCAACCCATGAGTGATTCTTCAAGCCAAGCCTGGTGGATCGGGGAAGCCTGGATTGCTTTCTGCAAGGCTGCAGGCAGCTCCTGGTATTGATACACCCATGACGCCCCGCTCCCGCCGAGAGCAAAGGATGCTCTCACCAGGAGTGGGTACTTTACCCTGCCAGCCAGCTCTTCTGCCTCCGGCAAATTGTAGGCGGGACCTCCCTCGGCGAGTGGAAGACCATTACGGCGCATGGAATCGCGGAATAGAAGACGGTCTTCGGCGGTTTTGATGGAAGTGGGGGAAGCGCCGATCAACTTCACGCCATATTTATCCAGGATCCCTTTTTCTGAAAGTTCCACGGCAAGGTTTAGCCCGGTCTGTC
The DNA here is from genome assembly GCA_021795965.1 of Chloroflexota bacterium. Taxonomy (GTDB): domain Bacteria; phylum Chloroflexota; class Anaerolineae; order Anaerolineales; family Villigracilaceae; genus UBA5195. The sequence continues at coordinate 16,458 of JAJYOU010000016.1, forward strand.
CACCCACGGTAGGCAGCAAAAGATCAGGTTTTTCCTGGAGGATGATTGCCTCGGCGGCTTCAAGAGTCAACGGTTCGATGTAGGTGGCATCGGCGACCTCGGGATCCGTCATGATGGTGGCTGGATTACTGTTGATCAAAACGATTCGATGCCCTAACTGCCGCAACGCTTTGACCGCCTGGGTGCCAGAATAATCAAATTCAGCACCCTGTCCGATGATGATCGGACCTGAACCAAGGATCAGGATGGTATGTTTTTTATCCATGGAGATTATCCGACGCTGTTAATTTCCGATTAATAAGCATCTGGTGGAAAGGCTCGAAAATTTCGTGGGCATCATGCGGACCGGGGGCAGCCTCAGGATGGAACTGGACACAATAAACGGGTTTATTTTTCAACCGGAACCCTTCGAGGGAGCCGTCATTGAGTGAAATATGAGTGATTTCGACCGCTTGAGGATCGAGCGTATCCGGGAGAACCCTATAATTATGATTTTGGGATGTGATATACACCTTGCCGGAACGGGTATCCAGCACGGGGTGATTTCCGCCATGATGACCAAATTTTAAGCGCGAAGTCTGTCCACCCAAAGCAAGACCAATCAACTGGTGACCCAGGCAAATTCCAAAGATCGGTAAGTTTATATCAATCAGCTTTTTCAAGGTCGAAACGACACCTGATAATGCCGCTGGATCTCCGGGACCATTGGATAACATGACCCCATCGGGATGAAATGCCAGGATGGTTTCAGCACTCGAATTCGCCGGGACAACCATCACAGAAAGACCCATTGAAGCCAAATGCCGCATGATGTTACGCTTGGCTCCGAAATCAACCAGAACCACCCTTAGATTGAATGAATTGCTCATGTTTAAGGTAGCCTGCACATGAGATTGGATCCAGTGGTCGCCAAGATCTCCCTGCCAAAGATAAGGCTCGCGACAGGTCACTTCCTGCACCATGTCTATGCCATCCAGCCCCGGCCATTCCCGGGTCGAGTTGAGCAAGACAGCGGCGGAGGTGCCATTCGTTGAGAGAGCCGCTTTGAGAGTTCCCGAAGTCCTTAGTTTGCGGGTCAGCGCCCGGGTGTCAACATCAGCAATGCCTGGAACGCCAAACTTTTTCATCCAGGTGGATAAGTCGATCTGCGAGCGCCAGTTTGAAACAACAGGACTCAAGGAACGAATGACCAGTGCAGACACTTGAGGTCCCGCAGATTCATAATCCTCTGAATTAATCCCGACATTTCCAATATGAGGAACGGTAAACAATACACCCTGTCCACGGTAAGATGGGTCTGTCATGATCTCCTGATAGCCGGTCATGCTCGTATTGAACACCAGTTCGAAAACAACGTCCGTTTGCGCCCCAAAAGATGTTCCCAGGTAAACAGTACCATCTTCCAAGACCAGGGTAGCAGGAAACGATGTGGACACAGTCTTACTCCATGAGTACAAAAAAAGCCCTGATATCGGGGCAATTCAACTAGACAACTGCAGGGTACCGGATGCAAGTTTATTCATTCAATCTCGGTTTGTCAATACCAGCCGGATTAATTGTAGTGGGGGGTCGAAAACTTTGAAGCATCTGCGAGGGCTGAAATAATTCTTCCAGTGAATGTAAGAACGAATGAATATCCCCTCTCCAAAGCAGAAAATTTTACCCGCCAGAAATGTCATGAGAAATTATGACGGGAAACTGCCAGATATCGAATAGAATCATTATCTCAGTATTCGTCTTTATACAGAGATTTCGAAGACTATTTGTCCTCATGAGGAGAAGAATTTTGAAACAAAATTCGATATTGGCTGTCCTCGCCCACCCGGACGACGAATCCTTCGGGATGGGTGGCACGCTGGCGTTATATGCACAAAAAGGTTGGGATGTTTACCTTGTCTGTGCGACCAGGGGAGAAGCCGGGGAAGTGCGCCCGGAACATCTGGCAGGCTTCGCTTCCATTGCCGAACTGCGTGAAAGCGAACTCCTGTGCGCTGCCGCAAAACTTGGTTTGAAAAAAGTATTTTTCCTGGGATTCAGGGATTCTGGCATGCCCGGTTCGCCTGACAACCAGAATCCTGATGCACAGATTTCCCACTCCATCGATGAAGTGGCTGGCAAGGTGGTTGCCTACATCCGGGAACTCAGACCAAACGTGGTGCTAACTTTTGACCCGATTGGAGGTTACCGGCATCCCGACCATATCCATATCCACCAGGCTACCGTGCTGGCATTCGAAAGAGCCGGTGACCCGGCCTTCCACCCGGAATCAGGAGCGGTTTTTCAACCGGCAAGCTTGTATTTTCAGGTTCTCCCACACACATTCTTAAGATTAATGGTCAAACTGATGCCTCTCTTTGGGAAAAATCCGCACAAATTTGGGAGAAATGGCGATATTGACATGCAAGCAATCGCCGAAATCCATTTTCCTACCCATGTAAAAATTGACATCCGGACCATTCTTGACAAAAAAGAAGCAGCAGGGTCTTGTCATTCATCCCAGGGTGGACCATTATTCGCCAGAGGGATAGCCGGTTATTTCATAAAACGTTTGGGAGGAATAGAGGAATATATGCAGGCTCAACCCCCGGTTCAGCCGGGTTGGAAGGTCGCTGATGATTTCATTTCATAGCGTTGGAATAATTCACGTATTTAATTATCCCTCCCTCCTCATAATATGGGCAAATAATCCATTTTTCGCAACAATTTTCGTATAGCACAAGGTTTCCGCAGCCAAGGAAATGACGTCTTTGACGCAACCCGGCAGCTGTACTATACTATGGTCACCGATGATCGTCGCCAACGAAGCTGTTTTTTTTGTGAAGGGTCATCCAATCATCGGAACAAACAATCCAATTTTTTCAATGTTCAGGAGACAACCAAATGGCAGGTTTTAAACTCACTTATGCAACGATGTATAACCCACCCGAGGAATTGCACACTCATTTTGACAATTCCATTGCGAAATTAAAAGCAAACCTTGGTAAAGAATACTCCATGATCATCAACGGCAAGGATGTCTTTGCCGATGAAAAATTTGAAGACCGAACCCCGATCGATACCAGTATGGTACTTGCCGTTATGCAAAAAGGAAATGAGAAGCATGCCGCCCAGGCAATGGCTGCGGCGCGGAAAGCCTTCCCAAGCTGGAGCCACACTCCCTGGCAGGAGAGAATCAGGCTGCTGCGAAAAGTTTCCGAGTTGCTTGATGACAGACTGACCGAAATGGGCGCAGTCATGTCCATGGAAGTTGGGAAAAATCGGATGGAATCCATGGGGGATGTCGCCGAAACTGCTGACCTGATCCGTTATTCATGCCAGATGATGGAAGAAAATGACGGATTTGTCAAAGCCATGGGAAAAGACCCCCTCCCCAATCACGATGTCACCAACATTTCTGTCCTTAGACCTTACGGCGTTTGGCTTGTAGTCAGCCCGTTCAACTTTCCTTTTGCCCTGACAGGAGGCCCCGCTGGGGCTGCCTTAGCCGCAGGGAATACCGTCGTCCTGAAACCCGCCTCGGATACTCCTTTTATTGTCCACATGCTGGCATCTGCTTTCCGTGATGCAGGACTGCCAGATGGTGTGGTGAACTTTGTGACCGGTCCAGGGAGAACGCTTGGATCAGCACTGGTGAACAGCCCAGAAGTGGATGGCGTAACCTTCACTGGATCATATGACGTGGGCATGAAGATGTTCCGCGATTTTGCCAACGGTAGATATGTCCGCCCGATGGTGCTGGAACTGGGCGGGAAAAACCCGACCATTGTCACGAAGGATGCCAACCTGGAAGATGCTGCCCAGGGAATTGTGCGATCAGCCTTTGGTCTGCAGGGACAAAAATGCTCCGCTGGCAGCCGGGTTTATATCCAGGAAGATGTCTACGACGCGCTGGTTCCGAAGTTGAAGGAATTAACCGAAAAACTTTCCATCGGCGATCCAACCGAACGCAAAGTGTTCCTCGGACCGGTGATCAACAAGTCTTCTTACGAGGATTTCCAGAATTTTAACAGTGAGCTGATGAAATCAGGAAAACTTCTGACAGGCGGTCATATTTTGACAAGAGGTGATTTAGCGAAGGGTTACTACTGTGAGCCGACTTTATACACCGATTTGCCTTACAGTCACCGGCTCTGGAAGCACGAAATGTTCGTGCCCATTACGACCATTGGAAAGTTTAAAACTCTGGAAGAAGCCATGGCGATGGCAAATGATGTGGATTACGGTCTAACCGCTGGTATTTACGGGTCCGAATCAGACGCGGAATATTTCTTCGATAAAATCGAAGCGGGTGTGACTTATGCCAACCGTCCACAGGGATCAACCACTGGTGCCTGGCCGGGATTCCAACCCTTCGGCGGCTGGAAAGGCTCTGGATCGAGCGGTAAGAACGGCGGCGGATTACATTATGTTCAACTCTATATGCACGAACAAATCCGCACGATGGTACGACCCAAATAATTAATTAATATTAATTGCCCCTTCCCAAAACTGAGAAGGGGCAATTCAAAAAAACTCATGCCCTGGAACCCAAATCAATACCACAAATTCCAAGCCGAAAGGTCCGCCCCCTTCGAAGATTTATTAAAGCTGGTGGAACCACGGTCAAATATTACTGCCGCCGATTTAGGCTGCGGTACAGGCGAACTTACCCTTCACCTGGCTGATTTGATTCCTGACAGCCAGGTCACTGGAATCGACCTTTCTCCCCAGATGCTGGAAAAAGCTCAAAAGCTGGAAAGGCCAGGCTTGAGATTTCTCTCTGGCGACCAAAGTGACCTGGGTGGGAACTGGGACCTGATATTCAGTAATGCCGCACTACAATGGAGCGAGGATCATCCAACCCTGATCAGCAACCTGTTCAATCTGCTTAACCCGGGAGGACAGATTGTGGTCCAGGTGCCATCGAACCATAAGCACATTTCGCAGCGGTTGATCGCTGAAACTGCGCAGGAAGAACCTTTCCGGACGTACCTGAATTCTTACGTTCGAATTTCCCCGGTTTTACCTATCGATGATTACGCGACTCTGTTTTATCATCTGGGCGCAGAAAATATCATCGTTTTTGAAAAAATCTACGGCCATGTTCTGGAAAATGCCGCTGCGGTTTTGGAGTGGGTTTCCGGTACCGTCCTGGTTCCATATTTTGAGCGTCTCGGAGTTCACAAAGATTCGTTTCTGGCTGTTCTAAGAAAGAAATTCGAGAAAAATATGCCAGGCAATCCTGTTTTTTATCCTTTCAGACGAACTTTTTTCTCCGCACGAAAACGAAGCCGGTAATCATGGATGATGAAGAAATTGAAAATGCAGTAGAAAATGAAAATGATGATACACGAGGATCGTTTATCAATCGGATTGGAACATTTTTCATCCTTCTAGGCATATTGATCATCATTTTGTTTATTGCCTCTGACATGGGCTCAGAAACCTATTTCAGCTATTTTTATGTTGGAGGAATTTTACTGATCATCGGATTTATTCTCAAGAGAACCAGCCCTCCCCCACCCTCTGCGAACGCTCGCTTCGAAATGATTCGAAATTTCAAAAAGAGACGCCGCGAGGGGAAAAGGTAAACCAGCTACCCAGGCTTCGCTGAATCAAATTATTGCCTTTTTCTTTCCCTGAAACTCCAATTCATCTTAAAAGGTTTACAGATGTCGAAAATACTGTCGCTTCAAGAAGCAATCCGAAATTATGTCAATGACGGAGATTTGGTTTACGCTGCCGGGTTCACCCATCTGATCCCATTTGCAGCGGGTCATGAAATCATCCGGCAACACAAAAAAAACTTAATCCTAGCAAGAGCAACCCCGGACCTGATTTATGACCAGTTGGTGGCTGCTGGATGCGCAAAAAAAGTCATTTTTTCCTACATGGGCAATCCGGGGGTTGGATCACTCCGAATGATTCGATCCGCCATTGAAAAAGGTGAACTCGAATGGGAGGAATATTCCCATTTTGGCATGATTACGCGATTACAGGCTGCTGCTTCTGGTCTTCCATTTCTACCCATGAATCAAACCGCTGCCACCGATTTGGAAAGAAACAACCCTCTCATTAAGCGTGTTCAAGATCCGTATTCCGGACGGGAAGTAATTACTGTGCCGCCGCTAGCGCCGGACGTGGCGATTGTTCACGTTCAACGCTGTGACAAAAATGGAAATGCCCACCTCTGGGGCATTATCGGCGAACAAAAGGAAGTGGCATTTGCAGCCAAAAAAGTCATTCTGACGACCGAAGAAATTGTCGACGAAGCAATTATCCGCTCTGACCCCAACCGGACCCTGATTCCTGGGTTTATCGTCCAGGCAATTTGCCTTGTCCCTCACGCCGCTCATCCAAGCTACGCCCAGGGTTATTATGACCGGGATAACGAGTTTTACCTGAGCTGGGATAAAATCAGCGAATCTCCGGAAGCCATCAAAAAATATTTGGATGAATGGGTGTTCGGTGTTGAAAACCGCGAAGAATACTGGCAAAAACTTGGAGCTGAAAAACAGGCACTACTGCAGGTCAATCCAAGATTAAGCGAAGCCATTAATTATGGCGATTACTAAAGCTTAAAAATCTGGAAAAATTTCCAAACGATGATCGAATTTACTGATTTCCAAGGTACAGGACCCGAATTTCACTTTCTGCACGCAAATGGGTATCCACCGGCATGTTATCTGCCCTTGATCGACCTGATCAAGGAGAAATATCACGTCACGGGCATGCACCTGCGTCCATTATGGCCCGGGTCGAAACCGAGCGAAATTTCATCCTGGCACCCATTTTCTGAAGATTTCCGAAATTTTCTGGCTGAACAAAACTTTGGTCCCATCATTGCTGCCGGTCATTCACTCGGGGCAGTGATTTCATTAAGGGCAGCCCTGAAATATCCATCCCTCTTCCGGGCATTAATTCTGATTGACCCGGTGATATTTTCGCCGCGCATGATCACATCCTACCGCTTGATTAATGCGGTCGGGTTGAGCGATAAGTTTCATCCCTGGATCAAAGGAGCATTGCGCAGAAGGCGTAAATTTGACAACCTGGATGCGCTTTTCAATGCCTACCGCAGAAAAAGCATATTCCATTACTTTAGTGATGAATCACTCTGGGCTTATATTCATGGAATTGCCAAACCTTCCAGCCAGGGAGGTTTTGAATTAACCTTTTCGCCTGAATGGGAAGCTCAAATTTATCACACCGGAATTTGGCCTGACATGGATCTCTGGAAAAATCTTCCTTCATTGAGTGTCCCCACCCTGATCATCCGTGGCTCTGAAACCGATACATTCCTGCCAGCTGCGGCAAGAAGAATCAAGCGGATTCGACCTGAAATCGTGATCACCAGTGTCAAAGAAGCAACCCACCTGGTGCCACTTGAAAAACCTCAAGAAACATTTGATATCATCCAAAATTTTCTTGCAACCCATTTAAAATAATTTTCGATATCCTATCCATGATCCAATTTTGACCATGGTTCCAACACAAAAACACAGCCCAGGAGAATATTAATGCCCGAGTTAACCTATACTTCCGCAGAATTAATGATTGTCAATGCGGCGAGATTATTAAAAGACGGTGATGTTGTGTTCGTAGGCGTGGGACAACCAAACCTTGCCTGCAATCTGGCTAAACGCACCCATGCCCCCAACCTGACGATGATTTATGAAGCAGGGGTGATTGGAGCTGAACCCTCGCGCCTGCCTCTCTCGATTGGTGATCCGACCCTGGTCAGCGGCGCCCTTTCAGTGGTAAGTATGTATGATATTTTCACCCTGTATCTACAGCGGGGAAATGTTGATGTTGGATTTTTGGGTGGAGCGCAAATCGATCGCTTTGGAAACATCAACGCCACCATCGTGGGCAGCGATTATGCTCATCCCAAAGTGCGTTTGCCTGGTTCCGGCGGGGCGCAGGAGATCGCTGCCTGGGCGAACCGCTGCTACATCATGACCCCCCATCAAAAACGCAGGTTCCCTGAAAAAGTGGATTTTCTGACATCCGCAGGGTATTTATCAGGCAAAGGTGAACGAAATTTGGCGGGTTTGAGAGGTGCTGGCCCGATTGGGGTTGTGACCGATATTGGATTTATGGAACCGAACCAGGATGGTGAATTGATCCTGTCGGCTTTGCATCCCGGTAAAACTGTCGAGCAAGCCAGGGAAAACACTGGCTGGGACTTGATCATCTCCAAGAACCTGAAAATTACCGAACCCATCACCGATCTGGAATTGAAAATTTTGAGGGTCGACCTTGGTCAGACTGCAAGTTAGCCCAATTTTGATGAAGTGCTAGTTTTTTCGCAAATCGTCACTGTTTGTAAAGTTGGCGTGTTAAAAATAATAAATGTAAAACATGATAAATTTAGTTTAATTATTGTGAATATTCCTCTGGATTAATTCCGGGGCTTTATTAATAGCGTTGACAGGGTCATCTTTTTTTACCATGAACCAAAAAATTGATCAATCCCACCAGCAAGAGGCATTGAATGTTGTAATGCTAAACTGTATGATCTGGTTGCTCATTTTAATTCTTGCGGGATGGCAGGAGGAACCGCTTTCGGGTGGTTATCAGCTTCAAACCCTGGCGAGTGGTACCAATTTAATCTGGGGCACGATCATTTCCTCGTTCATTATTGGAATTTTTCATGTTTTCAATCCCGGAGCAATACTGATCCACACCGCAGGCATCATCCTGGCGGGTTTATTTCCCGCATTCCCTTTTGTCTTGACTCGACAATTATGGTCGTCAACAGGTTTGCACATTAGCTGGAACTTCCCGGAGGGTGCGGTGTTTGGTTACTCTGTGAGTGGATTAAGGACTTACCGTTTGATCAGCCAAATTTCGCAGGGTCCCGAACTCTGGACTGGAAGTTTTTTTTGCCCGGAAGCCGGTTTAATTGTGGTTCCCGCTCTTTTATTCGGGTAAAAACTGGTTTACCTTTTCATCAAATCAAATTTCTGAATTACCTTAATGGACAAAACCGCATGAGCATTGAAGTTTTAGTTACCGTCCCGTTTTCCGAAACTCTTATCCGCAAAATGTCATCGATTTCTCCCAAGGTGAACATTTCGGCGTTCAACGCCCAATCTATTCATGACATCCCAACTGAGGTCTGGAATAAAATTGAAATTCTTTACACGGGGAATATCCTGCCTTTGCCGGAAATAGTCCCCAATTTAAGCTGGATCCAGTTTCATTTTGCAGGGATTGACCGGTACCTGGAGGAGCCAATCGTAAAAAAACCAGGAATTCAAATCACCACCCTGAGCGGTGCCGCCGCTCCTCAAATTGCAGAACACGTCCTGGCGATGATGCTCGCAATGAGTCGAAAATTGCCCTCACTGCTCAACAACCAGCGAAATTCTGGTTGGCCAAAAGATCGTTTTGACCGGTTCGAACCCTTTGAACTTAACGGGAGGACAGTCGGGATTATCGGTTATGGCAGCATAGGACGACAAATTGCCAGACTCCTGCAACCTTTCGGTGTGGAAATACTGGCTACCAAACAAAATGTAATGGATCCACAAGACCATGGTTACATCCAGGAAGGTTTTGGGGATCGTGACGGAGACCTTGTCAAACGTTTATATCCACCCCAGGCTTTGAAATCCATGCTAAAAGAGTGCAATTTCGTGATTGTAACCGTCCCACTGACCAAACAGACCCTGAATTTGATCAATTCCAAGACCTTATCTGAATTGAAACCGGGTTCCTACCTGGTGGATATTTCCAGAGGTGGGATTGTAAACATCAACGATGTCATTGATGCATTAAAAAGTGGACAACTCTTCGGTGCTGCCCTGGATGTTTTCCCCGATGAACCACTTCCTCAGAACAGCCCGTTATGGCAAACCCCAGGGATGATTATCAGCCCACATATTTCTGGGGGCAGCCAGTTTTACGACGAACGCGCAGCGAACTTGTTTGAGGAAAATCTTCAAAGGTATTTGACAGGCTTGCCTTTATATAATTTGTTCGACCCGAATAGAGGATATTAAAAATCCTGGAATGAAAAAACAGCTGATCAAGGCAGTGTTATTCGATCTTGGGGATACTCTCATGTATTCCCCTGATGCCTGGGGACCGGTTTTTGAACGAGCCGGCAGGAAACTTGAAGACTCCCTTTGCCAGAATAAGGTCAAGGTTGCCTGCGATAATTTTTACCTGGAGTTTCTTAAGCAGCTTGATCTTTATTATGAGGATCGTGAGAGGAATTTAATCGAGATCAGCGTAATGAGCATGCTCCAAAATTTACTGGCAGATCGGGGAATGGGGTGGGTTCCTGAATCCATATTGCGACAGGCGCTGGATGAATTTTACAAAGTCACTCAAATGAACTGGAAACTGGAACCTGACACCATTCCTATGCTGACCACACTGCAAAATGCAGGTTTGCACCTCGGATTAATTTCCAACGCCGGGGATCACCAGGATGTAATCCGGCTGGTCGAGCTATTCGATATCCGGAAATATTTTGATTTTGTCATCACTTCCGCCTCCTGCGGTTACCGGAAACCCCATCCTTATATGTTCGGGAGAGCACTGGAAAAATGGAATCTTTTGCCAGACGAAGTCGCCATGGTTGGCGACCGTCTGGATGCTGATATCAGCGGGGCAAAACCTCTCGGCATTTTTTCCATCTGGATCAGGCGACGAGAAGGGGATGCGCAGCTGGAACCCATTCAACCCGATGTTACCGTGGAATCGCTAAAGGAAGTTCCACCACTCATCATTGAACAGGCAACCGTTTCCAATTGATCCTTCTTCCTCTTTCCAGTCACAAGATTAAATCCAAATTTTTGTAACATTGTAGTCGGGTTACAAAATTACGGTTAATCCAAAATTGCGCTGCCTAACGAAGTATAATTAATCGAACCAAGGAGCAAATTATGGCCCTCGTCGCAATTCTTGAAATCGTAATCGGTTTGATTTTCGCCTGGTTAATCATCAGCATTGCCGGAATGTACATCCAGGAATGGATTGTGAGTTTGCTGGATTGGCGCCCTAGAATGCTCGAAAATACCATCGGAAATATGCTGACAGATTCCACTGTTGCCCGACAGTTGTATGATCACCCCTTGATCCAGGCACTTCATAATGGTCCCGCGGGGGAGAAACGACCCTCTTTCATTCCACCCAGTCAATTCTCCATGGCTTTGGTCGACCTCGTAAAAAACTCCTCCAAGGAAGCCTCCATCATCCAGAATACCCTCTATGACCTTCAGAAAGATTTGGTTATTTTAAATAAATCCAAACGAGCTGGTGCACAGAAACAGCTCGACGAAGCCATTGTCATCACGAGGAAAGCCATTGCCGTCCAGAATGATCCCGAATTGGTTAATGAGCTGCTGGATGAAGTCAAAAAACTGATCAGGAAATTAAGCACTTCTTACCCCGAATTGCAGCCAGCGGTTGAATCGAGATTTTTGAACTTCGCCACCCAAAAAAAACAAGTGGACACCATCCTGGCGAATTTCCAACTTCAAAACCCGTCAGTATTTGGTCAGGACAACCAGGATGAATTCAGGTCCGGGTTGGCGGTTATGAGCGCGACGCATCCAGATCTCAAGCAGGCTTTGACAGCCCTGGGGAATGACATTTCAACCATCGAAGATCAGACGCATAATGCGATTGGGCAATGGCGGAAAAATATCGAAACCTGGTTTACGAGCAGCATGGATCGATTGAGCGGTTGGTATAAACGCAGATCCCAGGTACTGGCTTTCCTGATCGGTGTTTTTCTGGCAGTATTTTTAAATATTGACTCGATCGAATATGCCAACCAGCTTTGGCGAGACCCGATTGTGCGTGAATCACTGGCTGCACAAGCTAATGCCTTCGTCCAGCAAAACCCGGGTGGAATTTCAAACTCCAATCTTGACCAGTTGATCTCGCTCAACCTGCAAATCAACCAACTTAACATCCCTGTCGGCTGGATCGGAACCGCCCTGACTGCAGATTCAAACGGTGGAGTTTTTTCCGGGGATGGTTCAATGAAACATTGCACCCTGACCCCTAAAACCGATGTTGACATCTTTGGATTTTTCTTTGCCAACCAATGTTACCCGGTCATCAATACGCCTCATTTTAATGACCTTACTGGATGGTTGATTAAACTTCTCGGTCTTTTGATCACCAGTCTGGCAGCAGCGCAGGGTGCGCCCTTCTGGTTTGATATTCTCAAAAGGGTAGTGAATATTCGATCCACTGGACCCAATACAAGCAGCACGCCAGCGAATGGCTAAAAATTAGGAAACAAGTTGATTACCCCCTGGATAGCCAGGGGGTGATTTTTATGCAAATCGGGTAATTCATTTCAGATCGGGGAAAGTTTTTTATAACCTGCGGTATTTTAATTCCTCATAAAACAACCAGCGTCCCAGAACCTCTTCGACCAATAATCCAAATTCGATCAGTAGACTGATTATTAAGAGAATTACGCCTTGTCTAATCCAGAGATTCATGGCAACCAGTACCAATATCAGGAACAACAACAAACCGGTTCTTATTCGATTTTTGGATTTATTTTGCGTTGGATTGAAGAGATTTAATATCAGGGACCCGGTTAAAACAGCCAATATCAAGACAAACCACCAATCAAAAAATGCTGAGGGCAGAATTTGCCCAGTCAATGCAGAAAAGGTGGTAACAAGAAGGATTTGAAAAAATATCCCCAAAACGAGGGCTGATGACAAAAAGGCTGCGAAGGTACGCCAGCTATTCCAGGAAGGCATGCTTCGCAAACGGTAGATGTTTGCCATGTTGTAAAGCAGAGTAAAACCCAGCAAGGATAGGACCAGGCGAAAATCAAATTGCCGGAATAAGATTGAAGCAAGCCAAAATAATCCCAGTAAACCCAGGTTGAGAATTTCTCGGCTCAACGCTGATTTTTTTAAATTACTGATTGCCCTCCAGGCATTTGAGCGGGTTCCAAGGTGCAAAAATGAAATCAGTGTCGCAATGGCAAGCATTAATCCAACGGTTAGTGTTGGAATCATTTTAAGGAGGCTTGGACCGGATTGATTCTGAGCAAAAATCACATTCGAGATCCATGCTTCCGTCCAGATCATGCCAACAGCCATTTGGACAAGCAACGTGAAGATCACCAACGGAATTTCGCTCTTGGGTTTCCTAGGCCGGATCTCTTCCAGGTTTGACACCTTTTTGGGCAGATCGTTCAACATGGCTGGATGCGGAATCAGAGCCAAATGCGGTTGAGTGCGGGAAAATTCAGGCAGCGGGAAAGGATGACCGGATCCATCGACATTCCAAAGGGAGATTGCTTTCGAAATCTCAGTTTGTTCATTAGCCTCGACCAGCTCAAGAGCGCGCATAGGGCAGGCTGAGATACAGGCAGGTTGAATACCCTGGTCGATTAAATCCGCACAAAGGTCGCATTTCGACATTTTTCCGCTGAGTTGGTTGTATTGCGGTACAGCGTAAGGACAAGCCCAGTTGCAATAACCGCAACCGATGCATTTTGTCCCATCAAGCAGGACGATCCCATCGGCCCTGACTTCATAAGCGTTTGTGGGACAAACCCCGGCACATTTGGGATGAACGCAGTGGTTGCAGGCGAGAGAAAGGTTGTACGCAAATACATCGTTAATCCAGGCATTTTGCTGCGGGTGCCAGCCACCGCCTGAAACCTCAATTACGCGACGCCAGATCACGCCAACCGGGAGATCATTTTTATCCTTGCAAGCTGCCTGACAGGCTTTGCAGCCGGTGCAAACCTCCGCATTCAGAACAAATGCAAAACTCATTTCGTTTCATCCTTCCGAGTTGAAGGATTATTTTTATTTCTTTGAATTGACTTTTTTTCAGTATATTTAATTGCCTCCACCATCAGCGTATGTTGAGCCGAACCGAAAGCAAACGGCGTCCAGCGGGCTGACGTGAGAACATTAATATTCCCGCCAAAATCTGTACCGTTTTTATCCGGCTTGTACCAGGCACCCTGGGGAATATCCAGGACCCCTGGCATGATGCGCGTGGTGATACGGCAAGGCAGCACGAGCTTGCCCCGGGCATTGAAGACGCAAACCTGATCGCCGTCCTGAATGCCCCGTTTTTCTGCATCAATCGGATTGATAAAGACTCTTTGGGGAAAAGCCTCTTCAAGCCAGTCATTATTATCATGAGTGGAATGGACACGATGTAACGTGTGATGTCCAATCGCCTGAAGAGGATATTCCAAACCATTCGTACTTGGTGCGTCAAAAGGACTTTCCCATTCCTGGATATATTTTGGTATGGGTGGAACCAACTCTGGATTTCCAAATTCAAATAATTCAGTGGAAAATATCTCGATTTTGCCGCTGGGAGTGGCAAGCGGGAATTTTTCCGGCTCTCTTCTAAAATCTTCAAATGCAACGGCGGGTTTTTCCACGGGTTTTGACCACGCACCCAGGTTGAGTTGGATAAATTCATCCAGGCCGGGAAGTTCTGGAAACCGCTGGCGGCGAAACACATCCAGGCAATATTCAACCCAGGCGCGTTCATCGCGTCCCTCGGTAAATTCATCTCCAATTCCCAGGCGTTGAGCCAGTTCAGAACATATCTGATAATCAGATTTACATTCCCCGGGTGGTTCAACCAGTTTCGGCTGAAGAATGACTTCATCTCCGAATTTCCAGCCATCTTCAACGCCCCAGGTTTCAAACTGGGTGCAGGCTGGCAGCACCATGTCGGCATACCTTGCGGATGAAGTTAAAAAGTTATCCTGGATAACGATGTATTCAACCAGTGATTGATCCTTAAGAATTTCAATACTCCGGTTCAAATCTGCATGCTGGTTTACCAAGCAATTGGTGGCGACACCATAAATCAACTTAATATTATTGTCGAGCTGCTCCTCGCCTCGAACGCCATCAGCACGGGTCATCTCCCTGCCGCGCAGAACTGCTTCACTCCATAAAAATACAGGAATTTCTGCTTTTATTGGATTTTCACCTGTCGGAAAAACTGACCAGAGCCCACCACCATCAGGGGCTGGAAGACCCAGCCCACCTGCCCAGCCTCCAGGAATCCCCACATTTCCAGTCAGGGTGGCAAGAACGCAACCCGCCCGGACAACCTGTTCACCATACGCGCGGCGCTGCATCCCGTAACCCTGATAGAGCACGCCTGGCTTGATGGTTGCATACTCACGGGCGATGCGGCTGATCACATTGGAGGGAACAGCAGTGATATTCTCCGCCCATTCCGGGGTCTTGGGTTGGTGGTCCTTAACACCAAGGATGTAATCACGGTAGCTTTCTTCCTGCGCGACCGGGATGGTGGAAGAATCGAACCCAATACTGTGGGTTTGAACGAATTCGGTATCAACCAAGCCCTCCGTAATCATCACATAAGCCATGGCACTCATCATGGCAACATCCGTCCCGGGCCGGATGGGAATCCATTCATCCGCCAGCGCAGCTGCGCTCAAAGTGTGGCGCGGATCGATGCAAACCACTTTTGCGCCTGCTTCCCGCGCAAGCCGGATAAAATATTCGCTGTTCGTTCCATCCCGCATCTCTGCAGGGTTCCAACCCCACATCAGGAAATATTTTGAATTCAGCCAATCCTGGCGTTGATTTCCAGTGATCAAGGTGCCGTAAACTGTCGGAGTTGCAATATTGGTCGCACCCCATGAATAGGAATTATAGGTTCCCAGGCAGCCGCCCCAGAGATTCATCAACCTGCGGGCAACATCCGAACCATTGACCTGGTTGTAACTACCCGTGCCGTATGGAACAAATAACGCGGATGACCCGTAGCGAGCTTTGATCTCAATGAATTTTTCAGCAATTTCATCGAGAGCCTCAGACCAGCTGATCGTTTTAAATTGCCCGCTGCCCCTCGGACCAACGCGTTTGAGCGGTTTTAACAAACGATCGGGGTGATATTGCCGGCGCAAATAGGAACGTCCACGGACACAGGCTCGCAGTTGAAGGGTTGAAAGATTATCGGGACGGTCATCAGTTTCGAGTCGTACAATCCGTCCATCCTGAATGTGAGCGATTAAAAGGCAACGCCCACCGCAGTTGTGCGCTGGGCAACCGACTCTTATGCGGGATGTTGTTTCACCAGTCTTGTTCACGAGTTTATTTTCCTGAAGGAAATATTTTTAGATGGTGCCGGAATGAAAAATCCACAGCGAAAAACTGCTTTATGATAAAACGAAAATCAAAATTTGGGGATGCATCAAACTAATTGCCGGGGTGAATTATGTCATAATTATTCCATGTTTATTTTGCCATTCCATTCGAACGAAGCCATGATCGAAATTGTTGGGGGCAAAGGAATTAATTTAATCAAATTGAGCCAGGCAGGTTTTAATGTTCCCGCGGGTTTCATCATTTGTACGAACGCTTACAAAGCATTTATCGTTCAAAATAATCTGCAGCACTTGATTGATGATGCCCTGAGGAGGATGACCAGCATTCAACCTGCTCTGATTGATTCAATTTCTGCTGAAATCAGGCAGGCATTTTCAAACGGGTTGGTTCCGGAAGTTGTTGATCAGGAATTATCGGAATTCTTTGGACCTTTTAAAACAATCCCGGTCGCAGTCCGGTCCTCGGCAACATTTGAAGATCTTCCCGATCTTTCATTTGCCGGGCAGCAAGACACCTTCTTAAACATCGTTGGTGGAACACAACTTCATGAGGCTCTCAAAAGCTGCTGGAGCAGATTTTTTAGAATTCAAAGAATCAGTTACGGGATGGTATGATTGCAGCATGGCAGAAATAACCCTTAAAAGCAAGCTTTCAAGCCCGTTTACCTTCTCCCAATCATCTTTACAGGGTTACCATGATTGCAACCGGTTATTTCAATTAAAATTCATCCAGCAATTAAAATGGCCTTCCATTGAAAGTGCGCCCATCCTCGAAAATGAACGCAGGCAGCTGGAAGGAAACCAGTTTCATCGCTTGCTGCAGCAATATTTTATTGGAATTCCCCAGGATAAACTGAGCAGGATGGTAAAAAACTCTGAGAGGGAGAATCTCAAACGCTGGTGGAATAATTTTCTTATTTCCCAACCTGCTTTTATTCCCTCCAATCAAGTGGGACAAGTTTTTGTCGAACAAACCCTTTCTGCCCCGGTTGGAAATCACCGGCTGATCGCAAAATATGATATGGTCAGCGTGATGGATGGAAAAGCAAGAATATTCGATTGGAAAACCTCGTCAAAGAGACCGCGGGACGCGTGGATGGCGGGCCATTTCCAAACCAGGGTTTATATTTCGCTCCTGATTAAAGCAGGGGCAATGTTAAACCATTTCAAGCCGTTCAGCCCTGAAGATGTCGAGATGGTTTACTGGTATGCAGAATTCCCAAATGAACCAACAATCATTAAGTACGATTCTTCCAGATTTGAAAAAGAATGGGATGGTTTGGTCAATTTAATCCAGGAAATATCAGCCAGACAAAGTTTTCCCCTGACGATGGATTTAAGAAAATGCGGATACTGCAATTACCGCTCATTCTGCGATCGGGGGATCGCAGCTGAGGAAGGTGAATTAAACGAATCAAATGTTGAAGATAATTGGGTGATTGATCCGGACCAAATTGGAGAAATTGAATTTTGATGGGGGCTGATATGGAAATCCGTTGGAAGGATCCAGAAGAAATTCAAAATCAACCCATTCTTCCGGATATTCCAGCCCTTGTAAATCAAATTTTAATCAAAAGAGGTTTTTCAAGCCCTGGTGCAGTCCAAGGCTTTTTAAATCCGGATTTTTATCGTCCTTCCTCTCCTCAAAACCTCCCAGGCATGCCCGCTGCAGCGGACCGCATCATCCGCGCCATTCATACCGGGGAGCCAATCTGCATCTGGGGAGATTTTGATGTCGACGGGCAAACTTCCACCACTCTCCTCTATCAATGCCTTAAAGCACTCGGGGCAAAAGTAGACTACCACATCCCGGTCCGAAAATTCGAATCCCACGGGGTTAACATCGAAAACCTTGCCGGGATCATCGCCTCAGGTGCAAAGGTCATTTTGACTTGCGATACCGGCATCAATGCCAACGCGGCCGTGGATTATGCCCGCGAGCGGGCGGTAGATATGGTGATCACGGATCATCATGATCTTCCTGCGGTGCTGCCAAACGCGGCAGCAATCCTCAATCCAAAGCTGCTGGCTCCGGACAACCCGCTTGCTACCCTGGCAGGCGTTGGGGTCGCATTTAAACTGGCTGAAGAACTGATCAGCCGCATCAGCCCATCGAATATAGAGCCTGGAGATCTCCTTGATCTGGTCGCCTTGGGGTTGGTTGCAGATATGGCAATCCTGCGTGGAGATGCACGCTACCTGGTGCAAAAAGGGCTTCAAGTTTTGCGCAACTCAAAGCGTGCCGGTCTGAGGGCAATTTATGAACTGGCAGAATTGGTCCCAGCCAACCTGACAGAGGAGCATATTGGGTTTTCAATTGCTCCTCGTTTAAATGCCATTGGGAGGCTGGGCGACGCCAACCCGATGGTGGAACTTTTTACGACTAACGAATTAAGCCGGGTGAGAGTTCTTGCCACCCAACTGGAAGGTTTAAATATTGAACGCAAATTACTGTGCGACCAGGTTTACCAGGCAGCAGAAGCCCAGCTTGCCAGCAATCCTGAACTGCTGGAGCAGCCTGTAATCATCCTAGATCATCCTCTCTGGCCGGGAGGGGTGATTGGAATCGTTGCCAGCAAACTCGTCGAAAGGTACCACAAACCAGCCATTCTGCTAACCACCGCTCCTGGACAACCAGCCCGCGGCTCCGCCCGTTCAATTGACGGAGTGAATATCACCGAAGCCATCACTACTCAGCAAAACTTGTTAACTGGTTTCGGCGGACACCCTATGGCAGCCGGGCTTTCTCTGGACCCGGAAAACCTGCCTGAATTTCGTCACAAGCTGGGGAAAACGATCCGCGAAATGATGGAAACGTCCCAAACGGAGGAGAGCGTCCTGGAAATCGATGCCTGGACTTCTCTGGCTGAAGCTGATTTGACCCTGGCAAGCCAGGTGGAGATGCTTGCGCCATTTGGTCCAGGAAACCCAAAAATCACGTTGGCAGCCCGGAACCTGACACTTGTTTCATCTGCCAAAATTGGAAAATATAGGGATCACCGCAGGTTGAAAGTACGCGATGAATACGGCTTTAGCAGCCAGGTTTTATGGTGGAATGGTGGCGATACAGACCTGCCCAATGGCAAGTTCGACCTGTCTTTTTCCATTCGCACCAGCGACTGGCAGGGAACACCACAAGCTCAGCTGGAAATGATTGATTACAGACTGGTCGAATATCCGAAAATCGAGGTTAAAAACGCTGCTCCTGAACTGATCGACTTGCGAAATTGCGAAGATCCCGCCAAATCTCTAAAAAACTTAAGGGACTCAACCACCACACTAGTCTGGGCAGAGGGAGAAGAAAAGAAAGCAATCCAGGGAAAAGATCGAACCGAGTTTGAACCAGTCAAAACCCTGATCATCTGGACACTGCCACCTTCAAGGCAGGAATTACTGAATGCGATTGAGAAAACAAAACCAGAAAGAATACTAATTTTTGGAATTGACCCACGCATGGATGATCCGCAAACATTCCTGAAGCGACTGGCTGGACTGGTAAATTTCAGCCTGAAAAACAAGGATGGGCAGACAACGATTGAACATTTGGCGGCGGCGACAGCCCAGACCAATCTAACCATCCAATTAGGTTTAAAATGGCTGGAATTAAAAGGGTTGTTTACAATTATAATTTCTGGGGATGGTCTGGTATCAATCAAAGTGGGAGCAGGGAATAATCGCGGTGAAATAGATTCCATCCAAAGCAGCCTGAGTGCTACCCTGGAAGAGAGTCATGCTTACAGGCTGATATTCTTAAATCAAAGAAGGTTGGAAATTGGATAATAATTTAGTGAAAATACCCGAACACGGTCCATGCTTCGTCTGCGGGACGCAAAATCCAAAAAGCATCGGAATGATCTGGTTACGAGACGAACAGGGCAGAATTCATGCCACGAAGGTGTTTACCATTGCCCATCAGGGTCCCCCGATGTATGTCCATGGTGGAGCGTCTGCTGCTGTGCTGGATGAAGCCATGGGTGCAGCTATCTGGTCATCTGGATATAGTGTTGTTGCCGTGAACCTGGAAATCAATTACAAAAAACCCGTTCCGCTTGGGGTGGAGATGACCATCCTGGCTGAAATAGTAGAAGTGCTGCCACGAAAAATTTTAACCCGGAGTGAAATTCGTCTTGTGGATGGCACGGTGGCAGTCACAGGTCGCGGAATTTATGTGAAGGCACCCCATTTATTTAAGGATATGAATTTCGAATCCTTCAATTTTGATTAAGCCAATTCGTCCTTGCTGACATCTGTCGCTATAGCAGCAAACCTGGCTTTTGTGAGGTCTGCGAGATTTTTAGGAGAAAGCGCAATATTTAATCCCCGCTGACCACCTGAAACGTTGATCCTTTCGAAATTCCGTGCAGATATATCAATCAAGACCTGGAATCCGCGGTTAATCAACGCCAGGGGTGAGATTCCCCCCGCAAGTAAACCGGTCAAAGATTCAGCCTGTCTTTCGGTCGGCAGGTTGACTTTCTTTTCCCCAACTACTGCCGCGACAGCTTTTAAATCCACCTCAGAAGGTCCAGGAATGACCGCAAGAATGGGTTTCCCTGGTTTGACACGAACAATCACGATAGATTTAAAAACCTGATCAGGCGGGAGGTTCAAAATCCTGGCGGTTTCCAAAGCACCCAACTTCTCGATGGGTGTTTCAAAGGCTGTATATTTTATTTTTTTTGAGTCCAAAAAACGGGTGACATTATTAATAACTGGCATGGAGCAATTATAAATCATCATCCCAGTTGATTTACTGATTGAAAACATTTCCAACTTGAGAATTAAAAAGTCTATTTTCGAGTCCAAACTGCCAATTCGAGTGTAAACCTCTCAAAATAACTGTTATCTGGAAGCGCTCCCTGACCATATTGCATGTCGGTGATGGTTGCGCTCATCTGCAATGTTTGAGTTTCCAGAATTATTTGAGCTTGAGGTTGAACACACATCAATTCGCCCTTGGCTTCAAGCTTGGTGCGAATTGCTTCATCATCAAACGCGTGTTGACTCATCAATACTTTTGTAACCGTGGGGATATCGTTTTTATCAAACAACCAGATTTCAAATGCAGTGACTTTTTTGGGGTCGCCAACGCCAATGGTTTCAGAGATGTCCACGCCACATTCGCCAAGGAAATCACCTGAGGGCGAGTCGATACTGAATGAATCATCAAATTGGTTGTCACCCAGAACATAAGTAGCCACGTATTGCGCCAGGGGCGGAGATTCTCCAGCTGAAGTGTAATCTGCCTGGTCCCCAACCCGGTTTACTGCTGCTCCTGCTGGGGGAGGTGTACCAAAATGTGAAGGAGCGCGGCGTGAACGGTTGCGATAAAGCCAGGCTGCCCCTCCAACCGCGCCGACGGCGAGTAATCCGCCCACGATAATCGATATGGTGACAGCCAAATTCCCTGAAGAAGCACTATTGTTCGTCTGTGAAACCGCAGCGGTTGAGCCGGGGAGTGGTGCCAGGGCATTTTTACGGCTGAGCAAATCCCCAAAGATCTTGATGACATTCGGATCAACAGTGCCGGGATTATTCTTGACTGCCTGGAAGGTTTCAGCGCCTTTGTCACCAAGGGCTAAAAACCGCTGGACTGCCATGTCTTCATTCGCGTTGACCCGGTAAGAGTCAATCGTCATTCTCAAGTAATCCTGTTGATAATTGGCGCGCAATAAATTTGGAGCGGCATCAACCCATTCCACCGGTGCGATGCCATACCCCCAGATTAAGCCAGCTAAAATGCCCAGGATAAAGGCAGCAACACCAATTACTGCAGGTCGTTTTACCAATTCAGAATAATTCATAACGCGCTCCTATGATAGAACGAACATTTCATTCATTATACAGGAATTTATTGTTGTGAGTATATTTTTGATTCCATTTCGTCAAGCTGCCTCGGCGACGATTTTTTCCAGCAGGTAGGTCGAGGAACAATTAAGACAAACAGCTTCTTTTTTGGTCGAAATCACAAGCATTCCGCCGCAATTGGGACAAGGTTGAGGAAGGGGGCGTTTCCAGGAGGTGAAATCGCAAACTGGATAATTTGCGCAGCCATAAAATAACCGCCCTTTTCGGGTTTTTCTCTCGACGATATCACCATGATCCTTCGGGCATTCAACCCCTATTTTTTCCAGCCAGGGTTCGGTATATCGACACTCGGGGAATCCGGCACAAGAGATAAATTTACCAAATCTTCCAAACCTGATCACCAAGTCTTTGCCGCAGATCGGACACGGGCGTCCAAGCGGTTCAGGACCTGATTTTTGAACGGGCATTTCTGCTTGGGCTTTTTGCACCTTAACCGCGAATGGCCTGTAGAATTCATCAATTACCTTGATCCAATCAGCTTCGCCATCCGCAATTTTATCAAGGTCATCCTCCATGACTGCAGTAAATCCCAAGTCAATGATTTCAGGGAAATAACTGGTCATCATTTCATTAACCAGGATGCCTGTTTCGGTCGGTTCGAGTCGTTTATCTACACGAATAACATATCCGCGATCCTGGATGGTCGACATGATTGGTGCATAAGTGGATGGCCGTCCAATTCCATTCGCTTCGAGTGCCTGAACCAGGGAAGCCTCGGAGTACCTGGGAGGTGGTTCGGTAAAATGCTGTTCCTTGATAAACCTGATTAAATCGAGGATTTGTCCTTCGCTGATATCATTCGGTATGCGAACGTTTTCCTCACCCTCCCCCTCAACAGGTTTGGCATCCTCGTCGCGTACATCCTCGTATACGACCAGGAAGCCAGGGGAGCGAACAGTGGAGCCGGAAGCCCGGAATAAATATTCTTTCCCGTCGGCTTCGGTTGCGACATCGACCGAGAGAGTATCGTATATTGCCATTTCCATCTGGGAGGCAATAAAGCGCTGCCAGATTAACTGGTAGAGCTTGAACATTGATGAATCCAGGTAAGGTTTTACTTTTTCAGGCGAACGAAAGGCTGATGTGGGTCGGATGGCTTCATGAGCTTCCTGGGCGCCGGCGACTTTGGTCTTATATTCAGGAGGCTGAGAAGGCAAATATTCATTGCCATAACGGTTGGAAATATATTCGCGCGCTTCTTTTTGCGCCAGATCAGATATGTTGGTCGAATCGGTTCTCATATAGGTGATCAAACCGGTCGCGCCGCCATCACCGACGTCAATCCCTTCATAAAGCCCCTGCGCCAAAGCCATTGTGCGCTTGGCAGTAAAACCCAAGCGACGGGAAGCTTCCTGCTGCAAGGTGGATGTGATGAAAGGGGCAGAAGGTTTTCGCCTGCGTTCTCCGCGCTTGACTTTTTTTACAGAGAAAATTCGATTCTCAAGGTGTGAAAGCACCTCAAGGGCATCAGCTTCGCTGCGCAGATCACATTCCTGGTCAACAATGCGGGATAATTTGGCAACAAAGGCGGTTTTTGCCTTACCATGAATCGGTTTAAATTCAGCAGCAACCGTCCAGTATTCCTGGGCGTTGAAATCATTGATCTCTGCTTCTCGCTCCACGATCAATCTGAGCGCGACTGACTGGACACGACCAGCCGAAAGCCGTCCACGGACTTTTTCCCATAAGATTGGGCTGATGGAGTAACCCACCAACCGGTCCAGGACTCTTCGAGCCTGTTGGGCGTTGACGAGATTCATATCGATGGCGCGGGAATGACTGAAAGCGGTTGCAATCGCCGGGGCAGTAATTTCATGAAAAGTGACCCGGTGGGTACGCTGCGGATCAATTTCAAGGGCTTCAAACAGGTGCCAGGAAATTGCCTCCCCTTCACGGTCCGGGTCGGTCGCCAGGTAAATTTCTGCATGCGATTTTGCCAGTTGTTTCAGTTCCTTCACCAGCGGTTTTTTTTCGTTTGGAACGCGGTACTTCGGTTCATAATTATGATCAACGTCCACAGAAAGTTGTGACTTGAGAAGATCCCTGACATGACCAACGGAAGCCTTGACGGTGTAATCCTTGCCAAGAAAACGACCCACTGTTTTCGCTTTGGCTGGAGATTCCACGATGACAAGTTTTCCTTTCCGTTTGGGCTCGGCTTTTTCAACTTTCGGTGCTACCAATCCGGTGTGAGCATCCGTCCGGCCCGTTCTAAATAAAGCTGTGCCACAAACTGGGCAGGTCCCACGGGTCACGGGTGCACCAGATTTATTAAATGTCGCGATCGGATTGAGAATTTCTCTTTTCGCCTTACACTTCATACAATAAGCTTCCATTAAACCTCCGTTTGTCTCACTGATCAAAAGATGGTGTTCATGTTATCACAGCGAGTCAAAGATTATTACAAGTAGCGTTCGAGATGATGTTGCTTCAAATGTTCAACAATATCTCGAACTTTTTGGGACTGGTCAGATTTACAAACCATTAAGACATCTGCTGTATCCACCACAACAATTTCATCGATGCCTATTGTAACAATTAAACGATCATTTCCCGGGGCGCTGTAAATCAGAGTATTGTTAGAATCCAGAGAGAGGTGCTGGGAATTAACTCCAACATTTCCGTGCATATCGGGAAGAAGAACCTCAAAAAGAGAATCCCAGGAGCCAACATCACTCCAACCCAAGCCTCCGGCTGGCAGGACAGCGACATTTTCCGCTTTTTCCATGATGCCATAATCTATTGTTTCTGATACCAGTGTTGGCCAAATCGATTTGATGACTGGTTGCATCTGGGAGGAATCAACGACTGCCATAATTTTTTGAAGCGATTGCGCCAGGACCGGCATCTGGCGTGCTATTTCCTCGAGAATCTTATCAGTCGTCCAGACAAACATGCCACTGTTCCACGAATGACCTCCCTGTTGCAGCATTTGCTGGGCAGCAGCATCATCTGGCTTTTCCTTAAAGCGAATCACTTCATAGGTTGGGTACCTAAAATTTCCGTGTATTCTTGAACCCTGTTGAATATAACCATAAGCAGTTGCGGGATAGGTCGGAGTGATTCCGAGAGTTACAAGAAAACCGCTTTTGGCGACGTCCACCGCAGCACGCAGGAGATAATCGAATAGGTCGTGGTTTCGGATGAAATGATCAGAAGGTAAAACTGTCATAATGGCTTCCGGATCACGTTGATGCAGGATTGCTGCCGCCAAGCCCACCACCGAAGCAGTACCCTTGGGCTCGGGTTCTATCAGGTAATTCCTGGCAGGAATTTGAGGAACTTGCTTCTGCATCTCCTTCGCCTGCCCGTCAACCGTTACCACCAGAATTCGTTCTGGTGGGAAGATGCCCTCCAAACGTTGAACTGTCTCCTGGAATAAGGTGGTTTCTCCAAGAAGAGGTAAAAGTTGTTTTGGTTTTTCTTTTCTGGAAATTGGCCAGAGACGTGTGCCGCCACCGCCAGCCATGATCACTGCATATGTATGATCCATAAAATACCCTAAATTGATTTAGATTAAGTCTGAATACGAACCCGTGGAATCGATTTTATTCCTGAAATTTCAATCAATCAGCCAGGTAAAAAAATCCGGTCTTTTGAAAGATTATACGCTTTTATAAATTATATTCACCCGACTCATCCTTGACTGCAACGTAATTCATTCCACCCACCTGTCGAACCATGCCCTTCAGCTCCATCATGGTCAGGGCAGCTGTAATTTTTTCAATCGGCAAATCGAGTTGCGCCCTAATCTCATCGACATGGACAGGATCAGTGTTTAAAAAATTGAACAGGGCTGATTCGGTACCATCAGCGGGGACAATCTTGCGAAATTCACGTCTTTCAACATTTCTGACAAGGTCCAGCGATTCAAGTATATCCGAAGGCTGCAAATATACACCGGCTCCGGTTGCGATGAGCTGGTTCGTACCAACGCTAAGCGGCGAATAAATCGGACCGGGAACTGCAAAGACATCCCTGCCTTGATCCGCGGCAAATCCCGCAGTAATCAGGGAGCCGCTGGTTTTTCCAGCTTCGACCACGACTACTGCCATGGACAAACCACTGATAATCCTGTTTCGGGGAGGAAAATTAATGCTATCTGGTGG
Source organism: Chloroflexota bacterium (assembly GCA_021795965.1). Classification (GTDB taxonomy): domain Bacteria; phylum Chloroflexota; class Anaerolineae; order Anaerolineales; family Villigracilaceae; genus UBA5195. Next base: position 42,531 of record JAJYOU010000016.1, read on the forward strand.
AGTTCCAGGGGCATAATCCGAGATGATGGCACCCTGGGAAATGATCTTTTCTGCCAGTTGACGATGCTCAGGCGGATAAATAATATCCACGCCTGAACCCATCACGGCGATGGTCCTTCCACCGGATTTTAATGCAGCTGAATGGGCAATTGCATCCACCCCCCGCGCTAGACCGCTGACAACTGAGACCCCATTTTGAGCCAGGACATTCGCCATGTCTTCTGTCACCTGTCTCCCATAGGATGATGGGCCACGTGTACCGACGATTCCAACTGCCCAGGCATCTTCAGCGGTCAGCTCTCCCCGGACGTAAAGGACGGGAGGAGGTGAAGAAATCTCTTTCAACCGGGAGGGGTAATTTGAATCCAGCCTGGTAATAACTTTAATGTTCTTTTTTTCAAGCTGGGTCATATACTCATCCAGATTCAGACTCTTTCTAATCTGGATGATGCGTTCATTGATTTTAAGACCCAGACCCACCGAGGCAAGTTCGAAGGGAGATGCGTTCCAGGCGGTTTTGGCATCTCCAAAATGATGCAAAAGCGCCTGAAAGCGTACCGCCCCAATTCCCTTGACCAGGGTAAATCCAACCCAATATGGTTTATCATCCATGGAAGGCTTATCAATAACGGCTGGCGAAGTTAATTCACTCGTCCTTTTCGGGTTCATCCAACAAACCTGGAAGCAAATGGACACGCATGAATTGTTTTTCCAGGTTGACTTCGAGGATTACTTCCTTAAGCGCAGGAATGAGAATCTCTTTATTTTTAGCAGGTGAATCGGGTGAAACAACATAGACGTCATTCGCGCCTGTTTCGATAATCTCGCGAATAATTCCAAGCTGGGTGCCAGTTTCATCCTGCACAGTCAATCCGAGGATCGTATGATGATAATATTCGCCATCTGGCAAAGGTGGGCGGTCTTCAGCAGAAACGTAGAGCACTTTATTGGAATATTTGGACGCCTGTTCGGGATTTGAAATTCCCGCGAAACCCAGGATCAATGACTTGTTATTATCGCGACGGCGGGTAATTTTTAAACGGATTTTTTTTTCACCACAAAAGACAAATGTTCCGGGTGCGAGTCTTTCGGGAAAATTGGTTTCGATTTCGAAAAGTAAATCTCCCCTGATGCCATGCGGGCGACGCAAAGTACCTACGACAAGATACAGACCAGGCTCGCCTGCCTGAGGCGAGCCTGGTCCGATTGCATTATCTAATGCTTTTACATGAGTCATTATGGTTCCAGAACATCCAGTGTGACCTGTTGACCTTCACGTTCAGCTGCCACACGCAAAAGGATGCGAATGGCATTGGCAACACGGCCACTTTTCCCAATCACCCGTCCCATATCCTCTTTGGAAACTTTAAGTTCCACTCGAACACGGCTGCCCTGGTGGGATTGATTTACTTCCACGCGTTCCGGGTTTTCAACAAGGGCTTTGGCAATGTATTCAGTCAGAGCTTTCATTTGCTCCTCTAATTATTGCTGGAAATCGTCAATAAAAATTAATTGATCAGCTCCGGAGGGTTAAAATTATTTTTCGCTGGTTCTAACTGGAGCAGCGCGTTTAACTTCGGCAGCTTTGCCTTCTTCAACCAGGGTTTCGAGAGCTTCACCCTTGCGAAGACGAGCGAACCGATCAGCGGTGCCAGTGGTCTTAAATAATTGAGCGACCGATTCAGTGGGTTTTGCACCTCTGCCCATCCAGTCAAAAACACGAGCTTCATCGATGGTTAAAGTGGAAGGGTTTGTGCGAGGATTGTAAAAACCGACGATTTCAAGGAAACGCCCATCGCGGGGTTTTTCTGAGTCCTGGATAACAATACGATAAGATGGTTGATTCTTGAGACCAACCCGACGTAAACGAATGCGAACCATGGAATTTACTTGCTCCTTATTATTTTGAATTGATGAGTATGACTGAGGTTACACATGCAACCGAGGTACATACCCTCCGATGGTTGGCATCAGCACCTGGGGATGAGGTTGGCACGAAGGAAGTGCCATCCGAAAGTCTGATTTGCCCGAAATGTAATTTTACCTGAGAAATGAATTTTAATAAAGGTGGTTTTTATCCAAATAGCTTCGGAAGACCCTTTATGCCTGTTTTTTGCAGGGTTTTCATTAATTTTTGAGTCTCACGGAACTGTTTGATCAGGCGATTGACATCCTGCACCTCACGTCCAGAGCCAGTTGCGATGCGCCGCCGGCGGGATGCATTCAGAATATCAGGGTTTTGCCGTTCCTGCCGGGTCATTGAATTGATGATCCCTTCAATCTGCTTGAAGTTATTTTCAACATCCTTTGGATCGACCCCTTTCGCTGCCTGTCCAAGTTGACCGGGGAGCATTTCAAGAATTTGGCTTAAGGGACCCATCTTGCGCATCTGCCGCATCTGGTCGAGCCAATCCTGCAGATCCAACTGACCCTTTATCATTTTTTCGGCTTGTTTTTGCGCATTCTGAGAATCGAAAGCCGCCTCAGCTTTTTCGATCAGACCGATCATGTCTCCCATTCCCAGGATCCGTGAAGCCATTCGGGCGGGGTCGTAGATTTCGATTGCGTCGAGTTTTTCACCGGTGCCGAGGAATTTGATCGGAACACCCGTCACCGAGCGAATGGAGATTGCAGCTCCACCGCGAGCGTCGCCATCCATTTTTGTCAGGATCAGACCAGTGATGGCAACAGAATCCCTGAATCCTTCAGCAATGTGTAACGCTTCCTGACCAATCATCGAATCAATGACGAGCAAAACTTCCACCGGTTGAACTTTTTTCTCAATCGCTTTCAATTCAGCCATCAAAGCTTCATCAAGCTGGGAGCGACCGGCGGTATCCACGATCATGACCGTGTAACCGCCTTTTTTAGCCTGGTCCAGGGCGAAAGCTGCCAGATCTGCCGGCTTCTTGCTGGTGTCCACAACCGCCGGTACGCCGACGCGCTCGCCGAGTTGCTGCAGTTGTTGGATCGCCGCTGGGCGGTATGGGTCTCCTGCCACCAGCATGATGCGTTCGCCTTTGGCCCTTAAAAGACGCGCAAGTTTGCCGGTCTGGGTGGTTTTCCCGGAGCCTTGAAGACCCACAACCATAATTACGCGGGGTTTTTCCCCGGTTAAATTGAGTGGCGCAGCTTCGCCCAAAGTGGCGACAAGTTCCTCATTGACAATTTTGATTACCTGTTGACCAGGACTAAGAGCTTTGGATACTTCCGACCCGACTGCCCGCTCGCGCAACTTGGCGATGAAACTCTTGACGACGCTGTAATGAACATCTGCTTCCAGCAAAGCCAGGCGAACTTCCCTGAGCGCAGCATCCACATCCGCTTCAGAGAGTTTCCCTCTTTTGCGTAAATTATCAAATACCTGATTGAGTCGGTTGGTTAAATTTTCAAACATAGCGGACAGATTTTAGCCTGTTTAATATCACTGGTCAATGGATTTTTAATAATATCAAGAATCTGTTTAAAGATTCGCCATATTTTTAAAACAAGTTTTCGAATGGACTCTTTAAGCGCCAGTGAAAAACGGCAATATGATATGATTAATTTTATTTTCCCTCTCGAATTAGAGTGATTATTTCACCCATTTTTACCCTGACCTTATCATCGCCATGACATCCCGCCAAAAATTATTTAGCCTGTGGTTTTTACAGGGTCTGGCTGCCACAGCCTGGCTGATCATGCTGCCAAAGTCCACCGTGGGTAATCTTTTTGGAGGTTATTCAGGTTCGCGATTGGCATTATACGGAGCATCCTTCTTCCTGGCAACGGGCTCAGCATTGTTGTTTGTTTTCCATAACAAACTGCCTCCTGTTTCCGGCAGGATGCACAGGATTATCTTTATTAATTCCATCCTGGTCGCAATCTCGAGTCCGTTAGTCCTGTTTGTTTTTAAATCCCTGGGGGAAAATTCCGAATACCTTTTCACGATCTACTACATTCGGCTAGCTCCGTTCTTTGTTTGGTTGACCTTATCGGCTGCTGAGCTTGCTGTCTTTCAATTTTTCAATTACAGGGACAACAATCATGGCCTAACTTCTGCGCGAATTCATCCACGAATTCCCCTAGTTTTTATTGGAATCATCCTGATCATCGCCATCCTGATCGCAATCACAGGGGCAGGCATTACCCGGACCAACGATGGTTCCTGGGGCACTCCAACGACCCCTGTACTGGAGTGGCAAATTTTATCGGGGATCATTGCTGCCCTGGTATTTTTGTCGCTTGAAAAACATTTCGATTTTCTCCGAAAAGATTCCGTGACAGCTCTGATAGTCTACGGTTTTACCTGCGTAATTTGGCTAGCAACACCGATTCGGGCTGGATTTTTTGCCACTCCCCCGCGGGCTCCCAACTTTGAAATCTACCCTTTTTCTGATGCCCTGATTTATGCACAATATGCTCAATCTGCCCTGGTGGGAAACGGGTTCCTCTGGCCTGATGTGCCCACCAGACCGCTATACATCACTTTTCTGACATGGCTGCATTTCCTTGCAGGTCAAAATTACCTGCGGGTGATTTTCCTGCAGACCCTGGTTCTGGCAGCTTTCCCGGTAATACTTTATTTTTTAGGCAAAGAACTTGCTGGTCGACCAATCGGGCTGGGTTTGGCATGGATCACTATTTTCAGGGATTTGACCACCAATGCTGCGGCTCCTTTCGCCTTAAATTATTCCTATTCCAAATTATATTTTTCTGAAATCCCAGCAGCTTTGTTATTAAGCCTTTTTACCCTGATTGTTTTGAAATGGTTAAAAAAATCTCAAGCGCCCTGGTTTCCACTTGCTGCCGGCGGCATCCTAGGTTTGAGCGCCCTGGTTCGGCTTCAGAGCCTGGTCTTCCTGGCAGCGGTGATTCCAATTGGTTTTTATGCCATCAAAGAAAAGAAAAGATGGCTGACCGGTTCACTATTAATGGTCCTGGGAGTGATCCTGGCATTGACGCCCTGGGTGCTGCGGAATTATGTCGCAACAGGGGGATTGGTGCTCGATAACCCTATTTCTCAGACCATGGTTCTTGCCCGGCGCTGGAGCGGCAACAACGGCAATGATTTAATCCCTCACCTGCCCGGAGAAAATGAAGCGCAATATTCCAGCAGGATGGCAGGGCTCGCTTGGAAGAGCCTGAGCGAAAACCCGGAAAAAATTCTTGGATCAGCCAATGACCATTTCTGGAATAACGAAATTGGGAATCTGCTCATCTTTCCGCTGCGCGATCAATTGAAAAGCCCTTCTGAATTAATCTGGCCAAAACATGCCTTCTGGCAAACTTGGAATGGTCAACCGGGACCAGGACAAGTATTTTTAATTCTCCTTTATATTATTTTTCTTGGGCTTGGTTTGGCATGGGTTTATCAGGGGCATCGATTAATTGGTTTATTGCCCCTGATCCTGAGCCTGTTTTATAATGCCGGGACTGCCCTCTTCCTTAGTTCCGGCGATCGCTTCTTGCTGCCTGTAGATTGGGCAGTTTATATGTACAGTTTCGCGGGGATGTTCACCCTGGCGAATTTAATTTTTAACTTTAATACTTTACATGCCAGCGTAATAATCGAGAATAAAAATCCCAAACAGGCATCCAAGCAATCGGGAAAAATTGCCTGGGTGGTTGGGCTGGTGATATTCCTGATTGGTTCGAGCCTGCCTCTGACAGAAATGGTTTTCCCGAGGCAATTCAACGAACCAATTCAGAGCTTATCACCCTCCAACCAAGGTGAAATCCTCGTTCGAGGTCGGGCAATTTACCCGCGCTGGTACGATGCCGGAGAAGGCGAACCGGGAACCGCGAAGCTTGGGTATGGAAAAATGGATCAAGCCAGGCTGGTGTTCTTTCTCGTGGGAAATGAAAACACCCTCGTGATTTATCCGGTTTCACGATCCCCCAGCTTTTTCCCGAACGCATCTGATGTAACTGTTACCGGGGTCCTGGAAGATGGTTATCTGCTGGCAAAAAAAGTATCGCTGCAAGCAGAAAAACAGGGAAAATAATTTTTCCCTGAAGAAAATTCAATTAATTGATAAGTTTGAAACCTGATGATATTTTGGAATCAGCCCTCCAATTTTGGTTAGTTATTAGAAGAAAATCGAAATCACTGTGAAGATGGATGCAATGACGATGACCCCTGAGGATATAATTGAAAACCATTTCTGGAAATTATTATTTACATAGTCTCCCATTAATTCGCTGTCATTCGTCAATTTAATCAGGAAGAAAAATACGAGCGGCAAAGCTATGGCGTTAATAATCTGAGTAATAACTGCAATCTGGAATAGTGAGACGTTGGTAAAAATTGACACCAACACAGCGATGACAAGTTGAAGGGTGTAAAGAACATAAAAAGTCTTGCTTTTTTTAAAGGAATCATCCAGACTGCCAGAAACGCCAAAAAATTCTGCGTATGCATAGGCGGTTGAAAGCGAGACAACCACCAAACCCATGAAACCCGCATTAAGAATGCCAACAGCGAAGAGCACACCTGCAAGTTGACCAGCGAATGGCTGGATTGCCATCGCAGCCTGGTCTCCGGATTGAAGATTAATGTGGTTGACGTAGAGGGTGGCGGCGGTTGCGACAATCATGAAAAATGAGAAAAAATCAGTCAGGAAAGCGCCCAGGTAAGTTTCAACCTGAGAGAGACCAACCTTACCTTTTTCAATCTTCTTATCGGATGCGAAACTGCTGATAAAAAATTGTCCCCAAGGGGTAATTGTGGTCCCCAGCACACCCATACCAATGATGAGAAAATCACGCATATAAACATTCGAAAATTCGACTCCGTGTGGATAAACCAAATTGGACAAGGCGAGTCCCCAATCTGGTCGGGCTTTGAAAGCAGAAAAGATATAAGCCAAAAAAAACACGGTGGCAAGCAGCATGATATTTTGCGTAAATTTATAATTTCCGCGAATAATGACTAAAAATGACAGCAGAACAATGGCGATGATTGCAGGCACCTGGGGAACATTAAACATGGCGCTGGTGGTTTTAACCGCCGATATTTCAGTCACCAAGGTGCCAATGTTGGCAATCAATAAAGCGATGAACATGAAAATTGCAGCCCGAACCCCATATTTTTCCCGGATCAGATCTGCCAGACCCCTGCGAGAAATAACGGTTAGCCTCATCCCCATTTCCTGGGTAACTGCCAAAAGCAGGGTAATGATTGGCAGCAGGAAAAGAATCGGGTAACCAAGCTTCGCTCCTGCAATCGAGTAGGTTGCCACTCCACCGGCATCATTATCCGCCATGGCTGTAATCGTTGCAGGTCCAAAAACAGTCAAGAAAAGGAGGACCTTTCTCCATAAAATATTATAAAAATGCCGGTTGTTTTTTGTATTGAAATCGAGGCTCATGACAATATTTCCCGATGGAATTAGCGATAAAATCTTGGAAGTCTTTTCTTCCAGGCAGTGGGGATGATTTTGTCAAGGGCATCATCGGCAGTGACAATTCCCTGAATAACGTTTTCTTCATTCACAACTGGCACAGCCAGCAAATCATACTTGGTGATAATCTGGGCAACTTCATCCTGATCATCCAATGTGTGAACCGACTTGATCCGGTCTTCCATGAAATCGCTTACCAACGCATTTGGATCTGCAAATATCAGCTCGGTCAATGAAAAAACTCCGATCAAGTGTTTTTCAACATCTGTTACATAGACATTGATTAATGTATCGATATCCGACGCTGTTTCGCGCAGGAGTTTGATGGCTTGTTCTGCCGTGATATTTGGTGGCACGGTGGCGTAATCGGTGGTCATGATTCCGCCTGCAGAGTCTTCCGGAAATGTCAACAAATGTTTGACATCTTCCGCTTCTTCCTTTTCCATTAACGATACCAGGCGCTGGCTGCGCTCAACGGGCAGCTCTGCCAGCAGGTCTGCCGCTTCGTCCGGGTCCATTTCCTCCAGGACATCAGCGACTCTCTCATCATCCATGTCTTCCACCAGGCTCGCCTGAAAATCAGTTTCCACCTGTTCCAGCGCATCTGCCACTTGTTCAACGTTCATGGAATCGAGAAACTGACCTGACTCAAGTTTATTTAAATCACTCAGAATTTCAGCCAGGTCCGCCGGGTGAAGATCTGCCAGGCTTTCAACTGGCACCCTCAGCCGCATGAATTGATCATGGCGTAAAAGTTCGACGTTATCCCAGGAAATAAAATTTGCGTTTAATGGGATATGGAGGCCAGATTTAATTTTATTGGCTGCGCGTTCAAGTCCAATCCGGCGCAAAATTCCCATGATTCCCACGTCGACGTTGCTGACATACAAAGTTCCATTCACCCTGACCAACTCAAGATCATTCACCCTGATGACTCTTGCTCCATCAGTATCAATAATTTGTTTATCGAGAACGTCGCGAGAAAGATAAATATCACTTTCGCGTATGGAATATGGCGGGATGTCTTCGACGTGACATTTAAGCGGAATTGCAGGAGCAAAAAGCGACATCACAATTGAATAAGGAGCTGTCAATTTTCCTTCTTTGCGTTCGATCACGATGGCTTCCACGACCGGATGAGTAAATTCAAGCTTTTCAGCTGCTATTAAATCATCGATTTTCCCGACAAAATTTCCATCCAAATCTGTTACTGTACGACCTAAAATTTCGCTTAAGAATGCCATAAGTACCTCCATCCTCTGATTGTCTACTTTACATTTAAAATTCCGTCTTGCCACGGAAGATCGACATTCAAACGACAACCAAAAAATCAAATAAAAAACACCACCTTCGCTCTGGCAGCTAGGCGGTGTTTCAACTCAGTCATAAAATTCTTCCCTATTGGATCAAATCAGCACAAAATAACCATGCTATTTGAGAAGAAAGTGCACATTTTCAACTGATGAGACAGATCGCAACTAGGCCAGCAATAAATTCGACTGGTTCTAAGACTATCAGCGTCCACGCGCAAACCTCCTTCCCAACCGTGCTTTAATTTTGGTTGAACCAGGCACGGCGGCAAAAATAAACCTCCCGTTTAACAAACAGGAGGCAAGAAAATGGCGAACAAAAATATGCCATCAACACCTCCTTGTTTAGCTTTGACACTGCGCGTCGTAAGGAATTAATCCCAGCCACTTTGAATGAAGCCTTAATCCGACTTCACCTGGTCTACCCTTGAGTGTCTCTCGACATTTCAGGGCAATGGCCTGTGTACCTTGCAGCCGCCTGGCCTAACGAGGGTTAAATTTGCATTTGCAATATACTCCCTTGTGTAAAAATCGTCAAGGACGGTTTTTTTGTACTTTTTATATGGATTTTGACCCAGAAATCAAGCAAAAACCAACCCTATTTAAGAATTATTTTAGCGAAAAGAAGTTAATCTACCGCAATTTTTTTCAACATCCATAACCTACAGCACGACCAAAATGAAATAATTAGTAAAATAGTTTAAACTTTTCTTCCAATTTACCTTACCAACAGAAAATGAATTAAGCTTTCAGATCCCACAATCCTTTTTCAAAAATCATTTTTCCAAAAGCTCGCCAAGTTAAGATTGAATTTTTTATCCCATCCAGGTGGTGCGATCTTCAAACGAGGGTCTTTCAGGATAATGGAACTCGGTCATCTCGGGATATCCAATGTATAAAAATCCGAGCAAATGCTGATCTGGATGGAATCCAAAAAAATTTTTGACTTCCGGGTCGCGGGCGTCATTTCCCGTGCGCCAGATGGCTCCCAGCCCAAGAGAATGAGCTGCCAGCAATATGTTTTGACCGGCAGCAGCGGTGGCACAAACATTCTCGATATCATCCACTCGAGGATCTTCTGGCCTGGCAGTAGCCAGGACAATCACCAACGGGGCACGCAAAGGTTTCAGGCGGGCTTTTTCCAAAAGTTCCTGGGTGGAGTCAGAATAATTTCTCGCTAGATTTTTTGCCAGGAACTCACCAAATTTTTCCCGGCTTCCCCCGGTGAGAACCACAAATTGCCAGGGTCGAACTTTAAAATGATTAGGCGCCTGCACAGCAGCTGATAAAAGTGTATTAATAATTGCTTCCGGGATGGGATCTGGTTTGA
>JAJYOU010000028.1 GCA_021795965.1 Chloroflexota bacterium
GCTATTTGGTTCATCACATACGGCTTGAACACGGGGGCGGATGGTTTTCGTTTTGTCATGCCCCTATTGAATCACTCCCCTTTTAAATTGTAAAGGGACTGCCCAGACTTTTTGGACAGCCCCTTTTTACGGGCTGATCCACAGCCCCATTCCCCTGGATGGCTAAAACCTTTGACAGGTCGTATCACCCCTGGTTCAGTTGATTAGAGATGATAGATCTTCATCATCTTTTCAATTTCGACCAGGCAGGCTTTTTTCAGGCTCTCAGGAGCCAGCACTTCAGCCTCGCCGCCGTACTGCAGGACCCATCTTTTTACTTCTCCCAATCCGCTGGTTTGAAAGCGGATGATTAACCCGCCATCGCTCAGTTCATCAATCTGCTGCGAATCATGCCAGTGCCTCTCGCGAATGTAACGGGAAGTTCCGGGTGTAAAGCGCACTGCCACCTCGACCGATTCGCTGCTGCGTTCAGCCAGGAATGCCGTCCCCATATACTTCGCGACCGAAAATTTGGAATCCCGCTTGAATTTATCCGGCAGGATTTTCAAGTCTTCGATCCTGCTGATGGAGAAATTCCTGAATCCACGCCGTAATTCATCATATGCAATCAGGTACCAGTCGCCCCGAATGTTCGCGAGGTGATATGGATGAATGGTGCGCTCGGTGTGATCATCCCGGCTGGCAGTGTAGTAGCGCATCCAAACGCTGTTGGATTCGGTGATGGCATGGTGAAGATCGAGCAAAGCCTGTTCATTGGCGATCACCAGTGCATTCGATGAAAAGCTGTAATGGGAACGCAGCGTCTCCAATTCGACTGAGATGGATCCTTTTAAATACTGGGAAAATTTCTCGATTGCCTTGCGCAGAGTTTGTTCCATCGAGGTTCCCAGGTAGCGCCTGGCAACCTCGATGGACAGAAAAAAGACCAGTAACTCCCCCTCTGTTACAATTGCCCCTGGTAAGACCCAGGTCTCGTCCGTATAAAACCAACCGCCTCGTTCACGATCATTTTTGATCGGAGCCCCCAAACGATGGATCATGAAATCGCGATCATTAAAAATGACACGCTTGCTGACCTCGTTGTCTCGGGCGAGTTGTTCCGCATTTGGGAACTTCCCGCTTCGAATCTGTCGATCAATTTCCATGATCCGTTCAAGCTGTTGGCGTTGGGACATTTGGTCCTACCTTTTTTAATTCCAATGTAAGTTTACAATATGAGAGTGCACCCATCGTTCACTTTTAAAACTCATCACCATCCAATTTATTTTGGCTGCAATCAGCGAATGAAACTGAACCCATATCGTCCAGAAAACAGATTTTAACCTGCACCTTGCCGCCCAGGAGTGTCTTGATGGCGCTGGAATAACGCGCCGCCTGGTTTGAATATTCTTCGACCAGCTGTTCGCGTTGGATTGCATTTTGGATGCGGTCTGTTTTAAAATCCACCACCTGCCATGCGCCCTCATTTTGGTAAAGCAGGTCAATATATCCCGTTTCCACATGACCCTCCACCAGGCGTGAATAAGACACTTCATGGTGTCTTTCCCCCGCCGAATTGATTTCCAGCCAGAGGGGATGATCCCGTAACCTTCGCAGGGGTCCCGCCGCCCGGCGGAAAACCGCCTGTCTTTGATCTGGAATGGCAATTTCCAGGTTTGATACGGCGGTTTCGAGGAAAGGCATGAAGCGGTCATCGCCCGGGAATACCCAGAGTTGGATGGCTTTATGGATCAGCTGACCGATCGCAGCCTGTGAAACCTGGCTGGATGCGCCGGTTGCGCGCCAGTTGCGTTTTGCTTCCATTTTTTCCGGGTCCAGGAATGGCAAATCCGGTTGAACCAGGGCAGGGTGGAGCGGCAGGATGCCCAAGGTTTCCGCTTGAAAATCAAATGGAGCGGCTTTGCCAGGGTTCAAAATTTCCAGCTCCTGGGTTGAGCCGCAAAAAATTCGAACCGGCTGCCCTGATATTGTTTGACCGGTTTGAGCCGTGCCCATCTCGTCGACCAGCTGCTGCTTATCCACCTCGACTGCTTCAAAAATATCCTTTAACCAGCCTGTCATTTTTAAGCCTTTATCACCCAGGGTTGCATGCCCGCTGATGATTAATTTTTCCTTGGCGCGCGTCAGGGCGACGTAAAGCAAACGTTTGGATTCAGCGTCTTCCTGCATCTCATCCTTCCACTTTGCCAGGCTGTAAATCAGTGGGTCCTGGCTGGTCATTTTGACCGCCAGCCCTCCATTGGGCAGCAGGATGCCCGTTTCGTTTCCATTGTGTTTTTGCCTGCCAGCATCTGCCAGCACCACGAATGGGAATTCCAATCCTTTTGCCTTGTGAATGGACATCAAACTGACTGCCCCGCGGGCTTCCCCGGTCGCTTCTCCTTCGCGTGCGCCCGAGTCGGAAAGGGTTGAAAGATAATTGAGGAATTCACGCACGCTGATTTGCCCGGAAGCATGGGCATCATCGATCAATTTATCCAGGTTGCGCCAGAGGCGGCCGGATTTGGAGATTTCACCTCCTGCCGCAGCCAGGATTGCCCGATAATCGGTCGCGTCCACCAACCGTTTGATCAACTCTGCCACATCAACCCGGTCCACCAGCCCGATTAAATCCGTCAAAACTTGCCTGGCGCGGATCGCCCTCATTTCTTCGGCAGGATCCAGCAGGCTGAGATCTCCCTGCAGAGCCTGCCAGTAGGAATGCATACCATCCATTTGCATTCTTAACAGGTAAAGGGCAGAGTCTGCCAGCCCGAACGCTGGCGAACGCAGTGCGCCAGCCATGGCAAGATCATCGGTTGGATCGGTCAATGCCTGCAGGATGTTGAGCACATCGCGGATTTCCGGGCGATCATAGAATCCTCGACCTGAAATGGTTACGAACGGGATGCCTGCCTCTTCGAAGGCTGCCTCGTAATAATGGGCGCCGGTCATGGCTCTGAAAAGGAGCGCAACTTCATCCCAACTCCCAATTTGTTTCCCGGCTTTTAAATCCAGCAGCCTCTTCGCGAGCGTCGCTGCCATCACCGGGCGAGCCTCGCTTGAATCCTCAGCGCAGCCGAGGATCACTTCAAAGTAGGGGGACTGGATTTGCCTGCCCGCTTCCAGTCGAAATGATACCATCGGGCTGAAAGGAACCGCAAAAGGGCTATCCGGGTCGTCGAGGGTGCCCATCACCTCGCTCAGAATGTCACCGGCGGCTTTCAAAAGTAAATCATGCGCCCTGAAAGTCAAATCCAGTTCCAGCACCAGTCCTTCTGCCTTTTGCACACTTGCCTGGATATTTCTAAAGACAGTCACATCCGCATGCCTGAAGCGGTAAATGGATTGGCGCGCATCGCCCACCACGAAAAGACGCCCGGGGGTTCCCCCGGTGATATATTCCACGATTACCCGTTGCCGCCCATTTGTATCCTGGAATTCATCCACCAGGAGCGCATCCAGTTCTGCCTGCCATTTAAGCCGTATCGCTTCATTCCCCAGCAAAGTTACAGCGTAGTGTTCCAGGTCATCAAAATCGAGTGCCTGGCGCTGCTGTAAAACATCGGAATAAGTTTTGCGGAGCGCATCAAAGATCTTGGGAAGCAGAGGCTGGATGATCGCAAATCGATCCTCGGTGAGACGATCGACCAGGCTGCCCTTGTTTTTCCCGCCGAAAACCGGGTTGAGGAATTCATCATAGGCGGCTTGAAGGTTTCTCATGAGATCTTTAGCCTGGGACTCGCGTTTCCCTCTCCGCAAATCCATTTTCTCCCGCCTGAGGGTATAAAGCAGTTCGGCGCACAGGATCAGGTCTTTGCGAGCCAGGGCACTTTCAAGCTCATCCCAGAGGGATAACAGATCCATGGTGATTTCAAATCGACCAACGTCTTCCAGCTCGCCGGGTGAAATATTTCTTAATTCTTTAATCGAGTCTGCAATTTCTGGCAGAGCCAGGCTTTCCTCCAGGTACTCCATCACCACAGGCTGAGCTGCCTGCGGGTTCGCGAACGCATCCTGAACATCCAGCCGGTTTTCGAGCATAAATTCCAGTAAATGTTTTAGCCCTGCAGTTCCCAGTGCCTGGAAGAGAGGCGCAAAACGCGCCTCATCCACCAGTCCATTCAGCACGTCAGAGACCACTTGACTGCGCAGGGCTGCGGTTTTGCCTTCATCGAGAACCCCAAAGAGGGGATCCACACCGGCTTCTGCCGGGTGGTTGCGCAGGATTTCGACGCACAATCCGTGGATGGTGCTGATGCGCGCTGAATCCATCCTGGCGCTCATTTCCTGCCAGAGGTCCCGTTCAGCCTCACTTCCAGCGGATTGGGTCATTTGAATGAGTGCGTCCCGCACGCGGGAGCGCATTTCGCGGGCAGCTTTATCGGTAAAAGTGATCGCAACCACCCGTCGCGGATCACGAATTTCAGCCAGGAGGGAAACATAGCGTGCGACCAGGGTGCGGGTCTTGCCGCTGCCGGCACCGGCAGTCACAACCACATTGCGCCTGCGTTCGACCGCCGCCAGGTTTTGTCGATCCGTTAATCCAAAGCTCTCAATTACTTTTTCTGGCAGGGAAGGATTCATTTTTCAGCTCCCCAGCCCGCTTCAAATCGCCAGCACCACGGTGCCGCCGGGCAGTAGTTTGGGCAGCCGCTTTTGGGCGGCTTGGGCGGAAATTTCGCCGCGCGTATTCCTTCGACAATTTTCCCGAGATGTGATTTGACAATTTGGATTGCATTTTCCACGCCAGAATTTTCCGGGCTGGCAAAGCTGGACAACTTCAACTGACCGGTTTCAGCAGCCTGGATGTTCCAGTACCAGCCTTCTTCAACCTGCCCCAATTCCAAGGCGATCTGTACAGCCATGGCATAAATTGGCAGCTGCAGCCGTTTACCACTCTTCAGGTCAGAAAGTTTGAAGGTGCCCCCAGTTTTGTAATCGATCACCCGGCATTTTCCCTGCGAATTTCGATCCACGCGGTCAATGATCCCGCGCAGCAGGATCAGCTCTCCATCCAGGCTGATTTTCAGCGGGGGCGTGTCTCCCATCCCAAATTTTTGTTCGAAATAGACGGGTTGGTATCCCTGGCTTTTTTCCACCAGCGCGCTGATGGTCGTCTCGAGGGTATTTAACATTTCCGCCTGGTCAAGCGACCAGAGGTAAGAGGGTCTGAATCCGTAATCCGCTGCAGCGGTTGAAAAAACTGTCCTGCTGACTTGCTGAAGCCTTTCAAGCAGTTCGCTCAAATCCGATGGATTGGCGGCGCTGGCGAAGGTTTCTTCAAGTATTTTGTGCAGCAGGCTGCCTTTTTGGCTGATGTCCATGCCCAATTCAGGGAGTCTCCGGGGCTCCAATTTGAGTGTTTCTTTAACATAGAATTGGAACGGACAGGTGCCGTACGCCTCGAGCTTGGAGGTGCTCCAGATCATTTGCGGATTGAACTTTTCACGCATTTGCGCCGTGATACCCGGCAGGACCCCCTCAAATTCTCCTTCAGGTTTTTTTGCCGAGCGGGAGCGAAGAACGGCGCCGGCGCGCTCCAAATTTTCCCAGCGGGAGTTCAGCTCGGAATATTCTGCAGGCAGTCCGCCGCGCTTCATTGCTTCAAACAACAGCTCCTGGCTGGATGCCGCGTTAGAAAGCGCCAGAGTCAGATCCTGACCAATCCTTCTAACCGCAGCCGGGTCGTATCGTTTTTCAATATCCTTCCAGAAAGGCGAGGCTTCCCAGGCTTCTCCATCTTCGGATAGATAAGGTCGGGTCAGCAGGAGAAACTTGTCCGAGCGTGTGATCGCCTGGTAAAACAGACCCGCCTGTTCGCGGTTGAGCCGCTCTTCCAGCCCCAAAGTTTTCCTGAGCGCTTCATCCAGGAAGGGATCCGGGCGTTCCACCTGCGGGAAAATGCCTTCCGAGAGTCCCAGCAGAGCAACTGCTTTAAAACGGACTCCGCGCGCATCAATCATCCTTCCAACCAGGAGTGCGGGCAGCTTCGGGGTCTGAGGTTCGGGCAGGGCTGCGCTCCCCAGGATTCCAGACAGGTTCGCCAAAAAGTTTTTATAATCAACGGGCTGTGCACCGGTGACCACTTCGCTCATGACCATGGCGCGCAGGGTTTCCCTTAAAACATCACAGGCAGTCTCCAAAGGATCATTTTCAGCTTTTTCAAAAAATCCAAGATGTTCGAGCAAATCCTCCAGCCAACTGACCCAGCCGGTCAAAGCCTGGGTGCCTCCAGGAAGCGAGAGGAGATCAAACACTCCCTGCAGCTTGCCCCTCAGGTCCAGCGCTTTTTCCACGCTCGGGAGGTTTGGGTCGAGGTCTTCTTCCAACTGCTCTGCCTGGTCCACTGCCTGGAGCGGGATCAGGGATTCCCAGGCAGCCTGCCATTGATCCAGCCCCTCGGTAATAATTTCCCGCCGGGAGATTTCTTCCAGGCTGTCGACATTTGCGCAATCCAGCCCAAAATTGAAATAGGGTGAACGCAGGCTGTTGAATAAAAGACGCGTGGCAAAATTTTGTGCCGGAAGGTTGAGAAGGTTGATGAGAGCCGTGATTGAAGTGGATTCGACAAGTGAAAGCCCCTGGGTAAAATGCAGCGGGATCCCAAATTCCAGGGCTGCCAGGCGTATGAATGGGTTATAGACATCCGGATTGGGCGTAAAAATGGCGCAGTCTGATAAAGATAATCCGTCCCGAATGATTCGCGCTTTGATCCAGCGCAGTGCTTTGCGCGCCTCACCCGCCGGAGAATAAACCTCGAACAAAAAAGGAGGCTGCGGGTCTATTTTCCTGCGTTCCCCGGCGAAAGGTTCGTAGAATTGGTTTTCCAGGAAGCGGCTTTCTTCTGGCAGCATGGGCTGGGTCTGGTTTGAGCTGATCGCTGGAGATAATTCCCGCCTGATTTTTTCAAAATCGTCCAAAAAACGTCTCAGCGCAGGTCGGGTGGAACCTGGCTCGCCGGGTAATGTCAGGAAAAGTTCCACCTGGCTACTGAGAGCTTTCAAGATCGCGAGCTGCAGGCTGGTAAAAGTATCGAAACCATCCACGACGATCAGACGGATGGAATCAGCCACGTCTTTCTCATTTTCCAGGGTTTCGAGCGCTTTCCACTGCAATCCATCCGAATCCTCCCAGCCCAGGAGGGTTAACCTGGACTGGTAAGCCCGGTACAAAATTGCGAGCTCGGTTTGGGCAGGGGACCGCCCGGATGAATAGGCGAGGAATCGTTCCGGTGAAACATGGGATCGTTTCAACTCTGAAAAAGTATCCCGCAGCACCTGAGAAAATCCGGGCAGCCCACAAATGGCTTTAAACTGGATGAGTTCTCCGCTGGCAGCAGCCTGGTCGATGACATCCCGGATGATGTGCTGAATCAAAGGCGCCGGTGCAACTGGCAGGTTCCTGCCCTGGATTTCAAGCAGGTGGCTTGCAAGTTCTCGAAAATTTCCGACCTGCGCGCCGATCGACCCGCCGGCGCCTGCCAGCCTCTGGCGAAAATACGACGCCTGCAGCCGGTCTGGAACCAGCACCCAGATCTCGGAAAGGGGGGCGGCTTCAAGCGTTGAACGAATTTTTTGGATACATGCTTCAGTTTTACCGGTTGCGGAGCGGCCCGGACAGAGCGTGATGGTCATTAAAAAATTCCCCATTTAAGTTCATTCTTAAATATTCTTAAAGTATAGCAGAAAAAAATTTTATCAGTTTCGTCATGGAAACTGACCAGAGGATCCATCCCGGCGGGTCACGCCGGGTAGAAAGAACAGGATGGTTTCAAAATCGCTGGAAATGGCCCGGCGGGTTCCAAAGAAATTTTTGCAAACAGGTCGATTTGGTAGATTCTTTCGCCTCTTCGTGGTTTAATACAGCATGATATGGATTACATCCTGCAGCTGCGAAAATTAATCGGAACACGACCCATTCTCCTGGTGGGGGCTGCTGTTTTACTGGTTAACCAGGAAAATCAACTGCTACTCATGAAGCGCACAGACAATGATTGCTGGGGGTTTGCCGGTGGTGCCGTCGAGCCGGGTGAGCGCGTTGAAGACGCTGCCGTTCGTGAAACCTTTGAGGAGACCGATCTCAAGCTGGGTGAGATGGAACTCTTCGGCGTTTTCTCTGGTCCCGAACTTTATTACAAATATCCAAACGGCGACGAAGTTTATAATGTCATCATAACTTATTTATCCCGCATTCTGACACCAGCGCCTGTTCGATTAAATGAAGAACACTCTGCCTGGGGCTGGTTCTCAGCTGGGGAAATCCCCGCAGATATCAGCCCGCCCATGATCTCGACGATCGAGAAATTCAAACAAACATTTTCCAACCGCTGATGAAATTTAATATTATTTTTCAAGGAGTTTATCCATGCAATTAAAAGGAATTTATGCCCCATTCGTGACGCCTTTTAATGACGATGAATCCATTAATTATGAAGTTCTCAAACAGCTGCTGGATTTTTTGCTTGCCAACGGCGTGAGCGGTCTGATTCCTGGGGGCACGACTGGCGAAGTGTATGCTTTGAACGACCAGGAACATCTCGACCTTTTCAAATTCGTCAAGGATTATGTCGGCAAGCGCGCGCTGCTGATCGCAGGCGCCAATTCTGGCGCGACGCGGGATGTCATAAAATTTTCAGAAGCCGCCGAAAAAATGGGTTACGATGGTTTGATGCTGGCTGTGCCGCCTTACTCGCGTCCCAACCAGCGCGAACTGCTCGAGCATTACCGCGCTGTGGCTGGGTCGGTCGACCTGCCGGTGATCCTCTATAATTTCCCCTGGCGGGCGGGCACTGAAGTGGGGTATGAGGTGCTGGATGGTCTGACTTCTACTGCAAATGTGATCGGCATCAAGGAAGCCAGCGGTGAAATGGGGCGAGTCTACGAAATGCGCCTGCGCTACGCGGACCGGTTCCAGCTGGTTTGCGGCTCCGATGACCAGGCACTCGATTATTTCCTGTGGGGGGTGAAATGCTGGATCGGTGGGGCTGCCTCCTGTGCCCCGCGACAGCATGCTGCCGTTCTGGAAGCTGCCCTGGCCGGAGATTTCTTGAGAGCCCGCGCGTTGATGGATAAAATATTACCGCTGCTGCGCAACCTGGAAAGCGGCGGATACACTCAAAAGGTCAAGGCGGGCTGCGAAATCCTGGGCATCCCGGTTGGCAAACCCCGCCGTCCACTCCTGCCGCTTCAGGCTCAGGATAAAATTGAGTTTGAGCGCGTTTTTGCCCTGGCGCAGGACCAGGCAGGGGTCGTGAAATGAAACGTATCCCATTCCTCGATTCTCACACCGGCGGTGAACCAACCAGAATGCTGGAGAGTGATGCTCCAGACCTGGGCAGCGGGTCAGTTGCTGAAAAACTGGAACGCTTCCGATCGCACCACGATACATTCCGTTCCCAGGTTCTGAACGAACCGCGCGGCTCGGACGTGCTGGTGGGTGCGCTGCTGGTCGCTCCAAATGATCCTTCCTGCCAGTTTGGCGTGATTTATTTCAACAACGTCGGTTACCTGGGCATGTGCGGGCATGGAACGATTGGGATCATGGCTTCCCTCTCCTACCAGGGACGGGTAAAGCCAGGGACCTATCGCATCGAGACACCCGTCGGGATCGTCGAAGCGACCCTCCATGCCGGCAATGGCTCCGGGGGGTATCCCAACCGGGTTTCTGTTCGCAACATTCCTGCCTACCGCTATTTGAAGCAGGTTGCCCTCGAGGTCGATGGGAAGACAGTCCATGGGGATGTCGCCTGGGGCGGCAACTGGTTCTACCTGGTCCATGATCATGGTTTGGAAGTCTCGCCGCAAAACCTTGAAGAGCTAACCGATTTCAGCTGGAAAATTCGCAAAGCACTGCAGGAGGCTGGAATTTCAGGCGCGAACCACCAGGAAATTGATCACGTTGAACTCTTCAGCCCCACGCCGGAGGCAGACAGCCGCAGTTTTGTCCTTTGCCCGGGCAAAGCTTATGACCGCTCTCCCTGCGGCACCGGCACCAGCGCCAAATTAGCCTGCCTGTTTGCCGATGGCAGCCTGCAGGATGGACAAACCTGGAAACAACAAAGTGTGGTTGGGAGCGTTTTTGAAGGACAGGTCCACATGGATCACGGGCAGATGATCCCAACCATCACCGGGGAAGCCTGGGTGATGGCAGAGGGAAAATTGCTGGTGGACGAACGTGACCCATTCGGAGAGGGAATTCGCATCTAGCGCCCTCTTTTCGAATTCGTTTATTATTTTAGACAGATTGAGCGATTGGAAATACTCTCGACCGAAGGAAAACGCATGACGACAAAAACGGATGTTTTGATCATTGGGGGGAGCTCCATCGGCTTGAATTGTGCCTATTACCTGTTGAAGGCGGGACGAAGCGTCACCATTGTTGACCAGAAACAAGTTGCCCTGGGGAGTGCTTCCGGGAACGCCGGTCACATAGTGCCCAGCCATATCATTCCCCTCGCCGCTCCCGGGATGGTTGGCACTTCGCTGAAATGGATGCTCAAGCCCTCCACAAGTCCTTTCAGCATGAAGCTCAGCCTCGATCCAAAATATTTATCCTGGCTGCTGCAATTTGCATTTTCATGCAGCGATGCAAATGTCAGGCGCTCCATTCCTGCCCTGAAATCTCTCGGTCTCAAAAGCGCCAAAAATTTTGTGCAGATGATTGAAGAAGAGGGCTTTGATTGCAATTACAGTCCAACCGGCTTGCTCTTCCTCTACCAGACCCAGGAAGCTTTTGCCGGGGGAAAGCACGAGGCACAGGTCCTGCACGAAAACGGGCTGCCCGCCGATGTACTCGACCAGGGTCAGGTCAGGCAGCGCGAACCATTGGTCTTGCCGGATGTGATCGGTGGAGTGCATTTTACGGGCGATGCATCCCTCAATCCTGCGATATTCCTCAGGCAGCTGGCTGAGCGGGTGCGTCAGATGGGCGCGGAAATCATCGAGAATGAACCAGTCACCTCGATTGAAAGCTCTGCCGGCAAAGTGACCAGGGTCATCACCTCACGCAAGGAATTTGAACCTGCATTGGTGGTCTTGGCAGCTGGCTCCTGGTCGCCTGAAATTGCTGCAGGGTTGAAGCTGCGAATCCCGATCCAACCTGCTCGAGGTTACAGCCTGACCGCGAAAGCTCCCGCCGGTATGCCCCGCCAGGCCCTCATCCTGGGGGAAAGACGGGTCGCGGTCACCCCGCTCGGCGATCTGATGCGTATCGCCGGCCGCCTTGAACTCAGTCCATTGGATACCAGCGTCCGGCAGAAAATGATCACCGGGATTGAGCAGGCTTATCGCGAATATCTCCGGCTGGATGAAAAACTGGAAATCCAGGAAACCTGGGCTGGACTGCGCCCCACCACCCCGGATGGTCTTCCCCTGATTGGCTGGTCTCCGCGCCAATCCAACCTGCTCTTTGCCAGTGGTCATGCCATGCTGGGACTTTCCCTCGGACCAGGCACTGGAGAAGTGATCGCTGACCTTGCCAGTGGGAGTGCGGCGAAGTTTGACCTTACACCCTTTGGGCTGGAACGGTTCAACAGGGTTCATCCAAAAACACTGGCGGGATAAAAATGACTTTGAAACCCTGGAAAGTACTTGAAACCCGCCGTCCCCGTCAGGATTATCGTCTGGATCGCTGCCAGCTTCCCAACGGCAATACCATTGAAAAACTGGTGCTGGAATACGGCACTTGGGCAACCATCGTCGCGCTCACCCGGGCTGAGGAAGTCATCCTCATCCGGCAGTACAGGCACGGCATCGGCAGGGTGATCTGGGAATTTCCCGGCGGCTGCGTCGACCCCGGGGAAAGCCCGCTCGAAGGTGCGAAACGTGAATTGCTCGAAGAAAGCGGGTACACCGGTTCATTTTGGGTTCCAACGGGAGCAATATCACCCAACCCGGACAACCATAACAACCTGATCCACACCTTTTTGGCTACAGATGTCGAGAAAGTTTCAGCTCAGCATCTGGATCCAAACGAAGAAATCGAAGTTTTTCCAACCCCCATCGACCAGGTCATCCGGATGGCGCTCGAAGGTGAATTCTTGCAGGCAATGCAGATCAGCGCACTTTTCTTCGCCCTGGCTCAGCTCAAACGTATTTGTTAAATATGCGCCTCTTCCCCCTGGTCAAAGCTCTGAAAGCACTTCGCTCACTGGGACCCAGCCAGGTTGGTCTGTATGGGATTTACAGGCTTGGACTCGCCAGCGGGTATTATCGCAGGTTTTCCCAGCCCTCAATTTCAAAGAATCCAAACCTTCAACTTAAACCAATTTTCCCCATGCCAGATCCGGGACAGTTGAGAGAAGTCATCGGTCCGGTTGGTTTGCGCGACCTTCTCCTCGAAGCAGATGAAATTGTTGACGGGAATTTCCGTGAATTTGGCGGCGATCCACATCCCATCTCGCTGACACCGCTTCCTCCCCTGGCGCATTGGACTCATTATGAAAAAAGCCAGCCAGCTTCCGGGAGTTCCCAGGAGGATATCAAATTTACCTGGGAGCCAGCCCGCTTTGGCTGGGCATTCGTCCTCGGGCGCGCTTACCATCTAACGCAAAACGAAACCTATGCCCGGGCTTTTTGGGAATATTTTGAAACTTTTCAAAAAGCCAATCCCGCATTCCTGGGACCGAACTGGTCCTCAGGTCAGGAGGCAGGTTTGCGCTTGATGGCGTTTGCGTGGATGGGGCAGCTGCTGGCTTCATCCAGCCATTCCACGCCTGCCCGTCTTTCCGCCCTGGCAGAGGCAGTGGCAATCCATGCCTCGCGCATCCCGCCGACCCTGGTCTACGCGCGTTCACAAAACAACAATCATCTACTGGCAGAAGCCGCCGCGCTGACCACAGCTGCGCTGACGCTGCCAGACCATCCCTCCGCACCCGGCTGGCTGGCGCTGGGGCGAAAATGGCTGGCATGGTGCTTTACTCATCAAATTGACAGCACGGGCGAATACGTTCAATATTCCATGAACTACCAGCGCCTGATGCTGCAAATTGCGCTCTGGATCAATGCCATCAGCCCACAGCAGGATTTTCCTGGCGCGAAACCTGCCCGGAATGCTCTCGCACTTGCCGCCGGCTGGATGATTTCCAGGTTGGATCCAATCTCAGGCACTGCACCCAACCTGGGGGCGAATGACGGCGCCCTGATTTTCCCGCTTTCAACTGGAGATGTTTCTGATTACCGCCCCGTCACCGCTGCAGCTGCACGTGCTTTCCGTTCCAGCGAAATTCCTGCCGGCGCCTGGGATGAGATGTCGCTCTGGTTCGGGCTGGAATTAAAAGGGTTAACCGATCAGGATCCTCGACCTTCCCCTGAAAAGATCACGGCAGAACATTCCTGGGCATCCCTGCGGGCGGTCCGATTCATCTCCCGGCCCTCGCATGCAGATTTACTCCATTGTGAACTCTGGTGGCACGGTCTGAATATTGCCAGGGATGCAGGGACGTACCGCTATAATGCCGATCCGCCCTGGGATAACCGCCTGACCTCGACCCTCGTCCATAACACCGTTTCCATCAACCAGCAGGAACAAATGACCCGGGCTGGTCGTTTCCTTTACCTGGATTGGGCGGATGCGGTGATTGTCCCCTCATCAAGCACAGATCCGGCAGTTGTACGCTCCATTTCAGCCCAAACCCGAGCCTACAAACGTTTTCATGTTCTCCACCAGCGGACTTTATCCCTCCAGCCGGGAGAAAACTGGCTGGTCGAAGATCAATTGATCCGCGAAATGAATCCTGCGCAAAAGACTGCACCCGTTTACCGTCTGCACTGGCTTCTGCCCGACTGGGAATGGCAAATCAACGTCCTCAGCAAAAATCTGACCCTTCGCATCAAGTCGCCCTCCGGCTGGATCGATCTGGAAATAAGCGCCAGTGAAGCTTTTAAGAATGTGGGTTTATACCGTGCTGGAAATTTAATCCACGGCGCAGGCTTGAGCCTGCCAGTTGCAGGCTGGTTTTCACCCACTTATGATGTTAAAAAACCTGCCCTGGCGCTGGCGGTCGAGGTTCAATCCGCGCTTGACGTCTCTTTTCAAAGTCGATTTATTTTTCCTGATTTGACTGTAAAATGACCCCATGCATATTCTGATCATTCACCAGGCTTTTGCAGCCATGGACGAAGCGGGCGGCACACGTCATTTTGAAATGGCTCGTTACCTGGTTCAGAAGGGGCACCAGGTGACAGTGATCGCCAGCCCGGTCAGCTATTTAACCGGCACTTCATCCCACAAGAAGCAGGAAGTCATTGATGGAGTCACGATCTTGCGGGTGTACACCTATAACGCTCTTCATAAATCCTTCGTGCACCGTGTCATCGCGTTCTTTACTTTCATGTTCTCATCCTTTGCGGCGGGGGTGCGGGTGCCCAGGGTGGATGTCGTCTGGGGCACCTCTCCGCCCATCTTCCAGGGATTCTCTGCCTGGGCGTTGGCAAGATTGAAACGAGCCAGGTTTCTCTTCGAGGTGCGGGATCTCTGGCCTGATTTTGCAATTGCAGTCGGTGTTCTCAAGAATCCCATCCTGATCAGGATGTCTTTCTGGCTGGAGCGTTTCCTCTACCGGCATGCCGATCAAATGATGGTCAACAGTCCGGGCTACCTCGAGCATGTCAAATCCCGTGGAGCCAGGTCGGTAGTGCTGATTCCGAATGGGGCTGACCCAGCCATGTTTCGACCGTCGGACACGGGCAGCGCTTTCCGGGAAAAGTACAGCTTGGAAGATCATTTCGTCGTGCTCTATGCAGGCGCGCACGGCATTTCCAACGATTTAAATACCGTTTTGGATTGCGCGCAAATCCTATCCTTTGAACCCCTGATTCGCTTCGTGCTTTTGGGCGATGGGAAAGAAAAAGCCAACCTGCAAAAACGCGCCCGCGATCTGGATCTTGAAAATGTCCTGTTCCTGCCTTCGCTGCCTAAAAACGAAATGGCGGATGCTCTGGCGGCTGCGCAGGCCTGCATTGCGATTCTAAAACCCATTGATCAATATAAAAAAACATATCCAAACAAGGTTTTTGATTACATGGCAGCCGGGCGCCCGATCGTCCTGGCGATTGATGGCGTCATCCGGGAGGTTGTCGAAAAAGCCGACTGCGGTGTCTTCCCCAGACCGGGTGACGCCAGGGAAATGGCGAGTTCCATCATCTTTCTGGCAATCGACCCAAGTCATGCTGCAGATTTGGGCATGCACGGACGCCGCTTCCTGGAAGAAAATTTCAGCCGGGATCGAATGGCGGAAGAGCTGAACAGGCTCCTGCAGGGCATGCTCCGGTGAGTGGCTTCTGCCGAAAAGTGCCGTGTTATTCTTCTTAGTCAAAGAAATTCTGATCCTGACTTCAGGAACATTTCGCAAAACCATCAAAGGGATATTTTGCGACTCTGGACTGCCCGAACTCTGATCATTCTCGTTGTTGCCTGGAATTTACAGGCAGCCGCGCTATTTTTATTCCAACCTGCAGCGGCAGTAGCCGGTTTTGAATTGAGCGGAATGCCCGGGGAAGCTGCCTTGCGGGGGCTGGCTGTTTTATTTCTGATGTGGAATGTGCCCTATTGCCTGGCTGCCTGGCAGCCTGCCAGGCACCTGATCTCCTTGAAGGAAGCGCTGGCGATGCAGGCGATTGGTTTGCTTGGAGAGACTTTGATTTATTTTAACCTCGCCTCCACTCACTCAATCCTGCGTGGATCGATTCTCCGCTTTTCTTTTTTGTGCGTTG
>JAJYOU010000002.1 GCA_021795965.1 Chloroflexota bacterium
GTTTGAGATTTGGTGTTTTATATCGAGAACAATCAAATGAGTAAAAAGTAGTCTAATTTATTTTTTTTATTGGACACAAGGAATTTGTCGGCCAATAATTTTTGCGATTTGGCCAACTTGTTGAATTATTTCTGAAAACTTTTCAGGTTTTAAAGACTGCTTCCCATCAGAAAGGGCTGACTCGGGATGTAAATGAACTTCCACCATCAACCCATCAGCACCCGCTGCGATGGCAGCTCTCGCAACCGGACCAACGTATTCTGAATAACCTGTCGAATGTGAAGGGTCCAAGATAACAGGCAAATGTGTTAAATTCTTTAAAACAGGTATGGCATTTATGTCAGTCGTATTTCGCGTGGATGTTTCGAAGGTTCTGATTCCCCTTTCGCAAAGGATAACCTGGTTATTTCCTCCTGCCAAAATGTATTCGGCAGACATTAACAATTCTTCAATGGTGGCACTCAACCCGCGTTTAAGCAAAATTGGTTTTTTTATTTCACCCAATGCTCTTAAAAGGTTGAAATTTTGCATGGACCTTGCGCCTACCTGCAAAACGTCAACAAATTTAACCATTTCTTCGATCTGAATTTGAGACATAATTTCAGCAACAACAGGCAAGCCGGTGATCTCCCTTGCTTCAGCAAGATATTCCATCCCTTCTTCGCCTATTCCCTGAAATGCGTATGGTGAAGTGCGAGGTTTAAAAACTCCGCCACGCAATGCATTAGCACCAGCTTTTTTTACGGCAATTGCTGTTTCAATGATCTGAGATCTGGATTCGACCGAACACGGACCTGCAATGATCAGCAAATCTTTCCCTCCAACGGTAAAACCATCCAGAGCGTATTTTGAATCTTCAGGGTAAAATTGCCTGGAAGCTAATTTGAAAGGCTGGGTTATTCTTTTTACAAAATCCACACCGTCCAATACTTCAAATTGGTCAATGTTAATATTATGAGTTTCACCGATGGCGCCGATGATTGTTGCTTCAACCCCCTGCGAAAGATGAACATTCAAACCCAGCGCTTTAATGCGCTCGATTACGTGGTCAATTTGCTTTGGTGTCGCATTACTTTTCATGATGATCATCATGGCATTTTTCTCTATTCCGTCACAAGGTCAGGTCTAAGAACGACGGCATTATTTAAATAAACATGCTTAATTGATTTTTGATCCATTTCGGTATTCCAATGAATCAAAACCCGGATACATTTTGTCAAAGTTCCCGGTACCGGTATCTCCTGCGCGCAAAGCATTGGAACCGTATCCCAACCCATTCGACGAGCTGCCTGGGCTGGATGAATAGATATCAGATCCTCGGTTACCGTAAAAATGATAGATACTATGTCTTGAGTATAAAAATCGCTATTCGCGTTAACAATCGCCTCAAGCAGCTCTTGTGTCGCCTCAAGTACTAATTCTGGATCATCGTCTCCAACTGTGGTCGCACCACGAATTCCTCGAACATTCATAATAGTATCCTCCGTGAATAAAAAAAAGAGCAGGCCGTCTGGCTTGCTCTTTGTGTTCACAAAATTTTGTTGAACCCATCTACTTAAGCAACAATCACCGGTCTCCAATTTTTGGACTCCGTAATAAAAATAAAATGCAAAGTAGGAATAGGTTTTAATGTTTTTCATAATCTGTTAGGTAAAGATGATTTATTCTATGCCAACATCACTCAAAAGTCAAGAAATTCAAAGAAATCCAACGGTCTAGTTATCAAACAACAAAATAACACCATTTTTCGTATCTGGGATCCTTGGCTCGAATTGCATTGTGGAATATTTTTTGAATTGAACGTGTTATTGGCCCGGTTCGACCATCACCAATTTTTCTGAAATCGATTTCAGATAAACCGATGCATTCCGCAGCAGTGCCACAAACGAATACCTCATCGGCGATATATAATTGGTCCCGGCTAATAGGTTGTTCTTTTACTTCCAATCCCAGATCAGTTGCAATTTCAAAAATTGATGATCGAGTAATCCCTTCCAACACCGGCGCCGTTGCAGGAGTACATAATGTGCCATTGCGAATGACAAAAAGATTTTCTCCGGTGCATTCAGCTACATAACCCTGCGGATCCAGTAATATGGCTTCGTCAAATCCAAGGCGAACCGATTCTGTCTTGGCCAAAAAACTATTGGCATAATTTCCGGAGATCTTGGCTTTAGTCATGTTTACATTAACATGATGCCTGGTAAAAGTTGAAATATTCGCCCGAATGCCTTTTGCGAGGGATTCTTCTCCAAGATAATTATCCCAATTCCAGGCAGCAATAGCCAGAGAAGCTGTTCCGTGATCTACATTCAAATCCCATGCTCCCCCAGATAAAAATAGCAGGGGACGAATGTAGCTATCACCGAACCCATTTGCTTTTACTACTTCAACACACCCTTCGACAACATCGTTTGCGGTTGTCTTCAAATCCCGAAAACCAAAAATTTTTGCTGAATCAATCAGTCGTTCGGCATGATCAACCAATCTGAATATCGCTGCTCCTTTTCCATCAGTTTTGTAGGATCGGATTCCTTCAAAGACAGCCGCTCCATAGTGCAAGGCAGGAGTGAGAACATGAACTGTTGCTTTTTCAAATTCGACCAGCTTACCATCCATCCAGATATACTTAGATTCCATTCCCATAGCATTATCCTTTCATAAAACAAAAAATGTCATTCCTGATTAAGGATTCGTGAAATTAATATATCGGTCAATTCGCCAGATTTTAATTTACCGCCCAGATCTGCCGTTCTTGCGCCTTCGAAAATGACAGTATCAACAGCATTTTCAATTTCTTTCGCTTCCTTTTCCAAATTTAGCGAGTAACGAAGCATCAGTGCTGAAGATAAAATGGTTCCAATCGGATTGGCAATCCCCTTGCCCGCAATATCGGGTGCAGACCCATGGATAGGTTCATATAATCCTGGTCCGTGGACACCCAGACTAGCAGAAGGAAGCATCCCCATCGATCCTGCCAGTACAGAAGCCTCATCTGTTAAAATGTCACCAAACATGTTTTCAGTCACGATAACATCCATGGATGCCGGATTGGTTATCAGACGCATCGCAGCTGTGTCTATTAAAATATGTCCCAATTCAATATCCGGGTTTTCAAATCCAACCTGGGTTGTGATCTGCCGCCACAACCTCGAACTTTCCAGAACATTTGCCTTATCCACTGAAGTAATTCTTTTCCTTCTTCCCCGGGCTAATTT
This sequence comes from Chloroflexota bacterium, assembly GCA_021795965.1. Lineage (GTDB taxonomy): Bacteria > Chloroflexota > Anaerolineae > Anaerolineales > Villigracilaceae > UBA5195. The sequence goes on from JAJYOU010000002.1 coordinate 3,219, forward strand.
AAAAGCCAATTCGACCACTCGTTTAATTTCATAATCATAATACTCGAGAGTATCGACCGCCCTTTCCCTGCCATCTTTGATATCTCGACCTTTTGGCCAGCCAAAATATAAGCCTCCGGTTAACTCACGAATTACCAGAATATCCACTCCAATCAACTTTTCTGGTTTAAGTGAGGATGAATTTATTAATTTTGGGTGAACTTTGACCGGTCTCAGGTTAGCGAACACGCCCAAACCTTTTCTTAAAGCCAGGAGTCCTTTTTCAGGGCGATCCTTCGCATTCGGATCATCCCACTTGGGTCCTCCGACTGCACCTAACAGAACGGCATCGGATGCTACACAATCCGCCAGGGTTTCATCAGTTAGGGAAGCGCCGAATTTATCAATGGAACATCCACCCATCAATCTTTCAGCAAAATTAAATTGGTGTCCATGCTTTTTAGATATGACATTTAAAACTCGAACTGTTTCGTCGATAACCTCCGGACCAATTCCGTCACCAGGTAATAAGACAATATTTGCTTTCATAAATATCCCTTAAAAAATTCTTTTTATGATGCCGCAGCGACGTTCAGTCCGAATTCGATTGAATCTACCAGGGCTTTCCATGACGCCTCAATGATATTAGCGCTGGCGCCAACTGTTCCCCAACGTTTATTACCATTTTGGGTTTCAATCAAAACACGTGTAATCGCTTCTGAACCGTTGTCCGAATCCAAAATGCGAACTTTAAAATCTGCCAAATGAAAGGTCGCCAATTGAGGATAGGTGGTCTGAAGAGCTTTTCTGAGAGCCAGATCCAGAGCGTTCACAGGCCCATTTCCCTCCGCGGCTGTATGTAATATTTCACCTTTGACCTTGACTTTCACGGTAGCCTCAGAGAAGATACCCCTTCCCTGTCGATGTTCGACATTCACGAAGAAATCTATCAATTCAAATGGTGATACGTAATCAGGTTGCTGCCGCTGAAGCATTAATGCAACAGAGGCTTCAGCTGCTTCAAATGAAAAGCCTTTCGATTCGAGAACTTTGACCTCGTTTAAAACATCAACGACAACGGTATTATTCGATACATCCAATCCATTTTCTTCGCCAGCGGAAAGTATATTCCCTCTCCCAGAAAGGTCAGAAACTACCACTCGCATTTGATTTCCCACTTTTTCGGGTTGAATGTGTTGGTAACTTAATATATTTCGCCGCATGGCAGCAACATGAACCCCACCTTTGTGAGCAAATGCAGATTTGCCCACGAAAGGCAAATGATCGTTTGGCGTCAGATTCGCAACTTCATCAACATAATGCGATACCTCATAAAGTTTTGTTAGACCTCCCGGCGGCAAACACTGCAAACCTAATTTAAGTTCAATATCTGACATGATGGAAATGAGATTCGCGTTTCCACATCTTTCACCCACACCATTAATGGTTCCCTGAACCTGGATTGCACCTTCCCGGATTGCAACTAATGAGTTTACAACAGCACATTCTGCGTCATTATGAGCATGAATGCCAAATGGATGGGCTATTTTTGTTTTTAATGACCGAAAAATATTTTCAATTTCCCAGGGCATTGTTCCGCCGTTCGTATCACAAATGACCACAGTCTCAGCACCTCCCCTGATCGCAGCCTGGAGAGTTTCCAATGCGTACGACTGATCTGCTTTCCAACCGTCAAAAAAATGTTCAGCATCATAAATAACGTATTTTCCATTTTGACGGAGGTATTTCACAGAATCCTCAATGATTCTTAGATTGTCAGCCAGCGTTGTTTGTAAAACATCTTTGACATGCAAATTCCATGATTTCCCAAAAATGGTACAAACTGGAGTATTGGCTTCGATCAATGCTTTTATGTTTGCATCATCTTCAGGTCCTCCTTTAACTCGACAGGTTGACCCAAATGCGCTAATTTTTGAAATGTTCCAATCCAGATCACGGGCACGATCAAAAAACTCGACATCCTTTGGATTTGATCCAGGCCAGCCGCCTTCGATAAAGGAAACTCCCAGATTGTCAAGTTTTTTCGCGATGTGAATTTTGTCGCTGGCTGATAAATTAAAACCCTCACCCTGAGTCCCGTCACGCAACGTTGTATCGTAAATTTGGATCATTTAATATATCCTGACTAATTTAATCTGGTTTCGAAATCTGAAATTTCTTTTTCAAAACCCATTATGTATCCCAATTCATCCACGCCATTCAATAAGCAAGTTTTTGAAAATTCATTGATGGGAAATGAAATATTTTTTCCATCGGGTAATTTTAGAAGTTGACTTGCAAGGTCGATTTCGACTTCGTAATTCGGGTCATTTTCAACCATAGTGAAGATGGCCTTATGAACAATTGGATCAACAATTATTGGAAGTAAACCATTTTTGAGAGCATTGTTCTTGAAAATATCAGCAAAGGAGGTGCTGATTACTGCTGAGAAACCGAAGCCAGTCAATGCCCAAGGAGCATGTTCACGTGAAGAACCGCAGCCAAAATTATCTCCGGCTAGAAGGATTTTTGCACCGCTGTATTGAGTTTTATTTAAGACAAATTCTTTATTGGGGTTGCCATCTGATTCGTAGCGCCAATCAGCAAAAAGATTGGCACCCATTCCATTTTTATCGATTGCTTTCAAAAATCTCGCTGGAATAATTTGATCAGTGTCGATATCATTTATTTTCAAGGGCATAAGCCGTGATTTGAGATATGTAAATTTAGCCATTACAGCATCGTCCTTACATCAGTAATCTGACCTGTTACAGCCGCAGCTGCTGCGGTTAATGGGCTTACCAGAAAAGTTCTGCCACCTTTGCCCTGACGACCTTCAAAATTACGATTGCTGGTACTCACAGCGTACTGTCCAGGCTGAAGCTGATCTCCATTCATGGCAATACACATCGAACAACCTGGTTCACGCCATTCGGCCCCGGCATTCTTGAAAATCTGATCCAGCCCTTCTTTTTCAGCCTGCGTTTTTACTGCCTGCGAACCGGGAACAACCAACACGAGTGTATCAAGGGAAACTTTTTTCCCGTTGATAATGCTGGCTGCCAATCTTAAGTCAGAGATCCGAGAATTTGTGCACGATCCAATAAAGACCACATCGACCTTCTTGCCGATAAGGGGCTTACCGGGCTCCAAACCCATATAGGTTAATGATTTTTCCAAGGCAATTTTTTGATTCATAATTTCTTCGCCTGAAAAATTGGCCGGATCGGGCACACACTCGGTGATCTTAATTCCCATTCCAGGATTGGTCCCATAGGTGATCATTGGTTCGATTGAAAAAGCGTCAAGAGTAATTGTTTTATCAAAGGCAGCGTCCGGATCGCTTGGCAGGGATTTCCAATATTCCACTTTAGGGTCCCAATCTTTTCCCTTTGGCGAATTTTCGCGATCCTTGAGGTAAGCAAAAGTCACCTCATCCGGGGCAACCATCCCGGCTCTTGCCCCCGCCTCGATCGACATATTGCATATGGTCATTCTTTCTTCCATGGAAAGATCACGGATTGCCGAACCAGTGAATTCAAAAACATGTCCTGTTCCACCGCCGACACCGATCCGAGCGATAAGTGCCAAAATAATATCTTTCGCGGTAACACCTTTCGAAATTTTCCCCTCCACCTTCACCTCAAAAGTTTTTGGTTTGGTTTGTAAGAGGCATTGAGTGGCAAGAACGTGTTCAACTTCAGAAGTACCGATTCCAAATGCCAGCGACCCAAATGCGCCGTGTGTAGCGGTGTGACTGTCCCCACAGACTATGGTCATCCCAGGTTGGGTGTATCCCATTTCAGGTCCAATCACGTGGACTATTCCGCGATGTTCACTCTCCATGTTATATAAGCGGATTCCAAATTCAGAAGTATTTAATTCTATTTGCTTAATTTGAGCAGCCGCCAATGGATCCGAAATCGGAATCTTTGGATCATGTGTTGAGATGGAATGATCCATCGTGGCAATCGTTCTTTCTGGACGGCGAACTTTCAAACCACGCTGCCTTAAACCGGTAAAAGCTTGTGGAGATGTGACTTCGTGAATTAAATGCAGGTCAATATATAAAATTGCAGGGGAATTTGGCTGTTGTGTCACAATGTGAGCATCCCAGACCTTTTCAAACATTGTCTTTGGCATGATTTAAGTTTCCTAAAACTATATGATCAACTACTCAAGTAATTTTTTCGCAGCGTTTATCTTTTAAAGTCTGTGAAAAATAAATGGGATGTAAAACCAAGCTATCCAACCAGAGTTACATCCAAATCGGGGAAAGGCAAATTTTCACTTTCCATCTGTGCAACGATTAATTTGTTTAATGCTGCCAAATATGCTTTTGCGCTGGCGACTATAATATCGCTGTCAGCTCCATGTCCACCATAAACTCTGGGATAACTGATTTCCTTTTGTGCATCCATTGTTTGCGTGCCCATTTTTGCCTGGACTCTAACAGTCACTTCACCTAACGCATCAATCCCCTCGGTAATGGCATGAATGTTAAATTCCAAGAGAGTAGCCTGGGTTTTAACGATCGCGTCGATTGCTTTGTAGGTAGCGTCCACCGGACCGGTTCCAATCGATGCATGAACATGAATTTTCCCATCAGGACCACGCAACCGAATCGTGGCGGTTGGCAAGCCCATCGTTCCACAAGCGACCTGCAAACCGTCCAATGCATAAACGTCTCTCGGGCGATAGAATTCATCCGCGATGATTGCTTCGAGGTCAACGTCGGTGATGACTTTCTTTCGATCTGCCAATTCTTTGAAGCGGATGAAGGCTTTATCGAGTTCGCTTTCATTTAGAGAATGACCCAACTCAGCCAGGCTCACACGTAATGCATGACGCCCTGAATGTTTTCCCATCACAAGTTTGGATTGGCTGATGCCGACATCTTCTGGTTTCATGATTTCGTAGGTCAGATTATGTTTGAGCATGCCATCCTGATGAATACCGGCTTCGTGAGCAAAGGCATTGGCACCAACAATGGCTTTATTGGGCTGGACCGGGATACCCGTGTAATTGGAGACCAATTTACTGATCTTGCTCAATTGGGTTGCGTCAATCCCAGTGTCGAATCCAAAAATTGAGTGGCGCGTTTTCAACGCCATGACCACTTCCTCAAGAGAGGCATTTCCTGCCCGTTCCCCTATTCCATTGATCGTGACTTCTACCTGCCTGGCGCCGGCATTAATTCCCGCCAAAGCATTCGCGGTTGCCAATCCCAAATCGTCGTGCGTGTGAACTGATACGATGACGTTCTCAATTCCGTTCACATTTTTAAATATCTCTGAAATCAGAGATCCAAATTCATTCGGAGTGGTGTAACCCACTGTGTCAGGGATGTTAAGGGTTGTGGCACCAGCTTTTATTGCCTGTTCCAAAACTTTATATAAGAATTGCGGATCTGAACGACCGGCATCTTCAGGTGAAAATTCAACATCTTTGCATTTCGTTTTTGCGTACTTCACCATTTGCATCGTTCGTTCCAAAACCTGATCCCGATCCATGTTTAACTTGTATTTCATGTGAATTTCGGAGGTCGCCAGGAAAAGATGAATACGTGGTTTTTGAGCTCCACAAATTGCCTCCCAGGCTTTATCAATATCCCCCTTCGTCGCTCGTGCAAGAGCAGTAATCGTCGGGATCTTGCCATCTGTTTCACCCCGTGGAGGGTTTCCAACTTCTTCTGAAATTCTCCGAACTGCTTCGAGGTCATCAGGAGAAGCAGCTGGAAATCCGGCTTCAATAATATCCACACCCAATTTGGCGAGGGCACGGGAGACCTCCAATTTTTCAGCAGAAGTCATGGTTGCTCCGGGAGATTGTTCCCCGTCTCTTAAAGTTGTGTCAAAAATTCGGACATAATTAGTCATTTCAGTACTCCTTAAACGAAATCCACGCCAAAATCTGTGATTTTTTTAGAATAAATCCGCACAACTATTTTTTCCAATTTTCCGGTCTCAATGATCGAACGGCGGCTCCGGCTCGCCACATTTCTGATTCGCGAATTTCGTCCAACTCCTTTTCCAATTTTTCACGGTAATCTGGTTTGCCGTTTGATTCAAGAGTAATCCTGGCTTCATTACCATTTAAAACCGAAGCATAAAGTTCTTCAAAAACTGGCGCAACTGCATCACGAAAACGAGGGTGCCAGTCCAAGGCACCCCTTTGAGCAGTGGTCGAGCAATTTGCATACATAAAATCCATTCCTTTTTCACCAACCAAACGGATCAGGCTTTGTGTTAATTCTTCTACCGTCTCATTGAAAGCTTCGCTCGGGCTATGTCCGTTTTTTCTTAGAACATTGTATTGTGCTTCCATCACACCCGAGAGAGCTCCGATCAATATTCCACGTTCGCCCGTCAAATCGCTGTATACCTCATTTTTGAATGTCGTTGGAAAAAGGTAACCGGCTCCTATCGCGATCCCAAGAGCGATTGTCCGTTCTGTTGCTCGCCCAGTGAAATCCTGGAAAACAGCGAAGCTGGCATTGATCCCGCTGCCAGAAAGAAAATTCCTTCGAACGCTGGTCCCTGAACCTTTTGGAGCAACCATGGCTACATCGACGTGAGGAGGAGGGATAACTCCGGTATCATCGCTGAAAGTTATGGAGAATCCGTGAGAAAAATAAAGCATGTCACCTTTATTTAAGCACTCGATAATATTCGGCCATTGGCTACGTTGGCCTGCATCGGAGAGTAAATACTGGATAATTGTCCCTTTTTCTGCGGCTTCTTCGATTGAAAAAAGCGTTTCACCAGGCACCCACCCATCAGCAACAGCGCGATCCCAATTGGCAGTTCCTTTTCGCTGCCCCACGATCACTTTTATTCCGTTTTCCCGCATATTCATGGCTTGAGCAGGACCCTGAACACCATAACCCAAGACCGCAACAATTTCATTTTTTAATATTTCGCGTGATTTTTCCAATGAAAATTCGTCTCGAGTAACTACCTCTTCCACCACTCCACCAAAATTTATCTTAGCCATTGAAAATTTTTCTCCTGTTTTTTATGACATGTTTTTGTTCAAGGACAAAATAAGCGATCAATTCATACTTTGAGTTAATTCCTGGTAACCATTTTCTGCGTGAAAAAGTGAATCTGGTCCTCGTTCCATCGCAACGGATCCCGTTCGAACCATTTCGATTATTCCCAAGGGTTTTAATACCTCGACAAAGCCATCAATTTTTTCAATATCCCCTGTTATTTCTACAATGACAGACTGATTGGTGACATCAATTATTCTGGCTCTAAAAACTTCTACCATTTGAAAAATCTCGGAACGTTTATCTGAAACTGTACTAACCTTGATTAATGCCAGATCGCGTTTCACAACTTGTTTATAGGTTAAATCTTCAATCTGAATGATATTAACGAGCTTATAGAGATAATGGGTTAGCCGGTCAATGTGATGATCATCACCTTCAACTGTCACCGTCATTCTTGAAATTCCATCAACATCAGTGTGACCGACTGTCAAGGATTCGATGTTGAAAGTGCGACGTCTGAATAATGACGCAACGCGATTAAGGACCCCTGGCAAATCTTCAACTAAAATAACAAGAGTATGCAGCATTATTTTCTCCTTTTCAACTTGTTTCTGAAGGTTATTCAAACCAGTTGAATTTTTTGTTTACGAATCCTTCGGGGTTTCAACCAGGACTCTCGGACGGCGAATCATATCCTGGAGATCAGAGCCAGATGCCACCATTGGATAGACTGAATCTTCCTGCTCAACCTTGAAATCGATGACCACAGATCCTTCGGTTGCTTGAGCTTCTCGAATTGCGGCTTCAACCTGGGATCGTTGTGTAACTCGGATCCCTTTTAAACCATGAGCATCTGCAAGTTTTACAAAATCCGGACTCTTCATGGGGGTGGCAGCATAGTTTTTATCGTAAAAGAATTCCTGCCATTGGCGAACCATCCCCAAAAAGCCATTATTTATGACAGCAATATTTACTTTGATCCCTTCTTGTGCCAGGGTTGATAATTCTGCCGCCGTCATTTGAAAGCCACCATCCCCAGCAATTGTCCATACTTCACTCATTGGGGTGGCGAATTTTGCGCCAATCGCAGAAGGTAATCCAAAACCCATTGTTCCCAATCCCCCGGATGTCACCCATTTATGGGGTTTATCAATATGGTAGTACTGGGCTGCCCACATTTGATGCTGCCCAACGTCAGTCGTAATCACAGTATCTGTACTTGTGAACCGCCAAAGATCATTGATGACGTGTGCTGCATATAAATGCCCGTTATCTGGCAGGTTCTGAATATCCCTGACGGAAACATTTCCTTTCATTTCAGCGATGTGATCAGTCCAGTCGACGCGGTTTTGAGTTTCAACCAGCGGCAGCAATTGACCTAATATTTCCTTCAAATCACCCACCAAACCAATGTCCACTTTTACGTTTTTGTTGATCTCTGATGGATCTATATCAATATGGACCTTTTTTGCATTCACCGCATAAGTATTTAGGTTGCCAGTTACCCGATCATCAAAACGCATACCAAAAGCTAACAATAAATCGGCCTCCTGGATGGCATTATTGACCCAGGCTTCACCATGCATTCCCATCATTCCAAGATTAAGCCGATGGTTTGCAGGGAGAACACCTTTTCCTAAAATGGTTATAGCTACTGGAATATTTCCCTTTTCTGTGATTACACGCAGTTCTTCCATAGCATTGCTCATTAAGATTCCATGACCCGCAAGGATTAACGGTCTTTTAGAATGGTTGATCAAATCCACCGCGTCATGTATGCTGGATGGTGCAGGTCGCATGTTTGGTCTATATCCACGCATCTTAAACGGAGAATGATCGTATTCCCAATTATCAATTAATGCCTGTTGAGCATCTTTGGCAATGTCAACAAGGACTGGACCGGGACGGCCCGACCGGGCAATATAAAAAGCCTCTCGGAGAGCAGGCATAATTTCGTATACATCCGTTACGAGGAAATTGTGCTTCGTTATTGGAATGGTGATCCCGGTCATGTCAGTTTCCTGAAAAGCATCATAACCGATCAACTTTGAGGAAACCTGGGCAGTAATGAAAACCACCGGAACAGAATCCATATGAGCGGTAGCAATTCCCGTCACAAGATTTGTCGCACCCGGACCTGAAGTCGCAATCGCAACACCAACTTTTCCACTGACACGTGCATAACCATCAGCCATGTGTGCTGCGCCCTGCTCGTGGCGAGTAAGTACGTGATGAATGCTGGGATAACCGCGCATTGCATCATAAATGGGCAAGTTAGCGCCACCAGGGTAACCAAATACGACTTCAACACCTTCTCGAACCAGACACTCCCAAACAATTTGTGCACCACTACGTTTCATTTTCTCTCCTATCTTCAACTCTTTAACACAGCTCCAGTATCGGCGGATGTCACGAAATAAGAATAACGTTTCAACCATTTGCTCCGTGTATTTGAAACGAATGGCGGCAAATTGGAAAGTCGACTTGCTATTTCATGGTCGCTAAGTTGGACGTTTAATGTTCGCTGCTCTAGATCGATATCAATTCGATCTCCATTCTTTACGGCGGCAATTGGACCGCGAGCAGCCGCTTCAGGTGAAATATGCCCGATACAAGCTCCCCGGGTGCCACCACTGAATCTGCCATCTGTTATCAGGGCAACCTTTTCTCCCAAACCCTGCCCCATGATGGCACTCGTAGGGGAAAGCATTTCTTGCATACCCGGACCACCTTTTGGTCCTTCATACCTGATCACAACCACATCTCCTGCGTTAACCCTGCCATTAATGATCCCGCTCATGGCTTCTTCCTGGGACTCAAATATTTTTGCCGGACCGCTAAATTTCATCATTGATTTTTCGACCCCAGCAACTTTAACCACCGCTCCTTTTGGTGACAAATTTCCAAATAAAATTGCCAATCCACCCCGTTTAGAGTGGGCATTTTCATATTTACGAATTACTTCGCTATCTTTAATGGTTAATCCTTTAATATTTTTCTCCAAAGTATCTCCGCTGACTGTCATTCTATTCAGATGGAGAATCCCGGTCGATCGTTGAATTTCGTTTAAAATTGCAGGGATCCCACCCGCCCGATGAACATCCTCCATGTGCCATTTTCCAGAAGGAGAAACTTTGCATATGTGAGGAACTTTTTCAGCAACCTTGTTGATATTTTCAAGGGGATAATCGATGCCTGCTTCCTGAGCCAGTGCCAGGGTATGCAAAACGGTGTTTGATGATCCACCCATCGCCATATCCAACGCAAAAGCGTCATTGATTGCTTCGCTGGTGACGATATCCCGCGGTTTAATATCTTTCTGAACCAGCTCAATAATTTTCCTGGCCGCAGTTATTGCAATATATTCTCGTTCTTTTGTTTTTGCCAATGCCGTTCCATTAAAGGGAAGCGCCAACCCGAGAACCTCCATCAGGCAATTCATTGAATTGGCAGTAAACAAGCCAGAACATGACCCACACGAAGGACAGGCATAATCTTCCAATATGGAAAGACGCTTTTCATCAATTTTTCCAGTCGAAAAAGCTCCGACACCCTCAAAAACTGAAATTAAATCGATTGCCTCGCCATCCGGTGTTTTACCTGCAGGCATTGGTCCGCCAGATACAAAAATTGCAGGTATATTGACTCTCAAAGCTGCCATCAACATCCCGGGAACAATTTTGTCGCAATTGGGAATGCAAACCATCCCATCAAATTGGTGTGCGTTAATCATGGTTTCCACGCTATCAGCAATTAATTCCCTGGATGGCAGGGAATATTTCATGCCTTCATGCCCCATTGCAATACCGTCATCCACACCTATGGTATTAAATTCAAACGGTACACCGCCTGCCGCCCGGACTGAGTCTTTGACCAGTTTCCCAAACTCCTGCAGGTGAACGTGCCCTGGAATGATGTCTACGTATGAATTAACGATTGCTATAAAAGGCTTATCAAAATCCTCTTTTTTGACTCCGGTTGCTCTCAGCAAAGCACGATGAGGAGCTTTTTCAAAACCGTTTTTTATGATGTCTGATCGCATGGTTAGGTCTCTTTCCTGTTCTATTATTTGACTGGCATGACAGAAGGGCAAATATTTAATAAAAAAAGCCGCCTATCAAGGCGGCTTTCGTTTGAATTAGTTGCGTTTTATTTCTGTCTCTCCGCAGCCAACCCAAACGAAAGCCTTACCTTAATAATAAGGACTACGATAATGACTGCAAGGAGGAGGAGGGAATTATTTAACATATAGGGTTTGTCGAAATTTCGTTGAATTATATGGATAATCTAAAATTAGTCAAGAGAAATACCCGAATTGAAACATATTCACTTAAATACTTTAAGGCTTTCGTTGAAATTGGACAATTAATAAAAAAAATTCCCATTATTTCATTTTTGTGGTATCACAAAAATTAATTTTTTCATCTACCGATATTAAGTTTGCCATCCTAATTCATCCCAAAGGAATAACCTGATTCAAATGTTTTTTATTGTTTTGGTCCTAAAACCAGGGGCAAACTCTGTAGATACATCAAACCATCCATTACATCATCCGATTGATGAAAAACCAGGCGAATACCTGTTTCCTCGTGAACGCTGTATGGAATTGAAATCGAAATGGGTTGGTACTCTCCAACATTGTTATTGACTTGAATCAACTTCGAACCCAAAACAACTCCGCTCTCGTTGATTAATTCAAGGATGAGGGGGTGTTCGTTGATCGGTAAATATGATCCTTTAATATCCAATGATTCCGAATTAATATTCTCACCATCATTCAACGAATCTAAAAGCAGACGCGGTTGACTTGATTCTCCCGCCGTAATTTCGTTCTCCCCCACTTTTTGCAACAATAAGTGAACTGAATTAATAGCTTGAATTCTTCCGAACTTATCGAACGTACTAATTTGGAGACGCGCTAATTCAGACGCAGTCTTAATTTCGTAACTAATATTTTCATCAACCCGAGTGTAGTAACCAATATTCGGGAATGTCCTAAAAGTTTTTCGATAAAGCTCCTCCCCAAACTCTCCAATCAACTCAATTCTTGTTGATCCTGCAAATTTGGGGGAAATGTGAACAATTAATTCGATTGGGGAAACTACCTTGGAATTTGGACCTGGTGAGAGGAGTTGGAGAGGAACCTGACCTGGATCAACGGTTGGGGTCTTAGAATTAGCAGGGGCTTGTATTTGTGTCGGTTCGAAAACGATTGTGGGCGTGCTAGTTAGCGTTGGAAACGAAGTAACCGTGAGAGCCAGAGTCTGTGAGGGTTGAGCGGTTTTTAGCCTAGCTGCCGGCAATGTCAGGTCCGATGAGGGTATCGTGTTCTTACCGATATTCGTGGAAGTAATCGAAGCTGTGATAATATTGGACGATGTTTGTCCAGAAGAACCGGCAGGCAGAATTTTAAATGTTGCTGAACACCCAACAAGTAGAAAAGCCAAAATCCAAAACCTTAAATTAATATATTTTTTCAAAAAAACAATCATATTTAATCAATAATTTTCCTGACGATAATTTGGACTCGGTGGATCACTTTAATATCCATCAAATTTTACTCTATAAAACCCTTGGTGATTAATTTCTCCTGGAAACTGGTTTTAAAAAACCTGGTTTTGAGTAAAAATATTTTTTGCCATACATCTTTCTTACGTGACGAATGTCGTTTCATTTGATGACATTAATAGCTTTGTCTATTTATTATGATTGGTTATCATCGTAATGTTTGTTATCGTAGTTTTTTATTATTGAGGAGTCCACATGCAGGCTGTCCCAAGTGAATTTTTGGCTATAGATCGTAAAGAAAGGGTGAATAAGCCATTTCATGATTTATCTTTGCGCCAGCCAGAAGAACGGGTTTGTGATTTTGATGACGTTGTAATTGCTTTTGATGCTGAACGAGCCAAAGTGGAAGCATCCCGTTGTATTCATTGCCCCGATCCAGCTCCTTGCATGGTTGCATGTCCTACTCACAATGATATTCCATCCGCGATGTGGTTAATTGAACAGAAGAGATTCAAAGAAGCGGCTCAAATTTATCATCAAACTTCCTCCTTACCCGAAATTTGCGGACGGGTTTGTCCGCACGAACAATTGTGCCAGGGGTCTTGTGTTTTGAATAAACACCACCAACCCGTATTAACTGGTCAACTTGAAGTATTCGCGTTGGAGTGGGAAAGAAAGAACGATCCCTATCAAATAAATAAAACAGCTCCTAGCGGTAAAAAGGTAGCTGTTATTGGTGCAGGACCAGCAGGGTTATCCTGTGCTCATATTTTATTGGGTCATGGGCATGAAGTTACCATTTTTGATTCAAAACCAGCACCTGGTGGATTGATGGTGTATGGTATTCCAAATTTTAAATTACCCAAAAGCGCAGTTTTTTCCAAGTGGGGCGACATGGAATCCGCTGGCGCAAAATTTGTTGGAAACACCTATATTGGCAAAGAAAAAACCATCGACCAACTTTTTGAAGAAGGTTTTAGTGCTGTATTCATCGGAATCGGAACCGGGATTGATGCAAAGATGGAAATTCCTGGTGAAGATTTACCGGGTGTTTATGAAGCAACCGATTTCTTGATTCGCGGTAATGTCAAAACGGACATCCTGCCTGACGACAAAAAAGAAAGACCACAAATGGGCAACCGAGTAGCAGTGATTGGCGGTGGTGATACAGCCTCAGACTGCCTGCGAACAGCATTAAGAATCGGAGCCGAAGAAGTCTCATGCATTTACCGGCGCACTGAAAAAGAGATGCCGGGCGGGAAAAAAGACCGGCAGATGGCAAGGGATGAAGGCGCACATTATCGTTTTCTAACCCAGCCAGTTCAATTTATCGCTGGATCAGATGGCCGGTTGGCTGCAATTGAGTGTGTTGAAATGAAACTTGGTGAACCAGATGCAAAAGGAAGGCGAAAGCCTGTTCCAGTTGAAGGATCCAATTTTTCTATAGCCACCGATACTGCCATCAAAGCGTTGGGTTATTGGCCCGATCCAATCATTGGAAAATCAACCCCAAATCTCGAAATCCATGACTGGGGATTGATCACGGTTATGGATAATAAGACTGGTGCAACCTCCCGACCTGGAGTATTTGCCGGAGGCGATGGAGTCACTGGTCCAGACCTGGTTGTGACTGCGATGGTCTCAGGCAGAAAATCAGGGGAAGCCATCCATAATTACCTGGAAAGCTTGAAATAGCTTAAGAAAATGTCCATCTCATCTGAAAGATGGACTTTTCTTTTAAGATTTTATTTATCCCAGTCCGTTATAATTTCAAAATGCGAGTAGTAAAAAGATATCCTCTAATTCTTATAATATTCTTAATTGTCCTGGCACTGACAAAAAGCAATTCAAGGCCGCAAACACTTGATGAAAAAATTCATTCAGTTGTTTCGAAATTTGATTTTGATTTCTACAGCTGGACGGCGAATGCAATCTGGACAAAGATTTCACAGGATTCCATCGGCGGCATCCATTATTTTTCCAGAAACAGCCTTCATCAAATCGTTATAGATTGCACAAACACGGTCAATGAAATTGGCTACACGAATGATAAAATAAAAACCATTTTTAGCGATCCAAACATCCCCGACCCAACTTCCAAAACTGAAAGCCTTAGGACGCGATTGGCTCTCCTGGAAGAATCATGGAATTCATTGGAACCTTTTGCGGAATCAACCCTGGAATACCAGGTTACAACAGAATTAAACGATCTGGGTCTCACGACCCTGGGTCAGCCAATTCCGTGGGTGCTTTATCATGTTTCCCCATTGCCACAAAATATTATTATTTCGCGGAAAGAAAAAATTGGAACCATCGCAAATTTTATCCTCAAGCCAATTCCTGTAGATACGGCAAATACTCTCGAGAACAAGGTAGATTCCCAGTTAAAAGTTTCCTCTCTAGTAGTCGAAATTGGTGGCCTGGCTGATTATCCAACCATGGTGATGAGGACCTCTGCACTGGATTGGATAATAGACACCGTTTCGCATGAGTGGATTCATTTATATTTGTCGCAACGTCCACTGGGGCTGAACTATACAACACCGGAGTTACGCACAATGAATGAAACCACTGCGTCGATCGCCGGAAATGAAATCGGTAAATTTGTCCTTGAAAAATACTATCCAGAATTAGCCATCGAGACAAATTTCGTCAGTTCAAATCAAGACGCTAAGAACGCAGATCAACCTGAATTTAATTTTCGGAATGAGATGCATCTAACAAGGATTAACGTGGATAATATGCTTAGCGAAGGATTAATTTCCGAAGCTGAAGCTTACATGGAACAAAGGCGGGTAATATTTTGGCAGCATGGATACGAAATTCGAAAATTAAATCAGGCATATTTCGCATTTTATGGATCCTATGCCGATACCCCGGGTGGTGCTGCAGGGGAAGATCCGGTTGGTCCCGCAGTGAGAGATTTGAGGAAAAAAAGTCCAACTTTAAAAGCATTTTTGGATCGAATATCTCAAATGAGTTCCTATAGTGACTTGATTAAAGCTTTACAGAATTGATCCATTTAAAGCACTGGTAAAATAGAAGTTGTATGAAAAATATTCTCGTTTTCCTTCTTGTGATATTGCTCCTTGATTCGTGTTCTCCCATTATTCCAAGAAGTCCAATTCCACAAACTGAATCCATCCAGCCATCGTTCCCCACTTCTACTCCATTTTCATTAGGGAAATGTTTCGATGCACGTTCACCGACCCCAAATCCAAAAGAAGCCTCATTATTCCCAGCAATTGGCGAAACGGATCATACGGTTGGCAATCCACAGGCTGATGTCACCATTCTGGATTACAGTGATTTTCAATGTGCTTCCTGCGCACAAATTGACCAACTCCTAAGTGGATTTGTCAATAAATATCCCGGCAAGATCTTGTTTGTATTTAGAAATTTTCCCATAATTACGCTGCATGATAAAGCTGCCCTGGCTGCCCAAGCCGCTGAAGCAGCCAGCCAACAAAATAAATTTTGGGAGATGCATGATTTTCTTTTCCAAAATCTAAAAACATGGGAAACGATGACCCCTGAAGTTTTTAAAACCTGGATTGTTCAAGAATCAACTTCATTAGGCATTGATCGGAACAAATTTTCTGAAGATTTTTCCAGTCAGCAGGTTTCATCGAGGGTTCAAAAATCCTTCGATGATGGCATGAAAATAAATCTTCCAGGGGTGCCGATCCTATTAATTAATGGCGAATTGGTCAAATGGGAAGCAAACCTGTTTGAAAATTTGGAAAATTATGTCAAACTTGCAATCCTCTCAAAACAACAATTCAATTCTTGTCCCGATACAGTTATTTCTCCTGGAAAAAAATACAGAGCAAACCTTGTTACAACCAAAGGGAAAATCACCATTGATCTATTCACTGATCAAGCCCCAATCGCTGTAAACAACTTTATCTTCCTCGCAAAAAAAGGTTGGTTCAACAAAACCCCCTTTTTTAAAGTAGTACCCAACGAACTGGTCGAAAGTGGTGATCCAAGTGGAACGGGTTTTGGAGGACCAGGATATTTTTTACCGACCGAAAATAACAATCTACTTTATGACCGGGCAGGGATGGTGGGAATGCTAAATACCGGACCCAATTCAAATGGCAGTCAATTTTTAATCACAATGGCGCCGGCACCGAATTTTAATGGCAGTTATCCTATTTTCGGCTTTGTAAGTAATGGAATGGATGTGTTATCAAAATTAACTCCTTATGATCCAAACGGGTCCAATGGGAAAAACATCCCTGACATGATCATCTCGGTGCAGATTGAAGAACAATAATTCCAACAAGATCAGGTAAATCTTTTTGGAATTATGTTTAGTGTATAATCCGCACCTGCATCTAAAAAACAATGGAGAGAATTAATGGATTTCGTAAAACAATTAGTCGATATTTTTTTACATTTGGATAAACATTTAGCTTTAATCATCAGCCAATACCACAACCTTACTTATGCTTTCCTTTTTATCATTATTTTTTGCGAAACAGGGTTGGTTGTCACTCCTTTTTTACCAGGTGATTCTTTAATATTTGCTGCTGGGGCGTTTGCCGCAAACAGTGAATTGAACGTATGGTTTCTATGGGTGATGTTAGCTACCGCAGCTGTCGGAGGAGATGCTTTAAATTATTGGATTGGCCGCAAAATTGGACCAAGAGCTTATACAGGGGAAATTAAATTAATCAAAAAGGAATATATTGACCGAACTCATGCCTTTTTTGAAAAACATGGTGGAAAAACCATTTTCCTCGCAAGGTTTGTTCCAATTGTTCGAACTTTTGCTCCTTTCGTTGCCGGGGTGGGTCAGATGTCGTATGGATATTTCTTTAAATACAATTTCATCGGGGGGGTGAGTTGGGTTACCCTTTTCCTTGCTCTGGGTTATTTTTTTGGGAATATCGATTTCGTAAAACACAATATGGAATTCGTGATTATCGCGATTGTTCTTATTTCCCTGGTACCCATGATCGTGGAATGGTTAAAATCGCGGGCTAATTCGAAAAAAGTCCCCGCAATTTAAATATTTTTAGGCATTCTCATCAGTTATTTTCATAAAAAAAGAGACAGGTTGTCCATTTTTGACCTGTCTCTTTTCATTTGAATTTGGATGTTCAATAGTTCATTATTCGCCAGTCATGATAAACAAAGGTTTCATTTCAAAATTTTCATATTTTGGCCGGTATCGATCAGTATCGTAAAACTGGTTTACATCGACAGTTTTTTTGGTGGATGTAACAACATCCAAAGGCATATTGTCATAACGACCATTTTTCAATACCACCAACCTTCCATGAACACCCTTCAGAACCAAATCCAGCGCGAGGTTACCGAATGCCATGGGTACTATCGAGTCAATGGAATCAGGATCTCCGCCACGAACCATGTAACCGAGCTTCTGGTTTACAACATCCACTTTTTTACCGTTATTATATTTCGGAGAAAATTCAGTTAATTGGGCAGCAACATGGTCTCCAATTCCACCCAATTTTGCATGCCCATAAGCATCGGTTTTTTTATCCTCGAATACCATATCTCCGCCTTCGTAAGTTGCTCCTTCTGAAACAAGAACAACAGAATAATGGCTGGGATTATATTTTCGATCCAGACTTAATAACTCTGTCAGATGGTCGATGTTGAATTTAAATTCAGGAATTACACAGCGATGGGAAACCCCAGCCATGGTCGGAAGAATCGCGGTGAAACCCGCATATCTTCCAAAAACTTCAATTACAAGGAACCGTTCATGGGAACCGGCAGTTGTTCGGAGGATGTTCGTCAATTCGATGGTCCGCGTGACACAGGTGCTAAATCCGATACAATAATCTGTACCCGGGACATCATTATCCATCGTTTTAGGAATCGCAACGATCGGGACTCCCTCTTTATATAAACGAACACCATAACTCAACGTATCATCCCCACCAATGGGAATCAAATAATCCACGCCAAGAAAATCAAGATTTTTAATCACTTCAGGCGTCAAATCATTTTTCTCCTGCTGATATTGATCCAATAAATGAGAAGGAATATCCTCCTTTCTCATTTTTGACGGATTTGTTCTGGAAGTGTGGAGAAATGTTCCGCCAGTTCTCCCCGCTTTGTTTACAATTTCCTCAGTTAAAAACTGGAAATTATTCGTGTTATCCGCATTATTATCACGAATTAAATCAGTCAGACCAGCCCAGCCACGCCTGATTCCGACCACTTTGTATCCTTCCCGCAGCGCTCGAATCGTGACCGCACGGATTGCCGGATTTAATCCTGGGACGTCCCCACCACCCGTTAATATTCCAATTACTCCCGGTTTTCTTATAGCCATTCTCTCCTCCGATCAATAATCTCTCAAAATAATGATTAACTTTTTGGGATCTGGGTGATTTAACAAGGTTTAATTCAAATGGGAATTTATCTCATACAAAAATATTCCAGCTGCAACAGAAATGTTTAAGGAAGTAACTTTTCCGAGCATTGGTAAAAATACCAATTCGTCACAGACTTCAACCTGCTCTGGTGTTAATCCTTTTTGCTCAGATCCCAGTAATAAAATCACCGGTTTTCCATCATAAGTTATCGAGTGGTAATTAACGGATCCATGTGCAGAAGTTCCTATGATTCTTGAATTTCTCTTTTTTGCCCAATTTTGAAATTCCGTAAAATTAACCGAATAAAATGGTTGCCAAAATATTGTGCCCATGCTTGCCCTGACTGCCGAGGGATGATAAGGATCCACACCACCATCAATCAGGATGACCCCATTTCCTTTGACGGCATCCATGGTTCGCAAAATAGTGCCAAAATTTCCCGGGTCCTGTGGAGAAACAATTCCAGTCATCAAGGTAAAATCATTCACATTTTCTAAACTCAAAGAACGCTGACGAACGATGGCGATTATTCCTTGCGGGTTTTCTTTTTCTGAAATCGAAATCATGACTTGAGCTGGTACTTGAACGCATCGAATGTCTTTTTTGATACCTCGATTGATCAACTGGTATCCAAAATCACTTTTTAATTTCTCTGGACAATAAATCAGACATTCAAAAAGCCAATTCGCCTCAAATGCCTCGCCGACATGCAATAAACCTTCAACCAGAAACAACTTAGATTCATCCCGGTTTTTTTTGCTTCTCAAAGATCTAGCTAATTTAATTACCGGGTTTGTTGTACTGGAAATTATTTCGGTCATAAAATTTTCTCCGAATTATTCCAATAAGGGAACATTCAATACAATGATCTTTATATTATAGTATTAGGATTGAAATTTAGCGCCAGGTTTATAAAAAGTTAAACGTCCATTTTT
Source organism: Chloroflexota bacterium (assembly GCA_021795965.1). Lineage (GTDB taxonomy): Bacteria > Chloroflexota > Anaerolineae > Anaerolineales > Villigracilaceae > UBA5195. The sequence continues at coordinate 23,000 of JAJYOU010000002.1, forward strand.
AAAGTTACCTCAAGAATTTTCTTCCTTTGCGAATTGATTTACAATAATATAACTGAATGGCAATTGATAATTGATTTGGATTATCCTGTATTCCCCTGTATGATTTAGATTTATGTAACTGAAATTTTATTAAATTTTTTTCCGGTTCCTGGAGTGGAATTGTGGATAACAAAAAATCAATTGATAAAAATGATCTATCAACAGATTCAAAAACTGCAAGGAACGCCAAGGAAGTTTTAACTGGTAACAGTAAAAAAAATATATTTGCAAGGCTGCTACCTTTTATGGGCCCTGCATTTATCGCCAGTGTTGCATACATGGATCCGGGAAATTTTGCAACGAATATTCAGGGGGGAGCAAAATTTGGACTTGAATTACTTTGGGTTATAGTCGCTTCGAATTTAATTGCCATGCTGCTCCAGACCTTATCGGCAAAATTAGGAATCGCAACAGGAAAAAATCTTGCAGAACATTGTCGCGATCATTATCCGAAGGGAATTGTTTGGATGATGTGGGTCGTGGCAGAATTAGTTGCAATCGCGACAGATTTGGCCGAATTTCTTGGCGCTGCATTAGGGTTTAATTTGCTTTTCGGAATACCATTAATCTGGGCAGGATTAATAACCGCAGTCATCACTTTCATGATTCTCGGTCTGGAAAAATACGGTTTTCGCCCGATCGAAGCAGTGATTACCGCTTTCGTCGGTGTTGTTGGTTTAAGTTATCTTATTGAAATTCTTATCGTCAAACCGAATTGGGGCAGTGTTGCATATCACATGGTTGTCCCGCAATTTTCAAACACCGAAAGTATTCTCCTGGCAACAGCGATTCTCGGTGCAACGGTTATGCCCCACGCGATTTTCCTGCATTCATCTCTCACAAAGGACAGAATCGTCGTCAGCAATCCCAAATTGCTAAAAAAATTATTTAAGTATGAAATTGTCGATGTGGTGGTAGCCATGGGGGCTGCAAGTTTTATCAATATGGCAATGCTTATCATGGCGGCTTCGACTTTTCACAATTCCGGCCTTACGAATGTGGGAACTATTCAAGAAGCCCATCGAACCCTGCAACCCTTGTTAGGCAGTGCTTCTCAATATATATTCGCAATTTCATTACTCGCGAGCGGTTTAAGTTCATCATCAGTTGGAACCATGGCTGGCCAGGTAATGATGCAAGGTTTTTTGCATAAGCATATTCCTGCCTGGATTCGTAGATTGGTCACCATTTTTCCTTCCCTCTTAGTCATTTCTCTGCAGCTGGATCCAACCAGGACTTTGGTATTAAGCCAGGTACTTTTGAGCTTTGGATTGCCTTTCGCAATATTTCCATTAATTCAATTCACACGCAACAAGAAACTTATGGGCGAATTGGTTAACAAACCCATTACTACTTTTCTGGCAAGCCTGGTGGCAGGTTTGGTGATTATGCTCAATTTCTTTTTAATTTTTGAGCTGATTATTGGAGGATCTCATGTTTAAGAAAATACTCATTCCCCTGGATGGATCAAACCTTGCTGAAGCTTCTTTGTCTCCGGCTGTGGCTCTTGCGAAAAAGATGGAAGCGCCGATCGTTTTGCTGCATGTCATTGAAGAAGACGCACCCCAGGAAATTCACAATGACCACCATCTCGATAATGTTGAGGATGCGGTCAAATATCTGGACAAAATCTCGAAAAAAATATCGTCAGAAAATATCCACGTCGAAGGCCATGTTCACTCGGCGAAGGTTAAGGATGTGGCTGCCAGTATCAATCAGCACGCAAACGAAGAATTTAATTCCGATTTGATCGTGATGTGCGCACATGGGAAAAGCGGCTTTAGAGATCTAATTTTTGGGAATATCGCCCAACAAGTTCTAGCGGATGGTAGATCCACCATTTTATTGATGCAGTCAGAAATAAAAGATTCCCCTCCATTCTCACTGAAAAGAATATTAATACCACTCGATAGCCAATCCATTCACGATGAAAGTCTAATTTATGGAATGGGTTTGGCGAAAGCGTTTGATGCAGAACTTTATATTTTGACGATCATACCCACTTATTCAACATTATCGGGAGAAGATGCTGCGGTTGGGAAAATGTTACCCGGAACTGTTTCGGCTTTTCTGGATATTCTGGAAAACGAGGCAAAAGACCATGTACAGCTTCACCTGGATGAATGTTTGAAAGCTGGAATCAGCACAGAGGCAGAAATTGGACGAGGCGATCCGGCAACCTTGATTGTATCCACCGCAGAACGAACAAGAACCGATTTAATCGTCCTCAGCACACACAAAAAGGCAGGCATTGAAGCTTTCTGGTCTCACTCTGTTGCCCCCAGTGTAATTAAAAAAACACATATCCCCTTGCTTTTAATACCTTTGAATTAGAGATGCAACATTTTGTTATATTAATTTTTTTGTTATTTCCTTCTTGGGAGACAAATTCTAAAAAGTCTTTACGCTTTTTAGATTTCAGAAAAGATTAATTATCTTCTGAAAGTAATTTCATTTTTCCCCAAGGGGAAAGTTTATCGTCGGGGCGGGCTTTTGATTTAATAAAAAAAACCCTGCCCTTTCCCAATCAGCGGACTTCCCTCGGGCACTTGCTTGCAAAGATTGGGAAGAGGGCGGGAGTCGCGGGAGTCCACCCTCACCGTTTCAGGCACACCTTCGCTGTGACCTATCTCAGGAATGGAGGAGATCCCTATACCCTAAAGTCCCTTATGGGTCATACTGAATTAAAGATGGTTGAGCGTTATCTGAGCCTGCCCATGTAAAATTATCCGGGTGACTTTCCAGACATAGATAGTTGAAATTTCCTATATGTAGTGGTCGCGTGGCTGGCTTAGCGCGCAGCACGCCGCACATTCTTTTATTACTACCGGAATCCAATAAAACTCAGACCCCCAGATATATGGGGAGCTGAATTGCAAGATCATATATTTTTTTGGGGGCGGGCATTTTAGGCGGAGAGGGGGGGATTCGAACCCCCGATACCTTTGACAGTATACGCGCTTTCCAAGCGCGCGCGCTAAGCCAGCTACGCGACCTCTCCATGGGCGGGGCGTATTATACCATTTATGCCCCGTAAATAAAGGTTTAATTTTTACGAATTTTACTGGTATTTCCGAACCACCAGGACTGCATTATGACCGCCAAAACCAAAAGCATTCGAAATGGCAATATCGACTTTCTTTTCCTTGGCCTGGTTGGGAACGTAATCCAGGTCGCATTCCGGGTCAGGTGTTTTATAATGGATTGTGGGAGGAAGAATTCCTTCACGCACAACCTGGACGCAGAAAATGGCTTCCAGGGCGCCGGTTGCCCCCATCATATGACCCGTCATGGATTTTGTAGACGACACCGGCACTTTATATGCCTGTTTGCCAAAGGCGGATTTAATTGCTTTAGTCTCCGCAAGATCGTTAAGCATGGTCCCGGTGCCGTGTGCACTGATATAGCCCACCGCTTCCGGATTGACGCCCGCGCTATTCAATGCAGAAATTATGGCAGACGCGCCGCCGCTGCCGTTGATCTCTGGAGCGGTAACATGATAAGCATCTGCCGTGGAACCATATCCAGCCAGCTCAGCCAGGATAATTGCCCCGCGAGCTTTCGCATGGCTCTCGGTTTCCATGACCAAGACTGCTGCGCCTTCACCCATCACCAACCCATCCCGGTTTTTATCGAAGGGGGCGGGTGTCATGGAGTAGTCATCATTTTTTCGAGTCATGGCGCCAATGCGGTCAAATGCCCCCACTCCGATCTGGCAAATAGTGGCTTCCGTTGCACCTGCAATGGCGACGTCGATGATACCTGCTCGAAGCATCAACCAAGCCATACCGATACCATCTGCGCCAGAAGCGCAGGCTGACGCAATCGAGAAACTTGGACCTTTGATCCCATAATCAATCGCAATTAAACCCGAAGAACCGTTGGGCATCAGCATGGGTATTGCGAAAGGACTGATTCGTCGCGCACCCTCATCCTTCAAGGCGAAAATAGCGTCCTGTAGAGACTTCATTCCGCCAATCGCAGAGGAAACTATGACGCCGATGCGTGCACTGTTGGCTTCGGAGATTTCCAGTCCACTCTGCTCGATGGCTTCTTTTGCGGCTGCTGTTGCGAGGAGTTCCACCCGGTCCCGACGTCGGGCTTCCTTAAAATCCATGTAATTGGTTGGATCAAACCCTTTTACTTCGCAGGCAATTTTAACCAAAAAATCAGTTGAATCAAAAAGCGTGATGGGTCCAACGCCCGAGACCCCATTAACGGCATTTGTCCAGGATTGAATAACGTTTAGCCCGATTGGATTGACGGTCCCTGTGCCAGTAATCACGATTTTTTCCATAAGCCTCCAACCTACTGCGAAAATTTATATCCAGATCCGGTCAACATCACCACCACTGGGTCAGGTAATCGATCCATTATTTGCTCCAAAGCGGACCATACGATAGCCGAAGTCGGTTCTACATATAACCCGCGAGAGGCTAATTCGTCACGACCCCGCAAGATATCAATTTCTTCAACCGCAACAAATTCACCTCCCCCAGAAAGCATCATTTGCAACAGCATGCCGGCTCTCAGGGGACGTTTGACTCTGACACCTTCTGCCAGGGTTGGACCCTCTGTAACAAATCCGTAAGCTGACATCCCCGCCTTTGCCAGCACCCAGAGCGGCGAACATGCCTTCGCCTGAACTCCCACCATATATGGACTTTTTTTGATCAATCCTGCCCGTTTGAGCGCGTCAAAACCTCGATATAATCCCAACAATAAACCACCCTGTCCCGTTGGAGTGATCACCGCACCAGGAGCACAGCCAATTTGCTCAAATATTTCGTAGGCTGCGGTTGCGTAACCCGGAAGGTTGACCGGTAAGTAAGCATGACTCGCGTAAGCGATTTCTTCGCTTTCGATATATTTATCAAGCGCCCCGGTCACATCCGAACGGGATCCGTCTATGGGATGTATTTCAGCGCCGTAAAATTCAATTTGTCGTCGTTTAGGTCCACTTGCCGAGGCAGGAATAAATATTTTTACATCCAAACCAGCCCTGGCAGAATACGCCGCAAGAGATGCTCCAGCATTCCCGGAGGAATCCTCAACCACAGATTGAACCCCACGCCCTTTCAAAAAGGTCGCGATCAGAGCGGTTCCCCTGTCCTTGAATGAACCGCTTGGGTTTAAATGTTCGCACTTAAAAGCAACCTGTCTATCCCTGATCGTTGCCCAGATTAATGGTGTATCCCCTTCGCCCAGGCTTACACCGGCATCATCTCTTGACAGCCCCTGAAACGTATGTTTGTATTTCCATAATCCTGCTGAGTTTCGATCGACTCGATCGGGATAATACTCGATCGGGCTAATATCAAAAAGCCCGCCACAATTCAAGCATTTATACGGCGTTCCTTGCTCTGGATACTCTCTTCCACAATTGACACATTTGATGGTCATTGTTTCAGCCATTCTTTTTGCAGGATTGCATATATAAACTCGCTTCCCCAGGTTTCTTCCCGGGAAAGCCAGTAACTTTCAAGTTGGTAAGCTTCGCGGCGAAAACCCAATCGCTCCAAAAGGGAAAAAGAACGAATATTTTCAACATCACATCCTGCAACTACACGATGTAAATTCAGGTCGCGAAATAAATAATCCAATAATCGACTAACCGCTTCCTTGGCGTAACCTTTTCCCCATGCTTGTCGTGCCAGGGTGCAGCCAATATGCGCCTGACGTGGATCTGATTTGGAAATAAGGAAAGCAACATCGCCGATAATCTCATTTCCTCCGAGGGTGGATTCCAATGCGAGCTGAACCCATTCACCCGGAGTGATAGGTTCCTTTAGAATTTTCTCTGAAATAAAACTTTCCGCTTCTTCCAAAAGAAAAGGTGTTTTCCAACCCTGGAATCGATAAACTTCAGGATCATTCCTGTATTGAATAAATTTTTCAATATCGGAATTGCAGAATGGGCGTAACAACAACCCGGGACTTGAAAGAGTTGGAAGCATTCTTATTCCTGAATTTTACTTTTCGGAATGGTGTTTCGAAGAATATATTCTACTCAAAATTACCTCTCAAATCGCACGAATTATCTACCGGAATTGCAGAAGATAATCTACTCCTCAACACTAAATCATTTCTTGCTTTTGACCCATCCAAGTCCAATTCGACCACGGTCTTTTTCCATTTTCAGGATTTCAACGTCAATAATATCTCCAACCTTTAAAACTGTCCCGAATGGAAGTTGGGTCCTGTGAAGCAGCCCGTCCTGTTTTACGCCAATGTCGACAAATGCACCGAAATCAACCACGTTTCGAATTGTCCCCTTCAATTCCATTCCAGGCGCAAGATCTTCCATTTTTAAAATATCTGAACGTAATATCGGCGCCTCAGCCTCCTCACGAGGATCTCGACCCGGGCGGACCAATTGTTCCAGAATATCATTTAGAGTCGGCAGACCGCAGTTCAATTCTGATGCCAGCTGTTGAGGTTGGTTTTTTTCTATGAGATCATCGATCGCCTCTTTGCGCTCGGAAAGCAGTTTGGAAAAACTTGATCCCGCTTTATGTAAAACCTCCATCGCAATAGGGTAGCTTTCGGGATGAATTGCGCTCGCATCCAGTGGATTCTTCCCATTTCTGATCCGCATAAAACCAGCTGATTGTTCAAAGGCTTTCGGACCCAGACCACTCACCTTTCGCAATTCGGATCGGGAAGTGAATTCCCCATTTTCATTGCGAAAAGAGACAATTGAGTTAGCCAGTTTGGGACCTACCCCGGCAACATGGGTTAGAAGCGCTGGAGAAGCGGTATTCAAATCGACACCGACGTTGTTAACCACACTTTCAACCACGCCATCCAACGCGTGATTTAACGAAGGTTGGTCGACATCATGCTGGTAAAGCCCCACCCCGATTGATTTCGGATCAATTTTTACCAACTCCGCCAATGGATCCTGGGCTCTTCTGGCAATTGAAACTGCACCGCGAATGGACACATCCAGATCGGGAAATTCTGCCCGGGCTAATGGGCTGGCAGAATATACTGAAGCCCCAGCTTCATTTACGATTATATATTTTGTTGTCTTAAAATTTCGGGTTAATTCTGCCGCCAATTTCTCTGTTTCCCGCGATGCGGTACCGTTTCCGATGGTGATTAATGTGACCTTATATTTCTTGATCAAAGCTTCGAGTGTAGCTTTTGCCCCAGCCCAATCGTTTTTTGGTTCATGCGGATAAATTGTACCCGTATCAAGCAATTTGCCAGTCTGATCAACAACAGCGAACTTCGTACCGGTTCGGAAACCAGGGTCCAGTCCAATCACAACCTGGTTGGTTAAGGGCGGCAGCGAAAGAAGTGCACGTAAATTGGTGGCAAAAACGTTGATTGCGTGCCCGTCAGCTTTTTCGGTCAAAGATCGACGCACATCCCTTTCGATTGCCGGCAGCAAAAGACGATTGGCGGCATCTTCTTCAGCGAGAATCAACTCGTCAGCAAAAGGCGAGATGATATCCGACTCAAAATTCTCATCGATTGAAGTGCGCCAATCTTTCTCGTTGATTTCAACCCACACCTTGAGGATGCCTTCTTTTTCACCGCGGTTTAAAGCCAGAATTTGATGCGACTGAAGTCGATCAACTCTGCCGTCAAATTGGTAGTAGCTTTCATAAACACTTTTCTCGTCTAAAACCCCATCGATTTTTTCAGCATAAACTTTTGCAAACTTCATCGCCTTTTCGCGCGTTGTTTTGCGAACACCCGCATTCTCACTGATGGTTTCAGCCACGATATCGCGTGCTCCATCCAGTGCATCCTGCCAGGTGATCACTTGTTCATTCAAAAATTCGCTGGCAATGACTTCGAGAGAACGCTTGTCTTTAACCTGGCTCAGAATTTTATCAGCCAGGGGTTGGAGACCTTTCTCGCGTGCGATCATTGCGCGGGTGCGGCGTTTCGGTTTGTATGGAGCATACAAGTCTTCCAACGCCGTCATCGTGTTGGCAGAGAGGATAGCAGAACGGAGTTCATCCGTCAGTTTTTCTTGTTCGGCAATCGATGCTAAAATAGTTGCCCGGCGTTCATCCAACATCCGTAAACGTGAGACTTCATCTGCGACAATTCGCACTTGCTCATCGTCGAGCGTTCCAGTTAATTCCTTCCGATAACGGGAAATGAATGGGACAGTATTGCCCTCATCCAGCAAATGGATGGTTGCTTCCACCTGGGAAGCTCTGACATTTAGAAGGGTGGCGATGGTTTCTGCGTAAGTCATAGGCGCGATTTTACCATAAGCTAAAATCATTAATGATCTTAAGCGGTTTGAGTTAAGCGGTCAAAACTTTTCACTCTTCGTTTCCAAATTTATCATTTTTTTCACCAGGTTATTTAAAAAGATCGATCCCTCCAGCTCGGCGGCACAGAACCGGATCCCCTATAATTGCATCCTGTTATTTCGGTGATGCTGCGTCAGGCGTCAATCCGTGATCGAGGTAAAACAGAAAATTCCATCAAAATGAGTTATTGGATTAGCGTATAAATTACATCTCCCACCACTTGTTTCTCTAACACTTGTATTTCGAGGTTAATACCCGGGTTAATTAAATCAGGATTTCGGAGGGTTCGGGGAACCGGTTTGGGTTGACACTTACGTCACCTTTAGCGATAATAAAATTAAGTTTATTTTAATCTTTTGTGTTTGATCCATTTTGATTATTTTTTTCATTTTGTGTCATGATTTGAGATCGACTCTGATTATATATATTCAAATTGTTCGCTGAGAGGACAACGCCGCATACCTCCAATAAGTCACTCCGTAAAATAAAGTATATTTTCAAATTAACCCGCAATTCCAATGATTTTGTGCGTTCACAACCCCCAATCAATATGAAAAAAGAGACCTTCTATAGAGGATAAATTTATGACAATCATAATCGCAGATACCACAAGCGGAATAACCCTGGATCAGGCTAAAAACCTCAGAATCCATCTTCTTCCCCAGCAGGTTATTTTTGGGGAAGAATCCTTTAAGGATGACTCGGAAATTACGACAGAAGAATTCATTAAAAGACTCAAAGCATCATCAACCCTGCCCAAAACATCAGCACCCCTGCATACGATGTATCTCCCAATCTTTGAAAAAGCCGCTCAGAACGGGGAAACCGTGATCGTGATTGTGCCCTCCTCAAAATTAAGTGGAACACTTCGATCTGTAGAAACTGCCCGGCAGGAGTACCCCAAAGCAGATATCCGGATAATCGATACTCTCACCATCGCGGGACCTCTCGGGACTCTTGTTCTCGAAGCACACGCCATGGCATCTGCCGGGAAATCCCCGGATGAAATCGAGACTTATATCCAAAAATTATCCAAAAAAGCAAAGCTTTACTTTGTGGTGGATACCCTGGAATATCTTCAAAAAGGTGGACGCATTGGGGCAGCTCGAGCGTTGATCGGTGAATTATTACAAGTGAAACCTATTCTTCAATTACTCGAAGGTCAGGCAGCTCCTTTTGTCCAGGAGCGAACAAAAAAACGCGCAATATCCCGCATGATTGATACTGCCTGCGACGATCTGGGTTCGAATCCTGATCCTAAAATTAGCGTCATGCATATTGATGCGGAAGATGAGATCATGGAAGTTCGGGCAGAATTATCGCGGCGCCTGGGGATTAGGGAAATTCCTGTCTACCTGCTTCCTCCGGCTATTGTTGTTCACGCTGGGCCAAAAGCTCTGGCAATTGGGTATTTCAAATGACCAAAAAGTACCAATATTTTGTGAAACTGTGCCCAACGGGAGCTCCAAAATGCTCTTTAGAAAGCTGATTTGGCTGATTTAGCTGTGTTATAATTTACGGGCTATTTTCCAATTCTCATCCATTTCAGGGTTATTTTCCCACGCAGGGATCTTTCAAGGAGATCGTTTTATGTCTGGACACAGCCATTGGGCAACAATTAAACGTAAAAAAGGTGCTGCAGATGCAAAAAAGGGGCAGGTTTTTACCCGCATCGCAAAAGAGATTGTCATGACTGCCCGCAGTGGAGCTGATGTCGGATCAAACTTCCGCCTAGCACTTGCTGTTGAAAAAGCCAGGGCTGTCAATATGCCCAAGGAAAGTATTGAACGCGCGATTCGGCGTGGTTCGGGTGAAGACAAAGACGCAAATGCCTTTGAAGAATTCACCCTCGAAGGTTACGGTCCTCATGGAGCTGCGATCATGGTTGAATGTGTGACAGACAATCGCAACCGCACCGTCGCTGATATTCGGCATACCTTCAGTAAAAACGGTGGCATCATGGCTGAGGCAGGCGCTGTGGGCTGGCAATTTGAACGAAAATCCTACTTTTCATTCCCTGCCACTCAACTCAATTACGAAAAAGCTTTCGAACTTGCAATTGACGCTGGTGCGGACGATGTCCAGGAAGATGGCGAAAATATCGAAATCGTCGCTCCTGTGGACGCATTCAAGACCCTTCTGGATGCGCTTCATCAAGCCAAAGTTTCACCTGATGAGGCAGAACTTCGCTTAATTGCCAAGCAGGATCTCGAACTGGATGTTGAATCCACCCTCCAGGTATTAAGAGTTATTGAAATCATCGAAGATATGGATGACGTTCAAAACGTTTTCCATAATCTAAAAATTTCCGATGAAGCCCTGATGGCTCTCGAGGAAGAATAAGACATGCGGGGTAGGCGAACAACCTGCCCCGTTTAATTTTCATTATGACCCTCGTTCTAGGCATTGATCCGGGTACGGCAACCATCGGGTATTCGCTTGTCACCGAGCTTCCAAATGGTGATTGCGAAGCAATAGCTTTCGGAACGATTACCACGCCCAAAAACACTCCGCCCGGCGACAGGTTAATCGTAATTTATGAAGGTGTAAGGGATATCATCAACCAGTATCATCCTGACTCAGCGGCAGTTGAAAAGCTTTTTTTTGCGAGCAACGTCACAACTGCAATCTCTGTAGGGCAGGCTCGCGGAGTCATTCTCCTGGCATTGGCTCAATCCAAACTTGATATTGCTGAATATTCCCCCAATGAAGTGAAATTGGCAGTATCTGGATACGGTTTTGCTGATAAGCGGCAAATGCAGGAAATGGTGCGCATACTTTTACGTCTCGACAAAATTCCAAAACCGGATGATGCCGCCGACGCTCTTGCAATTGCAATAACACATCTCCATACAAGGCGATATTAAAGATGATATCAAGTCTACGCGGTGAACTAACCCAAATCGAAGAAAATGCCCTCATTCTTCAAAATTCAGGGCTTGGTTTCAGAGTCTTTGTTCCCAAACCACTGATTTCAAAGTTCACTCTCGGTGATTTTATTTTGCTTCAGACTCACCTCGTCGTGCGGGAAAATGATCTTTCCCTTTACGGGTTTGAAACCACCGGCGATAGACAGCTTTTCCTGATGCTGCTCGGTGTGGATGGAGTTGGTCCCAAATTGGCGCTCTCAGTTTTATCCACCCTCGACCTGGATGCGGTCAAGCAGGCAGTATTTTCGGATGAGCCCGATCTCCTCAGTCGGGTGCCGGGTGTTGGGAAAAGGACTGCCCAAAAAATGCAGTTGTATCTGAAAGACCGCTTAAAACCAACCGGCCCGATGGAAAAACTGATAACAATGTCAGAAACAGATTCTGAGTTATTATCAGCGCTCACCTCCCTGGGTTATTCGGTTGTCGAAGCTCAAAGCGCACTTCAATCCCTGCCTAAAGACGCGCCAGATGACCTTGAAAGTAAAATTAGGCTTGCACTCTCATACTTCCAGTAATACCGGCTCAATTTCCAGGTTTCCTTTTCTTCCGACTTTCCATCATAAATGAACGGATGTCCGCATGCTAAATAAATTAATTGCCTTTATTGGTCCCGGAGCCATGGCTGAAGCCATGCTGGGTGGATTAATTCGCAATGCCATTGCCTCTCCGAACGAGATTCTGGTTTCAGGACCCCGACTCGAACGCTGCGATCAGTTACATGCCCTGTATGGAGTTCAGCCTTTCACTGATAACGCTACTGCGGTGGAAAAAGCAGAGGTGATTGTTCTTTCGGTAAAGCCACAACGCCTGGCGGGTGTCATGGAAAACCTGAAAGGTGCATTTCACAAAGATTCCCTGGTTCTTTCCATCATTGCGGGCGCCACACTCAAAAAACTTGGCAAAGGATTGAATCATCAGAACATCGTCCGATCCATGCCAAACACCCCGGCTCAAATTGGCGAAGGAATTACCGTCTGGACATCCTCGCCTTCTGTCTCGTCAGAACAAAAGGAAATCACCCGCACCATCCTTTGTGCGCTCGGTCAGGAAATTTATGTGGATGATGAACATTTTCTCGACATGGCAACCGCCCTTTCTGGCACTGGACCTGCCTACGTATTCATGTTCATGGAGGCAATGATTGATGCCGGGGTTCACATGGGTTTTCCACGGCGCATCGCTGAGCAGCTGGTTGTGCAAACCATTCGTGGATCGGTTGATTTTTACAGGAATAATGACCTGCATGTCGCAGCCTTGCGCAACCAGGTTACTTCTCCGGGTGGAACATCCGCTGAGGCTTTGTACTACCTGGAAAAAGCTGGTTTCAGAACTGCAATCTCCCGAGCGATTTGGGCAGCTTATCAACGCTCCCTGGAGCTGGGCAAAGACCAGCCGGTTCACTTTCCCGATACTCCAGCTCAGGAAACAGATTAGAAATAATTCGCGGGAATATAACCCATTTCCAGCCGGGTTTGCCCAAAGTGATCTATTTTTCCCATGTCCTTATTAACTGTATCTAACCTCACAAAATCCTACGGTCACCGCGATATTTTTTCGGGGTTAAATTTTGGCATTGAAAAAGGTGCCAGGCTGGGTATTGTAGGTCCGAATGGCATCGGTAAAACTTCCTTACTTCGAATCCTGGCTGGCGAGGATGAAGCATCATCCGGTAACATGCATCGTGCCCGCGACCTGCAATTAGGTTACCTGCCGCAGGAAGCTGACTTTCAAATGTCAGGCTCCCTCTGGGACATATGCGAAAATGTCTTTTCTCATCTGCTGCACAAACAGGCTGAACTGACCCTGCTCGAACATCAAATGACAGATAATGATCCATTTATCATCGAAAAATATGGGGAACTTCAGCATGAATTTGAACGCCAGGGGGGCTACACATTTCAAACCCGCATCAGACAGGTTTTATCGGGGCTGGGTTTCGAAAAAAAGGATTACACACTCAGCATTGATCATCTTTCCGGTGGTCAGCGAACTCGCGCCTTCCTGGCGCGGTTACTTCTCTCAAATCCTGACCTGCTCTTGTTGGACGAACCGACCAACCATCTCGACATCGCAGCCGTCGAATGGTTGGAAGGATACCTCAGCCAATGGGAAGGAGCAGCTGTGATCGTTTCTCATGACCGTTACTTTTTGGACAAGGCTGCGAACGGGATCCTGGAGATGACCGCTGCCGGGGTTGAGGATTACCGGGGAAATTACAGCCATTATCTGCTCCAGCGGCAGGAACGCTGGGATCGACGATTCCAGGTTTTCGAAGGCGAAAAAGAAAAGCTTGTTAAAGACCTGGAGTACATCAAGAAAAATATTGCCGGTCAGAATACTCTGCAAGCAAAAGGGAAATTAAAACGTCTGACACGAATTGTCCAGGCGATTGACCAGGTCGGGATGGACGCAGCGATGAATTCTAACTGGTCTCAACTTGGGGTCGAAACCACCACCAGCCCCTTCAGCGTCGATGAGGCTGAAAGGAGAATAAACGCACTCCACCTGCCAAATATACGTCCGCCCCATCTGCATCTGCATTTGCGTTCTGAAAAACGTTCTGGCGATCTGGTCATCCGTACCCATGATCTTAAAATCGGCTGGCCTGATAAACCCTTGTTTGGCTCCCCAGATATTGAGCTTCGTCGCACAGACTGCGCGGCTCTAATTGGTCCTAACGGGGCTGGTAAAAGCACTTTTTTGAAAACAATTCTCGGCCAGGTGAACCCACTAGAAGGTGAAGTAATCCTTGGAGCCAGCCTGCACATCGGATATTTCGCACAGGCGCACGAAGGCCTCAAACCTTCAAATACGCTCATCCAGGAAATCCAATCTGCCTCACCTCTCATGCTCGAAAATGAAGCACGCCAGTATCTTGGAAAATTTCTATTCAGCGGCGATGATGCTTACAAAAAAGTGGAAGTGCTGTCTGGAGGTGAACGCGGTCGTTTGGCACTCGCCAAACTTGCTCTCGAAGAAACAAACCTGCTGCTGCTGGATGAGCCAACCAATCACCTTGACATTCCTTCGCAGGAAATTCTCGAACAGGTATTGGAATCCTATGACGGAACGATCTTGCTCGTAACACATGATCGCTACCTGGTGGATGCCCTCGCCACACAGATTTGGGAAATTCTGCCAGATTCATCATCTCTCTCGGTCTTTAAAGGCACTTACTCACAAATGCGTGAGGAGCGCGAAAGACTGGCTGCCCTTGACAATCAGGACGAGAGTAACGCCCGCCAAGTCGATAGCAAGCGGAAACCTTCGTCGCCGGGCAACAACCCATCTTTAAAAGAAAAAAGACGCCGGCTGGCGCGTCTCCAAGAACTGGAAAATACAATCGCCGATCTTGAAAGTCAACTTGCAGTTATTACCGCAAAACTGGAAGATCGCTTCGTAAATCAAAATGACGTCGTCGGATTGGGTCAGAAATATCAATTAATTCAAAAAGAGATGGATCTTAACCTGCTCGAATGGGAAAAAATGCAAGAATGAACGAATTTTCTTTTTAGCAATAAACAACTTGCTTCAATCAGATTAATGGAAACGACTGGCGATTTGATTTGCCAGTCGTTTTTGATGGAATGAGTTGGATTATTTGTTATCTGACCAGGACTATTCCCAGTGAAAACAGAATCGAAAAAATCAAAGCCAGTTGGGCTGTTCCGGCCAGGACCAGGTTTAATTCCCTGCCGCTGAACCTGGTAAATTTACGATACTGGCTAATTGCCAGCGGAAACGAAAGCCAGGTAAAAATGACGCCCCACGAAGTAATCCCCAATAACCACATGCCCAAGGGGATCAGATAAGCTCCCAGCAGGCAGACCAAATACTCAATCTGCATCGCTCCACGTCCCAGCAGGACCGCCAGAGTGTGTTTTCTTGCCGATCGGTCAGTATCGATATCCCTTGTATTATTTACGACGAGAATATTAACGATCAGCAATCCGATTGGAATCGCAGCCAGGATGATGCTCACCGGTAATTTTCCGACGATTGCATAATAAGAACCGCAAACAGCAGCCAATCCAAAGGAAAGGAATACGAAAACATCTCCCAGCGCGTAATATCCATAAGGGAATGGCCCTCCAGTGTAAGCCAGGGCAGCCAAAATGATCGCGATACCCAGTATCAACACACCCCAGCCACGCAACCAGACAAGATAGAGTCCAATGAAAGCAGTAAATCCGAATATCAAAATCGTGGCTATGCGCATTTCCCGTGCGGAAATCAAACCTGATGCTGTCATTCTGGTCGGTCCCAAGCGCTCTTCCGTGTCGCTGCCGCGATCGTTATCAAACAAATCGTTTGAAATATTAGCCCCAATTTGCATGACCAACGAAATTAATAAGCATGCCACAGCTGGAAGCAGTTGAAAGCTTCCAGCCCGAATGGAAAACGCGATTGCCACCAAAACCGGCGCCCCTGCAGCAGGTAAGGTTTTCGGACGAGCTGCAAGAACCCATAATGAGAACTTCGAAGTCGTTAAACTGGTCATTGATTAATTATTTCTTTCAAATCTAAAAGGTTGGAAACTCTTATTTTATGGAACCAGGTTCAAGGTAGCCTCAGCATCCTTTGTGATTGAATCTTTATTCCACCACATCGGATAATACTGAATATTTCTCCACATATCGATCATATCCGTGTAATGCGGGGCATAGGCATGTCCCGACTCTCCTGTGGTATGGACTGTGACCGAGTTGTTGAGGTCGTTCATATCAACGATCATACGCATAGAAGGCAGCCAAGTATCCTCGAAGGATTTGAAAAGA
Source organism: Chloroflexota bacterium (assembly GCA_021795965.1). Taxonomy (GTDB): domain Bacteria; phylum Chloroflexota; class Anaerolineae; order Anaerolineales; family Villigracilaceae; genus UBA5195. The sequence goes on from JAJYOU010000002.1 coordinate 39,029, forward strand.
TCCCAGCCAGTGGCATTTACAAGCGCTTCACCGCCGTTAACTTCGTAAGGTCCACGGTTGAATAAGTTTTCGATCAAAGAAACTCCAGATTCTCCCAATGTCAGATTGCGGAAAGTGGCGGTATGCAACTTGCCCCATTTCCAATTTGCGACATTAGACCCCATCTTTTGGATGCATTCTTTGCATTTAAGTGCATCTGCAAAAGCTTTTGCGAAAATATCATCGCGAGTTTCCACGATATTGGATGTGGTTTTATCGTCCCACCAGGCAGAATCCGGTGTTTTCACTAAATTTCTCATAATCTCGTAGGTTCGAGACCCGCCATCAGGCAAGTAATCCTTTGGAATATTTTCGTCACTGAAAGTATCAGAAACCAAATTCCACCAAAAAGCCTCAAATAATGCCGTCGCTGTGGAATCTTTTGTTTCTTCAAAATCCCAGTTTGATAAATATTGGTCCCTGATTTTTGCCAATGCAGGATCCAGTTTGGTATTCATTAAAATGGGCACCATCGTCTCTGCATTCAAGCTTTTATCATCGCCCTGTATTTTTTGGATATATGCAATATCGATCTTTCCAGGCGCTTTGGACAGCATATCCACGATTCGCTGAGCTCTGAATCCATAATCCCAGTCAGTGGTAATCAAATATTTATAATCGTTCGGAGCAACCTGGTTGTTGGCTGATACAACGAAACCCGAAGGCGGATTCAACACAAACGGATGCTCGTCAAACGGGATGTATCCTGTCCATTCATATTCACCTGTCCAACCAGGAACCGGCAGCCTGCCATCTCCCTTGGAACGAATCGGGATATTCCCCGGCATCTGGTAACCGATATTTCCATCCACATCGGCATAAACAAGATTTTGCGCAGGAACGACAAAGTCCTTTGCCGCATTGCGAAATTCGTCCCAGTTATTGGCTTTATCAAAGCCCCAAACACCCTTGAAGACTGAACCCGGTTCCAGTGCGGTCCAGCGCAGCGCGATCGCATAATTTTTAGGTAAATCAATTCCAGCCCGGTCTTTGAATGCCGTCGCAGTCGGGGTTACGATATTTTTCAATGGCTCGTAGGTGTCCGAAATGATTGGTCCATGCCTTGTCACCCGCACAGGTAAATCAACCTCGCTTCCACCCCCAACCAGAATTTTTTCCGTTCGAACGGTCATATCTTCCCATTTACCCATATATTCGTACTGGTTGGGGTTATCAGGATTAATTTTTTCTACGTATAAATCCATCACATCCGGACCTGTGTTTGTAAAAGCCCAGGCAATTTTTTCATTATGACCAATCACCACTCCTGGTACACCTGCAAACGAAAAACCGGCGACCTCGTAAGGACATTCCGTGGTTTTAGGTTCGCAGTGTAAGCCAACCTGGTACCAAATGGATGGCATCTGGATCGCGAGGTGTGGATCATTGGCCAACAACGGCTTGCCGGTTGTGGTCAATTTACCAGAAACAGCCCAGTTATTCGAACCAATTGCAGACCCGGATTCACCCAGAATTCCATCAAGAGAAGTCAGCCTCTTGGAGACAAAATCCAAATCCTGGGTTGAGATCTGATCCAATGTCTTCGATACCAGATTCGAGTTAATACCGTTTGTGGAGGTGCTAAAATCTCCAATTTGCGGCACTATCAGTGGATGATCGGAAGGATACTGCGGGTATAAATCGTTGACTTGTTCGGGAGTTAATGTTTTCAATAGAATGGCGCGGGCAATTTCTTCGCCCATGTTTCCGCGCAAATCCCAAGCCATGGCTTTTGCCCAAGTCATCGTGTTGACGGGGGTCCACGCCTCCGGCTTATACGATGGTGTCAAAAGTCCCACAATTCCATATTCGAGGCTCAAATTAATCCCGCTATGGTCGGACAAATACGCGTTCACCCCATCGGAGTAAGCCACAAGTATCGCCTTGGATTCTGGATCCAGGTTTTGATATTCTGTTTCAGCAATTTGCCTCCAGCCGAGGGTTCTCAGGAACGAATCCGTCTCAACCTGGCTTTTCCCAAACATTTCAGACAGTCTGCCCGAACCAATGTGTCGCCAGAAATCCATCTGCCAAAATCGGTCCTGGGCATGGACATAGCCCTGAGCCATAAATAGATCATGCATTGTACTGGCATAAATATGCGGAATACCCATATTGTCCCGCACTACTTTGACAGTACTGTTTAAACCTGAAATTTTTATTTCACCATCTGTCTGAGGAAATGAAGCTTTGATAGCTGCATCTCCCCCAAATTTTCCGACGAGCGAGAGCAGGATCACGACGGTTAAAATAATAATGACAAAACGACGCAATTTGACGTTCATCTTTTTTCCTCCTGGCGAAATATTATTCAATTATAGTCCAGTGTTTACAAATCGTTATCACTCTGTTAACTTAAATTTATACATAACAGGATATTATTACGTATATAAAAATGAAAAGGATAAAAATGTTAGTATCATCAAATATAAATACAAAGTATCGCAACGTTGAGGGGTATTCGCAGGAAACAAATGAGTTTACTCGTCACAAAAAGGATTTTTTCACAATAAATGGTGCGCTGCGAGAGGGGTGGCAAATTCTCGAATCGGCGAATTATCTCGCACGAGGTAGAAATAATGAGGGAAGTGGATATCTGATCACTCTTTATCATCCAGCCCGTAATCAGGTGCGTCAAACAAGTGTCCTGGCAAGTCAGGAAATGGATAACCTGCTCACCAAGAAATTCGTTCAGGCATAAAAATTTCAACCCGTTAAAATATTAAGGCACATAAAAAAGACTCCAATGGGGAGTTTTTTGTTTAATTTAATCCCCATAGGTTGTACAATTACAACAATTGATCATTTTTCGGTTGGTTGTGAGTCGATGAATTAATTGAAGCATTATTTATACCGATCCCGCCCAAGCCAATAACTTAATTTCTTGAAATTTCTATTTTCGAAAGAAGGTAAATATGGATTCCTATATTGTCAAACCAGGTAAAAAAATTGATATCACCGATTATGATCCCGACGATGAAAGCCAATTCAGCCAGGGAAAACAGGCAGGATTGGAACGACTCTCGGAATTAACCCAAAAATTGGACAAACTGCAGGAAATTCTTTATGCCGAGCATAAACACAAAATCCTCGTCGTTCTTCAAGCCAGGGATGCCGGCGGGAAAGATGGAACCATCCGCGCAGTCCTGAGCGGTATTAATCCCCAGGGAGTGAATATTGTCAGTTTTAAAGTACCCACGGCAATTGAGCTGGATCATGATTATTTGTGGCGAATTCATCAACATCTGCCCGCAAAAGGCGAAATGGTGGTGTTTAATCGCTCCCATTACGAGGATGTGCTCGTCGTAAGAGTGCATAATCTGATTACAATGGACGAATGCAAGCGAAGATATACTCAAATCAAACAATTTGAACAAATGCAGGCTGAAGAGGGTACCACCATCCTGAAATTATTTTTAAACGTTTCAAAAGATGAGCAAAAGAAACGCTTCCAGGAACGCTTGGATATACCGGAGAAAAACTGGAAGTTTAACCCGGGCGATTTATCAGAACGTGATTTATGGCCAGATTATTCAAAAGCTTACGAAGATGCAATCAATGAGACCAGCACGTCATTTTCCCCCTGGTATATCATTCCTGCCAATCATAACTGGTACAGGAATCTGTGTGTAGCTGAAATTTTGGTGAATACACTCGAAAGCTTGGACATGCATTACCCGGTGCCAACCACCGATCTTAGCCAGGTTGTCATAAAATAACCAGAAATCAGTCCATGGGAAATTGGTTCCTTCCTTATTTTCATTTTTCTCCATGAACTTATGAATTCAATGTTTTATAGTCCACTGACATTAAGAAATTATTGTTTCGGCTTTTAGTTTTTTTTCTGGTCAGTTAGGTCTTGTGAATTAATTATTCCCAACCGCTGCAACTCTGCCACAGCAGCTGTTCTTGTTCCCACGCCCAGGCGTTCGTAAGCCTGCGATAACAAATTTCTAAAGGTCGAGCTGGTAACACCCAGGCGTTCTGAAAGCTCAGTAGTTGAGTAATTCGGATAAGCCTCACAGAGTGAAAGAGCTTCAAGCTGGCGACTCGTCAAAAGTTTTGATTTGCTATTATTTGATCGGGATACCCTCAGTTTTTCAACCACACCCTGGCCAAAATAAAGACCTCCACTTTTTAAAGCAAAAATAATATCCACCAGGCGCGTGATGGCGCCGTAATCATTTTTAAAGATATACCCTTTAACTCCCATCTGAAACAATTTTTCAATCAATACACTCTGCGAGTGCATGGATATAACCAAAATAATCAATGTCGGATACCTGGCTCTTATCCGAGGAATTACCGTTAAAACAGGGTAGGAATTTGGATTTTTAATTGAAATGGGGACTTCTATGTCCAGAATCAGGATATCAGGAGAATTTTCAGACAAAATTTTCTCAAGATCTTCACCGTAATGAGCTATCCCGGCAATCGAAATCTGATCTTCTTCCTGCAGTCTAAATAAATATCCATCGATGATGCTCTGATGATCTTCAAGGATGCATATTTTTATTTTGTCAGACGACATGGTGGATAATCCTTACCCTTTCACGGTTTTTTGATTGCATTACATAGATGATGGTTCGATTCCATCCGTCTGTTTTCCATCTTTATCCATTGAATAAGGAAATAAAAATTTAAGCATAAAATATTTTCCTCTTAAATTTTCGTAACTCATCTTCCCATTTAATAAACGAACCCTTTCACGCATCCCCGTCAGTCCAATACCTTGGACCACATTTTCAGGGTCAAACCCAATCCCGTCATCCTTGATATTCAATTGGATTTGATTATCTTTCGCATTCAATTCAACCCATACTCTTGTGGCATGAGCATGCTTTGCTACATTCGTCAATGCTTCCTGAACGACCCGGTAAATACTGATCGCGAGTTCATCTGAAATCCTCGGGAGTTCAATTCCCTGGTAAGAAATTTCGAGCCTCGCCTGATCAGAAAAATCCAGACAAAGCTGCTTAATGGTCATGTGTATGCCCATTAAATCGAGGATGGGCGGGCGCAACCGGTATGACAAAGTGCGGATTTCCTCCAATGCATTATTGGTCGAATCGATCAAACTCGCAATTCGATCTGAAAAAGTGATCTTGTCATTCCTCTTGGGATCAATCAGGTTTTCGAGAGACATTCGGATTCCAATTAGCGCCTGTCCAGCCTCGTCATGCAATTCCCTTGAAATCCTTCTGCGCTCATCCTCTTGCGCCAGGATGATATTTCGATAAGATTCTTCATTCGTCCTTTGGATGGCTTCCCGCGCCGCCTTGATATCTTCGATATTTTTGTTTTGCGAAATTTGAAAAGCCATTCGGAAATTTTCCTGCTCTGTCCGAACTTGCAACGTATATGAATTAAAAAAACCTTCTGTCATTTTCTGTATTAAAGGGTAGATCCATTCGGACAAATCAAAATTATCTTTCAGAACTGGAAGGAAAAATCGCTGATAAACATCCATTATTCCAAAAAAAGACTGCGAACTCAGTCCCAAGGTTTGAAGAAAAACACCGTGATCCATCAAATCCAGATCTGGGTTTTTAAAAAATCGAATGCTGAAATTTACTTCATCCTGTGCGATGAAAATCAAATTTTTAGGACGAATGGTTGTTTTATTCGAAAATCTGAGCTTCCATAGGATCTCATGTAGATCAGCCAGAAGGGAGGCTTGATTTGCCTCCAGAAAAGCAAGAATTGGCGCGAATAATTCTGGGGAAGATTTAGATCCGTTGATAACGAAAAAATCAGGCATTTTTCGTCACTTGGTCAGATAACTACCAAATCCTCCGCCCATCGGTCCAAAGGCTTCTTGATCATCCTTGGAAAGCTCTGATTTGTCAAAACCGTGCCAATCGAACAATGAAACCCATCCCTTTTCATCCATCTTCCAGGGTTTGATTAAATCGGTAAATTGAGAGAGAGTCCGAAGATGACTTTCCTGACCAAAGGATTCGTAAATCTTTAACATTTGGGCAATCCCTGGGTGATTTGGATCAAAACCAGCGGCTTGGGCATTGAAAGCCATGCAACTGCCTGGGGCTGCCCAGTCGTATAAAATTTGCATGGCATGAGAAATCTCTTCATCGTATAAAAATCCGCTGATCCCCCAAAATGAAATAGCTACCTTCCGCCTGCCGTTTAATATTTTTATAACATCGGGGTGATTTAACAACTCTTCTGGTCTGGCCACATCATTTTCAAAACAATAAACATTCGGGATGCCCTGGATAATTTCCTGGCTGTATCGAACTACGACTGGGTCCTTATCTGAATAAATGACGGTCGTCCCTGCAGGCACCCGGTTATGGATGTGATCTGCAGTTGGAAGCCCAGAAGCAAAATCGATGATTACATCGTAACCGCGTCTCAAAGTTAATTCTTCGGCAATTTCCTGCAGCGACCATCGCTGCAATTTTGTGAAATTGACCAGGAAAGGTAATATTTTTATCACCTTATCCGCGGCAATTCGATCCACCTCGAAATTGTGGCTGCCGCCCAGGTAATAATCATACATTCTGCCTGAAGACGGAAGAGTGGTATCAACAATGTCATCCTTGCTCATTTGTGCCTCCTTTTATTAATCATGCCTATATTAATGCCAGAAAAAAGTGTTTTAAAAATATTCCCGGCAAAATCAGTACAATTGCCTAGATCCAGAGTGACTTTGCCTATTGATGTATTAAGCACAAAGAATGATAATTTGCCATATCCGAACTAATTCTTTGTTTTTATAGATTATTTCGGAAGTTGAAAGTGACGGCGCGGGGGCAATGCCGCATACGCGAAAGCCCTCCATCAAAGAAAGACCTGGGTTGCAGTTCAAGGGGACCTGCTTCCGTGGAGGGCTTTCTCTTTTTAATACTTTAGCTCACCGGGCTAAGACAAAATAGTCAAACTCCAATATACCAAAAAATAAATTAATATTGATATTCTAATTGGGTTCAAATCGGAAAACTTCTGTCCAATCAATAAATTATTTACCTGTCATCGAATACATTATAGTTATTATTATTAGCTTGAGGAACCTTTAGCTTTTCTTTAATCTGCTTTTTAAAAGGTAATCCAGCAAGACTGCGATGATAAACATCATTCCCTTGATGACTTGCTGGTTATAGGATGGAACCTCAAGCAGATTCAACCCATTCGTCAAAACTCCAATAATAAATGTCCCGATGATTGCCCCCGTCACCGAGCCCGCTCCTCCCATCAGGCTGGCACCGCCCAGCACACTCGAGGCAATCGCATCCAATTCCAGACCCGTCCCACTATTGGGCTGCGCCGACCACAAACGCGCGGTGAGGAGTAGTCCGGTCAAACCTGCACACAGTGCACTAATGATATAAACACCGAATTTGATCTTTATCGGAGAGATGCCCGCCAACCGCGATGTTTCTTCATTACCACCGACAGCAAAAACATAATTTCCGAAAATGGAACGATGGAGGATGATGTAAGCAACAATTGCGACAAAAATTAAAACAAACAACGGAATCGGGATGCCGTGGAAATCACTCGACCAAAAAGTGAAAAGTTTGTCCAGCCCCGATATCGGTCGACCTTCTGTGTACACCAGGGTCAAACCTCGTGCGGCTGCCATGCTTGCCAATGTCGCGACAAAAGGTGGAATGCGACCCCAGGCAATCAGCGCTCCATTAAACGCCCCCACCAGTGCAGCCGCACTCAAAGCTACCAAAATTGCCGGGTAGGTTCCCAACCCGCTTTTAGTTGCCAAACCAGCCGCCAATGCTCCGGTCAGGGCCGCGACAGATCCAACGGATAAATCCACCCCACCAGTGATCAAGGTAAATGTCATGCCAATCGCTGCAATAGCGATCATTGAAGTTTGCAAAGCAACAGTCAGCAGGTTGTTCCCTGTCAGGAAGTCGGGTGAAAGCAGCGAAATAGGCAATGCAACCAGGAGCAGAATCACCAAGGAACTATTTGCCCTTACCAGGCTCAGGAAACGTTGCAAGGTCTTTTTATTCATTCAGGTTTATCCCCGCGTTTTCGAGTTGACCCGTCGCAGCCTGCATAATTTTATCCTGAGTGGCATCCAGGCGGCTAAATTCTGCCATCAAACGACCCTCACGCATGACCAGGATGCGATCGCTTATTCCAAGAATTTCGGGGAGCTCAGATGAGATCATGAGAATTGCCATCCCTTTGGATGCAAGTTCCCCCATCAGGTTGTGAATTTCAGCCTTGGCAGAGACGTCGATTCCGCGGGTGGGTTCATCCAAGATTAATATTTGCGGATTAAGAGCGAGCCAGCGCGCAATAACCACCTTTTGTTGGTTACCCCCCGATAAATTGCCAACGTGCTGCTCAAGGTTGGGTGTGCGGATATTTAATTGATTAATTGCGCTCCTGATCCAACGATCTATCTTTTTAACTTGTAAAAAACCAAAGCGGGAAAATTTTGTGAATAAAGTAATCGAGGCGTTGGATCGAACACTTTGCCTGAGAAATAGTCCCTGTGCTTTGCGATCTTCGGTTACCAGACCAATCCCGAGACGGATTGCTTCTTCAGGCGATTGAATTTTAACCTTTTGCCCTGCCACGATTATTTCACCTGCCTCAAGCGGATCAGCGCCAAAAAGAACTCTTGCAATTTCAGTTCTGCCAGAACCCACCAATCCTGCCAAACCAACAATTTCGCCTCGGCGCAGGAATAAACTGGCATTCTTCAATCTGGAACCGGATCTAAGCCCATACGCTTCCAATACTATCTCACCTATTTCCGTTTCGGTTTTTGGGAAAAACTCTTTCAGCTCTCGCCCAACCATCATCTGCACGACGGAGTTGATGGATAAATTACCGGTTGGTTCCACTCCCACCAATTGTCCATCGCGCATGACGGCAATTCGATCAGAAAAAGAAAAAATCTCCTCCATGCGGTGCGAAATATAAATCAGAGTTACTTTCTGTTCCCGCAAAGTATGCATCATCTCAAACAATTTAACTGATTCGCGTTCGCTCAATGCGCTGGTCGGTTCATCCAAGATGATCACGCGAGATTTAATCGAGATTGCTTTGGCTATTTCAACCATCTGCCGCTGTGCAATAGAAAGATCAGAAATAATGGCGCTTACAGCAAAATCCAGCCCCAGCTGGTTGATGATGACCTGCGCATCTGCCTGCATTTTTTTGGTATCGACGAGAATTCCAGAAACCTGGAGAGGTTCCCGACCCAAAAATATATTTTGGGCAACGCTCATTTGAGGAATCAGCGCTAATTCCTGATGGATCATCGCGATCCCCAATTCCTGGGCTCGCCGCGGAGAAGTAATCCTGACCTCGTTACCGTCCAGCAGGATCATTCCAGAATCGGCTATCAGTGCGCCGCTCAGGATATTCATGAGCGTGCTTTTTCCCGCGCCATTTTCGCCAACCAGCGCAAGTATCTCACCGAAATAAGCCGCCAGCGTCACATCCCTGACAGCCATAACCCCGGGAAAAGACTTGACGATATTTTTAAGTTCAAGGCGGTAAGTTTGATCTGTCATTTTAAATCGCATGAAGAGAGTGTCCCCGGTTGGTTTCACCGGGGACACTCAATATGTATATTAATTACTTGGTTACAAGTGAAAGCGGAACAGGAATGGATGCAGCAACAGTCTCGCCATTCAGGTATTTTAGCGCAGATTCCACGCCCAACCGGCCAATTTCAGCGGGTTGCTGGGCGACAGTGGCTGCAAGCGAGCCATCCTGGACAGCTTTGGTGGCGTCATCGATCGCATCGAAACCGACAAAAACAATGCCGGTTCTTTTCGCTGCTTGAGCAGCCTGGAGAGCGCCAAGAATCATTTCATCATTGTGGGCAAAAACGCCCGCAATATCGGGTTGAGCCTGCAGAATGTTTTCGAAGACTTTCAGACCCTCATCGCGATTGAAGTTGGCGGTTTGCTGGGCAACAATCTTGGCATCTTTGCAGTTGGCAGCCATGTAATCATCAAAGCCCTTGCCGCGGTCGCGTGCAGCCGACGTGCCGGCGATACCTTGGAGTTCGACTACATTTCCTTTGCCATTGATGGCTTTGCACAGGAATTCGGCAGCCATTGCACCACCCGCAACGTTATCCGATGCGATATGAGCCACAACAGTACCGCCATTCGCGCCGCGATCCACAGTAAAGACCGGGATTCCAGCATCATTGGCTTTTTGGATGGCAGGTACAACCGCATCCGAATCGGTTGGGTTGATTAGCAGAGCTGAAACTTTCTTGGTAATCAGGTCTTCAATTCCAGCCACCATTTTGGCTGAATCATCCTGGGCATCGACGACGATCAATTTTGCACCAGCAGCATCAGCAGCTTTTTGAGCTCCATCACGGAGTGTCACAAAGAACGGGTTGTTAAGGGTGGAAAGAACCAATCCAAGTGTGACTTCCTTTTTCGGAGCGGGGAGTGTCACACCCAGCGATTCGGCAGTGACCAGGGACAGCGGAACGGGGATGGAAGCATCCACTTTTTCGCCGTTCAAAGACTTGATGGCAGTTTCAATTCCCAATCGGCCGATTTCAGCGGGTTGCTGGGCAACTGTTGCAGCCAGTTTGCCATCTTTGACAGCCGCGACGGCATCATCCACTGCATCGAAACCAACAAACACGATACCAGTGCGTTTGGCAGCATCCGCAGCCTGAATTGCACCCAGGATCATTTCATCATTATGAGCAAATACTGCAGCAATATCGGGTTGAGCCTGAAGAATGTTTTCAAAAACCTTGAGACCTTCATCCCGGTTAAAGTTGGCGGTTTGCTGGGCAACGATCTTGGCATCTTTGCAGTTGGCAGCCATATAATCATCAAAACCCTTGCCGCGATCACGTGCAGCAGAAGTTCCTGCAATCCCTTGCAGTTCAACCACGTTGCCTTTGCCGCCGATCGCCTTGCAGAGGAATTCGCCAGCCATCGTGCCACCGGCAACATTGTCGGATGCAATGTGCGCGACCACATTCCCCCCGTTTGCACCTCGATCAATCGTGAAAACCGGGATATTTGCGTCATTAGCCTTCTTGATGGATGGAACAACCGCGTCCGAGTCTGTCGGGTTGATCAGGATGGCAGAAACCTTTTTAGTGATCAGGTCCTCGATCCCAGCGGTCATTTTGGCGGAATCGTCCTGGGCATCCACGATAATCAATTTCACGCCAGCAGCATCAGCAGCTTTTTGAGCTCCATCCCTGAGGGTGACAAAGAACGGGTTGTTGAGGGTGGAAAGTACGAGACCCAGGGTCTTTTCTGCAGGCTGAACAGGTTGGGCAGTCGCTGCCCCTCCACATGCTGAAAGCAATACGGCAACCAGCATTAGTACGCTAAAAATCATTGAAATGCGTTTCATTTTTCTTTCTCCTTATAAAATAGATTTAAAAAGGGTAACTGGATATTTTGAATTATTTTTTTTTTGCTCCTTTTGTTCCTGAAATAATCGGTTATTTTGTAGACCGGTTAATGGCATTATAGAATAGCAGGGCTAGCGCTATCACTGTCCCTTTAACCACCTGTTCCCATAGCGGCGAGACATTGAGAAGATTCAATCCGTTTCCGAGTGTTTCGATCAATAACGTGCCAAAGAGGGTTCCCAACAGGGTTCCTTCACCACCCGAAAAACTTGTTCCTCCAACCACCACCGCAGCAATGGCGTTGAACTCATACCCGACACCGATCACAGGTTGCGCAGAATCAAGCCTGGCCACCAAAATTATCCCGGCCAATGCCGCACACATGCCAGAAATCATATATACGTAAACGATCATACGGTTGACATTAATTCCCGCCAATCGCGCCGCCACAGGATTATCGCCAATTAAATAGACATATTCACCAAAACGAGTCCGGCTGAGCAGCAACGTCATCACGATAAACAGCAAGCCAGCCACCACAATTGGCATTGGAACCGGTCCAATCGAACTTATTCCAATAAACCTGAATGATTCCGGTAACCCGGTGAAAGGTTTGCCCTGCGTGTACATGAGGGTCAAACCGCGTCCAACGGTCAGCATGCCCAGAGTGGCGATAAATGGAGGTATTTTTCCGCGGGTAATCATCACGCCATTGATCATACCCATCACGGCACCGATTGCAATCGCGATTAAAAAACCCAGCAACGCTGGTACGCCCTGCTTGACAAGGTCGGCTGCCACAACCGCGGAAAGCGCCAGGATCGATCCAACTGAAAGATCAATACCTGCAGTCAAAATCACCAGGGTCATGCCAATGGCAACAATTCCGCTGATGGTTGCCTGCCGCACAATATTGATCTGGTTCGAGCCCGTCAGGAATCGATCAGAGAGCAGCGTAAGCCCAAGTGCCAGCAAGGCATAAACCAATAACAATCCGAAGCGCTTTAGAAATATGCTCAAGGTGAAAGGTGCTGAGCTGGGCTGCGCTACAGATGTAGTCATATTAAAAAACCACTCCAGAAACCAGGATGATATTGGCAAAAGGAGCGAATTCACCCGTCCGGACGACAGCCCGGGCATCGATGGTTAATTTCTTAAAGGTCGTATGAGGCACAAACTCCATCGTTATCCCGGGCAAAAGAGCCCGAACAGCATCGAGATACTTGGGGTTGCGCGTTTTTACTTCCTCTGCCAGAATTACCTTTTCAACCTGCATTTCCTCCAGAATTACCCTGAGCGTGTCCAGCGCTCCAGGGATACCTTCAGTAAGCGCCAGATCAATGCGCTCAGTCTCTGGGGGAACCGGCAATCCGGCATCTCCAACCACCAGCATTTGCGTGTGTCCGAGTGTCGCGATTGCGTAGGATAATTCTGAATTTATCAATTTTGTTTTCTTCATCCTTTGCCTCCAAGGAACTGATCTACCTCTTCTCGCATGGGCATTGACGGCTGCGCCCCTTGCCTTGTCACCGAAATAGCTGCCGCGGCATTCCCAAGACGAGCTGATTCTTCCACGCTCAAACCGGTTGATATTCCGCAGGAGAAAGCGCCAACGAATGTGTCCCCGGCGGCGACCGTATCGATCGCTTTTACCTGGTAAGCAGGAATGTATTTTTGCCCTGCGCGATCGACTAAAAGCACACCTTTTTCCCCCAAGGTGATGATCAAATTTCGCACATCCAATTTCAGTAAAACTTCAATCGCTTTCTTGAGGCTGGATTCTCCAGCCACCAGCAAAGCTTCGCCTTCATTGGGAATGAAATAATCAACATTTTTTAATAGGTCCGCATCAAGGTGTTGGGCCGGAGCAGGATTTAACACCACCTGTAATTGATGCTGCTTTGCCATGTTAATGGCTTCGCGAACGGTTTCGAGCGGGCTTTCCAACTGGATAACCAGCAGGTCCGCACCTTTGAACGCTTGCTCTGCTTGATGAAGATCTTCGGGGGCGAGAAAATTGTTGGCACCTGAAGCGACTACGATGGTATTTTGACCCTGTGCATTAACTGTAATCAGGGCAACTCCCGTCGCCTGTTTTTCATCCTCCAGGATATTGCGGACGTCAATCCCATCTTTCATGGCGCTCTTCAGCAATTCCGCTCCAAAACCATCCCGACCTATCCGGCCGATCATAGTCACAGAAGCTCCCATCCGGGCGGCTGCCACCGCCTGGTTGGCACCTTTTCCGCCAGGGAATGTATTAAATTTCCCGCCGATGATGGTCTCCCCAATCTGCGGCAGGCGCGTGACATTAATGACCAGGTCCATGTTCAAACTGCCAACCACCAGAATTTTTCCGCCCATGCTTACCTCGCCGAACTTTCACGAATCACAAGCCTTGTCGGAAGGACGTTTCGCCGGGGTGGCAGGGATGGATTATTAATCCGTTCGATGATCAGGTTGACTGTCATTTGTCCGATTTCCTGTTTTGGCTGGGAAACCGTGCTTAATAAAGGTGTTGTGTAGGAACTCAATTCGATGTCATCAAAACCAACGATTGCCAAATCATCCGGTACTTTTAATCCAAGTTGTGATGCTGCTCGCAGTGTACCAATCGCCATCATGTCATTGCAAACAAAAATTGCGGTTGGACGGGGATGATGCTGCAAAAGTTTCAGTCCAGCGGTATAGCCAGATGCTGCATGAAAATCTCCACGAATAATCAACGTTTCGTCCAGAGAAATTCCTGCCCCCTGCAATGCGTTCCGGTATCCGGTCACGCGCTCAGCGCTCGGAGTCAGGTTGGAAGGACCCGTGATGCAGCCAATGAGCTTGTGTCCGTTCGCCAGCAGATGTTGGGTGGCGAGTAGCCCCCCCTGAAAATTGTCGGTTGTGACGCAATCCAGTTCGAGGTTGGCCATATCCCGGTCCACAACCACCAAAGGTGTGCCATTTTGGACAATTTTCGAGATGGATTCCCGATTTTCCCCCGCGCCGACAAATATAATGCCGTCCACCTGCTTGTTTTCAAGCACATCGGTGTACATGCGCTCTTTATTTTGATCATTTTCAGTGTTGCAGAGGATGACGCTGTAACCAATCGCAAAAGCTGCAGATTCAATCGCATGTCCCACTTCGGCAAAAAAGGGATTGGCGCTATCCGGCAGGATCAATCCCAGGGTGTGGGTATGACCGCTGCGCAAAGAACGCGCGAGCCCGTTTGGACGATATCCAAGCTCAAGCATGGCTTTTTGAACCTGTTCGCGGACCGGCGCCGATACAAAACGCGTGCCATTAATCACATGAGAGACGGTTGCCGATGATGTTCCTGCTTGAGCTGCAACTTGCTTTATGGTGGTCATATTTCTCGCGCGAGTTTCCAGTCGAAGGATTTTAGTTAATCGATTACGTAATCGATTAACTAAAGTATAGTGTTCTCAAGCAAGAAAATCAATCATGACATTTGTCCTTATTTTCAAAACTTTTGAAATTTTTATAATTAACCGCCCATTATCTGGTATTTTTTTGGATTACTTTACCCCCTCCTGCTCAATTGAGATAACCCAACAGAATTCCCTTAAATGGTGATACCTTTCGGACGATACTGCAGTGCTTCGGCGATATGGATGGCTTCAATTCTCTCGCTGCCCGCCAGGTCAGCGATCGTGCGCCCAAGCTTCAGAATCCTGTGATAAGCCCGGGCGGACAAATTCAACTGGCTCATGGCGGATCGCACCAGGCTGTCGCCGGTATCATCCAATTTACAGAATTTTCTAACCTCAGCTACACGCATATCAGCATTGCAGGCTATGGGACTACCTGCAAATCTTTCCCGTTGGCGCTGCCGGGCTGCCTCCACGCGTGCCCGGATATTTGCGGAACTCTCCCCCATCCTGTCACTCGACAATTTTTCATACTCAACCCGCGGCACCTCGATGTGTATGTCGATCCGGTCGAGTAATGGACCCGATATACGTTTCTGATACTTGGTGACCGTGGAGGGAGCACATGTGCAGGGTTTTCGGGAATCGCCAAAATAGCCGCACGGACAGGGGTTCATGGCGGCAACCAGCTGAAAATTTGCAGAAAAAGTCAGGGAGCCCTGAGCCCGGCTGATGGTGACCACCTTATCTTCCATCGGCTGCCGCATCACTTCGAGGACGCGGGAACCAAATTCAGGAAGTTCATCCAAGAACAGCACCCCGCGATGCGCGAGGGAAATCTCCCCGGGATGAGGAATGTTTCCCCCACCCACCAACCCGGCATGGCTGATGGTGTGATGCGGTGCTCTGAAAGGTCTTTGACGGATTAACGGCATTCCTGGAGGCAATTGGTCTGCCACCGAGTAAATCCGGGTGACATCCAATGACTCATCGATCGACATTTCAGGCAGAATTCCCGGCAATGCCCGAGCCAATAAAGTCTTTCCACTGCCCGGACTGCCGACCATTAAAATGTTGTGCCCGCCTGCAGCAGCCACTTCGAGCGCCCGTTTGGCATGATCTTGTCCTTTTACCTCGGCAAAATCCGTTGGTGCCACCAAAGGTATTTCTTCTTCCATTTTTGGGGTGTAGGCTGTGATGGACTGATGCCCACTCAGATGTTCATATAATTCAGCCAGGCTGGTCACAGGTATGACTTCCAATTCAGGGATTAAAGCTGCCTCAGCTGCATCCATCGTCGGAACAATCATGCGTTTAAAACCCTGCGCCCGGGCGGTTGCAGCCATCGGGAGGACTCCACGCACATGACGAAGGCTGCCGTCCAGGGATAATTCACCTATTACCATGGTTTCTTGCACCGTCGCCGGGTCAAGATTTCCACTTAAAACAATCACCCCCAGTGCAATTGGCAAATCAAAATATGGTCCCTCTTTTCTCACAGAAGCCGGAGCCAGATTCACGACGATGCGATGCCTGGGGAAATTCAAACCTGCGTTTTTTACTGCTGTTTGAACCCGTTCCCGGCTTTCCTGAACCGCTATATCCGGCAGTCCTACGATCGTCATACCCGGGTTGCCGGTGGTGAAATCAACCTCCACCTCCACCACCACACCTTCCAAACCGACCACCGCACAAGAAAACACTCTGGCAAGCATGAAGATATTTTACATGCTTAATGTCTGGAAAAGTGTTCGATCTGCCTTATAAAAAGAAATTCATTAGTTCGTCGAAGTGCCAGCCGCTGCAGCCGGAAATCTCACTTCAAACGTGGTGCCGCTGTCTGGCGAACTCTGAACTTCGATGGTAGCCTGATGATTTTTAGCGATCCATTCGACGATGGAAAGACCCAGTCCCGTTCCAGAGCTATCTTCCGAATCCGAGCGTCCGCGGGCTTTGTCGACGCGGTAAAACCGGTCAAAAAGGTGAGGCAAATTTTCGCTTGGAATGCCTTGACCATGATCGATCACACGCAATAGTACCGTTTCGTGATCCAGCTGCGTTTCAACCCTCACAAATTGATCAGGTCCGCGGTTGTACTTGATCCCATTTTCAACCAAATTGCTGATCAATTGCAGCAAATATTGTGGATCGCCGAAAATTTTCACTTCAGGAAGCTCGCCAGTTTCCAAACGAAGATTTTTCCTGGCTGCCAGCGGCTCCAGCCTCTCGAGCGCATCCACCACCAGCTCGCTCAGATCGACCACTCTTTTTTCCATGACAACCTGCCCCTCATCCATCCTCGCCAAGATGAGCAGGTCTTTCACCAGGTGGGTCATGAATTCATTTTCGCTTTGAATAACACTGATTGCCCGCTGGTACTCTGCAATACTGCGCTTGGTGGAAAGCGAGCGGTTTGCTTCAAGGTTGACGATGGTGAGCGGGGTTCTAAGTTCGTGGCTGGCGTCTGCCACAAACTGGCGCTGTCTTTCAAAAGCTGTTTGGAGGCGCGCCAGCATTGCATCAAATGTATTTGCAAGTTCAGCCAGCTCATCTTTTCCGGAGAAATTCAAACGCCGGTTCAAATCTGTTTCGCTGATGGATTGAGCCGCCTGGGTGATGGTATGGACCGGTCGAATTGCCCGATCTGCCAGCCAGAGCCCACCACCAAAAGCGATGATCATCGTCAACAGGCTGCCCAACCCAAGGGTAAAGATCAAACGACTGATCATGCCGTAAGGATCAAATGGACTGCCCAGGATTGCGAAGCCGCTGATCCCCTGAATACTGGAAATTTGCTTCATGATGAAAAAATATTGCGTATGGGAGTTTTTCCAATCCTGCTGCCACCAGGAAAGGATCCCGGTTTCAAGTTCGGGTTTTCCCAGCATGGCGCTTTGTGCATTTTTCATCAAATTTGCACCATCTTCGTTCGAAGAAATCCCCTGGGTCAAAACCACTTTACCCTCCGGTCCAATCACGAGTAAAACATCTCCCGGCTGTAGAATTGGCGTCACCGGCACGGAACCGGAAAGAAGTTTTTCAATATCATTTAATTTTTGAACGAGTTCGTAGGTCGTGTCGCCGCGATAATCCCGTGTCTGGCTGTAAAAAATGAATGCACTGAAACCAGCGAGAACCAGCGCAAGAATCACAATAAACCACAGCACCAGCCTGAAGCGGATGCTAAAAAAGAAATCCTTTATAAACGGCTTGAATTTTTTCATTACTCAGACTTGTCCGCAATCCGGTACCCTGCGCCGCGGATTGTTTCCAGCAGTTTTGGCTCGTGTCCTTCGTCAATTTTTCTGCGCAGACGCCGGATGTAAACATCCACCACATTGGACATCACAAGGTTCTCATAATTCCAGAGATGGTTTTCAGCCATTTCCCGCGTAATTAAATGATTTTCGTGGCGCATTAAATACTCCAAGAGCGAGAATTCCTTGGCGGTCAGCTCAATCAATTGCCCATTTCTCATCACGGTGTGGGTTGCCGGATCCAGGATGAGATCCGAAATCTGCAGACTGCCTGATTTCGGACCCGATTCCCTGCGCAGCAAAGCCCGTATTCGCGCCCGCAGTTCATCCATCTCAAAAGGTTTGACCAGGTAATCATCTGCACCGCTGTCGAGACCCATCACCCGGTCCTCAAGGGCATCTCGTGCAGTCAGCATCAGGATGGGGACAGCCCGCTTTTTGTTGCGCAGCTCCCGGCAGACCGCAATTCCATCCTTTCCGGGCAGCATCACATCCAATATGATCAAATCGTAAACATCCATTAACCCCATTTCTTCTGCATCCAGCCCATCATAAACAGGATCGACCACGTAGCCGTCTTCGGTCAGGATCGATTTTAATGAATCACTCAATCGCCTGTTATCTTCCACCAAAAGAATCCGCATTTTCCGCCTCCGGTTTAATTCTCCCAAATTGTAGCATTATTGGATGACAGAATTATGAAGAAGCTTGACCGGTTGGTTTCATCAATTTGTCATCATCAAACAATATACTAACCTTATCTTATTTGTCAATTTAAAAGGATAAAAATGAAAAAACAAGTAGTTGCTTTATTGGCAGCAATATCCATGACCGTGATCGTTGCCCTGGTAATGGTCGTAACCGGCGCGAATGCACTCTATAACTCAAACGGGGTTACCCCCTCCAACACCCAGGCAGCAAGTTCCTCTGTCAGTAGCACGAGTGCTGCCGACCAGGCTCTCATCAAACAGCTCCAGGATCGGATCACCGAATACGCACAGAGGGAACAGCAATATCTTCAGCGTGAACAGCAGCTTCAGCAAACCATCCAGAATGATAATTCCCAGGTCGCAGAAGCCAGCCTCCAAATTCAACAAATCCAGCAGCTTCTCCAGGCAATGCAAGCCAGGGGATTAATTCAGGTCGATGGAAACGGTACAATTACCATTACAGGTCGGGGAAATTAGGTTTTTCCCATCATTAGCTAGATTCATTCGGAATTAATTGGGCTCTATCTATCCTTCAACCAACATTTAGTGGATAATCATATGAAAGCATTTAAGTCATTTCTTCATGTTCTGATCGCATCGGTCAGTGTCGTCAGCTTCTTGGGAGGCTGGATCGCTCTGGCACATTCCAAAAAACCGGTTCAAAGCTATACTTCTCAGTCAATCGTTGCATTGCCGACCTTGGCTCCCATCCCCGCCTTGGGAAGTTTATCTGTCAGCAATTCAAATTCATCCGGTCAGGGCAACGGGCTTGGTATACTCATGTCCTCAAATAATAATTTTATGAATCGTCCATTATTCAGGACCGGTGGATCTTAATCGAACCTTGCACCAAATCTTAATCGTCACTTTAAAAAACAAAATCATCACTGAATTCAAAAATACCTGGACTCCATCATGCCTGACAAATTAAAAAAACCTGATTATCAGGATCAACCAAAGCAAGCAATGGCGCTTATTTTTCGAGACGCGTCCCTGCTTCTGATCCTGCTCCTGGCAATCCTGACAACTGTTGCCGTCTTATTCACTCCAATGGGCAGCTGGCTGTACTCTTCGATTGCCTGGCTTTTTGCGGCAGATAGCCAGCAGTTTTGGTGGTACGTCACCCGCTCGGCGGCAATCATTGCTTATTTGCTGCTTTGGCTTTCAACAGTTTGGGGGCTGGCTGTTCCTTCCAAAATTGCCTCCCCGCTGCTGGATGCAACCTATACCTTTGATTTCCACCAATTCATCTCCCTGCTTGGAATCGGGTTTTTGCTGTTGCACGTCCTGGTATTAATGTTCGATCGCTACCTCCCCTACACTCCACTGCAGATCCTGATCCCATTTCTATCGCCTTACCGCCCTGTCTGGGTCGGTATCGGTGTGATTTCCTTCTACATCATATTAATTGTTACCATCACCTTTTACCTGAGAAGCAAAATAGGGATGAACGCTTTTAGAAGCATCCATGTCTTCAGCCTGGTAGGATTCCTGGGCGCCACTCTGCACGGGTTGTTTTCAGGAACTGATTCCGCCCTCTTGTCAATGCAAATTCATTACCGGGTCACCTCCCTTTCGGTGCTATTTCTAACCGTTTACTGGTTTGTGCAAAAGTATCTGAATAAAAAAACTGCAACTGCCAGTCAAATTCCAGCCGTTAAAGCTGGGAGTACTAAGGAAAGTAGAAGAAATATTAAATAAATTATTCATCCCTCCCATCCAGAGATTTCATGTTTCTCAGCTCTGGAAAGATGAATGCAACCGTAATCACGACTAAAACGGTCATAACTCCGCCTCCGACCACAGAAATGATCGGACCTAATAACCAGGCAGCAGCACCGGACTCAAATCCACCCAGTTCATTGGAAATTCCAATAAAAATGCTGTTAACCGATGAAGCACGTCCCCGCATTTTATCCGGCACTTGAGTCAACATCAACGTTGCCCGGATGATGACACTGATGTTATCCAGCGCACCCAGGATGATCAGCATCAGCATTGAGAGCCAGAAAAGGCTTGAAAAGCCAAAGATTATCGTTGCCAAACCAAATCCCGCCACAGCAACCAGGAGAGTTTTGCCAGCATGTCTAAATGGCGGCAAATGAGATATGGCAAAAGCCATGATCAGGGAGCCCACGGAAGGGGCAGCACGCATCAAACCGAGACCCCAGGAACCCACATGCAGGATTACAGTGGCAAATACCGGCAGCAAAGTCGTTGCCCCGCCAAAAAGGACCGCGAACATATCCATGGTGATCGCTGCCAGGATCAATTTTGTGCCGCGGATAAACTTCAAGCCTTCTGCCAATGATTCCAGGGTCGGTGTCTTGACAGATAATTCCAGCGGTTGACCTTTAATCAAATTGATCAAGACCAGGAATGTAAACGCTGCCAGCATATCCACGACGTAAATAATGGTCACACTACCCAGGGCAGCTGCAATCCCCCCAGCGACAGCTGGGCCGATAATAGAAGCCAGCTGCCAGGCGCTGCTGTTCCAGGTGGCAGCGCTGGTAAATGCCTCCGGCGGCACTGTTTGCGGAATTAAAGTTGCAGATGCAGGATCATTAAATGCTCGGGCGATTCCAATTCCCAGCAAACTGGCATAAATTAACCAGATTGGACCCGCAGTGTAAGACAGGTATGCCAGGCTGAGCGAACATGCTCCAAGCAGGATTTGAGTGATGATCAAAATTCGCTTACGATTGTAGTGATCTGCGATATGTCCGCCAGGCAGCGATAACAAAATGACCGGAATGACTTGCACCAATCCCACCAAGCCGAGTAAAAAAGCATCCTTGGTTCGCAGCCATAATTCCCACCCAATTGCGACAGAAACCATCTGATTTCCAAAAGATGTCAGGAAACGTCCAGCCAAAAGATAACGAAAATCCTGATATCTCAAGGCAGCATACGGGTCACGCTGCCTGTTCTTGCCTGTCAGCTCGGTCAATTTTTACACTCCAAACGATTTATACCGGTCAATATGCCTGGGAATAGACCAAAAATTTTACCCTCAAAATCCAATCAGAACAACCTTTGTTTCCGAGGAATGTTTCTGAAATTTGTTTGGTAGGGCTGATGAATAATTTTGCTAAAACTAATTTCGCTTCCCTTTATTTTAAAAAACTGTAATCTGCTACAATAAGAGCAGACAAAACAACGAACAAAATTTATAATCCGGCATGTCTAAGACGTTCAGGTGTGACAATGAATGGATTCGCTCCGTTCATTAAATCCAAATTTCAAGAGGTTTAAAAATGAGCATCAAGGTAAATGTCCAATCCAAATTAGGTTTTTCTGACTTGGTTATTTCACCAGTGTTCCCGCCAGAGACTATCACGCTCAAAACAGCAGGCAAGGAAGTTGGCGACATACGCCTGGTCGGTGACCGGGCTCTTCTTTCGCTCGGTCCGATCAATAAACTTTCGGCTGAGATGGTCCGCAGGGCGGGCGGAAGCCTCGCCAAATGGCTCGCCAAAAACGAAGTCGAAAAAGCTGGCGTTGATCTCGGTGCATTATTCGGGACAGGCATGCCCCCTTCAACCTCCATTACTGCTTTCGTGGAAGGAATTTTATTGGGAGCGTTCCAGTTCAATTTGTATAAATCCAAAAAAGAAAATACGGAAACCAACCTCAGTCTTTTACTCAATGGGAATCAACCACTTTCCGTCGAAGATTTGAACAAAATCATCCGGAAAACCGCGATCATAGCTGAAGCAGTCAACCTTTCGCGCGAATGGGCTCACGAACCGCCCAATGTGATTAACCCTGTGACCCTGGCAGAGAGAGTCCAAAAGTTGGCAGCTGAGGTCGGATTAAGCTGTACCGTCCTGGATGACCAACAATTGGAAGCAATGGGTGCCGGTGCCATCGTGGCTGTTGGGAAAGGCTCCAAGACTCCCAGCCGGCTGATTATTTTGGAACACAAGGGTAAATCTGGCGGAAAACCGGTTGCACTGGTTGGAAAATCCCTGACCATGGACACCGGGGGATATTCCCTGAAATCTCAGGATAATATTCTCGGTATGAAATACGACAAGTCAGGCGGCATGACGGTCATTGCGACCCTGATGGCGGCAGCGAAACTGGATCTTGCAACACCGGTTGTCGGCGTGATTGCCGCGGCAGAAAATATGATCTCCGCATTTTCGTACCGCCCGGACGATATCATCCAGGCATTGAATGGCAAATCCATCGAAATTATCAGCACCGACGCCGAAGGACGCCTTGTTCTCGCGGATGCCTTGACTTACACCGAACGCACCTTTCAGCCGCGTGCGATGGTGGATATTGCGACGCTGACCGGTGCGGTTGTAGTGGCGCTTGGATCAGTGCGTGCCGGTTTGTTATCAACGGATGATGGACTCGCGAACGATTTATTCAAATCTGGCGAACGGACCTTTGAAAGATTGTGGCGCTTGCCTCTCGATGAAGACTATTTTGAGCAGATCAAGGGAACAGATGGGGATCTTCTAAATTCAGGCGGTCGAAAAGCCGGCTCAATTATTGGTGGAATGTTCTTGAAACAATTCGTGACCGATGCCACCCCGTGGGCGCACCTGGATGCAGCCGGGATGATGGATACGGACAAGGAACTTTCTTATTGTCCAAAAGGTGGCATTGGTTTTGGTGTTCGACTTTTCCTGGATTACCTGGAATCGCTCGAATAAATAATTCTTCAAAAAGCGTAAAAAAAGCCTGCACTTTTCGAAAATAAAAGTGCAGGCGGCGAAATTCAGTTTTTGCTCGAATATTCGAAAAAATCTCGTCTCAGCAGCCGCCTAACCTCTCACAAGTTAAAAATGTTAACCAGGAGGTACTGTTATGAGTGATCACAAGATGGATGAAAATGACGTCAGGATCTTTTCGGGACAGTCTCATCCAGGGTTCGCGCAGGATATCGCCAATTACCTGGGTATCCCGCTCGAAAGGACGAATTTCCGTCGTTTTGGGAATGATTGCACTGAAGTCCAACTGGGGGCAAGCGTTCGCTCGAGATCAGTTTTTATTGTGCAATCCCTTATAAAACCCGTCAGCGAAAATCTCCTCGAATTATTTATCATGCTGGATATTGCGCACAGTGCTGGCGCAAGAAATGTGCATGCAATCATCCCCTATTACTCATTCGCACGCTCTGACAAAAAAGACGCACCCAGGATTTCCATCATCGCCAGGCTGGTAGCCGATCTTTTGGTGACTTCGGGAGCATCCCACGTCATGACCATGACCCTCCATTCTCCCCAGGTTCATGGATTTTTTAGTGTCCCCACCGATGTCCTGACTGGTCGGACTGAAATTGCCCGTTATTTTACCGAGCGCGACCTGGACAGCACCATTGTTGTCTCCCCGGATTTGGGACATGCGAAATCCGCCGCCCGTTTCGCAGATATGATCGGACTTCCGATCGTCGCTGCCAACAAAGAACGCGTCTCGGATACCAGGGTCCGAATAACGGGGTTTTCAGGGCAGCAAGTCAGGAAGTTCCGCCGCGCCCTGGTGTACGATGATGAAATTTCAACCGGCAATTCCATGGCGGAAGTCAGCAAAATTCTCGTTAAACATGGTGTCAAAGAAGTCATTCCGATCTGCACTCACGGGGTGTTCTCGGGAAACGCTTTGGAACTTCTGGGGAACATTCCACAAATCAGCGAGGTGGTCATGACAGATACTGTACCTGCCCCGGCAAATCAAAATCATCTCCCCTTCCGATTAACCGTTTTACCTGTCGCAAAACTTTTTGGTGAAGCGATTTGGCGAAACTACACCCGGCAGTCGATTGGCGGGTTGTTCACCTACTGGCAGGAACCAGCTTCCAATTAATATTCACCCATTCAAAATCATAATTTCAAATCTCACAAAAATTGGATCAAACTTATGACAGCATATGTTATCGTCGACATCGAAGTCAAAAACCCCGAGGGTTACGCTCACTATAAAGATCTTGCCCAAACCACCGTTCCGCTTTATGGGGGCAAATATATTGCCCGCGGCGGTCCTGCTGAAGGTCTTGAAGGCGATTGGAAGCCTGGCCGGATTGTGATTCTTGAATTTCCATCCACCGCTCAAGCCAAAGCCTGGTTAAATTCACCCGAGTATGCCCCCGCCCGGAAGTTGCGGCATCAATATGCCGTATCAAGGTCTATCGTCGTTGAAGGACTGGAAAAACCCTGATTTCGCAGGGGGATTTAGACGGAGTTAATTCCACGCTTATTGTTTGAGTCCCAGCATGCGCGGGAACCAGTACCACAATTCATCAGATGCCATTTTTCCATGAATGGAGTCTGATTTATCCATCAAAACAGCGGGTGGGTAATATCCCCTGCTGACGAACCCTCCCACCCAATCGCGCTGGTTAACTGCTTCCAGCATCGCCTGGTAAATATTCGCCTGACCCTGTAAATCCAATTTAACTGCCTCAATATCCTGTAATGGACGCGCAAGAGCCGATCCGTCGAAACAACCGCCTGTATCAGTTGGGATGCACCCCGCAGCCGCGCCCTCTGCCGAGGGATAACTGATACCAATCACAGCACCTTTCCCGACCGACAATAACAAAGGCGCGATATCGTTATCCAATAATTCCAGGGCTTTTGCGGTCATAGAGGCAACATCGGTCGAAGAATCAGGCGAGAGAGGCGCCGACCAGAGCAAATAAAATCCGTAAAATTCATCGATGAAAACCGGCGCAGGTTGCATGTTGGTTCCGTTATACGGATACGCCCAGAGCAACAGTCCAGGAAAATGACCGCGAACATCTTTGATAATTGCACGCCAGCGTTCGCCAGCATCCGCCGGGACGTTGGATGGAGTACCGTCGGCAAGAGTACCACCAGGCAGCGATGGCAGGATGGCATTCCCGCCCAAGATAAGCGCCTGTGCCCCGCTTCGAGCTGCCAAATCGGCATGATATATGGCAAAGGCATGATAACGTTCAAACCAGGCATCCCACCACTCGGGAGTACGCGGTGCATTCATCCAAAAATCCACGTCTGACGGCAGGAGTTTGGGTGTGGCGTAAAGCGCCACGGTTAGATTCCTGGCAATACCATCCCGCACGGTTTGCGAAAGATCGATCCATAACGGATCACTTCCAGGCGTTGGTGCAAAAACCAGGGGTGCGGAAGAGGATGCAGTCCAAGTGGGTTGAAGCACCACGAAATTTGATCCCAAATCATGAATGTTTTGCAGGGCATTTGGAATCCAGGCCTGCCATTCCGCTGAATAATTCCCGGAAAACTCCACGCCTGCCCAAAAAGATGCTGGACGCTGATTAACCTGGTTTGCCACCAGGTTCCCGGGTTCTGACCCCGGCCACCATGTCCAAGCGGTGATGCTATCCTGAATGTTTTGCTCAACCAGGCTGGTGCTGATTGAGCGTCCCTGCGCCAGGTTACCCGTGGTTTGGAGGTCATCCGTTGAACCGCATTGATCATTCCGGCAGTATCTGTATTGAAAAGACCCGAGCATATTTAATGGACTGTAAAGTTTATACACCCAGCGGTTATTCCCCATGGACCACATGGGCAAAGCTTCGGCCCAATCAAATGTTTTAAATTGGATGGATATGGTATCCCCCGCTGGTGTGGTAACGGGAACGGTGGCATCGAACACAATCGGACCCGCTTTGTTTCCAGCCTGCCAGGTCAATACGGTATCATTCAAGTTGAGATCATGATCGGGAACGATGACCTGTCGCAGGACAAAATTCTCATCAGCACCGTGTTCGGCATTCCAGAATCCATCCCCGAGTGTATATTTGTAGCGAATATCTGCTCCCACCGGCAGCGCCAGGGTGATGCTTTGCCGGCCATCCGGTAAGGTTTTTAGAATTGGCATTCGACTTGCCAAAGTACTGAGCCCACTGTTTAAATCAGCAAATGTGTTACCCAATTGGTAAAGGTTGCCAGCCAGCCGGACTGGTGCGCCAGCGACAGAATCGCCCGGTAAAGTGACATTAAAAGTAACATTTACAGTCGCCGCGCTTTTTAAAACGATTTGAGAACGGGTCACCAGACCATTCGCAACGGTCGCTCCCTGTTGAAATGTCGAATAGGCTCCATCCAGGGCATACGCGGTCAGGAGTTGAGTTCCTTCCGGCAAGCCATCCAGGTTAAATTGACCGTCCGAATCAGTCAGAGTACTGACGCCACCTGCTGAGACCAGGATATTTGGGATTGGATTCTGTCCATTGCCGGCTTCCAAAACGGTGCCTGAAATTTTCCCATAAGAGCCGGAATATCTACCATCCGACCAACTCGCCACGATATCATTCGTATTTCCCGGTCCATCAACGTCATAAATCCTGTAACGAACCGCGTAACCCAGTGCGCTGATTTCATTAATGGAGATGGCGCCTTGTCGATAATAACGATATTTGACCACCGAATGCAGCCCCAGCGGCAGGGTGATATCGAAATGAAGTGCATCAACCGGGTTCATTTCATAATAGGTGGTGTTTAATCCCAACCCCGTTACTTCATCCAGGAAGCCGATGGCTAATTTCTCCCCCGCATTAAGCGGCACAGGAATGCTGACTGAAAAGGTCACTTCGGCCATCAAAGCGGGAGTAGCGGTTACCTCGGCCCCATTCGCTGCGGTTGGGGTCACATTGCTGCCGCCCGGGTTTGGATTGATCAGGGAGAGCGTGCAGGACAGGCTGGACAAAATGATGACTGCCACAGCCAGAAATCGAAACCATTTCGAATGGAATCTCATTTGAACGCCTCCAGATCAGATATCAAAATGACCCGCAGATCATATGGATAATTTTTTTATTTTAACTGAATTAATAGCCCTGGTAAATCGTTGAATGATTTCGGCAACAAGCGCAGGGAATCAAATGTCAGCTTGAAGAGGAGTCCTCTGACTCTTTTTTCTCATTTGTCTGGATGGAGGCTGTCGCCATCCAGCTGAAGAGGATGCTCAGAAAATACAAAGCGATCATCGGAGCCATCACCAGGGACATATTGACAGGGTCAACCGTAGGAGTAATGATTGCTGCCAGGACCGCAATCAGGATCACCGCCAGCCGCCATTGTTTCAAAAGAATTGCTGGTCTAAGAAAACCCATCGCCGAAATTCCAAAAATTATTAATGGGAATTCAAATGCAACCCCAATCCAGAACATCAGGCTGGTCACGAATTCAAAATAGGACGCTGGTCGGAGCTTTGTCGCAATTCCAAGAAAATCCAGCAGGAATGGCAGGGCAGTTGGCAGCATGACGTAATATGCAAAAGCCATTCCGCCGATGAAGAAAATCAGCGCAAAGGGGATGGATAATAGACCCAATTTCTTGGATCTCGGCATGATACCCGGTGCAAAAAAAAGCCAGAATTCAAAAGCCAGGTAAGGGGTCGCCAATGCGATCCCGGTCAGCAAGGCAACCTTCATGAAAACGCCGATGGATTCCGTAACTTCAATCGCCTGCAGGTTTTGCAGTCCCCCCACCGGTACGCTTAAAAAATTAATTAATTGCGGCGTGAAATAAAAAGAAAAGCCAACGGTAACTACCAGCGCCAGCACGGAACGAAGCAGGTGACGGCGGACGATTTCCAATTCATCCAGGATCCCGGATGGATTTTGCAGGACATCCGAAAAAGCCTCCATGACAGGTCGATCGTCTGGAACTTCATTTAAAAATTTAGAAATCCTGTTGTTTTTTAAACGGGAGGTAACAGGACGGAACAACCATCCCAGAAATTTAAAAGGGAGAAGCACCACCCAGATAATGAATTTGAATGGTGCGAATAACAACCGCCTAAGGAGATTGGTTGAGTTTTTCATAGGCGGGTTTAAGGCTGTTTTTCCTGTGGTTCCCCGGGCTTTTTCTGGGGGTCATCTGCCGGCTCGCTTACGGATGTTTCCTCGCTTGGCGCTGCGGGCTTCAAGTCCATCTTCGGGCTGAAGAGGATTGCCTCATCGAAAGGTTTATTCAAAATAGGCGTCTGGATTTGACCGGCAATTTTCCTGGTTTCTTCCTTGATCTCATCCAGCCCGGCTTCCCTTGCCAGCTTGATCGGGAGTTGTTGGATCTCTTCCCCGGTTTTCTTCATAATCATCCAGGCTGGAGAAGTCATGATTGTTCTGAGGGTTTTGCCAATCGTACGACCTGCTGCGACCATATCCTTCGGCCCCAACAAAATCAATGCTATCAGGACGATCAATGCTATTTCGGGAGCACCTACGCCAAAAATTTCCATTAAATTGCCCCTGGTTTTAATTGATTCCTGATATCTTTTTCACGATCCGCCAGGCTTCCCAAAACTCCGTTGATAAAGCGGGGCGTGCTTTCAGAGCCAAAAGTCTTTGCCAATTCCACCGCCTCATTAATTGCTACTTTTAAAGGAGTGATTGACGAAACCGCAAATTCCCAAGTCGCTATCCGTAAAATATTCCGGTCAATGGCCGCAATTTGCTCGAAAGGCCACTCGGGAGCGTATTCGGCAATAACCTGATCCATTTTCTCAGCAATTGGAATAATCCCAAAAATGATCTGGCGGGTAAAATCCACCAAATCAGGAGAAAGAAATTCCGATCCATCCGGCGATAATTCTGCCAGTCGTTGTTCCAAAACCAACTCGGGTAAATGGTCGGTCATATCCACTTCGAAGAGAACTTGCAGGGCAATCGACCGTGCCCTGGTACGAGATTTCATAAGGTTCTATTCGTCTTGATAATTAATATCTTCAATATGCACATTGACGTGCCCGACTTCCATGCCGACCATTTCTGAGATTGCGCGCGAAACCTGGGATTGAATATTTCGGCTGACTTCGCGAACATTAAAATCTTTCTTCAGGATGACATAAAGCTCAATATAGACAACGTCATCCTCGACGGTAACCTGGACGCTGTTATCATTTCCAGATTTGAAAAAACGGTCTAAATTGCCATGGTTTGTTGCGAGTTTGCTCACGCCGTCCACGTTTAGTGCCGAGATTCTGGCAATCGTCAGTAATACCTCGGGGGCGAGAGTTGTTTTTCCAGATGAACGATATTCTTCACTCATTTTATTCTCCTACATCATTCCCATGCCGCCATCGACACCCAGCACCTGGCCGGTGATATAAGCAGCCTGGTCACTCACTAAAAATGCCGCTGCGAAGGCAATCTCTTCGGGTTTTCCTTTACGCCCCAGCGGCACCATCTTAATCACTGACTCGAGCATTTCAGGAGTCATCGTCGACAATATTTCAGTATCGATAAAACCAGGTGCAATCACATTAACCGTTACATTTCTGGAAGCGATTTCCCTGGCGAGCGCTTTCGAAAAACCAATTTGACCTGCCTTGGACGCCGAGTAATTGGTCTGCCCGGGATTTCCCATTTGACCTGAAACAGAGGAAATATTCAAAATACGTCCATAACGCTTGCGGATCATGTGTTTGACGGCTGCCTTGGAACAGTTGAAAGTGGATTTCAAGTTCGCATCCAGGACAGCATCCCAATCAGCTTCCGACATCATCATAATCAATGTGTCGCGAGTGATTCCAGCATTATTGACCAGAATGTGCAAATCTCCAAAGGTTTCCACTGCAAATTTTATTAAACCCTGCGCAGCACTGAAATCTGAAACATCTGCCTGAAAAACTGCCGCTTTTCCTCCGGTTGATTGGATCATCTTCACCACCTCTTCAGCAGCGCCGGATGATTTATTGTAATTTACAACCACAGCTGCCCCTCTGCCAGCCAGCTCCAATGCGATTGAACGGCCAATCCCGCGAGATCCGCCGGTGACAACAGCCACCCGATTGTTCAAAGACAGCAGGTCATTCATGGTAACGCTCCTCTAAATAAATGATTATACCCTACCAATGCTGGGGCAATGTTTTTCACCACCACGTAATTTAAGCGTTTTTCCTGGAAGGTTTCAAGCTGATTCCAAGAACCAATCCCACTAGAATTGAAATCCCAACAATGAACGCGACAGCATCTTCCCAGAAACGAATGGGGAATAATCTGATCAAAGTGTCAGAAAATTCAAAAATCCAGGAGTTCCCGGAAAAGAAAAGGGAGTGAAACCACTCAAAAAATTGCCAGAAATTCAACATCGCGAAACCAGCCAACCCCAGCAGGAGAATGACCGTTAGAAAGCCGCCACGTTTGATCCCCAATATGAAGCTGGACCAGGAAGCGGTGATGCCCGCCAAAATACCCAGCAATACCAGCAGAGCCAGATCTACATACCAGACCTGCAAAAGAGTCTGAACAACTTTCTTGACATCCGCCATATGCGACAGCTCGCGTTCATTGTAGATTGGCTGACCATTTGAAAATTTCAGGTCTTCCAGGAATTGAATCCCAGAAGAATTGGTCAAATACTCGACCGATGGCACCGACCACTGGATCCGGTCCGCCAGGCTGAATCCATACTGATCAGCTGGAAAACCTGGCATCCGGTATTCAATATTTAAATACGCGGGAGTCATTAATAACCGGACCATCAACATCATGATCCCAAGCGGAATTAATATAGTTACCACAAGGCTCAATAATATACGCAATAATTTTGATAGCATACCTTCTCCGAATTGGTCTGGATATAAGAGCTGACGTTAAGTTTTTCCTTAACATCTTGTATTCACTATTTGGGCAGGTTATTCTTAATGCTACACTGAGTTGGATTCCCTGTCCAATTATTTTTGGGTTTCATCAACTTCAAACCTGACAGGTTTTAAGAATCCAAATTATATTCTCGATCAAAAGATTCAGGAGGCCATCATGGAGTTCGGCGGTTATGCCAACAAAATTGCTCACATTGATCTGACTGCAAAAAAGGTCGAATACAAACCCATTCCCGATGAATTTAAATCAAAATTTATTGGCGGACGTGGTCTGGGAGACAAATATGTTTTTGATAACGGGCCAAAAGTCGATCCACTTTCCCCTGAAAATATTCTCTGCTTTATGAATGGTCCCCTGACCGGCTCAGAAGCCAACATGAGTGGGCGCATGGCGGTCGTGACCAAATCTCCATTAACCGGAACCATCACCGATAGTCATCACGGTGGCTGGTCTGCCGCTCGCTTGCGCTGGTCAGGTTTTGACGGTTTGATTTTTAAAGGCAAATCCAGCAAACCAGTCTACGCTTATGTCCATGATGGAGTCGTTGAACTTCTGGATGCGACTGAGGTCTGGGGCATGGGTGTGCATGCCACCATTAAATTTTTCCAGGACAAGTACGGCGAGAAGGATCTATCCGTCATCGCCATCGGTCCCGCGGGCGAAAAACTAATCAAATTTGCCTGTTGGATTAATGAAAATGACCGTGCAAGTGGACGCGGTGGAACAGGCTGCGTTGGTGGCTCGAAGAACCTGAAAGCCATCGTAATCAAATCTGAGAAGCACATGACCAAAGCCGCTGACCGTGTTGCATGGAAAACTGCGCATGACCGGTCATTAAAAGTGATCATGGCTGAAGAAAATATCACCAGCCCGCGCAAAGGTGGTCTTTCGGTATACGGCACAAACGTGCTGATGAATATCACCAACAGCATCGGCGCACTCCCCACGAAGAACAGCTCCCTGACCTCATATGGCGAGCATGCGGAAAAAATCAGTGGTGAATACATCAAGGAAAACCTGCTTGTTGATGATCCAACCTGTCACGCCTGCCCGGTCGCCTGCAAGAAGGAAGTCGAAGTCAAGGATGGTCCTTACAAGGGCTTGCGCATGGAATCTGTCGAATACGAACCCGCCTGGTCGGTTGGGGCGAATTGTGGCAACGACGATGCGCGTGCAGTAGCGAAGATGATCGACTTATGCAACGATTTCGGCATGGATGCCATTGAAACCGGTCACCCCATTTCGATATTTATGGAAGCCAGCGAAAAAGGCTACACCAGTGCCGCAGATGGAAAACTTGCCTGGGGCGATACAGATGGAATGGTAGCTTTGGCAGAAAAAATTGGCAAGCGCGAAGGTTTGGGTGCCATCATGGGTGAAGGTGCGAATGCCACCGCGCAACATTTTGGGCATCCTGAAATTGCCATGACTGCCAAGGGGCAAGGCATTCCGGCTTACGATCCACGCGGTCTCAAAGGTATGGGGCTTGGATATGCCACCAGCAACCGAGGCGCATGCCACCTGCGAGCTTATACTCCCGCCTCAGAACTGGGAGTCATGCCTTTCGGCACCCTCAAAACTGATCCAATCGCCTGGGAAGGTAAGGGTGACCTGGTGAAAATCTTCCAGGATATTCATGCATTCTCCGACAGTCTCGATTTGTGCAAATTCAGCGCCTTCGCTGAAGGCACCGATGAGTATGCACAGCAGTATTCTGCCATCACGGGGGTACCTTGCACCAGCGCTGATGTTCTCAAAATTGGAGAGCGCATCTACAACCTGGAAAGACTCTACAATAATATGGCTGGATTCGGTGAAGGCAGCGATATCCTCCCCGATCGATTCCTCAAGGAACCCTCCACTCAGCCCGGATCCCTGGGTCAGGTCTGTGAACTCGATAAAATGCTGGCTGATTATTACAAAGCCCGCGGCTGGATAAATGGTGTGGTGCCTCAAGCTAAATTAAAGGAATTAGACCTCGCCTGATTTTCCGCTTTTTATTAAGAATAAAAAGGAGACGCGCCCATATGAGTACGTCTCCTTTTTCTTAGGATTGAAAATCAGGCACCAGCCCGCATCGTTTTCATGGAAAAACGCTTCAAAAAATCTTCGGCAATTTCATCATCCAGTTCCATTTCAAGCCGGGTCTGACCGACCTCAAGCGAAAACAATTTATAAGGTGCCATTTTAATTAATTTCACACTCCACCCATCGCCCGCAATTTCGTCTCGTTTCACCTGTCGACCGCCCAATTCTTCCAGATATTCTTTCAATAAAAAATATGGAATACCGCGCATTTCACGTGTAATTTTTTGCATTTATCCTCCACCCACTGCCGGGAAAATATCGAGCTTATCGCTGCCGCTGACCAGTGTCTCGAGGGTTTCCGCCAGGTAAGGTACGTCCCTCCCGTTAACAAAGACATGGACATGACCAAGCAAAGTATTTTGTGAGCTCATCAACTTGTCTCTCAGATCTGGATAAGTTTCGAATACTTTCTCCAGCATCTCTCGCACAGTAATTTCACCGGGAACATCCAGCGTGACTGTTTTTTTCCCGGTTATTACGCGCAGTGTTGCATAAAAATTAATTTCCATGGCCATCTCCGTAAATATAATACAATTTTTAGCGTCCATTTAGAATTAATTCACTATATGATAAATATTAGAAAACTTGAAACAATTTTAGAATATTTTCCCGGGAATTTATTTCTCATAAAAACACTCCCCCAAAAAACGGGTACCAGCGGATTTCAGCTGAAATAACCTGTTCAAATTATTTAAGGTCTTTAATTCCACCTTCAAAGATAAAATTCAAGACCAGGCTGTTCGTCACCCACTCAATTGGGGAGCGATCATCGGTGTAGATTTCACCACCGTGCGGATCAGGCTGCATGTTTTCCCAAGCCACTTCTGCAGCTCTTTGCAATAAATCCGATGACTGAGAATTTGATTCAAGCGAAGCCAAACTCAAACCAAGATCTTTGACCGAGGTTTGTTGTTTGGTTGCAAACAGGATTGAATTAAAAGAGCTCGGCAGGTCCATGACATGAATTGAAGGCAAAATCGAACCAATCGTGGCAGCCAGATCATTGATCAGGCGCCGGTCATTGGGAGCCCGCCCAATATTGATGGCGATCACCCCTTTTTCGGTCAAATGGTTGTAACAAATCGCAAAAAACTCGCGCGTGGTCAGGTGAGGGGGTATATATGGCGGACGATAGGCGTCGATGATGATCAGGTCGTATTTTTCCGGGCTTTGCTCCAGCCCCCAACGCCCGTCCATGACAAAAACATTCAAGTTGGGCATCGTCATGCCGAAATATTTTCTTCCAACCTCGACAATCTTTGGGTCAATCTCATACCCGTCGATTGGGATATTCCCATAAACAACAGTTGCCTGCCGTGCAGAAGTGCCTGCTGCCAAGCCCACGATCGCGATACGTTTGACATCCTCGCGGGCAAACTGTGGATTAAACATCGGACCGACTAAAAATTCTTCCCAGGGTCCTCCAAAAAACAACTGGTTGGGATTGTATTCGGAATGGATTCCCTGTCCTTCATTCAATCGCAAATAATAAGTATCGTCGTGCTTGAGAACTTCGATGTAGTTGTAAGCTGATTCGGTTTCGAAAACCTGCCCGGGAGTCGATTTGATCTGGTAATCATTGAATAATGCAATTAAAACCAGGACAATCCCCATGGCAATCATCAGCAAGCTGCTCTTCCAGTTCCCCATAAGCAGAATCCCCACCACGGTTACGCAAAGAAGCGTCAGTGAAAAGGCAAGCATGGTGCGGGTTGTCCCAATCAGGGAAAACAGGAAAATCGTGGGTAAGAAGGCGCCCAAAACCGATCCGAGAGTGGAAATTGCAGAAACGCGCCCGGAAATGGATCCAATCTGCCCGCCTTCGTCAGCCAAAATTTTGACAGCAAAAGGACTTGTCATCGCCAAAAGCGTGACTGGAACACTGAACAATATCAGGGTGCCAGCGAAAGCACCTGCCATGACGCCAAAATTCAGGACATCAAATGCAGTCGCCGCCATCCTGAGCACAGGAGTGGAAATAAAGGGTGTCAAGCCAAGCGTAAAAGCACCCCAGGATAGAATCTTATATAATGACTGCGGACTTTTTGCACGGTCTGCCCAACGCCCGCCAAAATGGTAACCCACCGCAAAATAGACCATGATCAAGCCGATAACGGCTGCCCAAACCAGGTTGCTCGATCCGAATATCGTTTGCAACATCCGTGAAGCGCCAAATTCTGCAGCCAGGGCAGTCATTCCCGAAACAAACACAGTAAAATACAGGTATCTACGCATGGTTCCATTATAAAGGCTTTGAGTATCTAACCTTGCAATTCAGTCAAAATTAAACAGATTGCTAAAATTAACCATATCTCTAAACGGGCGGACAGTCAGGGAATCCCTGGAAAAGAGGTTTTCTCTCTGCCATTTCACTTGACTGAACTCAATCCTGCGGATAAAATCAAGTTTTGCACCTGGCAAATGGCATCCAATTAAGAAGTATCGTGATTTGCCTTGTGAAATCCAAAACAGTTAATATGCGCGGTAATCCTGCCGCCATAAATCAATATGGACGAGGGTAATCTCGGGATTTTGTTCGAGGTGAGAGGCGTCCCAGGAGAAATAAAGATGGAAAAAGTCGTTTTCAAAGCCACCAAGCGGACCCTGGTGGGCAAGCAGGTCAGCCAGCTGCGCCGAGCAGGTCAGTTACCCGGTGTTATTTACGGTCATAATTACGAACCGACCCCCATTTCACTCGATGCGCACATCATCGGGCAGCTTCTGCCCCACATGACCTCTTCAAGCCTGGTTACAATCAACCTGGACGGCAAGGAAATCCCTGCCCTGGTCCGAGAAAAGCAAAAGAATTACATCAAGAATATCTATACCCATATTGATTTCCAGGCAATTTCGCTCACCGAAACCATCCGGACCGAAGTCAGCATTCACTTTCACGGTCTTGCGCCTGCCATTAAGAATTTCAGCGCTGCAATCGTCAATAATATGGACACCATCGAAGTCGAAGCGCTGCCGAACGATCTACCAGAACGATTTGATGTTGACCTGAGTGTCCTGGAGAAAATAGGCGATTCCATTCATGTCAGGGATCTCGTCATTCCTGCCGGCGTCACCGTCCTGAGTGACCCATCTGAAATGATCGCCGTTGCGACAGCCACCCACGAAGAAGTGGAAGAAGTCGTCGCCCCAGTTGAGCCCACCCTCGAATCTGAAGTGATTGAGAAACACAAGAAGGAAGAGGAAGAAGAAGAAAGCAAGTAATTCCCCAGTCTGCTGCAGGGCATCTCTTTTGGAGATGCCCTGTTTTTTATTCGTCTTCCGAATTGCTTTAATAAACGGAAAATTTCGAAATTAAGCGTCAAAAAGGTACCCAATAAAATGGAGCCTTGTCAATTTGTAATTTTTGTTGAGTGTTCCGGTCGGTTCAATCCTGAATGCCCTTCGTACCAGCACAAGGTAGCGGTCAAAGGAAAATAGTAAAATTCACATAATAAGTTCGCTACACGAAATTATTGTGTAAATTTGAAAAGATTTTAAATTATTGCCGTGAAAACTTCAAAAGAATTGTATTTCTGCTCTTTTTAAACCTGCCCCAGGGAATTACAAACGATTATTTATAAGCCCCTGATCCCCATATAGGCTTTCCTTTTCATCAGTCATTATTCTCCAGACCTGGGGATGTATTCACCTTCGACCCATTCCTCGCCTTGGGGTCCGACTTCTTTTTTCCAAACCGGTACAATTTCCTTAAGACGATCAATCCCGTAGCGAGCGGCCTCAAAGACACCGGTATCACGGTGCGCGGCACTGCAAGCAATTAGAACCGTTGGTGTTCGGGGATACAAGCGTCCGATCCTTTGCACGATCGCAATCCCCTGGATGGAGGGCCATCTTTCGCGGATTTCGCCGGCGACCTGTTTCATCATCGCTTCAGCCATCGGAATATAGGAATCATATTCCAGATAAGTGGTTTGATGCGGGTCATCCCGCTCAGTGATCCCTCTCACCATGCCCGAAAAAATGGCAGCAGCGCCTGTGGAGGTCAGCGTGATTTTGTCCACCAGTCCATTGATATCAATTTCATCTTCAGTGATCGAATAAATATTTGGGGCTTCAGAATTAACCATTAGTTTTGAATCCATTACCAATTTATCAGGAATTTCCACCAGAAACAGGCGGGAAGAAAGCAACTTCTGCGTTTTCCGGTATGACCGACTCGTCAAAATGGTACTCGTGATTGATTGAAACAAGGCTATGCTCCATCAAACCCGCCAGTTTTGGAAATTCTTTGACAAGGTCATCCTTTAATTCGGCGATTGTTTCTCCGGGACGAATTTCCATCATGCTGGTTTTTACACCTGCCTGATCCCGCAGAGTCGCAAAAAATAAAATACTCACTTTGTTCATTTCAGGCAACCCTCTTCAACCAGGCAATTACTTCGGGAATGTGTTCGTCATAGTGTCCAATGGTGTAATCATATAGATAATCGCCGAAGGATTGTCCATTCGTCCATGCAAAGTGATTTGGATCAAACAATTCCAGGTCATCGGCTGTATCCACCAGGCTCAGAAGCCGTTGAAACGATTCCTCTTCCATCTTTTTCACGTCTTCCAGGGGAATTGGAGCCATTTTCCTGATCTCAGCCTGGTTGATTGCATCATAATCCGTAATTTTTTCAGGCGATTTTCCGCTTTTCAAAAGGGAAAATTCCGAATAAACGTGATCCTGCCAAAAGTAAAGATGACCCAGCAAGTCCTTAACAGACCACTCGCCGTGCAAAATTATTAATTGTTTTTGACTGTCGCCAACAAGGTTCAGGACTGCCTCCAAACGATCCCTGCCCACCAGGATGGCTGATTTCAATTCCTGCTTATTCATTTCGAATATCTCCACTTTTACCGCCTTTTTTTTCCACCAGGCGGATATTTTGAATTTTCATGGTTTTTTCAACCGCTTTTGCCATATCATAAATGGTGAGCGCAGCCACGCTGACCGCAGTCAATGCTTCCATTTCAACACCGGTTTTACCAACGGTTTTGGCAGTGGCAGAAATGCGAATTCCAGGCAAATCCTCCGCCAGGGTCAGGCTAACTTCAATATTGGATAACGAAATTGGGTGGCAAAGTGGAATCAGCTCGGAAGTCTTCTTGCCTGCCATGATTCCCGCCACCTGTGCAACAGTTAAAACATCGCCTTTTTTGATATTGCCTGCCCGAATCAATGCCAGGGTTTCAGGTTTCATCAAAACTTCGCCTTTAGCAGTCGCCGTTCGAGATGTATCATCTTTTTCACCAACGTCGACCATTTTTGCATTACCTGACTCATCAAGATGGGATAACTTATTGGATTCCATGCCTGAATTATACCTTATCGGGAATTTAATCTTGTTTGGAATGCTCCACTTACCTCATGATACGTTTCCAGGTCATTCAACTTCATTCAAATCGCACAAATGATATAATCGCGAACTATGGATTTTAATATTGCGAGTCACCAGGCTGGCGGCTATAGTGTTTCCACCTCAGTTTATTCTGGCCCTCTCGATTTGCTCCTCCAATTGATTGAGCATGCGGAGCTCGACATAACCGCAGTTTCGCTTGCCATGGTAACCGACCAATACCTGACTCACATCCGAACCATGGAAAATGCCAGACCCGATGAAATTTCAGCCTTCCTGGTGATCGCAGCCAAGTTAATTCAAATTAAATCCGAAGCACTCCTGCCCCGACCTCCGATCAGGGAAATCACCGAAGAAGATCCGGCCGAAAATCTTGCCCGGCAATTGCTGATTTATAAGCGTTTTAAAGAAATTGCCAATTTTCTCGAAGATCGCGCCGAGATGGGTCTGCGGACTTATTTGAGCCTGGCTCCGGCGCCCAAAGTGGAGGGTCGGGTGGATCTGAGCGAAATTACGCTCGCCGATCTCTGGGAAGCTGCTCAAAACTTACTCTCGCCTGATGGGGATAAACAATCGCTGGGCAGCGTCATCACGACTCCGAAAATTACAATCAGGGAAAAAATTGAATATATCACTGGCGAACTAGGAAAAAGTAAAACCTCCAGTTTCAAAGCCCTGATCGGAACGACCAGTTCTCGACTTGAAATTGTGGTGACGTTCCTGGCGCTACTGGAATTAATTAAACGCTATCGTGTCTCAGCAAGCCAGGATCAAATCTTCGGGGATATTGCCCTTGAGCGTGCCGGTGACTGGGATTCCGCTGAAGAATACGAATTGGAATTTGAATGATTTCCAAATACCCATTCAGGAACCAATTAATTTCAATTTTTCTTTTTTTGGATCCAGAATTTTCCCAAAAAATAATTCAAACTAAGACCGAGGATGATTCCCAGGTTGTCAAACACGCTAACATCCAACAGAGATGGATTCCTGCCACTGACGAAGGATTGATGGAATTCGTCGCTCAATGCGTAGATGATTGAGAGTAACCAGGCAACCCAGATTTTTTTCATCTCAAAGCGAAAACCAAACCAGATCGAACCCGCCAGGAGGAAATACCCAAATACATGCCCACCCTTTTTGACCAAAAAGTCCCAAAATCCGTAATCTGGTATGCGAGCCTTTGAGAGGGATGAAAAGAAAAATATGAAGGACATTACTACAATAGCGGGAATCCAGCGGAAAGCTTTTGACATTTCCGAATTTTAACCCCGATTTTGTGTTAAACTATCAAATACAAGGAGAGCCATATGGAAGAACAAAACGTTCAAAAAGAAGAAGTTGAAGTGGAAATGGAAGAAAAAGAAATCGAACCAATTTATTACAAACCCAAAACTTTAAATCTTGTTGCAATTTTGGCAGGAATTTTTTCGTGGGTTGTTTTGTTGGGCTTTGTTGGCGTTCTAGTTGGCAGATTCATGTTGATCAAGGACAGCCTCTCAACTATGCCGTTTGCCCAGCTCATGGCAAATCAGCAATTTCAGGATTGGGCATATACCAACTGGGTCCTTCCGCTGGTGGAAGGTCTCGCCTTTTTCTTCATCCTGCAGGGTGTGGCGATCGGATTAAATGTCCTGATGGAAATTGATTTCAATCTTCGTGAAGGCTAAAAATAATCCAGGATCACCCCTGTTCCAAAATATTTTGACAAATCCCGCAGCTGTCAAGCGCTGTGGGTTTTTGTTTAATTGACTGTTTATCTTTTATAATTCATTTAATAGAGAAAGTCTCAAATTTACGGCCGGGCAAAGAATTCAGAATTTGATCTTCCATTGACATTATAAATTGGCTATGGGAGAATTAATTCTTATGTAAATTTTCGATATATATATATTTAATATTTTGGGTCAGGAAGGGTCCTGGGCAATTTCCACTTTATTTTGATTTCGAATTATATTCTCCCAGGTTTTAATATTTTATGATTAAAGAAATTTATATTTATCGCAAGTACTTGTCAGGTGCTTTTTGGGCGGATCTACGCTACCGTTATGCCGGGACAGCGCTGGGGTTTTTCTGGTTTTTTTTAGTCCCTTTGTTTGAGACCGCGATCTACGCAGTAGTTTTTACCAATATTATCCCAGCTCGAACCGGCGGAAAAACTGGTTTAGCCTATACCGTATTTTTGGTTTCCGGTTTATTCCCCTGGCTTACCTTTTCCCAGATGATCAGCAGAGGCAGCAATGCCATCAATTCCAACTCAATTTACATCAGGCGCTCGTTGATTCCAATCAACGTTTTCATTTTTAAAGATGCTTTGATTTCCCTCTTTACCTTCCTGATTTATCTCGTTTTTATTGTCGTGATCAGCATCATCGCCAATAACCCGATCCGAATAACAGCAATCCTGATCCCGTTCCTGGCGATTATGATTACCCTGCTCGGGTATGGTATATCCATTTCATTGGCATATTTGCGCGTAATGTTCCCGGATATCGGAGAAATCATCATGGTTGCGCTGCAGCTCTGGCGCTGGACGCTGCCGATCATGTACAGCGACGATACATTTCCGGGTTGGCTGCAAAAAATATTACGGCTCAACCCTCCTTATTATTTTATCCGGTCCTTTCGGGATGTTTTGTTGAACGATGTTTTCCCTTCCTGGCAAGCATGGGCGGTCATGTTTTTTTGGTTGATCTTATTTTTCATGATCGGGTCGTTCGTAGCGCGCAAGCTTCATGATGAGGTAAAAGATTTATTATGAACGATGATGTGGTTTTGAAGGTTGAAAACCTTAGCAAGTGCTTCAAGATCTACCCAAATCCAAAATTACGCATAAAAGAATGGATGACGTTCGGTAAGCGCTCCTATCACAATGACTTTTGGGCTTTAAAAAATATTTCCTTTGAAGTCCACCGAGGAGGTTTCCTGGGAATTATTGGCCCCAATGGTGCTGGAAAAAGCACCTTGTTGAAAGTCGTCACGGGAACACTGGTCCCGACCTCTGGATCTTATGAATCCAAAGGCGTTGTTTTATCGTTGCTTGAGTTAAGCAGCGGCATGGATGACGAATTAACGGGGCGGGAAAACATATTGCGAAGTGCTGAATTGCTCGGATTTCCTGACGGTTACATTAATGAGCAACTTTCTCAAATCGAGGGCTTTGCCGAGTTGGACGACTTCTTTGATCGAAAGCTCAAACTCTATTCGAGCGGGATGCGTATCCGCCTCGCTTTTTCGATGTTTGCCTTTTTGAAATGCGACCTGCTCATCCTGGATGAGGTTCTGGCTGTTGGAGATATTTTCTTCCGCCAGAAATGCTACAAGCGTCTGGAAGAATTAATGGAGCAGAATACCGCCATTGTGCTCGTCACGCATGGCACAGGCATTGTCCGTCAATACTGTGACGACGTCATTGTGCTCTCCAAGGGCACCATTTTATATCACGGCAAAGCCGATAACGCCATTTCGCGTTATTTTCAAATCAAAAGAGACCAGGGTATTACCCTGACCGCCTCGGACACTTTTGTTGAAGAAGATTACGTCCTGGCGGAAGAACTCGAAAATAATGGCGAAGATTTTTCCTGGCCATCCGAAAAAATATTCGCCCTGACACCGGTTTCGAAATTTCCGCACTCTGATTTTGCTGAACTTACACACCTGGCAGTTTGTGACGAAAACGGCAAACCGCGCCAAACCTTCATGCAGGGTGAAACAGTTTACTTTTTTATATCCTACCGGATCAGAGAAAAAGTCGGCATTCCCGTGGCAGGTATCCATTTAACTTCAGTCACCAACCTGGTCATTTCCAGCAAAAGCTCAATTGAATATCATGACCCGCTCCATATCATGAGACCAGGCGACAGGGTTCGCTATAAGCAGACCATTAAATTAGAAATTGCACCGGGAAATTACATTTTCAATCTCACCCTGCACGCAATTCGCCCATCAGATTATTCACGCATCGATAGCATGACCACGGTCGAATATAAGGAAAATCTGGTTCCGATTTTGGGGATAAAATCTGCAGGAGAAATCGAGATTATCGATTCGACTCAATCACGCGACATCAATGCCGCCTTATGCAACCTCGAAGGCGAAAGTAATCTCCAGATTTTCTCGGACGAATTAATTTAATCGTCCACCATCAGCAAAAAATGATTAAGTCATCTGGTTCGGAGGAATTATGGTTGTAAATATTACAGGAATGCATCGCTCAGGAACCTCAATGGTTGCCAGGTTATTAAACCTGTGCGGTGTTTACCTGGGTAAAGAAGCAGACATTATTTCCGCCGCAGAAGATAACACAGAGGGATTTTGGGAAAATGTCCAATTTGTTAATCTCAACAATGAAATACTGAAAGTTCTGGGCGGCGCCTGGGATCTCTTACCTGAATTTCGGCCAGGATGGCAGCATCAGGATAACCTTCAAAATTTGTATTCCAAAGCCAGGACGATCCTTGCCGATTTTGAGGGAGTTAAAACCTGGGGTTGGAAAGATCCGCGAAACTGCCTGACCATGCCATTTTGGCAGGAGCTCATCCCGGACCAGAAAGTGGTCATTTGCGTTAGAAATCCGCATGAAGTGGCTAAATCGCTTTACAAACGCGGTTATGCGTCCAATTCGTTTGGATATACCTTGTGGGAGGCCTACAACAAGTTCATACTGGAATCCCTGAAGAATGATCCTGGACAATACATCATCACCAATTATGATTCTTATTTCATTGACGCCCGCTCAGAATTAAAGAGAGTCCTTGATTTTCTCGGTTTGCAGGTTGAAGATTCAGTCATTAATCATGCCTGTCAGACAGCGTCCCTTTCCAATAAGCACAACTTTTCCTCAATTGATGATTTCGTCGATACCAATCCTCCTGCTCCGGTTGTTCAATTTTATATCGACCTATGTGCCCAAAGCGGTCAGGTTTACTGGGGAAAATTAAACAATGACCTCAATGTGGTGTCTAATGGGGAAGATGCAGCTGCACCCGAACTTACCCGAACCGGTCTTTTGTTACGTGTCAATGATAAGAGCCGGATGTTTGGAAAAATGACGCAGCAAATCACCTCTTTGGATAATGAAGTGCACCAAAAAGTTGAATTGATCAAATCAAAAGACGATCATTTAAGGCAAACATCCGCCAGGCTCGCCCGGGTTGAATTCGAATACCGCTTATTGCAGGATTCCATCGCGGTAAAAACGCTCCTGCATTATCGCAAATTCCTCGATCGCTTCCTCCCGGAAGGCACCTACCTTCGAAATATTTACAACAAAATCATTAAGTTCATCCGCATATTATTGACAGAAGGACCCGGAGGATTCTGGCGGCGTCTCATGGCGCGACGCCAGGCGCGAATCGATGCCAGAATCCAAAAAAACACACCGCTGCAGAAAAAACACCTTACGAAAGTGTCCAGCCAAAATGATGGACAGGTCTCAGAAATTTACAGTCTCGCCCTGGCATCAGCCAATGGAGATTTAAAGAACGAATATGTAAACCTGACTCGGGAGAGTTTTTCGGCCAAAGATTCTGACGTCAAGCTGATCGCGTTTTACCTGCCGCAATATCACCCCATTCCAGAAAATGATGAATGGTGGGGCAAAGGCTTTAC
This sequence comes from Chloroflexota bacterium, assembly GCA_021795965.1. Classification (GTDB taxonomy): domain Bacteria; phylum Chloroflexota; class Anaerolineae; order Anaerolineales; family Villigracilaceae; genus UBA5195. The sequence goes on from JAJYOU010000002.1 coordinate 83,391, forward strand.
AGAATGGGCGAATGTTTCCAAAGCGGTCCCCCAATTTCCTGGTCACTACCAGCCTCACCTGCCAGGTGAGCTGGGTTTTTATGATCTCCGAATTCCCGCCGTCCAACGCAGGCAGGTGGAACTCGCCAAACAATACGGCATTTTTGGTTTTTGTTTCTATTATTATTGGTTCAATGGGAAGAGATTGCTCGAACATCCGCTCGATCAATTCGTTTCAGACACGGAAATTGATTTCCCGTTTTGCCTATGCTGGGCAAACGAAAACTGGACCCGCCGCTGGGATGGTCAGGAAAGCGAAATCCTGATCGGTCAGAACCATTCGCTGGAGAGTGATATTTCCTTTATTCAAGATATCGTGCCCTATCTCAAGCACAAGAACTATATCAAAATTGACGGGCGCCCGCTCGTGATTGTCTATCGACCACAAATCATGCCCGAACCAGCCGAAACTGCTCGCCGCTGGAAGGAATATATCAAACAAGAGGGTCTTGGTGATATCTACCTGGTTGCAGCGCAAACATTTGGGCTGGAAAATCCTGAAAGTGTTGGCTTTGATGCCGCGGTTGAATTCCCGCCGCACGGCGCAGTGGTCCCTGAAATCACCAATCAGCTGAACATCACCAACCCAAATTTCCAGGGGAAAATTTATAACTACCAGAATTTAGCCGGGTTCATGATGCAAAAGCCTGCGCCCGGTTTCACCCTCTTCCGCACACTGATGACCGCCTGGGATAACACTGCCCGCAGGCAAAACAACGCCCATATGTTTATTAATTCCACTCCGGCTGTCTATGAAGCCTGGCTTCAAAACACCATTCAGTACACCCGCAAGAACCTGCCAGAAGACAAAAGGTTTATTTTTATCAACGCCTGGAACGAATGGGCTGAAGGCACTCATCTTGAACCGGACAGGAAATTCGGCTATGCATACCTGCAGAGCACAATGGAAACGCTGCGCCAAGGTTCCAATAAACCTGAGCTTGATGCAAAGAGCACTGCGCCAATTTTCTCAAATCTAACCAAAAAACATCAAACTGCAGTCATCCTTCATTTATATTATCCGGATGTCTGGGAAGATATTTCCAGCTATCTCAAGAACCTGAATGACGATTTCGATTTTTATGTTTCAATTCCCGTCAATGTTAAATTGGATGACGCTGAAATTTTAAAGACCTACCCCGATGCTCATATTTACCGCTGTAAAAACCAAGGCAGGGATATTCTGCCTTTTATACAGATTTTCAAATCCATTTACCCGCTCAATTACGCCTATGTCTGCAAAATCCACACCAAAAAAACCACACATCGCGAGAACGGCGATCTTTGGCGTAAAGATTTGCTGGATAAATTGCTCGGCAGCGAAAAGAACATTCAGGATGCCAAAACAATGTTGGATGCTGATCCAAACCTGGGGCTGATCGCGCCGCGCGGTCATATTTTACCGGGGTTGCAATTTTTGGCAAAAAACGAGAAGGATGTGCTATTTCTGGCAAACAAAGCCGGTCTGAACCTTCACGAACTCCCTGAATTCAATTTCATTGCCGGGTCCATGTTCTGGTTTACCCCAAAAGCCATCTCTCCCATTCTTTTCATGGGACTCAAAGAAAATGATTTTGGAATCGAAAAAGGGTTAAAAGACGGCACGCTTGCGCATGCCTTTGAAAGATTTTTTGGCCTGCTTGTGACAAAAAATGGATACAAGATCGAGGAAATTGGAGAAAACAGCAAGGATTCGCCCAAATATGATTTTGCCGCCAGGATGCCTGCCGGTCACGCCAGGAGACCAAGTTCGGATCCGGTGATAATTTACCAGGTCGGCAAGGTCGGCTCCCGCTCCATTTTACTTTCCCTCCAAAAAACCTATCAAAATCTGCACATGGATGTGCCGGTTCACCATGTTCACGTACTCGCGAATTTGGATGAACTCGAAAATAACATGCGGAAGAATTTCGCCAACCCAGTCGATAACCTGGCTTACATCCGGAAATCGAAAGAGTTGCGCCGGCAAATTGACAATGATCAGAAAAAGAACTGGAAAATTATCAGCCTTGTCCGGGACCCGGTCGCCAGGAACATCGGTTCTTTTTTCCAGAATTTGTATGAGTACATTCCTGACTGGCAGGAACAATTTAAAAACGGCAGTTTGAATCTCGATCTGCTCCAGGATTATTTCCTGAACAATGATTCAATCCATATAGCAGCAGACTGGTGGTTCGAACAGCAGCTTAAACCGGTTTTTGGGATCGATGTTTTCGAAAGCGACTTTCCAAAGGAAGTTGGATATAAAATCTATACCACGAACCCGAGGGCAAATCTCCTTCTCATTCGGCTCGAGAATCTCAATGATTGTGTGCAGCAGGCAATGGAAGACTTTTTAGGGATTGAGGATTTTAAACTGTACAATACCAATGTAGGAGATGAAAAGGATTACGCCGAACTTTACAGGGCGTTCAAAGAAAAGCCACTTCCGAGAGAGTATGTTGAAAAAATGTATTCCACTACTTCGGCGAAACATTTCTACAGCCAGGAAGAACTTGATCGTTTTGCCAAACGCTGGCTAAAGAATTAATGTCCTGAAAAATCATTTTATGCAGGTTGACAAGAGCATGCAAATTATTCAAACCTCCATCCCTGATATCCTGATTATTGCTCCAAAAGTCTTTGGAGATGAGCGCGGGTTCTTCATGGAAACTTACCAGGCTCAGCGCTTTTCAGAATTTGGCATCCCCTCAAATTTTGTCCAGGATAATCATTCCGGCTCGAGGCAGGGGATCCTGAGAGGCTTGCATTATCAAATCCACCAGCCACAGGGAAAATTGGTCCGAGCGGTGGCGGGGGAAGTTTTTGATGTTGCAGTGGATATCCGCAAAAATTCACCCACCTTCGGTAAATGGGTTGGGGTGAACCTGACCGCACAGAATAAACAGCAGCTGTGGATTCCTGTTGGATTTGCACATGGTTTTTATGTAACAAGTGAATGGGCAGAAATTGTTTATAAAGCCACCGATTATTACGCGCCAGAGTGGGAGAGATCCATTTTCTGGAATGACCCCCAGCTCGGCATCGAATGGCCGCAAATGTCAAAACCACCGGCTTTATCCAGCAAAGACGCAAATGGCGTGCTCCTCAAAGATGCAGAAACCTATTAAAACTACGGGATGAAAAAGAAATGAAAAACGTACTGGTCACAGGCGGGGCAGGTTTTATCGGCTCAAATTTTATCCGTTTTCTTCTCTCCCACGAATCCGGTGTGCGGGTCATCAATCTGGATGTGCTGACTTATGCGGGCAGCCTGCTCAACCTCGAGGACCTGCCTGACCCGGAGCGGCACATTTTCATCAAGGGCGATATTTGTGACTCTGACCTGGTCAACAGCCTCTTCCAGAAGTACCAGATCGAGACCGTCGTCCATTTTGCCGCCGAAAGTCATGTCGACCGCTCCATCCTCGGACCGGGACAATTTATCCAGACTAATATCATCGGCACCTTCACCCTGCTCGAAGCGGCGCGTCAAGCCTGGATCACGGACAAACTCACTCCTCTCGAAAATTGTCGCTTCCACCATGTTTCGACCGATGAAGTTTTTGGATCGTTGGGGCAAAACGACCCGCCCTTTAATGAAAATACCCCCTACTCGCCGCGATCACCCTATTCCGCCTCCAAAGCCTCCAGCGATCACCTGGTGCGGGCTTATCACCACACTTATGGACTGCCGGTTTCGATCACCAACTGCACCAATAATTACGGACCATTTCAATTCCCCGAGAAGTTAATTCCATTGATGATCATCAATGCCGTGGCAGGCAAACCGCTGCCGGTCTACGGGGATGGAATGCAGGTTCGAGATTGGCTCTATGTCGATGATCACTGTGAGGCAATTTACCTGGTGCTAAAAAATGGACAACCAGGTGAAACCTATCCTGTCGGCGGTGATAATCAACCCCCCAACATTGAAATCATCCGCACCATTTGCGAGGTTCTGGATGAGCTTCTGCCTCAATCACCGCATGTTCCGCACAGTTCCCTGGTCAAGTACGTTCAAGACCGCCCTGGGCATGACCGCCGCTACGCCATGGATATCTCCAAAATTCGCAGCACCTTGGGCTGGTCACCGCGAAAAAACCTGAAAAGCGGACTGATGGAAACAGTTTCATGGTATCTTCAAAATCAGGATTGGATCAACGCGATCAATCAGCGGGGTGACTATAAAAACTGGATGCAGGATAACTACGCAGAGAGAGGTCAAAAAAAATGAAAGGGATCATCCTCGCAGGCGGTAAAGGTACCCGGCTGTATCCGATCACGATCGGTGTCAGCAAACAAATGCTTCCAGTGTATGACAAGCCGATGATCTATTATCCTCTTTCCATGCTCATGCTGGCAGGCATCCGTGAAATTTTAATCATCAGCACTCCTGAAGATTTACCCGATTTCCGCCGTCTCCTCGGGGATGGCAAAAAATGGGGTCTGACCTTTGTTTATGCCGAACAACCTGAACCCCGCGGACTCGCAGAAGCATTCATCATCGGCAGCGATTTTCTCATGGGCGATTGCGCCTGCCTGATCCTGGGCGACAATATTTTCTATGGGCATGGGCTGCCCCAGATCCTTGAATCTGCGGCTGGCTTGAAGGAAGGTGCCATCGTCTTTGCATACGAAGTACGCGACCCTGAACGCTACGGAGTGGTGGAATTTGATGAAAACGGGATGGCTGTCAGCCTGGAAGAAAAACCTGAAAAACCAAAATCCAATTATGCCGTCCCGGGGATTTATTTTTACGATGCAAAAGTCACCCAGCTTGCTGCCAGCCTCAAGCCTTCCAAACGCGGCGAGCTTGAAATTACTGATCTCAACCGGCTTTACATGGAAAGAAAACAGCTCCAGGTCAATGACCTCGGGCGGGGAATCGCCTGGCTGGATGCAGGTACACACGAATCGCTTTTACAGGCAGCAAATTTTGTCCAGACGGTGGAAGAACGACAGGGGTTGATGATCTCCTCTCCCGAGGAGATTGCCTTTCGCCAGGGTTATATTTCCCGGGCTGAGCTGGCTGCCCTGGCAGCCCCGCTCAAAAGCAACAGCTACGGGCAATATCTGCAAAGACTCGCAGACAAGGCTTGATCATGAAGATTCTTTTACTGGGAAAAAACGGTCAGCTCGGCTGGGAACTTCAAAGGACGCTTGCACCGCTGGGATCGATCACGCCGCTCGATTACGAGGATTTGAACCTGGAAAATGTGGATGAGGTGCGCAGCACCATTCGAAAGCTCAAACCCCAGGTCATTGTCAACGCATCCGCCTATACCGCTGTCGATAAAGCCGAAACCGAGCCGGAAAAAGCCTATGCCATCAATGCCACCATCCCCGGCGTCCTGGCAGAAGAAGCCAAAGCTCTCGATTCGATCCTGATCCATTTTTCAACGGATTACGTTTTCGACGGTCGAAAAGGTTCGACTTACACCGAAAAGGATACCCCCAACCCTCTCAATATCTATGGTAAAAGCAAGCTCGCCGGTGAAAAAGCCATCGAAGCTGTTTCAGCCAAAGCACTGACCTTGCGCACCAGCTGGGTCTACAGCCTGCGCAAAGGCGGATTTGTCAACAAAGTCCTCGAATGGTCCCGGTCCCAGGAAACCATGCGCATCGTTTCAGACCAGGTCGCCAATCCCACCTGGGCGCGTATGCTGGCACAGGTGACCTCGCTCCTGCTGGGACGAGGCGGCGCTTACATCGCGGAACGTGCTGGACTGTATCACCTGGCTGGAAACGGTTATACCAGCCGCTACGATTGGACCAAGCAAATCCTGGCTTTGGATCCTGCCAGGCACGAGCAGCGCGTCAGGAACCTCCTGCCAGCCCTTTCGACAGACTTCCCCACCCCAGCGGAACGACCGCTATTCTCCGCCCTGGATAATTCAAAATTCGACGAAGATTTTGGTGTAAAGCTAACCGGTTGGGAATTAGCCCTGGCTCAAGCCATGGATTATTAACTGATGCAATCTCCCTGCCAATTATTCCCATTTTATTGTTTGATATTTTTCGTCCCGGCTGCTGTCGCTTCTCCGGGGATGGCCACAATCTCTTCGATCCCATCATGGAGATTGAATGAAAACTAATTCAACTGCCGGGAAAAGCCCACTTGAAAAAACTTTCATTTTATTAACCATTCTCCTGCTGGCTTTTTTTGTCATTAAATGCGTTTCTGTAACGCTCACTTATCCTTTTTCCTTTGATGGCGGGATGAATGCCCAGGTGGCGCATAATCTTGCTCATTCCTTGAATTACTCCACCTCTTACGATACCAACATCCATTTTGATCCGATCATTCAAACCGGTATTCCGGTCTTACTGCCCGTTGCCATATTCTTTAGAATCTTTGGAGAATCTTTTGCCAGCGGTTTGGCAATCAATGCCATTTATTTGATTCTGCTGCTGCTGGCGATCATTTATTACGAGATCGTGGCATTAAAATTTAATATTTATTTTGTCTTTTTGTCTGTTTTACTGTTTTTCGGAACCCCTTCACTTTTTAACTTCGGCTTCGGGCTGTACGGAGAACTTCCTGCCCTTTTCTTTTTTATGTTGTTTTTGGTGCTTTATCAAAAGTACCAAACCACGAACAAGAAAAACTTTCTGCTCTTTGCTGGACTTTCATTCGGACTCGGGTATTTAACCAAAACCGTCATACTGATTGCCCTACCCGCAATCGCTGCTGCTTTTATTTTGGATTTTCTGACCATACCGAATTCTGCTCGCAAAAGAAAAATGCAAGACTTTGCTCTTCTAATTTTGGGCATGCTCCTGCCAATCCTGCTTTTTGAAACTTACAAATTGTTCTCCCTCGGGTTCCCAGCTTATTCCACCTGGTGGAGCGAGCAGTTTAAATCCATCCTGATGCAAGCCGGCGTGAAAAAAGGTTATTCAGATACAGATGGGATTCTGATCAAATTTATCACCCATCTCAAATTGCTCTCAGCCAGTCTAATCGTTCATTACTGGATTATCATCGCCCAACTGGCAGTTTTGGTTGCTGCATTTGCCCTCATTTCCCTGCAGCGCTTGAAGCAGATTTTATCCAGGCAGACAACCCAGCTAAAAAATGATTGGGTTTTATCCAATGATTTTTACATCCTGCTGGTGACAACCCTTTCCTACTTTGGCTGGTGGCTACTGATCACCCCAACCCTGAAAGCCTTTTATCGCCGCATCATTGATGGCACAATCTTGTTTGAAATTTGTTTTATCGCAATTTTATTCCTGTTGTATCAATGGATTCCCACTTTGGTCAACCGCAGCAAAGTCAAAAATCCCGGGTTTTTGATCAAGGTTTTTTCAGTTTCTTTCTTCCTGTTAATTTTCGCTTCTGCCTCTCTATTTCTCCTAAATTCAAGCAATCATCTTCTATCTTTCCAGGATACACCCACAAAAACCTCCATCCTGGAAGCCGCAAAAATCATTAAAAAACTTCCTGAAAAAGCGATCCTGGCAGGCTATGGGTGGTGGCAGTCGCCAAATATTTCATTTGCCTCCGGAAGAAATTTTTCGAATTATTATAAAATATCCACCACTGATTTTCAGAATTCAAAAAAACCCAAGTACCTGGTGGTGGAAAATTTTAATTTCGATAAAAATAAATCCTTCATAAAAAATATACTTTTTTCGACGGAAAATAAAATAGTTTACTCCAGGAATGATATTTATATTTATCACTTAATCAAAAAATATTCACCGCCGAAAATCCATTTTACAACCAGCGAAAAATTGCTCGCATCCTCAAAAAGCTTTGATTTTACAGAAAAATCAACTGAAAATAATCCATCCATCAAAAATGTCTATTGGGACAAGGCTGATCCCTATATTGGGAAATGGGCTCAGCCAGAATCGGCATATCTCTTAAAATTTGACCAGGAAAAATTCCTGAAGGTAAAACTGTTTTTCCCGGACCTGGATAATTATCATAATGACCATCTTGTGGTCAGTATTTTCATCAACAACATGCTTGTCTCCAACTACAAGGTGGAAAAACCGGGTTTGCAAATTATTGATGTGCCGCTCGAAAACATTCATGCCGGAACCATCTCGCTGAAACTTGCCCTGAATGCGCATTACGTTTTGGACGATGATCCGAGGAATCTTGGTTTCTTGATCCAATCCATTAATTTTTCAGAATCCTCCAGTTCGGAGAAAAAATAAACCCACAAAAAGGTTGATTTTCGCTGTTTTTGGGCAACTAATCAGTGTTTTGACTTTATAATCAATTCAGCATCATTCACACAACACATGACCGGTAAATGATTTTAACCATTCACCCAAACATCCGACAAATCGAATGACCAAACTCGTAATCCAAATTCCATGTTTCAACGAAGCAGCTTCCATTGCCGGCACCCTCCGCGATCTGCCCAAATCCATCCCGGGGATTGATGAAATCAATGTGCTGGTGATTGATGATGGTTCACAGGACAACACTGCGCAGACCGCCCTCGAGAATGGTGCTGACTTTGTCATTCAGCACCCCGTCAACCGCGGTCTGGCTCGGGCTTTCATCACCGGCATTCAAACCTCGCTCGCGCTGGGTGCCGATATCATCATCAATACGGATGCGGACAACCAGTATCCCGGACGCTATATTTCCGAGCTGGTCAGCCCCATCCTGGCAGGCGCTGCGAATATCGTCATCGGCGACCGGCAGGTCAATAAAAACCAGCATTTTTCACCTCTCAAGCGCCGGTTGGAAGCCCTGGGCAGCTGGTTGATGCGCAAGGTTTCCGACACCGACGTCCCGGATGCCCCAAGCGGATTTCGCGCCTATTCGAGGTTTGCCGCCCTCCGGTTGCAGGTCTATAACCAGTATTCCTACACTCTCGAAACCCTGATCCAGGCTGGACGCGACCGCATGAAATTAACCCACCTGCCGATCGAGACCAATCCCACCACCAGACCGTCCCGACTGCATAAGGGCATCTTTAATTTCATCTGGCGCCAAAGCGGCACGATCATTCGTTCCTTTGTTTTATACCAGCCGCTGAAAACGTTTGCCCTGGTCAGCATCCCCTTCCTGCTTTCGTCCCTCATCCTGATCGGCAGGTTCTTATATTATTATTTGCTGCACCAAACTTCTGTCGGTCGTTATGCCCAGTCGGTTTCCATCGGCGGCACGCTCGGCATTTTCGGGATTCTGCTCTTGATGATTGGATTGATCGGCGACGCAGTCCGCACCAATCGACAGATGATGGAAGAAATCATGATCTACCAGCGGGATAGCCAGCGATTAACCGATCACCATACTGAATTCCAGGGATGCCGCCTGTTGAAGCGCAGCGACAATGAATCGCTTGATGCAAAATAGATTCCAGAACCCTCTCATTTGCGATTCACCCGCTTTTCAAGACCCTCGACATTCAAAAAAGCCGGAGCTCGTAATTTGAGAATCTTATTTGTGACTCGCTCCTTTCCACCCGGCATTGGGGGGATGGAAAAATTTGCCTTTGATTTTTTTGAAAATTATCACCAGGGAGCTCCCATTGATCTGCTGGCGAACACCCGCGGGAAAAAATACCTGCCCCTGTTTCTCTTGAGAGTCATTTTTACACTCCTTTTTCGTTCCCGCGATTATGACCTGATCCATATTTATGATGCTGTTTTATCACCGCTGGTCGTGTTGGTCAGGGCGGTCTCCCGCGCAAAAGTGACCTTCACGGTCAACGGACTGGATATTGTTTTTTCCAGGTTTGGCTACCAAAAATTTATGCCTTATTTCCTGAAAAAAGCGGACCTGATCATCCCCATCAGCCAGTTTACAGCTGAGCAGTGCCTGCGGCGCGGAATCCCAGCCGAAAAAATCAGGGTCATCCCGGTCGGGTATGCTTTTAACCCGCCCAACCCGCTTTCAAATTCAAAGAAGCAGGAAATCCTGGCGAAGTACAGTTTGCGAACGCCGGGACAAAAAATATTATTAACCGTCGGCAGGCTGGTCAGGCGTAAAGGTCAGGCCTGGTTTATCGAAAATGTGCTCCCCAGACTGCCCGCCAGCACCCGTTACCTGATTGCCGGGGTTGGACCGGAATTTGAAAACATCAAAAACCTGATCGAGGAAAAAAAATTATCGGAACAGGTCACGCTGCTGGGTGCAATCAGCGACAGCGAAAAAAATGAGCTGTATGCGGCTGCTGATCTCTTCATCATGCCCAACATTTCTGTGGAAAATGACCAGGAAGGTTTTGGGATTGTTCTGCTGGAAGCGGGAGAGCACCAGCTGCCGGTCATTGCCTCCAACATCGAAGGGATCATGGATGTTGTTTTCGACCAGTCAACGGGATTTCTCATCCAGGAGCGCGACGCCCAGGGGTTTATCGCTGCCATCGAAAACTGCGCGTTGGACACTGCCAAAATTCCCAAAATCCTCGAAGATTCATTTGGCTGGGATAAAGTGATACACTCCTACAAAATGGCTTTTGAAGCTTTGTTTTAAAAAATTGACCCCTTAGGATGCCCCATGATCAATAAAAACTCAATCCTGATCACCTCCCTGGGTAGGACCGGTACAGAATTCTTTGCAAAGTTCTTTCAGGATATCCTGCCCGATTGCGTCTCTCTGCATGAACCAGATATTTTCGAATTACAGTCCCTCAAAATTCCCAATTACCGTGATCGATTAATAAACGCCGGTATCTGGCGGCTCGTGGTTCTAAAATTATTGGGAAAATGGTCGCTGGTTAAAATTTCCGATGAGCGTTTCTTCGGGCGGATCGACGGCGAGAAAGCTGCGCAGTTCCTGGTCAAACAGCGGGAATCCTTCATTTCGGAAAGACCCGGGAGTATTTATGTTGAATCCAATATTGGGTATTATGGTCTGCTGGATGTAACCCCGCTGGCATTTAAAAATCATAAAGCCGTCCTGATTGTGCGGGACGGTCGTGATTGGGTTCGTTCAGCGATCAACTGGGGTGAAATTTACGGCAAGAAAGGGATTCGAAAATATTTTTCCCATACCTGGCCGAGCGCCGAAAAAGTACCGGGGGATGCGCTTGCCTCCAGCTGGAACCAGGCTTCGGAATTTCAGAAAGCCTGTTGGGCTTGGGCAAACCTGAATGCTTATGCCATTAAGACCATGCAGCAAAATCCGGCAGCCCGCATGTATAAATTTGAAGATATTTTCAAAGGTCCAGATCGCTACGATTATTTAAATGACTTGGTAAGATTCACCACCGCCCTGCCCGGGATCGACCCCGCCAGCCTGAAGAAGACCGACGGCTGGCTTGATCAAAAAATCCATCCGAGTTCGAACCAGTTTCCAGCCTGGCAAGAGTGGACCGCACAGCAAAAAAATCAATTTGATGAAATCTGCGGTCCCCTTATGAGCAGGTTGAATTATCATTATTAAAAACCTTCCACCCTTCAAATTGGTGAATTTTGAAAAATAAATTTCTGCGGAATTTTCTATATATCCTGGTCAGCCTCGGCATCCTGGTTGCATTTGCGGTTTACCTCGTGCTTAATTCCGAAAAATATCTCAACCTGCTCAATATTTCGAAGGGGGATGTCCTCTCGATGTTCCTCCTTTCGCTCCTCTTCCCGTTAATCAACAGCCTGCAAAACATGTACTTTTACCAGGGTTTGGGAGTGAAAAACTTCACCTTTGCCGATAGTTTCCTGATCTCCTCAGCCTCCACCCTGGCAAACCAGCTTCCCATTCCTGGCGGGATCCTTTCACGGGGTTTTTACTTTAAAAAGAAATTTAATCTTTCCTACACGAAATATACCAGTTCAATATTTGCCCTTTTCTTCTTTTCGGTCGCAGTCAACGGGCTGGCAGGGCTGGGCGTGCTGACTTACTGGAAATTATTTACTCCCATCCCGGTCAATACCACCCTGGCGCTGGCTTTCTTCCTGATGGTCGCCTCCCTGCTCGTTTTCTGGATCCCGATGCAGAAGATCAGGCTGCCTCAAAAAATTCAAAATTTGTCCAACCAGGCGATCGAAGGCTGGATGACGATCCGGCAAAGCCCGGGTTTGATCTGGAAAGTCATCCTGACCCAGCTGGCAATGATTTTTTTTCTCTCCCTGCGTTATTGGATCGCCTTCCGCATGGTCTCACAAGAGGTGACTTTCGCCCAGGTTTTGCTCTTCGCCAGCGCCTCCATCCTGACCCAGCTGGTGACGATTGCTCCGGGGGGATTGGGTGTGCGTGAAGCAATCGTGGCGGGAGTCGCCACCGCCCTCGGTTTTGACACCAGCGTCAGTGTCGTTGCGGTCAGCCTTGACCGGCTGGTGATCACGATCGTGATTGTCCTGATGGGCTGGGTCAGTACGATCATCCTCGGACGGCAAATTTCCCGCGCTGAAAGTGCCAACCCGGTCCCCTGACGCCATTCATTTCGCATATATATGGAATCTGCATGAAAAACAAAGCAAATCCCTCCCTTCGAAAGGTACTGACCTCCTTTCTTTTGGTCTGCATCCTGCTCACTCCCTGGTCCAATGCCAGCGCAGAGTCAGGAATCCCCGGGCAAGCACAAGGCGGCATCCAAGCCGGATCTGCCCTGGCGCCGCTCATAATCGGGAGCGGAGAAATCATCCCCGGTCAATACATCGTCATCCTCAAAGAAGAGGTCAAACCCGAACAGCAAAATGCCATTTTGGAAGAAATCATTCAGGCTGGTGCATCAGGGGCTGGCAGCCGGGTTCTTTTTAATTTCCCATCGATCAAAGGCTTTGCGGCCCGTCTGCCTGAAGAGGCTCTTCTCGCCCTGCGGCAGAACCCACTGGTTGATTCCATTGAGCCTGACCAGATCCTGCAGGTGGAAAACTCGCTCGACCTGCCCGCTGAGAGCGCCGCCGGGCAAAACTCCCAACCCGCAACCCAATCTTATGCCCCCTGGGGTCTGGACCGGATCGACCAGCACCTCCTCCCGCTTGATCATACCTATTTTTACCCGGTCACTGGCAGGGGAGTCAATGTTTATGTCCTCGATACTGGCATCCGCACCACTCACATCGAATTTTCTGGCCGCGCCACGAGGGATTTTGACAGCATCGGTGACGGGCAAAATGGCAATGACTGCAATGGTCATGGCACGCATGTCGCCGGGATTATCGGTGGAAAAACCTACGGGGTGGCGAAAGAGGTTAAACTGCACGCAGTCCGCGTGGTGAATTGTTCCGGATACGGCACCTATTCGGAGGTGATCGCCGGGATCGATTGGGTCACCACCCACCGCGTCCTGCCGGCGGTCGCCAATATGAGCCTGGGGGGCGGTTTGAGCCCAGCCCTTAATGCAGCGGTCGCCTCCGCCATTGCCGCCGGCATCACTTTTGTAGTTTCAGCCGGGAACGAGGACCAGGATGCCTGCAATTTTTCCCCTTCCAGTCTCAGCCAGGCAATCACCATTGGTGCCACTTCAGCGAATGATTACAGAGCCTCTTATTCCAACTGGGGTAGCTGTCTCGACCTGTTTGCACCGGGTTCAGAGATCAAATCAGCCTGGAATACGAGCGATACTGCGACGCAAATCCTGAGCGGAACTTCGATGGCAGCTCCGCACGCGGCGGGAGTCGCCGCGCTCTATCTTCAGGATTATCCCGCAGCCTCAGCCGCCCAGGTCAGCGGTGTTCTGGTCAATATTTCTTCAAAATATGTCGTTCACGATCCTGCCGGATCTGCAAACCGGCTGGTTTACTCCAACTACTCCCTTCCCACTGTCCCCAGCGCAGTTTCACCCAACGGGAAAACCTATTCCCAAATCCCCAGGTTTGCCTGGAGCGTCGTCCCTAGGGCTGAAGCCTATCAAATCCATATTTTTGAAAATGGGCTGCTCAAAGTTTCGTATTACCTGCCCGGTCTCCCCTGCGGAGCGACGCTTTGCACCTACCAGTCAAGCAGGATTTTTAACCTGGGCAATTATTCCTGGAAGGTCCGGGCAAAAATCAGCGGTGCCTGGAGAAATTTCAGCCCCAGCAAAAGCTTCTCGATCCTGCCTTTGCCAAGCATCCCCACCTCACTCACTCCAGCAAGTTCGATCTCTGGCGCTTACCCGGTTTTCAGCTGGAAAAAAATTGACGGGGCACTGAAATATCAAGTGCTGCTTATGCAAAATAATACGGTTCTCTATGCCAGGGTCATCAGCTCCACCGGCTGCGGCAGCGCTGAGACCTGTCAGCTACAACCCGGGTCTGCACTTTCACCCGGCGCTTATGAATGGATTGTCCGTGCGTACATCGGGGATTACTGGAGATCCTACAGCCCACCCCTGAGTTTTAGCATCGTGAAGTGAATTTTTTGCCTGGCCGAGGAAATAAGTTCCTGGCTGGTTTGAAGTTTGGGACCGGCTTCTTTTTCCGAATTCTTTGGAACCGTCACAAGTCTTAGCAAAAAATCCGTGCCGCTTCCCAGGGATCCGAATCAAAGCAGGTTATAATTTCGAGAAATGCGTCCATTCCTTCAGAAAATTCGTTCAATCCTGATTCCCCGCAGCAGCCAGCGGGAATTGTTTGTCTTGCGCGCACGCCTCTGGCTTCAAAACCTGCAGTCGCTGACCGGTCCCGGCTTTGGGGACTGGATCCGGAACAACGAACCAGATGCCGCTGAATTGGAGCGCCAGGGAAAGGTTTCTGCAGCACCACGCAACGCGCCTTGGATCAGCTTGTTGCTGCCAGTTCGCACTGCCGATATGATCCATTTACCCGACGTCCTGAAGTCAATTTTCAACCAGTCCTGTTCCGGCTGGGAGCTGGTTCTACTGGCTCCCGATGCCTTAAAAACAGAAATTCAAGTCCAAATTGATGGCTACGCGAAACATAACAGCCCGATTAAACTGGTCTGCGTTGCTTCTGAAGTCAATCTCGGAGCTGCGCTCAAAAACGCGCTGACCGCCAGCCGCGCGGAACTGATCGCCCTGCTGACCCGCCCAGTCCGCCTGGCTCCTTTTGCGCTTTTCGAAATCGCCGCGGCGGATGCAAGTGTCCCTCACTCTGATCTTTTCTATTCAGACGAAGATTCGCTGGATCCATCTGGCAGCCGGCGCATCCACCCGGTTTTTAAACCCGCCTTCAGCATTGATATCTTGAGAGGGCGCAACTACTTGGGCAGCTTCCTGATCCTGCGCAACAAACCGGCTGCCTGGTTGAGCTGGGAACCTTCAGGGATCACGTACGATGACTTTTTTGACCTGATCCTGCGCAGCGTGGAATCAGCCCGGGCCGTCACCCACATTCCCCAGATTTTATTTCACCAGATTCCTGCAGCGGCTGACCCGGCAGTTCCACTTTTAAGGGAGCGGACACCCCAGGTTGTTTCAGATCATTTAACCCGATTAAACATCCCCGGCAGCGCCAGGGAAAGTCAACTCCCGGGGTTGACCCGTGTGGATTATTCCATTCAGGACCAGCCGAAGGTCTCCATCCTTATCCCCAACCAGGACCATTCCTCTGATTTAGCCCGCTGCATCGATTCGATCTTAACCAGGTCAAGCTATCAAAATTTTGAAATATTGATCCTCGAAAACAACAGTCAATCCCCCGAAACCTTCCAGCTGTACCAGTACCTGACCAGGCGCGACCCGCGCATCCGGCTTTTGACTTTCAACGAAAAACCTTTTAACTTTTCGAGAATCAACAATTTTGGAGCTGCCCAGGCTGACGGCAGCCTGCTGCTTTTCCTCAATAACGATATGGAAGTGATCACGCCAAACTGGCTGGAAATCATGCTGGGAAATGCCCTGCGCCCGGAGGTGGGGGCGGTCGGCGTAAAATTAATTTATCCCTATGGTCTCATCCAGCACGCCGGGATTGTGGCAGGGCTGGGGGTCGTCGCCTCGCACTACTTTGTTGGCAGGTCTTCTCACGATACCGGTTACCAATTTAACCTCGTGACGCCGCAAAATCTTTCTGCAGTGACCGGCGCCTGCATCCTGGTCCGCAAAATAAATTTTGAGCTTGTTTCGGGTTTTGATGATCGTTATGGTCTTGGTTATGGGGATATCGATTTGTGTTTGAAGCTGAGGAACAAAGGATTTTTAATTGTCTGGACGCCCTATGCCGAATTGATCCACCGCGAATCGATCACACGCGGCTATGAAGACGATCCTGAAAAAATGCAACGCTTTTACCGTGAAGCCGGTCTGCTCCGAACCGAATGGCAAGCCCTGATTGAGGCTGGGGATCCTTATTACAATCCCAACCTGACCCTTAAGAAAGGTGATTTTTCCATTCAGTCGGGAAAATGCAACCTGGCTCCGCGCACCTTGCCCGGGCTGGGTCGCTGGATCAATTAATACGCCCCACGACCCTGGATTGCAGTGATGAAGGTATGCATCAGGATGTGAATATCCAGCCAGATCGACCAGTTCTGGACGTAATAGACATCCAGGGCAACCCTCTCATCATACGTCAGGTTATTCCGCCCCGAAATTTGCCACATCCCGGTCATCCCCGGCATGACCTGCTTGTAAATTTCAAAATCGTCCCGATAGAGAGAAATTTCCTCCTTGACGATCGGTCGGGGTCCGATCAGGCTCATTTCCCTGCGCATCACATTCCATAATTGAGGCAGCTCATCCAGGCTGGTTTTCCTCAATAAATTTCCCACCCTGGTAATGCGCATATCGTTCTTGAGTTTGAAATTTTGCTCCCATTCCAGCCGGATGTCTTCGTCCTTCTCCAAATAGGATTGAAGCACTTCCTCGGCATTGGATACCATTGAACGGAATTTCCAGATCCGTATTTCCTGACCATCATGCCCAACCCTTTTTTGGTCATAAAAAACAGGTCCACGGCTGTCCAATTTAATCGCTAATGCAATCAGGAGAAAAACAGGCACCAATACCGGCAGACTGACAATGATCAGGCTGATATCGATCACCCTTTTAATAAATTGCTGGGTGGGATTGATCAACTGGTGTGTCACTTCCAATCCCAGTTGTTCGACCAGGTTGAGCGGGGTGAACCAGACCGACCCGAACCTGGCTTCGTCGAACATGACAATCACCCGCTTGAAGCGGTGCCCCCGATCCAGCAGGACGTTTTTCACCGCCCCGAGGGGTGCCTTGAGTGGAACGATGATGGCGATATCAATATCCTGAAAGAGGGATTTGTCCGCCCATTCCTCGCTCTGCTGATCAGAAGGCGCTGGAAAAACGTTGCGAATTGAGGCGGTTTTGACGCACAATACCGGCTGGAAACCGATCAGCGGATTTTTCCTGAGGCTGGCATAGACCCGCTCTGCACCATCCCCTTCGCCCACCACCACCACCGGGATGCCCCATAACTTGATCCGGACCGCAATCCGGCGGAATATTTTCCGCATGATCGGGACGCTGAACAAAAGCATGATCCACGTCAATCCCATCACGGCGCGTGACCACGAATTCGTACTTCTCAGGTAAAAAGTCACACCCATCAGGAGCAGGGTTCCAAGCGAGGAGCTGATGGATAAGCGCCTCAGCTCTTCAACCGGTCCCGTTCCGATGCCGGGATACAAATTCGAAAGAAAATAAATGATTATGTAAACCGCTGCGACAGGCAAATAGAGGGAATAATAAGATTTTACCGGTAAATCTGCGCGGACAAAGCTCCAAATCAGGGTGGCGAGCGCCATCGAACCCACCAGGCTGAAAGTATCGCTCAGGATCATGACCCCAGCCATCAATGACCGGCGATTGACCCAGGCAAAGTTCCGTTTATTGCGGGCATAAAATTCCTCATCCTTGAACAGGATTACAGGTTTCATACGCTCTCTTTCCCGCTGCATGTTTGGATGATCTTCAATGTTTTCAATGCGGTTGCTTCCCAGCGAAAGCCGGCTACGTTTTCATACCCGCGCCGGATCAAATCATCCTGTAAATCAGGATTGGAAATCAATTGTTCAATCGTCTCTGCCATGTTCTCCACGTCATATGGATCAAAGTAAAGTGCGGCATTCCTGCCCGCCTCCGGCAGGGAGGCACTTTTGGAGCAAATAACCGGGCAGCCGCAGCTCATCGCTTCCAGGATGGGAAGTCCGAAACCTTCAAAAAGAGAGGGAGATATAAAAGCCAGCGCGTTCTCGTATAATGCCTTCAAGCCCTGGTCGCTGACAAAGCCGAGGTGAATGACATTTTCGACTGCCGACTGGACGGTCTCTGGCTTAAAAATCCGGTTCGAACCTCCGGTTGCCGCCAATTTGAGATCGGTCTTGACCAACTGCAGCGCGCTTACCAGACGTTCAAAATTCTTGTGTTTGCTCAAGCTGGATACGCTCAGTAAATACCCTTTGGAGGTCAAGCCGCGTTTTCCCAGGATTCCAGCGTCCGCAGGAATGCGCTCGAGATGATCTCCACCCAGTAAAACCGGGATGATCCGATCCGGGCGGACGTGCAAATAGCGGGCGAGTTCGCCCTGGGAAAAAACCGAATCGGTAATGATCTGCCGGGCGAAACGTGCGAACAAGAAATAGGAAAAATAATATTTTAGACGGAACAAAAAAGAATAAGCCTGCGGGATCAGGAAAACATTGGCATCGTGGAGCGTGACCACCTGGTTGAAATAAAATACCGGTCCGGAATTTGCCGGGGAAAAAATCAACCGTCCGCGGGCATGCAGCGGCAGGTCCACCTGTTCCCACAAATTACCCCGATTGATTCCAACCTTTTCAATCTTAATCCTGGACCATTCAGGAAGGTTTTTTGCGTCCGGCGGCACCAGGCAAAGGAACTGCAGTTCCCGGTACTCCTGGTTTTCCAGGATCAGATCGAGGCTGCGAAAGAGTTCGATGCCGTAACGCTGGACCCCGGTCACCTGGCTGGTTAAGAATCTACCATTAATGATCACCTCAGGCATGATCTTTATCCCCGGGAAAAGGAATTCCAGGAATCCTCGACAGACTCGTAAAACTCTTTCTGGAAGCGCTGATTGGAAAATTTGAGGGCATTCTCCCGGCAATCCTGGGCTGAAATTTCCAGCTTCTCAAATTCTCCGATTGCCTCCTGGATGGCAGCCGCAGTCTGGCTTGGGAAGAAAAGCCCGGTTGGTTTCGTCGTTCCCTGCCCGCGGACTGTTTCAAGCGCGCCGCCTTGACCGAATGCGATCACTGGAGCACCACAAGCCTGGGCTTCGAGCGGTAGGATGCCAAAATCCTCCCGGGCTGCAAAAATAAATGCCTTGCAGCGCCGCATTTGGTCTCGCAGCACTTCTTTGGGTTGGTACCCCATCAGGGTGATGTTTCCGGGTAAATTTCTGCTTAACTTTTGATAATCCGGACCTTCCCCGATGATGACCAGTTTTTTATCTGGTAAATTTTTAAAAGCCTCGATGATTAAATCAAGGCGTTTGTAGGGCACAAAACGTGACGCCGCCAGGTAAAAATCCCCACGCACACCGCCAGGTGAAAAATAATCGGTGTCCACCGGTGGATAAATCACGTGCGAATCGCGCCGGTAGAACTTCCGGATTCGACGTGCGATGAATCCTGAATTTGCAATCAGTACATCCGGCCGGCTGGCAGCCAGCGAGTCCCAGATGCGGATGTAATGCAGCATGATGCGTGCAGCCAGGCTCCGCAGACCCTTGGCCTGGCTGTTTTCCAGGTAAGCGTTTTGCATATCCCAGGCATAACGCATGGGGGTATGCAGGTAACTGATGTGGAGTTGGTCGGGACCGGTGATGACACCTTTGGAGACCGCATGACAGTTTGAAATGACGATCTCATAATCCTTCAAGTCGAGTTGTTCAATTGCCAGCGGCATGAACGCCAGGTAATTTCGGTAATTTTTTTGACTGATAAAGGGGAATTTTTGCAGAATGGTGGGTCGAATTTCAGTTTTGCCAAGGAATGCCCTGTCTTCCGCTTTCAAAAAATCCACCACGCCGTACAATGCCGCATCCGGGAAGATTTTCAATAACTGCTCCACGACGTTTTCAGACCCGCCGATCGTGGTGAACCATTCATGAACGATGGCAATTTTTTTGATTTCCATGGTCGCTGATCTTAATTCCCTGTCTGCAAATTGAGATTCTGCTGTTTGTATTATACCCTGTCAACTCCCTGCTGGAATTTTTCTCCGTAATGCAGTCTGTGTTGCCCCTGAAAAAAAGAACAAGCAGCCAGAATTGACCGGCTGCTTGTTATAAGAAATCGACCTGTTTTCCTAATGGATGACAGACCTGATCCGCTCGAGTCCCTTTTCCAGGTTCGTGATGGAATTGGCATAGGAGATTCTGAGATAGCCTTCTCCAAATTCACCAAAAGAAGAGCCCGGCAGCAATGCCACGCCTGCTTCCTCCAGCAGCAGATTCGCGATTTCATCCGAGGTTTTCCCGGTACCCGTGATATTTGGGAAGACATAAAAAGCACCCTGGGGAACCTGGCAGCGAAAACCGGGGATCTTATTTAATCCCGAAACGATTAAATCGCGCCGGCGCTGGTATTCCGCCACAACTTCAGCCACCTGCTCCTGGGGTCCGAGGATGGCTTCCATCCCGGCAAACTGGGTGAACTGGGCTGTTGAACCGACTGAATGTGTCAGCAGCAGTCCAACTTTTTCAGCCAACTCGCGCGGCATGATTCCATAACCGAGGCGCCAGCCCGTCATGGCATAGGTTTTGGAAAACCCGTCCACGATGATGGTCCGCTCCTGCATTCCCGGCAGGCTCGCGATGGATGGCACCGTTTTGCCGTCATAGGCTATCCGGGCGTATATCTCATCCGACATGACCCAACAGTTGTATTTCTGAGCCTGTTGAGCAACATGTTCCAGGTCTGCCAGCGGCATGACTCCGCCGGTTGGGTTACCGGGTGAATTGAGAATGATCATCCTTGTTTTTGAATTGATCAGCCGGTCGAAAATCTCGAGATCAAAAGAAAAATTATTTTCCTCGCGCAGGGGTACCGCCACAGGCTTTCCACCTGCCACGCCTATCATTGCTTCGTAGGTCGGGAAACCCGGGTTGGGGTAAATCACCTCATCTCCCGGTTCGACCACAGCCATGGTTGGGAAGTAAAGCGCCGGTTTCGCACCGGGACCGACCACGATTTCTTCCGGGCTGATCCGGATCCCGCGTCTTATCCCGCAGTCCTCGGCGATGATTTGCTGGAGAGAAGGCATCCCCGCCGGAGATGTGTAACGGGTTTTCCCTTCACTGATGGCGCGAATGCCTGCCAGGCTGACGTTTGAAAAAGTCTCAAAATCAGGCTGTCCAATCTCGAAATGGATGATTTCCCTACCTGCAGCCTCGAGTTGGTTGGCTTTCGCCAGGACCTGGTAAGCCCCTTCCGGCTTGAGGTGTTGAATACGTTTCGCAAAATTCATGTTTTTTACCTTAGAGTAATTTCTTCAATTCGTCAAACTCTTCATCCTTCATCCCAAACCAATTCTCAGGAGATGGAAAGGTCTTGTTCGTAACTTCAGCTGCGTACTGTTTAAGACCATTCAGGATCACTTCACCGGCGTTGCCAAATACTTTCGCCATTTTGGGGGTGAACTTGGGATAAAGTCCAAACATGTCATGGTAGATCAATAATTGACCGTGCGCATCAGGCCCGGAACCCAGGCTCATGATGATGCAGTTTTCTGCGCGTTCGGTAATCAGCTTGCAGAGCCTGTCGGGCACCATTTCGAGCAAGATGGCAAATGCGCCAGCTTTCTCCAACTCTTTGGCATCATCCAGGATCTTCTTGGCAAGCGCCGCCGATTTGCCCTGGACGCGAAAACCACCCAGCGCTGAAACGGATTGCGGTGTCAGACCAAGGTGACCAATCGCGGGAATACCGGCATCCACAATCCCCCTGATGCGGTCTGCCATGGCATGACCGCCTTCAAGCTTGATGGCATCGCAACCAGCTTCAGCCATAAAGCGCCCAGCATTGCGAATTGCAGTTTCCACCGAAGGCTGGTAGCTCATGTAGGGCATGTCGCCCACCAGGAAAGCATTGGGGGAGCCGCGTCTGACTGCCTGTGTGTGTCGGATCATATCGTCCATGGTCACGGGCAGGGTGGAATCATACCCGAGCATGGTCATTCCAAGGCTGTCGCCAACCAGGATCATATCGATCCCAGCCTGCTCCTGCAGATAGGCGGTTGGATAATCATAGCAAGTCAGCCAGGTAATGGGTTGATCGTCGCTGACTTTCTTGAACAACATGGGTAATGTTACCTTCTTGCGTTCATTCATGATGCGCTCCTTGGCTGTATGCGAATTGATCCAGACTGAACTTCTTTCAAGCCTGGAATAAAGTAAATTTGCAGGAATGACCCCGTTTAAAAAGGTGATTATTTCAATTCTCTCAGCGAAAGCAAAAACTGTCAAATGCAATTTCCCCTGTATCAAACTTAAATCTGCAGTCGATTGCCGTTTCCCACAAGATATCTTGGGACCCGACAATATATCGGAAAATTCAACCATATTTTCTTGGGACAAAACCACAAAACCGCTTGACGCCGCGAAACCGCGGTGGTATCCTATTCCAAATTCTTTACCATTCCCCACGAAAAATTTTCTTAATTGTAGACATCTAGAATATTTTTAAAATACTTCTCTGATTGGTCTTAAACGAATATATTTTTGTTGGCAGGGAGTTCATTCGGAAATTTATCTATGAACACACTACCTCTTTTGACTATTAAACTTCATCTGCGGATATCAGAGCATGATGTGCATTATGCCGGCGGTCTGGTGGATGGCGCGCGGCTGATGGCATTGTTCGGCGATGCAGCCACTGAATTGTGCATCCGGTACGATGGCGATGAGGGCTTGTTTCGCGCCTATCAAAATGTGGAATTTCTCGCTCCCGTTCATGCCGGTGATTTTCTCGATGTAACTGCTGAACTCAGCAGCGTTGGACGCACTTCCCGCCAGATGAAGTTTGAAATAACCCGGGTCATAAAAGCTGCTCCAACCCAAGAGAACGTTTCCGCCGCGGCGGTGTTGGATAAAGCAGAATTGGTTGCCCGCGCCGAAGGTACTTGCGTTGTTCCACTAGAAAAACAACAGGGAAAGAAGCCATCATGACCAATCCCGTGATTATCTCTGCTGCGCTCGTCGGTGCCGAATTAACCCGCGAGAACACGCCTTATTTACCTCTGACGCCCGATGAAATCGCGGCAGAAGCGCTGGCATGTTACCAGGCAGGCGCTGCCCTGGTTCATTTGCACGGACGCGCAAAAGATGGCTCTCCCACCCAGGACGTAAATGCTTATCGCGACATCATTGACGCAGTGCAGACACGTGTACCTGAGATCATTATCCAGGTTTCCACCGGCGGCGCGGTGGGCATGACAGCCGAGGAGAGATTGCAGCCGCTCGCCTTGCAGCCGGAAATGGCAAGCTTGACGACCGGCACGGTCAATTTTGGCGAGGAAGTTTTTTATAACGATCTGCCAATGGTACGCGAGTTTGCAAAAGCCATGCAGGCGCGCGGCATCCGGCCTGAACTGGAAATCTTCGACAGCGGCATGATCCCTTCCGCCATGCGACTGCTCAAGGAAGGCTTGCTGAGCGAACCCCTCCATTTCAACTTAGTGCTGGGTGTACCGGGCGGCGCAGCCGGTACGATCAAAAATTTAATGTTTATGATCGAAAGCCTGCCCGCAGGCAGCACCTGGACCACCAGCGGCATCGGCGCGGCACAGCTGCCGCTCACCACCGCTGCCATTCTACTCGGGGGAAACCTGCGCGTAGGGCTGGAAGATAATATTTATTACTCACGCGGCGTTCTGAGTGAAGGCAATGCCCCCCTGGTGGCGCGAGCCGCTCGGCTTGCCAATGAACTCGGTCGACCCCCGGCAACCCCCGCAGAAGCCCGCCATATCCTCCACTTGAAAACATCCCCCAAAATATGAACTCAGGTAATCGTTTTGGCGCGCATCGAGTGATTGAACCACCTTTCGCCCTGCCAAAAGCAGCGCTGCGGTTGGATAATCAATCCCCACTGCTTGATAACGAGATCGGGATTCGCGTCGAGAGCCTGCACATTACCTCCACGAGTTTTACACGCCTATGGCAGGATGCCGCACAGGACGAAAAACGATTCGCCGCGAGCATCATGGATATTGTCAACCGCCAGGGAAAATTCCAGGATCCGGAGACCGGTTCAGGTGGGGTACTGCTTGGTACAGTCGATTTTATTGGTCCGCAGCTGAAAGTTGATTTGCTCCCCAACGATCCGATCGTGACCCTGGTATCCCTCGCCCAAACCCCCCTCAGACTCCAAAAAATTAATAAGATATACCCAAGCCTTGGACAGGTGGTGGTGGATGGCTATGCCATCCTCTTCGAATCTGGTTTATGGGCAAAACTTCCCGACGATCTGCCGCGTGAGCTGGCGTTGATGGTTTTGGATGTGGCAGGTGCGCCAGCCTATGCAAACCGCTATGTCAAACCAGGTCAACGCGTGCTGGTGATTGGCGGAGGCAAAGCCGGTCTGCTGTGCATGCATGAGGCAAAAAAGAAAATCGGAACCAATGGGCAGATCATCCTCGTAGAAAAAGATGAAGAACGCGCACAAAGAGCCCGGTCGCTCGGTCTGGCAGACAACCTCATCATAACGGATGCTCGTAACGGGTTGGAAGTACTGCGCCAGGTGGAAAATTTTACCGGCGGCGCACTGGCTGATATCAGTTTTAACTTCGCCAGCCTTCCAAATGCAGAAATGTCTGTCATCCTGTCCACCCGGAGTGAAGGCAAAATCATCTTCTACAGCATGTCCACGAATTTTAGCCAGGCGGCGCTCGGCGCTGAAGGCGTGGGTAAGTCGCTTGAAATGATCATCGGAAATGGGTATATCCCCGGACACGCGCAGATCGCGCTCCAAATTCTCCGGGATAATAAGCCCTTGAGGGAGTATTTCAGCGGGCTGATCAAACAAAAATAAGATCTGGAAAGGAGATGCATCCAAAAACACTTAATTTTGCTGGAAAATCTAACTTTAGTTAATAACCCATTGGAGGAAGAATGAAACACAATCTGAAATTTGCAGTATTAGCATTACTCGTGATGATGTCTGTAATTCTTTCAGCCTGCGGTCCCGCCGCGACGCAAGCCCCCGCCGCAGCCACCCAGGCTCCCGCAGCTGCCGCTGGAAATACCATTAAGATCGGCGCGCTTTATCCGTTGACCGGCGACCTGGCGAAACTCGGTGAGGAAAACAAGAACGGTCTTCAGCTCGCCGTCGACCAAATTAACGCCGCGGGTGGAATTAAATCCCAGGGCGGAGCCAAACTCGAGCTGGTCTGGGGCGACTCACAGGGCAAACCAGAAATTGGTATCAGCGAAGTGACCCGCCTTGCAGAGCAGGAAAAGGTGCTGGCAATCATCGGAGCCTATCAATCCGGCGTGACCACTCCTGCCACCCAGGAAGCTGAAAGACTCGGCTTACCGTTTGTGGTCAGCATGGCTGTCGCAGATAAAATCACCGACCGCGGTTTCAAGTACACCTTCCGAATTTGCCCGAAGGCAAGCTGGTACGCGAAGGATCAGGTCAGTTTTGTGAAAGACCTGAAAAGCCTGGCTGGTCTCGACATCAAGAAAGTCGCCCTGCTGCATGAAGACACTGACTTCGGCGAATCGACCGCCGTCGGACAAAAACAGTATCTGAAAGAAGCCGGCATCGAAATGCTCCTGGAAGTGAAATATTCTGCCAGCGCCGCCGACCTGACGACTGAAGTTGCCAAGGTGAAAGCCTCCAACCCGGATGCCGTTTTAACCGTGACTTACCTGAACGACTCCGTTTTGATCGCCCGCGCCCGCGAAGCTCTCGGCATGACCAATATCCCGTTCATTGATGCAGCCGGCGGAACCGTTGACCCCGAATTCATCAAGCAACTGGGTGCCACCGCTGAAGGCTGGCTGACCGAGATCGAATTCACCAAGTATGCGGCTGGAGCCGACGTCCTCAATAATGCTTACAAAGCCAAGTTCGGCGTGGACATCACCGGCAACGGTGCTTATGCTTACCAGGCTGGATTCGTGATTGCTGATGCGCTTGAACGATCGGGCAACACCGACCGCAATGCTCTGCGCGACGCACTTGCCAAGACTGACATGCCCTCTGGCCCAACCATGGTCCTGCCTACCGATCATATTTATTTTGGCCCCGATGGACAGAACCAGAATGCTCCTTTGTTCGTTGTGCAGGTTCAGAACGGCGAGTTGGTTCCAGTTTGGCCAGCCAAGTACGCAGCCAAACCCGTTATTTTAACCAAATAAACATAGTTGAACCAAATCCAGAGGCGTAGCCTTTACGCCTCTGGATTGTTATTTTTACAACACTTTGTGGTCTGCTGATCGTCCAGCAGGTTGATGATTTAAAAAACTTCGAAGAGTTCTGAGGGACGATTTTAGGAAGGCAAGCCCATTTTCCATGCAACGGAGGTCGAATGGTATTTTCATTTGAACTTTTCGGACAAGCAGTGGTGACAGGAATTTTGATTGGTGGCATCTTTGCGTTGATCTCGGTCGGTTTAAGCCTGATCTGGGGTGTGATGCGCATCATCAACTTCGCCCATGGCGAATTCCTGATGATTGCGATGTACATCGCATATTTCCTGGTGGCAAAAGGTGGCTGGGATCCATACCTGACGATTTTAATCACTGCTCCTGCCCTTTTCCTGATTGGAATCATTATTTTTCAAGTCACCATTCGCCCAATCATCAAGGATCCGCCCATCAACCAGATCATGTTGACGGTCGGGTTGTCGCTCATTCTGCAAAACCTTGCACTGGTTTTCCTCAAGGCTGACGTCTTGACTGCGAACACAGCCTATACCCGAATGAACTTTTACCTCGGTGGAGTCGTTGTGCGCGGTTCGCAATTGATCGCCTTCGTCGGTTCTGCCCTGGCAGCTTTCATCCTTTATTGGATTCTGCAAAAGACTGATATTGGGCGCGCCATCCGGGCAGCATCTCAAAATCGGGATGCAGCCACGCTCGTGGGCATCAATGTGCGGAGTACATATTTGCTCGCTTTCGGACTGGGGTCCGCCTCTCTGGGTGTGGCGGCTTCACTGATGATCCCCTTTTATTACACCTCCCCCACGGTCGGGCTTTTCTTTGGGCTGATTGCATACGTGGTGGTTGTGCTGGGAGGGTTGGGTAACTTTATCGGCACACTGGTCGCCGGATTGATCATCGGGCTGACCGAATCGATCGGGGCATCCCTCCTGCCTGGCTCCCTGGCACGGGTTCTGACCTTTGGAATTTTCATCTTCGTGCTTTTGCTGCGACCACAGGGCATTTTTGGAGGAAAGCAGAAATGAAAATACAAATCAAGAAATCTACAATCCTTATCGGGTTGCTTTTAATCGTGGGATTTATCCTGCCGCGTTTCGCCGGTGAATACTACATCCATATCAGCGTGCTCGTCTTATTTTATGCGTATATGGCAGTTTCCTGGAATATCCTGGGAGGGTATGCCGGTCAGCACTCGCTTGGGCATGCCCTTTTCATGGGCATTGGCGCGTACACTTCCACCTATTTGTTTACCGTGA
Source organism: Chloroflexota bacterium (assembly GCA_021795965.1). Classification (GTDB taxonomy): domain Bacteria; phylum Chloroflexota; class Anaerolineae; order Anaerolineales; family Villigracilaceae; genus UBA5195. The sequence goes on from JAJYOU010000002.1 coordinate 110,846, forward strand.
TCGGATTGACGCCCTGGATTGGAATGTGGCTGGGCGGCGCATTTGCAGGTGTGATCGGCGGGTTTGTGGGATATCTCTGCTTCCGCTACGGCGTCAAGGGTCCGTACTTTGCGCTGGTGACGATTGCCCTGGCTGAAGCAGCGGTTTATATTGTCACCAATATTCCTTCCATTGGTGGCGCGCAGGGTTTGGAAGTGGCCTGGACTGGCAACGCTCCACAGCTCATGCAGTTCGATGGCAAATCCGGCTATTACTACATGATCTTGGTCATGACCATCATCGCGGTCTGGCTTTCCTCATGGTTGATCAAGCGCCGCTTCGGGTACCAGCTTCTTTCAATCCGTGAGAACGAGGACGCAGCCGAGGCTCTCGGTGTGAACACCCTGCGGCTTAAAATTCAGGCTACGGTGATCAGCGCCGTCATGACCGCCCTTGGCGGAACTTTCTTCGCTCAATATTTCACCTATATCAACCCGCGCGCCGTCTTCGGCGAAGGACCTTCAGTCCAAATCCTCCTCTTCGCAATCATCGGTGGAATTGGCACTGTCTGGGGACCTGTTGTCGGCGCCCTGGTGCTCATCCCGATTGCAGAGTTATCAAGAGGCTGGTTGGGCGGGACTTTCGCCGGCGCTCAAATCCTGCTCTACGGCACCGTCCTGGTACTCACGATGTTATTCATGCCCAACGGGATTCTTGGCTTGTACCACAAATTCCTGGGAAAATTCCAAAACCGTCAATCCGATGGCGGAAAAAGTGAGGCACTATGAGCTTGCTTGAAGTTTCAAATCTCAGGCGCGATTTTGGTGGCTTGACCGCAGTGCATGACCTCACCTTTTCAGTGGAACCTGGCGAAATCGTGGGGCTGATCGGTCCAAATGGTGCAGGTAAAACAACCACATTTGCCATGCTTTCCGGTTTCATCACCCCTACGTCCGGCGAAATCCTTTTTAAAGGGACCAGCATCAACAAACTTAAACCCCATCAAGTCTGCCTCTTAGGGTTAACGCGGACTTTCCAGATCGTCCAGCCCTTCCCGGATATGACTGTACTCGAAAACGTCATGATCGGCGCGTACACGCATCACCCGAACACCGTGGACGCCAAGAAGAAGGCGATGGAAGTTCTCGAACGCATCAACCTCGCCCATAAGGCTGAAGAGCAGGGAAAAATCCTGACCCTGCCTGAACTCAAGCGGCTGGAGATCGGAAAAGCGCTCGCGACTGAACCGAGCTTGCTCCTGCTCGATGAAGTGGCTGCCGGCCTTAAAGATGTCGAGATGGAAGAAATCCTCGAACTTGTGCGGCAATTAAACCGGGAAGGCATCACCTTCCTGATCGTGGAGCACCTGATGAAAGTGATCATGAACCTGTCGCACCGTGTCATCGTGCTGGATTTCGGTCAGATGATCGGGCAGGGCACACCCGCTGAGATCAGCAAAAACCCGGCAGTGCTTGCCGCCTATCTCGGGAAGGAAGATTAATATGCTCAATGTAAATAATCTCCGGGTACAGTATGGCGCTTTCGCCGCCTTGCAGGATGTCTCCCTTTCCATCACCGAGGGACAGATCGTCAGCATTGTCGGCGCGAACGGTGCAGGCAAAACCACCCTCATCAACACGATCTCGGGTTTGCTCCGCCCGGTTTCAGGAGAAATCACCTTCGAAGATAAGAATCTGCTGCACCTTGAGGGACATGAAATTGCAGCTTTGGGAATCGCACAAGTCCCTGAAGGGCGCAAATTATTTACCGATATGACCGTGTATGAAAACCTGATCATGGGTGGTTATTCCAAACACGCCAAACTAAATCGCGAAAAATCTCTGGAAATGGTTTATGAATTATTTCCAATTCTCAAATCACGCGACAAGCAATTAGCCCGCACCCTCTCTGGTGGAGAACAGCAGATGTTAGCCATCGGTCGGGCCGTCATGATGAATCCGCGCCTGATGATGTTTGATGAACCCTCCCTCGGACTCGCACCGATGATCGTGCAAAGCATTTTCAACGTGATCCTGCGCTTGAAAGCCACAGGCATGACGATCATGCTGGTCGAACAGAACGTGCGCCAGAGTCTGCAAATCTCTGATTATGCGTACGTACTCGAAACCGGTCGGGTTGTTTTACATGGCACCGACCAGGTGGTCTCCTCGAACGATTACATGCGCAAGGCTTATCTTGGGATTTAATTTTGAAGATCTGGTCAGTTCGAGGCAGCGTTTCCCGCCTGAAACCGCAGCCAGAAATTAAACCTGCTTCGTCCAGCGTCCTGGCGGTCAATTTTAGAAATTTTTCTTTTGATCCTGCATCCAATTGAGGCAATATGGAAAAAGTCAGTAAAAAAATTTCATCTGCAAATTTAATCGAGCGTGACCAAAAAGTTGTCACGCCTGCCATTTACCGTTATACCGATGTCGCTTTTGAACGGGGCGAGGGTCTTTTCCTGTACGACTTTGAAGGCAGGAAGTATTACGATTTTGTCGCCGGTATCGCCACCATGAGCGTTGGGCACAATCATCCACGCGTGGTGTCTGCGATCACGGATCAGGCTGGAAAGCTCCTGCATGCTGCAGCACACGTCGGGTACATGCAGCCTTATGTCGAGATCCTTGAAAAACTGATCAGCCTGGCGCCCGCCCCGCTCAACCATGGCAAGGGAGTTCTGGTCAACAGCGGCAGTGAAGCGGTTGAGACCGCGGTCAAACTCGCCCGCGCCGTTTCAGGTCGTTCCATGGTGCTGGCATTTATGGATAGTTTTCATGGGCGCTCGATGGGAGCGTTATCGCTGACCGCCAGCAGCAGCGGTTATCGCAGGCATCTCAGCCCTCTTCTGAATGGGGTCGAGCATGTGCCGTACCCGTATTGCTTCCAGTGCCCGTTTGGTCACAAGAATCACACCCGGGAAGACTGCTGCGGTCAGTGGAAAAAATTCATCCAAATGACTCTCGATAAACTCGTGCACCCGGATGACCTCGCTGCCATCGTCGTCGAACCGATCCTGGGCGAAGGCGGTTACGTCGTGCCTCCGGATGATTTCCTGCAAACCCTGCGCGAGGTCTGCGACAGGACCGGCGCATACTTGATCGCGGACGAAGTCCAGACTGGCATGGGGCGCACCGGAAAATGGTACGCAGTCGAGCACTGGAACGTCACTCCCGATATTATCGCCCTCGGAAAAGCCATTGGCGGTGGATTGCCGCTCGGGGCAGCCATCGCGCGCTCTGAACTGATGGACGCATGGTGGCCAGCCGCGCACGGCTCCACTTTTGGCGGAAATCCGCTCGCCTGCCGGGCAGGATTGGAAAGCATTGCCATCATCGAGGAGGAAAACCTGCTCGATAACGCGACAAAAGTCGGCAATTTCATCCAGGCTCGTTTCAAAGCCGCACAAAAAGACATGCCCATCATCGGCGATGTTCGCGGCAAAGGCTTGATGATCGGCGTTGAACTGCTGAACCGACAGGGCGAGCCGCTCAAGGTGGATCAGGTCAAGCACATCATCAAGGACCTGGGATCCAATGGCGTGGTCATGACCAAATGCGGGCAGAGCACATTGCGTATTGCCCCGGCATTAACCATCACAGAAACAGTCGCCGACGAAGGTCTCAACATCATCCTGCAGGTATTGAAAGATACCTGGACCAGGTTATAACAAATCATCCATTTCCAACATCTGTCGGGTCAGCTCTTCAATAAATCCGCGCCAGCTTCGCGCTGCAAAATTTCAGGTTAATTTTGCGGGAGGTATTTTGTGTCAAAAGTTCTTGCTTCGACGAACCCGTATATTCCAAATTCCACCACAAGAGCTAAAGAAGAAATGCTCAGGACAATCGGTATCCAGGATATCGACTCCCTTTTCTCCGCCATTCCCTCCGAACTCAAACTCAACCGGCTCCTAAATTTACCAGAACCGTACCAGTCCGAATATGAACTGCAAAAGCACGTCACAAAAATCCTGGACAAAAATACGTCCACGAATGAGCGGTTAAGTTTCCTCGGCAGCGGCTGTTACCAGCATTTCGTCCCGGCGGTTTGCGACGAAATTAATTCGCGCAACGAGTTCCTGACCGCGTATTCGGGAAAAGCCTACGAAGATCACGGACGCTGGCAGGCTCTTTTTGAATACACCAGCCTGATGGCTGAATTATTGAATATGGACGTGGTCAACCTGCCCACCTACGATGGCTTGCAGGCTGCGGCTACTGCGATGAGAATGGCAGCGAACATCAGCGGGAGAAAGGAAATCATCCTCGCCAAAGCCATTCAGCCCGATAAACTCTCAAAAATCATGGAATACAACCGCCATCTACTGACCTTCAAATTCATTAATTTTGACCCCCTGACTGGCGGCATGGATTTATCGCAATTGGAACAAAGCCTTTCATCCGATACGGCTGCCATCTATTTTGACAATCCAAATTTCTTCGGTGTGATCGAGTCAAATGCAGGGGAAATTTGCAGCCTGGCACACCAGCATGGGGCGCTCGCCATTGTCGGCGCGGATCCAATCTCGCTCGGCATCCTCAAACCGCCCGCTGACTATGGCGCAGATATTGCCTGTGGTGATATTCAGTCGCTCGGAATCCATATGCAATTCGGCGGTGGGCACGCAGGTTATATCGCCAGCCGCGATGAGGAAAAATTTGTCAGGGAGTACCCCAACCGCATCGTCGGGATCCTCCCAACGCGTGAAGAGGGCGAATATGGTTTCGGCGAAGTCGCCTTCCGGCGAACCTCATTCGAGGCGCGCGAAAGCGGCAAGGAATGGCTCGGCACCATGGCGAACCTCTGGGCAATCACCGCCGGGGTTTACCTCGCCCTGATGGGTCCTCAGGGCATGCAGGAGGTCGGGCAGACGATCACAGAACGGGTCAATTATGCCATGCGCGCCCTCTCAAGCATCGACTCCATCTCGCTACAGTTTCCACAAGCCGCACACTTTAGAGAATTTGTGGTGGATTTCTCAAGGACTAAAAAGTCCGTGAAGGAAATCAATCGCGACCTGTTGGAGCGTGGTATTTTTGGCGGCTTAGACATCAGCGCCGTCTTTCCTCAATTTCAAAACCATGCTGTCTACTGCGTGACCGAGGTGCATACCAAAGAGGATATCGATGACCTGGCTCGAAACCTGGCAGAGGTGCTCTCATGAACGCGCGGCATTATCACCAGGCACGCTGGAATGAACCCATCATCTGTGAAATGGGAAGCAGCGGCGAGAGGGGTGTATTGATTCCGCCTTTCGATGGCGGTGCGGAACCCTCCTCCGAATCGGGAGCATTTATACCCGAAAATATGCGGCGAACTGCTCCGCCGGACCTGCCGGAAATCTCGCAGGTCGAGGTCCTGCGCCATTACCTGCGCCTTTCGCAGGAGAACCTCGGGGCAGGTCTCATTCCTGATTTTGGCATGGCAACCTCCACCATGAAGTACAACCCGCCTGTCAACGAACAATTGTCGCGCAGCGCCAAGTTGACAAATTTGCATCCACTCCAGGATGAGGCGACCACCCAGGGCATCCTGGAAATCATGTACCAGCTCGAACAATTTCTTAAAGAAATTTCGGGTATGGATCGCGTCTCGCTCCAGCCCCGGGGCGGATCGCAGGCAATCTATGCCAACCTCGCCATGATTCGCGCCTATCACGCCAAACGCGGCGAACTCGAACAGCGGAATGAGATCATCACCACCATTTTCTCGCATCCATCCGACGCTGCCGTGCCAAGTGCGGCTGGTTTCAAGGTCATCACGCTCTATCCTGAAGCCAGCGGTTATCCGAGCCTTGACCAGCTCAAAGCGGTGGTTTCTGAGCGAACTGCCGGGCTTTGCATCACCAACCCCGATGACACCGGTATTTTCAACCCTCACATCCGGGAATTTGTCGATATTGTTCACGCCGCGGGCGGTTTGTGCGCCCATGACCAGGCAAATGCAAACGGGCTGCTCGGGATCGTTCGCTCCCGCGAATCGGGATTCGATCTTTGCCAGTTTAACCTGCACAAAACATTTTCCACCCCTCACGGCTCAGGCGGGCCTGGCTCGGGTGTCAGCTGCGTCTCAAGTGCCCTGGCAGATTACCTGCCCAGCCCAACCGTCGAATTCGACGGGGAAAAATACCACCTGGAATACGATCGTCCCGATTCGATTGGCAAGATCGCAAGTTTCTACGGGGTTGCCGCCAATTTTATCCGCGCCTACGCATGGATTCTGGCACATGGGGCGGAAGGGTTGCGCGAAGTCGCTCAAATTGCAACCCTCAACAACAACTACCTGATGACGAAAATCCTGGAAATCAGCGGCGTCAGCGCGCCTTATGCTGCCAAGCAGTTCAGAATTGACCAGACCCGTTACAGCTGGGAAAAATTAACCCACGAGACGGGTTTGAAAATCACCGATATTTCCAGGCGCTCAGTTGATTTCGCAATGCACTTTTTCTACAGCCATCACCCCTACTGGGTGGAAGACCCTGCCACCCTGGAACCAACCGAATCCTATTCCCAGCGGGACATCGATGAATTCATTGCCTCATGGACGCAAATTGTAGACGAAGCCTACCATGATCCGGAAATCGTCCGCAGCGCGCCGCATCTCGCACCCATCCATCAAATGACTCACCCGGAATACCTGAGCGACCCGGACAAATGGTCTCCAACCTGGAGGGCTTTTCGCAGGAAATATCCAGGTGGTTTCGGTAATGAATGATGTTGTTTTCATCTGAAAAAAGGCTCAAAAACAACTTGACTTGACTGGTTCGCGGTGGTATCCTAAACCAATTATGAATCCGTTGCCTGCCTCCATTTTTACGACTAATTCGACTTTGATTACCAACCGCACCCGTACAGATGCGGGGCGTTGGAGTGCAGGAACTACTCAGGCTAAAAAAAGAAAAACCTGGCAGGAACCCGTATAACCAACGCCCCGAAGCTTCGGGGCGTTTTTTTTATGAATCCAAGCTTTTCGACCAGATCACGATCCAGGACAGGAGAAATTATTGATGGATATTTCCAACTCAACCCCGGTTTACGCAGTCCCAGATGAGAATCTTATCCCGGTCAGCAGTTACCTGCGGGATATGCAGGCAATTCCCGCGTCCCGCATGTTTCTGATTAATAAATCCCTCAAGGTTTACACAGCTAAAAATCCGGGTTCGCCGATTTATGACGCCTCACAGGGAGACGGCGGCGCCTCGCTGCCGGGTGTTCCCCGTGAGCTGCTTGAACGTGCCGCCCAGATGCAAATTGAGCATGGGACTGCTTATGATATGCCTTTCGGAACGGACGCCTATCGCAAATGCGTGCTTGAAAAATACTGGCAGCTAAACCCGGCGCTGGGATATGGTCCCGCCAATGTACTCGGAAGCAGCGGTGGGCGGGACGCGCTGATCAAAGCTTACCAGGCTATGCTCAACCTGGGGCACGGTCGTGAAGGAGATGTGATCGCAGTCTCGCGCGTGCCATGGATATCCTACAACTGGGGTCCCTACGGCATCGGCGCGAATGTCATGTGGTCGCCCGGTGACCCTGCCAACGGCTGGGCTTATTCAGAAGATGGGATCCGTGAAAGCGTGGCATTCGCCGCCAAAACCGGTCGCAAGATCGCCGGACTGGTCATCACCAACCCCGATAATCCCACGGGTCTGACGACCCCGGTCGCGAAACAGGTTTCGCTCGCCAAAGCCGCCCTCGAAGCCGGCATCCCCTTTGTCCTTTTCGACTGGATGTACCATTACGTCACCGATGAAAGCCCGATGGATTTGAATTCCTTCCTGGCTTATTTCTCCCCCGAAGAACGCACCCACTTGATGTTCCTGGACGGGATCACCAAATCCCTGGGCGGCTCGAACATCCGGAATTGTCACCTGATTGCCAGCGATGAAGTGGTCAAGTTTATCGTTGCGCGCGCATCGCATAGCGTCATGCCCACTTTTTACTCGCTGGCAGTTGCCATGGCGGCGTACGAAATGGGTTATTCTGAGGCTTCAAAAACCATCGTTGCACCGACCAATGCCAGCCGCAAAGAGCTTAAACCGCTGCTCGAAAAGCACGGTTTCCAGCACATCATTGGCAAGGGTTACTATACTTTCATCAACGTTGGAGAGTTTTTGCGCGCGAAGGGCTGGGCGGATAGCGAACCGCTCGGTCAATATCTCGCGGAAAACTTCGGCGTGGCGGTCGTGCCAGGTGCATTCTTCTCGCCCTTCGGCAATGACTGGATCCGCTTCTCTTATGCCACCCCGGTCGAACGCACCACGGGCGCCTTTGCCCGGCTGGTGGATGGGTTGAATTCTCTCAAAAGCTGATCCTGCAAAAATATATTTATTGAAGCGAGCAATGATGTCCTTTGATCCCAAACAATTTTCTGAAAAATACAAGCTGGCGCTCGAATCCATTCAAAAGGAAAAACCGGGCGGCGGTTTGAACGGTCTGGAGCTTGAGTGGAACCTGCTCGATGAACAGTTTCGCCCCTTGCTGACCGTTGGCTCGGGTCCTGCCAGGCAATCCTTCGTGGATTACATGCGTTCGGAATGTTTGCCTGCCTGGCTTGCGACCTTCTCCCAGCTCGAAGTTTTTCACTGGATGATCGAATTCGCCACCCGCCCCTACTACACACCGCGTGGAGCGATCTATGAAGCACGTCTACACGAAGCTATTCTCAACAACGCCCTCCATCGCGCCGGTGCAAAATTCGGCGAACGGCTTTTTTACTGGCATGGAAACCTGTTATTCCTGACAGAGATCAACCATGATTCCATCCCGGGCAATTGGGGCATTGCCAAGCGCCGTTACCTCGAACGCTGTGTGGACCTCTACGGCACCACGCTCGCCACCGCCGGCATTCACGTCAACCTCTCCCTGCCCGATCCGCTATTCAGCTGGGATTTCATGCTCCTGCCCGCCAGCCAACGCAACAACCGGCATCTCGACCAATACAAGTCAGAATTTTACATCACTGCCACCCGTCTGCTGAGGGCTTTTGCATCGCTCTTCATCGCCACTTCTGCCTCCACCCCGCTCCAGGCACAGGTCCGCGGCGGTCGCGCGGTGGTCGTCCTGACCGGTAACGATTCAGTCAGGAACCTGACCTTCCCAAACCCGCCTGAAATTGATTTGCCGGACCTCTACCGCTCCTATAAGGATTACAAGGCGGTATCGTACGACCTGGTTCAACGTGGCATCCGCTTTGGCAACAATAACTGGACCCCCGTCAGGGCGAGGTCCTTTGCCGAACCGGTGGAGCGCCTGATTTCGACCACTGGCGACCAACTTAAGGATCTTTACACGCGCGGGCTGTATTCCATCGGGGAAACAACTCCCGCCGAGGAAATGGCGCGTCAGATTGAAAAACAGAACCTGCTCGCACGCATCAACCTGCCAATGGGTCGGGTGGAAATTCGTACCGATGACGGTGGTCACCCGCTCGATATTGATGTATCGAATATGACCTTGAAACACCTGCTCCTGATGCGCTTTTACGCGGACGATAAATTCGCACGCGGCTTTCGCTACGACCGGGAAGATATCAGCCGGGCTCGCTCAAATGAGCAGTTGGCTGCCCGGGACGGACTTCGCGCCGAAATTGAAAACCCGCTCACGGGGAAACCAATCCAGATGCGCAGCTTTCTGTCGCAAACCCTGGATGAGCTTCGTCCCCTGGCAGAAGCAATGGGAATGTGGGACGACCTGGACCCGCTACTGAATATGGCAGCGGGGGCGCCCAACACTGCCGAAAAACTGCGCGCACGCCTGAAAATGGAGCTGGGCGCCAATGATGAGGTCAGTCCGAGCGTGATGAAGGAACTTGCCGAAGAACGCGAGCTCCAAATCACCGCGGATGTTGAAAAGATCGCGGCAAAGTTTGCGTCCATTGGTCCTGACTCGGTGAAAATTCAGGAATTGCTCCATCACGCCCGCAAGGAAGCCCAGTCCCAGCCAGAGCTGCCCATCCGCTTCCGTCCGGTCATCGAAAACCTGGCAAGCGTTGAATATCCCGATATACCCTCCGAAATCGTCGAGCTTGCCAGCCGGCTTATCCGCATCCCATCTGTGACCGCCTGCCCGGACGAACGCCTGGACGAGGTTCATATAGCGGGAACATTTGTGCATGACTACCTCAAATCCGCCGGTCTCGAAGTCCGCTATTTTGATGGAAAATACCCGGCAGTCCTCGCCAGCTTCCCACAGACTGGTCACAGCCGCCAACCCGGCAGCCGGATCCCAGCGCCCAACCTGTTGACCGGTCATTTTGACGTCGTCGAACCGGAACCGGATGACAGCCAGTTTGAAGCTTTTGTGGAGGGGGATTTCCTGCACGGGCGCGGTGCGGCGGACATGAAAACGGTCGCCGCCACTTACCTGGTCTGGATGAAAAATGCATTCAAAGCAGGCAAACCATATCCCAATATTTCACTCCTGCTGGTTGGGAATGAAGAAAACGGTGAAAGCGAAGCCTGGGGTACACCCCAGGTTCTCAAACTGCTTAGGGAAGAGAGCGGCTATGAACCCGCATTCATGATCGCAGGCGAGCGCACCGGTGAAAAGGGAAATGAGTTATATGGGGAGGTCTGTCTTGAGAACCGCGGCGTGATGCGCTTTGACGTTATCGCGCACGGAACGAAGGCTCATTCCGGGCTGGCGGGATCCGTCGATCTGAGCGAGAGGCTCATCAACGCCCGGGCGGGATTTGCAGAAATTTTCGCAAAGAACCTGACCCTCAAATCGGAAGACGGCTGGCAGTCCCAGGCGAAATTCCCCTTTATCAAGGTTGGGACACCCGGAGTCTACAACATCAGCGCGGCTGAAGGCATCCTGGGGGTTGAAATTCGCCCCATTCCCCAGGATGATATCACCTCCCTCAAACTGGAGCTGGATGCATACTGCCAGGCAAATGAGCTTGAAGTTTCCTGGTCTGTCATGGAAGCAGGAGTTGCCTGCGATCCTCAAAATCCATCCCTGCTGGCGCTGCTCAAGGCAGTCCGCAGGGTTTCTGGAAGCGAGCCAAAGATTGGGCGAAAATTAGCCGGCACGAGCGCCCGCTTCGCCCCACGGGGTCAGGCAGTCGTCTGGGGTCAAACGGGCATCGGTCCGCATGCAAAGAATGAGCAGCATTTCATCCCCAGTATTGAGCCTTATTATAAAATTCTGACTGAATTCGCCAGGCTTCTCATGTAAGCGAAGCAAATCAAAAAAGACCAGCTGCCCTGAATTCCCAGGCAGCCGGCCTTTTCAATTTCCACTTGTCCTTTTAAGGAACGTAATAGAACACCTGCAATTTTGGACTGTAACTGGTCACATTGCCGCTGTAATAGTTGATATAGTCTGCCGCAGCGTTGCTGTTGGTTGGGCTTAGGAAGCGCATGCGCAGCTGGGTTAACCCCGTTTTATTAACGTACTGGTATGCACTCGAAACCAGAGTGCCATAGGATTTACCAGCAGACGGAGCGGCGATTGAACCTGCCGCATCCATTGAAGAAACTGCCGAGAAATCACCCAGGGCGAGCGACCGGTTCCAGCCGAAGTATGCTTTCTTGATATCCAGCGTCAAACCGCCCAGGGACAGGAACGGGGTGCCAACCACGTCATGCACTGCCAGCACCAGGTTGACCTTGTAGATCACTGCGCCGTCTGGAATGGCAGAGGTATTGAAGGATAAAATGGAGCGGATCTGTAGATTACTGGCATTATCACCAGTTCTCAGGACCGTATTGGTGGAATTCATCCCCCCACCGGTCCCGGGGGTTGTGCTCGATTCGCCGATATAGCCATCATCAGCTGCAACTGAGCCAAAGACTGCCAGGTAATTGGGACGATAATTCTGGTTGGTTTTGCCGGAAGTGACGTGGCTGTAACTCCGGTATGTGGGTGTAAATGAATACACACCCGCTTTGGAAGGTTTCACACCGCCCGACCAGTTATACGGCACATAGAGGGCATAGTTCCCCGCGGAATCAGAAGTGACGGTCTTGGTCGCCCCATCATAATATTTCAGAACCACGCCACCGGTGACCGTATTGCCCATGATGACAAACCTTTTGATGGATGCGCTGTAATTCTGCCCGGTCTGATTGGACTGTATCCCGCTGTAACTCCGGTAAAGTGGGGCGAAGTTATATCCTGTCTTGGAGGGTGTGACGGTCCCGCTCCAGTTACGCGGAATGGTGATGCTGTAATATCCGGCTGAATCCGAAGTGACGGTTTTTGAAGCCCCATCAAAGTAAGCCAAAGTGACATAGCCCGTACCGGTGTTGCCTGATATCGTCAGAATCGGTTGGGCATAGTAATCCTGGTTGGCTTGATTCAGGGTTACATTCGAGTACGAGCGGTGGGTTGGAGTGAAAGTGTAGCCGGTTTTCTTCGGCGTGATGGTGCCTGACCAGTTATAGGAAACAGAGAGGGAATAATTTCCACTCGTATCGGCAGTGGTATATTTCGATCCGCTGTCGTACCAGTAGAGGGTCGCGTTTCCAATACCGGCATTTCCCGTGATCAACGGTCCCGCGTAGGCGGTTTTGAAAGTCCACCAGGTGCCGCCGTTCGCCAGAACAAAAACTTTCCCAGCCGAACCGCTGCAATTTTCAATGCAAGCCCTGACGTTCCAGGTATAAGTCTGGTTGGGATTTAAGTTTGTGAGCGTTATGCTTTGTTTTAAATAGGTCCCGGTCCAATTGGGGTCACTTTGGAGACAAGGACTACCAACTTTGAGACAATAGCTGTATTTCGCTGCACCTGTCTGGGCTGTCCAGCTTAATAAGGCGCTGCGTGGATTAATCCCGGTTGCGCCGTTGGCGGGGGCTGTTTTAACAAAGGTGCCAGCCACAGCAACATCATTCGTGCCTTTGCCCGGAATCAACGTCCCGCTATCCCTGGGCGCACTCATCCAGACCGTGACACAGGTCTGGGTTGGATCCGCGCTGCATTTGACGAAATCCACTGCCAGGTAAATCCCTGATGCTTCCTGCAAAAAGACCTGGTGCAATCCGCTGGCATCCTCATAGGCATTATCGGAGACCCAGCCGGATGGATATAACTGCACGTTTGAATAAAAATCTGCTATTTTTTGCGGAACGGCTCCCGGAAACTTCTCGCTAGCCTGGAAGGTTTGCCCGCTCAAATGATAGGCATCGCCCTTGATGTTGATCTGCATGTCGCGGACGGTTTCCCCAAGGTTGTTCCAGGAAAGACCTGGCGCCAGTGGAACCTGCGGAGTCTGTGCGGCAGCCTGAGCCTGACTGCTACCCATGATCCCCGAAGCGATCAAAACCAGAAGCAGCGCCAGGGATTTCACAATTTTCAGATATTTTTGAGCCATGTTACCTCCTGTTGAGATACTAAAATTCCCTGCAAAGGTTCTAAAACCTTTTCCTACCTTATTGATCGAATGGATTTATTAAAAACAGCAAGTAGAAACAGCTGTGCTCATCATAGCTTTAACGTATTTATTTGATTTTTGTTCCGGATGATCATGAATGTTCCGACTGAATACTGGTGTGGTTAAAGAAAATTATACATTTAAAACCAGGAACAAGTCAAAACCATTGGGGCAAACCACACATTCCTAACTTTTTTGCAAGGCATTTCGCTCCTCACTTCGGGAATATAAAAATGACTGGCGGCAGAGATGCCGCCAGTCATTTTAAATGATCAGGAACTTTAGTTCTCAGGGTACATAATAGAAAACAATCAACACCGGTCGATAAGCTGTGGCGGTGGTTTCACCACTATAAAAGCTGATGAAATTGGTTGCATTATCTGCGTTGGTAGGCGAGGCAAAGCGCAGACGAAACTGTGTGTAGCCGGCGCGATTAACCTGTCCCAACCCGCCAGCGGTTGTGACGCTGCCCGTATAGATCATGCCAGTCGGGACCGAATTGACAACGCCGCCATTGGCGCCGCCAGCGTAGGCAGCAAAATCATCCAATGTCAGTGAGAGTGAAGGTCCAAAGTAATTCTTTTGCACATCGATGATCAGGTTCCCGAACAAGCCCATCGGGTTGACCCCGGCAATCATCTGCTTGTAAATCTTCAAACGGACGCCGGTGATGACTGCATTATCAGGAAGAGCCGAAGTATTGAAGGACAGGATCGAAAGTATTTGTTCGTTCCCGGTGGTATCACCGATCTTCAAAGTGGTGGTGCTGTTGGCAACACCGCCAACGCCGCTGCCTTCGAAGGATTCACGCACGTACCCATCCTGCGTCCCAATCGAAGCAAACCCAAGCACGTAATTTGCCCGGTAATTTTGTCCGGTCAGGTTGGAGAGAACATTGGTGTAACTTCTCTGAGCAGGAGTAAAAGAGGAGACACCGGTTTTTGTCGGTTTTACGGTTCCAGTCCAGTTATAGGGAACGGTCAGTGAATAGTAGCCGTTCGAATCCGAGGTGACGGATCTGTTGCCGCCGTAGTAATAGCTCAGCGTGACACCGGGTGCACCAGCATACCCGGCAATTGTGTACACCACCAGGGTATAGTTTTGGTTCGTCTGGTTGGAGAGAACGGCGACATAATCCCTGTGCGAAGGTGAGAACGTCGCACCAGGTTTCGATGGGGTGACTGTACCCTCCCAATTGTAAGAAACGTAGAAGGAATATTTTCCATAGACGTCAGCCGTGGTGGAATAGGTCACGCTGTGATCCACCCAGGTCAACTTGGCATAAGCGGTGCCCACATTCCCCGAGATGATAAAGCTTGTCAGGGGGATGAAATTAGCAACCTGGTTGGTCTCGACGGGGGTCGTGAAATGCTTGTTCCAGGGGCTGAAGGTGTAGCCAGTCAGGCTGGGTTTTACATAACCTGTCCAGTCGTAGGGGACGGATAAAATATATTTACCGTTGGAATCGGATGTGACATAATGAAAATCCGTCGTTCCATCTGCCCAGTAGCGCATGGTGACGCCGGCTTTGCCGACGCTGCCGGAGATATAAAGGGTGGACATGCCCGTTTTGAAATTCCAGAAGGTACCGCCATCGGCGTAGGTAAATAACTTCTTGGTTCCGTCGTAGGTGATGGCTTTGACATTCCAGGAATATTGTGTCAGCGGGTTGAGCATGGTCACAATCCAGGCAGTATTTTTGAACGTACCTGTCCAATTGGGATCGCTGGGTGCGCAGGCATTTAATTTGATCGGATCCTTGATACAGTAGCTGTACTTATCCGCAGGGTAATCCGTCCACTTTAAAATAGTCAGGTGAGGATCCACTCCCGTAGCGTTGTTGGCTGGATTGAGCTTATTCAGGGTTGCTGCTGCATCAATTGAAACGACATTGGTGCCTGCAATAAACCTGCCGCTATCCTTCGGAGCGCTCAACCAGACGACCACCGAAACACTGTTCGGATCGTCAGCGCTGTTGACGTAATCGACCGAGAGATAATAGCCGGCAGCATTGGTGAAGACCTGGTGAATTCCATCTTCAGCCTTGTAGGCATCGTCTGAAACCCAACCCAGTTTATAGAGCTCATCGTTGGAATAAAAATTCGCAACGCTGGCTGAAACTGCGCCGCTGAAGCTTTCAGCAGACCGGTAAGTCTGACCGGATAATTCAAGGGCATCTCCCTTGATGTTCAATTGCATCGGTCTGGCTGTCTGACCCAAATTATTCCAGGTCAGCCCGGGAGCCAGCGGGGCAGTGGGAGTCTGCGCAACTGGCAGGCCGCTCCCAGCTTGCCATGCCCCGGTAAAAACCAGGGAGGCAATCAAAGCGAAAACAAAACCGAATTTCTTTAATTTTTGAAACATTTGTCCTCCAAAATAATTAGGTCAGTCAAAAATATTGGGGAATCCTTGGAAATCATTTTCCAAGGTTGCCTGACCTGCAGGAAAGGTACCTTCTTGGTTTGGTCATGGAAAACCGGCGCTCTTACCAGTAATCCAGAGTACTTATACATCGATTGGATGATTTTATCAAGATTTTTAGACCTTTCGCGAGTACTCTCTAAGCAGATTCAAACGAAACTCTGGTTTCATGCACAAAAATTGGAGAAAAACAGGGTTTGAAATTATTTGTTTTTTCTCACTCAAAGGGCGAAAACAAAAACAACCTTTTTGCAAAGGTTGTTTTAAAGCGGCAAACTTGTGAATGTTTTACCAAATTTTAGCAAGGCTGATTGGAGCAGGCATCCGTCTCCGCTCAGGCAGCCGGAGTGATCCAGAGACCAGCACCCGTCCCCGATGAAGCGATGAACAAATCATATTCATAAACTTCATCCTGGTTTTGGAAGGGATTGTAGACTCTGACCCAGCCGCTGCTGCCGCTCGGGATGATATCTTCGAGCACCACCCAGTGACGGATTTTCCCATTGGCTTTGAGCTTGCCAACACCGTTGATGCCGCAGCCCACAATGGCATATTGCCCCGCATCCAGCCTGGCTTTGATGATCTGTGGGCTGGTGGGAATCGGTGAATAGACATCGCTCTTAATCCCCAAAAGGGTCAGCAGCGCCTTTAAATCTCCAACACTGGTGCCCTCGTGCGGATTATGCAAAATGGAATTGACCCGCCCTTCCTTGCTATCGAACCAAGTCTTCAGGACCGGGATGACATCCTTGCCACAGACGGCTGCCACGCAGAACTCGCCGCAGAGGGAATAATGCACCAGGTGGGATTTGGTCGCTCCAAAAACATCGATATATTGAGCCCCATAATAGCCTTTTTTCCTGGCTTCATCAATCTCTGGATCAGCGGGGCGCCGCATGATTTCCGTCGACAAGTTGAAGACCGTCTGGGCGTTAGATTCCAGGTCGGGGTCATTGGCATTCGTCGGGAAGACATATTCTGCCGTCACATCCGCGCGAAACCAGCCGTGCAGGTAGCGGTTGAGACGGTAAAAATCCACCTCATGGTAACTTCGAAGCTTGCCAAACTCATCCATGCCGCTGATAATTTCCCCGTTCCAGCGCATGATCTGACCCTTCACCACCGAGCCAACCACGCCGTTCCCTTTCAGCGGGTCAGCGTAGATATAATGATCGCGCAGGGCAAATTCATCGCTGCCGCCCTGCATGATAACGATCCACTCGTTCATGGTGGCTTCCGTCATGCGGGAATAGTTGGTCAGGGTCGCCAACCAGCTTGACCAGCGTGATTGGACCTCCACGGTGGCAACACGCATTTGCCGGATGACGGCAGCCTGCTGCAATTCATCCTGTTCCTTCCATTTTTTGTCGGGGATCCAGGTCGGTTTGCTCCCGATATCCAGCCAGTTGGTAAAATCCTTTACCGGCAGAAAGGACGGCACAGATGGAAAGGGTTTGGATTCTCCACCGGCAGGAAGATTGGGAAAAACAGGTTGAGAATCCAGCTGGGGATAGGTCAACGCCACCTGCGGCAGGTAACCGGTGATCCCATGCAGCATGCGAGCAGGTTTCACCTGCAGCCAGCGGTTGAGGTCCTCGAGAATTTCGACCGGGCAATCCGCAGGAAGCCGGTCGGCAACGTTGGAGTTTATCGAAGGTGCGGTTTGAATATTGATTTCGGAGCGGGTGCGTGCAACTTCATCCATGATTTCTTCCTCTTTGCCAGGTGGAAATTTAGATTGCTGGCTTCGAATTCCACCTGGATGATTTTTCAGGATCCAGTTTCACTGGCGAAGGTGTAATTCTTTCAGGAAAAATTCTTTTCCAGCAGCTGGTAGCGCGGGTCTGACCGGATAAAATCCAGATCGATGTCACGCCGGATCATTTCAAGGCTGGTTTGTTTCTTCTCAAGCGCGATCGATAACAGGTCAATCGATCCCTCGACGTTGCCCCGGATTGATTCAAAGCAAGCCCGGTCGTATTCTTTTTCATTTTTCATGTAGGGCATGACGATGGCGATGTGCCCCTGGGCTTCATCATTCCGGTTGATTTTGCGCAGGTAACTTGCCAGGGCACAGTGGGCGAAGACAAACCTCGGGTTTAATTCGAGAACCTGCTGGATTTCTTCGATGGCTTTGTGATATTTACCGGTGATGGCGTAAAGCGTGCCAAGCTGGTAGCGATAAACATATTTATCCGGGGTCAAGGATACTGCGAATTCATACGCTCGAACTGCTTCATCAAATCGCTGGGTGATCCGGTATAAATTACCCAGGTTATCCCAGGCTCGGTCGCTCTGTGGATTTTCCCTGACAACGGCTTCATAGCGTGCGATGGTCTGGGCGAGATTTGCGGCTTGCGGGTCTTCTTCGGCATCATCCGGCGCGGCGGGTTCCGCAGCGACAGCGACGTTTTCCACCACGCTCCCGCCTGTTTTTTCGGCTGATTCCGCAACCGGTTCATTTTCAATTTCGGCTGTCGCAGGCGCGGCTGATTCTTCTTCGAGTCCTGGATTCTCACCATTTTCCACCAGGGGTTCCACTGCCGCTTCCGCAGCTGGCAAATCATCGCTGGCAGGAGCCTCCAGGGCTTCAGGCGAGAGTTCCTCCAGTCCTGCCTCCGCAGCCTGACTGTCCACTTCCGTGGTTAATACATCACTCACAGCCGGCTCCGATTCAACCAGCTCTTCCCCGGCAAGCAGGGTTTCGTCTTTTTCTTCGATCCCCAGATTACCGCTGGCGGGCATTTCTCCGAGAGGGTTGTTTTCCAGTGCTTGAGATGGTTCAGCCGGCGCGGCAACAGACGGCTCCAGCAGGACTGACTGCGGTTCAACCTCATCGATTGTTTCAACCAATTCAGGAGGGGTCGATTCTTCGTCGATTTCGCTCAAGGTGATTTTGTAGAGATCGCAGGCTTTTTTATAGGCGGTGATGGCTGCATCGCCCGCGACGCGGTTATCAAAAATATTCCCCAATTGATAAGCTGCGATTGCATCTTCCAGCCTGCCAAGCCGGGTGTATATATCGCCCAAGCCATCCCAGCTTAATGCATCCTGGGGGTTGAGGTGGATTGCCTTGTGGAAGGCGGTCATGGCTTCATCCGTTTGACCCAGGCTGCTGTATAAACTGCCGACGTTATTCCAGGGGAAAATCTTGTCGGGAGCCAGGTTTACCGCCCGGATGTAGGCGCGAATCGCAGTTTTAGCATCGCCCATGGCGGTATTGACCTGGGCCAGGACGTGCCAGGCGAGGGCTTCGTAATAGACATTATTGTTTTTTCGCGCAGTCTGGATGGCAGCATGCAGCATATTTTCGGCTTCTTCATATTTTCCACTGCGCCATTGCATCATTCCGAGGGTCAATTGTAAAGTTACACGCACATTTTGCTCAGCTTCAGGCTTGATTTCCTCCAGCTGCTCGATGGAATCCCCGTCCACAAATATTGGATCCACTTTAGCCTGTTCAAATCGAAACAAATCCTGCAGCATCGAATCGGATTTTTCCTGCCCGATGGAGGTGGGTTTCATTCCAGTATCAATTATCATGGTTGCCCTCTGTTTCTCAGCAAAGTCTGGAACCCCGTCCCTGACATCAACGGCAATTCCCAAATAATTCTCCAGATCATGTTGGACAGCTTCCAGACCAGCAAAGAGATCCGGGTTTCCCGGTGCGAGCTCAATTGCCGATTTGAAGGAAGCAATCGCTTGATCAAAGTTTCCAAGCTTGCGCTGACATTCCCCCAGGTGGCTGTAAACCAGCGCTTTCACTTTGGGGCTGTCCGAAAGTTCAATTCCCTTGAGGTACATCGGGATGGCTGATTCAATCTTGCCCTGGAGTTCGTAGGCTTCAGCAAGGTTGATGAAAACATCCGGAATGCGGCTGTCCTGGTCCAGCGCGAGATGGTATGCATCAATCGCCGCATCCAAAGCATTGGCTTTGACGTAAAGGTTGCCCATTTCGACCAGTAATTCGGTGCTTTTCATGCCTGCGAAATTCTCCATGGCTTAGCGGGAAGAAGATGAAATCCAATTTCTTGTGAAATGAGGGTTGCAGGAGAGCATTTGCCGGGCTCTTTCGAGCAGAGACATTTTCTTTGAGGATTTCACTTCAGGCTCCCCGGTGGCAGCTTGATCTTCAGCAGCCATATACCATAACTGCTTCGTCTCTGCGTCCGCTTGCGCCTGGACGGCTTCCGGTTCTGGCGCATCTGCAAACACGGCGGCAGGTTCCACTTCAGGTTGAGGATCCATTTCCACCGCAGGCTGCGGATTGACAGCGGGGGTGGGTTGGTTTTCGCTCAGCGCCGGCGCTGTGACTTCGGCTGCTGCCTTGATTCCCACAGGAGCATCGCTAATCTGCATCGCATTGGCGATCGAGTGGCAGGTGCGCCCAACCCGTTCGGCAATTTCTTCAATCGAAAGGTCAAATTCATTCGCGAGGCAGCGGTACTGGTTCGCCAATTCAAGCGGGTTAACCGCCAGGCTGTGGATATTTGAATTGATCGAAAGCTCCAACATTTCCTGGCTGCTCGCCTGCCGGACGAGCACTGGAACCTCTGTCAAGCCCAGGCGCCTGGCTGCTTCCAGCCTGCGTCCACCCGAGATCAGCATATATTTACCAGGCATATTTCTACCGGGGCAGACCACCAACGGCTCAATCATCCCATGCAGACGAATGGACATGGAGAGTTCCTCGATATCCTCTTTTTTACGGGTTTCATCTGCGCTCGAAACAATCTGATCCAGCTTGAGACGGCAATATTCGTTCTGGTTGGCAGATTGAGCCCAATTAAGCGCATCTGCCAGGTTGTAGGAGGCTTCCGCCTGTTCCGTGTTCCCCATTTGGCGGTAGATATCGCCCAAGCGCGACCAGGAAACTGCCTTTTCCTTGTCATTCGTCAGCAGGTTGAGGCTGGCTTCATAAAGTTCGATGGCTTCGGCTAATTTTCCCTGGACAACATAAACCTGCGCCAGGTTGCTGTAGATATAGCCCAGCTTGGGTTCGTAAGCGATGGCTTTTTGATACGCATCGATCGCATCATCGTAAGCCCCCACCTTGAAGAGAACCAAACCCAATTCATTCCAAACGTGTGCGTCTTTGCCTTTTTCAGCCGGAAGTGTGGCAACCTGGTTTTTTGCGGAATCGAGGGTCAGCTCCGCGTTATCTCCTGAAAAATGGAATCCGTCCACTTCGGTCGTTTCAGAACCCGCGCTGGATGACCGGTTCCATTCCCACTCCCCAGCCTGGGATTCAACAAACTCATTTTTGCGCTGGTTGGTTAATCCAATCCGGTTTAATACCAGGTCTTTGGACCCAGTTCTGGTCGGCATGATTTCATCGGCTTTTTGAAAAGCCTGGATGGCTTTGCCGTGCTCATTGAGCTGACGATAAGTGGTGCCCAGGTTGCCCCAGGTTGAAGCCAGGTCATTCGGGTCAGAGAACACTTCCAGACATTTCATCAGCAGCGGAACCGCATCATTGTAGCGTTGCTTCTTAATGTAGATGGTGGCGAGATTGGAGAGCAGCCAGCCAGAGTTGGACCCCTGGTCGATGGCTTTTTGGTAGGCATCTGCGGCTTTATCGAGCGAGCCAGTTTGATAATAGGTATTTCCGAGTTGATTCCAGATTCCAGCGGTTTCCATGGAGACCTCTTTTTATGCAACCAGATCGTTAATATATTTCCCAACATTCAAATCAACGCCCTGAAGGACATTGGATTGCTGAGGGAGCGGGATATCCGCGTGAGCTGATTTTTCAGAATTTTCAAGCGAATCACGGATCTTATCCAGGCTGAGGATGAACTGATCGCTGCCGGGGTTGAGGTTGATGGCATTTTCAAGTGCATCCAGCGCAGCGGAATAATCTTTCAACTGGATGTGGAGATCAGCAATCAAACCCAGCACACCGGATTTTTCCTGGTCGCTGCCCGCCAGATCCATACTCCTGCGGTAGACTGCGATGGCTTCGCCAAACTGCAGTTTTCGCACAAAAGCCTGGGCAAGGCGGCTGTAATTTTCTGCAAAATCGGGTTCCATCCGGATTGATTTTTTAAACACATCAATCGCCTGGTCCACAGCGCCTGCCTTCAAATAGGTGTCACCCAGGCGGTTCCAGATCCGTGTTCTTTCGCCCTGGGGCTGGCTTTTATCCTGGTTCATGGCAGTGAATGTGCTGTCTTCAGTCTTGTTCATGTTTTCCTCGAATCCATTATTCATAGCATTCTCATCAGCGGACATTTTTTCCTCCAATTCGACCTTTGGGTAGGTGGTCGTTTCATATAAAAAACTGGTTTGATTATGATTTGACGGAACGTTCCAGTTGGAACCAAACTTGATCTCGGCGGGTTGGATGGTTTCGAAACCAAAGTTGCCGCCGGAACTGACACGATTTTGCTGAGGCACCCCCAGCAAACCACCGCCCGCCAGGTTCGCGGCGTGATCATAAGCGGCGTCTGCGTTCTCAGCATCATTCAGGTTGTTGAGAAGATCCCCGAGCTTGTTCAGGAGAATTCCTTTGCGGTTCTTATCCGGTTCGAGATCAACGGCAGAGTGATAATATGCGACTGCTTCCTGGCGCTGACCGGTCCGAACCAGGGCATCTGCAAGGTTGGAATTCATCTCGGTGTTGCTCACTCCCAGCTTGATGGCTTTCTTGTACGCTTCCGCTGCCTGGAGATAGGAGCCGGTCTTGAAATAAATTTTTCCGATTTCGCCCCAGGCATGGACATTTTTCTGATCCATTTCAACGCAACGCAGGTACGCATAAAGTGCGTCGCTGCTGCGGTTTTGCATGACGAGTACATCGCCCAGGTTCAACCACGGTTTGACGTAACCCGCGTTGTACTGGATTGCATTTTTGAAGCAGCGAACCGCATCGTCCAGCTTGTGGCTGGCGGCATACATGCTGCCCATGCCGTTCCAGCTGATCGGGTCGGTGGCATCCAGCGAGAGGGCATTATTGAAGGCGTTTTTCGCGTCGACGTATTTTCCCGCCTTCAGGAAAAGTTTGCCAATGTTGTTCCAGATCGTCACATTCTCTTCACCCAGTTCGATCACCTTCAAGTAAGAGCGAACTGCCTCAGAAATCTTTCCCAGGTCCGAATTGACCAGCGCGATGGCTTTCAGACAGCTGGCGATGTAGGTATTATTCTTGGAATTCTCAGCAATTTTGAGAGCGGCGTTGAGCGATTCCCTGGCTTTTTCAAGATCGCCGTCCTTCCAGCTGCCAACGCCCATCATCAAAAGCAAATTGATGCCGTTGACGCTCGAATCACCAAATTCCGGAAAATCCAGAACCAGCGCAGAGTCGTCCATTAATTCTTCATCCGCGGCAACCAGGTTGCTCCTGGTTGGGAGCGGGGCGGCAGTGGCTGTTTGCACCGGCTCAAAACCCCGGGCTGAGATCCTAACGTTTTTATCTTCATGCAAAAATTCAAAAACCCGGTGCCGCGATGCCCAAAAATCGGGAGAGGCGTGAGCCAGGCTCAAAGCTTCCTCGGGGGTCATCCAAAAAACCACCCTGACCCGGTTATCGATCATGTACTCGCGGCATGAATTCAGCTCAGAGATCAGCAGGTTGATTTTCGTGTTTTGATGGTTGCTGTTGAGCGGGTCAATAAAGAAAATGACGTTTTCGCGGTTGGAAATATCGGCAATAAATTGGGACAAATCAAGCTGGTCTTCATATTCAATCTGGTAATGAACCACTTCCAGGTTTGACTTGAAAATTGATTCTTCGAGCTTTTGCTGCGCCTGGTCACGGATGCTGCTGGTTGCATATAATGCAAACAGGATGGAAGGACGCCCCCATTTGATTGACAAAGTCAATTCATGCAAGATGGCATCCAGCTGATCTTCCATCAGCTCCACATCAACATCCAGTACCGGAGTAGATTCACTCATAGAGTAATTTCCTGAGGACAGGGTGAATATCAATCCAGTTTTCGCCGTTGCGGTATTCCAACAGTGCCAAAAGCTGAAGCAGCGGTCTGATCCTGTCGTTGTATTCCAGGTTGTTGTGTTCGTGGATCTGCTTGAGCAGATCCAAATCTTCCTTATTCAGGATGCGCCTGTATTCGTTGCGGATTTCCGTGGCAGCCCATTCAACGTCAGCGCTTTCCACCATGCTGGCTTTTCGCCGCCGGGCACGCCCGATGGATGTGCGCATGATGCGAGCCATTTCACGGAAGACTCCGCCGCTGTAATCAATCGCCTGGTCCAGCGCCTTCGCATCGATCAGGCGGGGGTCCATGCGCAGGCTGACAAATCTGCGCAAAGTTTCGAAGCCTTCGCGTGAGAGCTGGTTGGGCGCATTGTGGGCATGCAGTTTGACGTTCGGCAGGAACTGAGCCTGGTCGCGGATGGAATCGAAATCCTTGCTGTAAAACAACGCGCTCGAAACGGTGTACACGATCGCAACGTTTGGCTGCATCATGATTTCACGCCGTTCCTGGAAAATGGAGCGGGCTTCCTTGAGACCGGGCTTATCGAGGTCGTCAATCAAAATGAGGGGTATTTTGCCTTCACGGGCTTTGATCGCCGCCGCGATGCTGTTGATGACATCGATCAAACCAGTCACGTTGCGGTCAATCACCTGCCGAATCACCGTGCGGGTGGTCGGTTCCAATTTCATTTTCATGCTGGCATTGGCGAAAAAAGCGTCGATCGCCGAAGTAATTTCGAAACCGCTGACGCGCCCCTTGGTGATGGTGGTCATTTCTTCTTCAACCTTGCCGCGCCAGCTATCGAGGTCCTTCATTAACCGAGCCGGCAGCTCGCCGCCCTTGCGGCGGTAATCACGGAACATCCGCCCGCCGATTGCCAGGAGGACATCCCTGTAATCGAGGTCGATAATATCCGCTTCGTCGCGGATACTGAAATTGATCGGGAAATATTTCTGCTTTATTTTCGGACTCGACATCAGGTGTAATAATTCGGTCGATTTTCCGCAGCCGCGATGCCCCGAAAAGAAAAACTTGGGCGGGCGGTAAAACGGTGCCATGAGAGAATCTCCCAGCTCAGCAATCGGGTCGCCAGGGCGGGTGATGTAAAACGGGTTCGGACCACCATCCGGACGTGGCTCAAGCGGCAGATCCAACTCAAAGTTTAGCCAGGCGCGGTCAAAATCTGTTGCTCTGATGTAATCAAAATTGCTCATTTAATCCTCTTTGCGATCACGTCGGTTTTAATCGTCATAACCCGGCCAGGTTCAGGGATGAAAACCTGCTTGAATTTTCCTGCGCATCCTGCAAATCCTTTTCCTGCTTCTTCCAGCCATCCTGCGACCAGACTTCGAAATATCCACCCTGTCCGACCAGGATCGCCTTTGAGGTTAACCCCGCAAATTGTTTCAAAGCCGCCGGTAAATCAATGCTTCCATCGCGGTCAATTTGCGAATAAGAAGCGCTGCCCAGCAATAACCTTTGCAAGCCACGCACCAGCGGATCCGTAATATTTAATGCCATCAATAATTTGGATAATTTCTCGAATGTCTCGACTGGCAGGATCAGGATGTTTTTTTCAAAACCCTGCGTCACCACAACCTTGCCGCCGAAAAACCCGCGGTAAACTTCCGGGATTTCGAGACTGTTTTTTTCACTGCATAAAGATTGGTGCTGTCCGATAAACACTCGTGATCTCCTCAATTTCGTCGCCGCCTGGTTTTGGCTTATAATTATTTTCGTGATGGAAAATAAACAGCCGGGAAATTCTGATTGAAAATACCCAATATCCAAGATTTCGTTCAGAGGGTATCTAAATTCTATTGATTTTGAATATTTTCTAAAACGGCATTAAGAGGTAAATCTTCATTCACTTTTAAGACAAAATATTTTCGTAAAAATGCCCAGGACACTGGTCATTAATGACCAGAGAGCGCTTTAACCCCATGAAATTTGGTTTATTGAGTTAAAAACCATGAAAATTGCAAAAAAATCCCCCGAAATCAAGGTTAAAAACGAAGAATTGATCTCCACCATGCTGGATGAACTCCGCATGGCAGTCCGCTGGCAGAGACCCTCCATCCTGGTTTCAACTTGTCAATCAGACCTGGTGATGACCCTCGCGCAGCTTGATCTGCAGAACCGGCTGCTCAAGCACAGGTTGGACGTCATTCAAGTTGTCATCAACCCGAAGAATTTCGACATCCTGCCAGATCTCGCCCACTCCCCGCGCCGGGAGGAGAGCGTCTTCTTCGTCTCGGGCTTGGATCACGGCGGCGGCGTGGACGGCATGAATGCCTACCGCGCCCTCAACATGCGCCGCGAGCTGCTGGTCGATTTCCAGGTTCGAGCAGTATTCTGGCTCAGTGAAAAGGAAGCCAATGACCTGCCCTCAAACGCGCTCGACTTCTGGGCATTCAGGCATCACACACTCGAATTATCCGGGAAAATCACTCCAAGAAAAGTCCTCTCAGTGACACGAAAGCTTAACCCGGAAAGCTGGCAGGCTGAAGCCCTGCTTCGAGAATCTCCCGCAGGAATTAATTTGCGTCAGGATTTATTAAATGAAATCCCCGAATGGAAGGAAGCGCCGGTCATTCGGGCAGAATTGCTGATGTCGCTGGCGGGTTTGAACTGGGCGGCGGGAACTTTATCCCTGGCAAGAGACCAGGTTAAACAAAGCCTGCAAATTGCCCGCGACCAGTCTCTCGCCAGCCTGCAGGCTCGCTCCTGGAATGGACTGGGGTTGGTGCTCGAAAGTCTCAATCATCCCGACCAGGCACTCGAATCCTTCCAGCGCAGCCTGAAACTGGATCCAGCCCTTGCCAGCGCCTGGGAAAACCTGGGGCTGCATTACCGCAGGTCCAACGAGCCTGAAAAGGCAGTCGGCGCCAGCCTGAAAGCGCTCGAACTGGATCCGCACCTGCTCAATTCGTGGCTCAACCTGGCAGTCATTCACGCCAACCAGGGTAAACTGGACCTTGCGCTCCAGGCTTGTCGAAAAGCGCTCCGCATGAAACCAAAAAATGAATCCGCCCTGCGCCTTGAAGGCAGCCTTCTGCTGCAGAAAAGGCAGCACAGCGCCGCCCTGCAAGCCTTCCAAAAGGCAAACCGGGTCAATCACCTTAACGCGGATACGTGGTCGCAGCTCGCCCAGCTTTATAAGGAAATGGGACTGATCAATCAAGCCATGCGCGCATTTTATAAAGTCGCCCGCCTCGACCCCAAATCTGCCCTGCCCTGGGTGGAGATTGCCCGCCTTTACCGCAAGAAAAACAAGTTCGTTGAAGCCCGCCGCGCTTATCGTTCCGCCATCGCTTTGGATCCGGCAAACCAGGATTACCGTCAGGCGCTGACCGCATGCACTTCAAGGCAGGTGCCCTCTGCCTGAAGACACCAGCGCTCAGTCAATTCAGAGACGTTATAGTATAATTTTTAGAAATCGGGCGCACCATTCCAAACCGAATCTTTCAGCCCTGGATTGTTTCACACCCTGGAATGATTAATCTCAGCCTCTTCTACCTTTCGCTGACCGCTGTCGTGATCACGCTTTACGCAGGCATACGTTTTAAACAGTATGCCGGCACGAAGAGCCTGATTTTTTTTGCCTTCGCGCTTGCGGCTGCAGCCGGGTTGAATGCCGCCCTCGATAAACCTGCCCTTCTCCCGCCCTGGCTGATGCTGGGGTTGATTTACCTGCTGGAAAAAACCTGCATCCTGGCACTCTTCATATACATCATCCGGTTTACCCATTCGGATTCATGGTTCAAACCGCTCAACCTGACCCTGCTCCTGCTTGAACCGCTGGTGGCATTCATACAGTTGATCATCACACTGGCAGCCACTGCTGCCAGCCCAGCAGCTGACCTTTCAGCCTCGCTCGCAATTCTGCGCCCCTGGTTTTTCGAGAACTCCTTCTTCGCCAGCCTGCTTTTGATCGTGGGCATTTTTTTCCTGGCGCGGGATTACAACCTGAGAGCGCCCGCAGATCGTCCCCGCTTTTCCTTGTTGATCGCTGGCATCGCCGCTGGAATATCGCTCAATAACCTGATCAATCTGCCCGGGCAAATTCCTGCACCCTCCTTGATGCTTGTCTCGCTCCTGATCATTGAAGCCGCGATTCTGCTTGGTTATACCCGCATCAGCCGGAAAAAATATTCCTCCATCCCGCGCGATATTATCGTTGAACACATGAGCGACGGCTGGATCATTCTCGACGACGCCAACTGCATCATCGACATCAACGCCTCCGCCGAGAAAATCATCGGACTCAGATCGCGCCAGTTGATCGGTCAGCCGGCAGAAAAAATCTTTGAAGATTGGCCAGATCTGACCGCCAGCCTGAAGAAACCGCGCGAGCTGCAGTTCAAAGGGTCGATCAAAATTGATGACCGCTGGAAATACCTGAACATCAACATTTCGCCGATCCTGGACTCGAATTCGAGCCAGGTCGGAAAATTGATCACCTGGCAAGACAACACCGAGCAGCACCAGGCGGAGGAAACCCGCCAGCAAGCCCGCGACGAAATGTTCATCCTGCTGCATTCCGTCACCAGCGCCGCCAGCCGCGCACTCAACCTGGATGATTTCCTCTCTGAATCCATTCATCAGATTGTATATTCCACCAAAAGCCAGGCGGTGGCGGTTTACCTTGCCGAGGAAAATGAGCCGGTCAGCCTGGATAGCCATTTAAACCTGGTGGCACAGCACGGCATCCCCCTGCCGCCTGGCAGCAAAATGGCTTCCGTCTCCACGAATATTGGGATGGTGCAGTGGGTCATCGAGCACTCCGAACCGCTCCTGATCGAGGATGTCGAAAATGACCCGCGTGTGCCGCCCGGTATGCAGCGCCTCAGCCCGCTATCATTGATCCTGCTGCCGATGATGGTTGAGGGTAAGCTGCTCGGCATCATCTGCCTGGCTCGTTCCGCCGGGGCAACCTTCAGTGTCGACGAACTTGCCAAGTTATCCTCGGTGGCTGAGGAAGTGGCAACCTTCATCCAGAGCAACCGTCAGCGCCAGCTCTCCATCGCACTGGCAGAACGCCAGCGCCTGGTGCGTGATCTGCATGATTCTGTCACGCAAAAACTGCACGGTCTGGTCCTGCTGGCTGAAGCGACACAGGCGGGCATCCAGGCAGGGGTGGCCGATATGCCTGCCAAGTTCATCGTGCAGATCGCCGAAAATGCCCGCCAGGCATTGAAGGAAATGCGCCTCTTCCTCTTCCAGATGCAGCCGGTGGATTTTGAGCGGGAAGGACTCGTTTCAGTTCTGCGGCAGCGCCTCTCTGCCGTTGAAGGTCGGGCGGATATCAACGCCCGTCTGACGGTGGATGATAATATTGTGCTTCCCATGGAAACGGAATTGGCTTTATACTTTATTACGCAGGAAGCTTTGAACAATGTTCTCAAACATGCCAGGGCGAAAAAAGTGGACATCACCATGAAGAATGAAAAATCCGAATTTGTACTGACCATCGAGGATAATGGCTGCGGTTTCAACCTGGATGAAATCGACAAAGGCGGCATTGGGCTGCGCTCCATGAAGGAACGCGCGCAGCAAATCGATGGAAAACTGACGATTGTTTCCGCCCCCGATCAAGGCACAAAAATCACCATCAGGGTAAATCAGCGGGCGATTACGGAGGTTGACAAATGAAAGAGATCCGGGTTTTGGTGGTGGATGATGAAACGGTGATCCGTGAAGGGTTGGTCTCAATCCTCTCCTTCCAGTCCGATATCAAGGTCATCGGACAGGCTTCCAACGGGCTCGAAGCAATCCCGATGGCTGAAAAGGACAAGCCCGATGTCATCCTGCTGGATTTGTTGATGCCAAAAATGGACGGACTTGATTCCATCCCGCATTTTAAAGAAGTTTCCCCCGATTCGAAGATTTTAATTTTGACCAGTTTCCCCGACCCGGATAAGGTCTTCCGTGCCATAAAATCAGGAGCAATGGGCTATTTACTGAAGGATTCCACCTGGGAACAGCTGCTGCAGGGCATCCGCGATGTTGCAAAAGGTCAATCTTATATTGATTCTTCCATCGCCCACCGCCTGATCCAGGAGATCAACCCGGCGCCGGCTCCCGCGCACATCAACCACGCCCTGACCCTGACCGAGCGCGAGACCCAGACCCTGCGCCTGATCGCAAAAGGACTCAGCAACCAGGAAATCGCCGAAAACATGGTCGTCCATGAACGCACCGTCGCCAAGTACGTCGGGAATATCCTCAGCAAACTCCAGCTAGCCAACCGCACCCAGGCGGCACTTTACGCCATCCACGAAGGTCTCGACAAGGAACCAGCCGAGTTTTAATCTTTTCAGCTGATTCCCTGCAGCACCACCAACAGGACAAAACCCTTTAGAGAGAGCTTTTCCGCCCTGCGCGGATCGCCAGCCCGGCGGTGACGCTGGTGAATGAATTTGTTTCCCGCACTTTCGCCGCGCCAAACAGGCGCACCAGCATGCCGTGAAAGAGCGGAATATTTGAACTTCCCCCGGTTTTGACGACCGCATCGATCTGACCTGGCTCCAGCCCGCTTTCGGCAAGCGTATCCATTAAAACCCGCTCAACCTGCTCCAGGTAGACCGCGATGTCCTTCTCAAACTGGTGTCTGGTATAGAGTTCCCAGAGTGCAATATCCTTATCCTCCATGCTGATGACTGCCGCCCCGCTGCTGGAAAGGGTTATCTTGGCTGCCTCCACCCGGTTGTAAAAAGTGAAAGATAGATCGTTGTAGATCATCGCTTCGAGTGCCCTCAAGCGCACCGGCGCCAGTCCCGCCCTGACTGCCTTTTCGAGAGTTGCCCGGTTCATGGGGGTTGCCAGCTCAGGCAGGGCAATCCAGTCGGGCACGGCGCGGATCAATTCCTGGATTTCAGGCTGGTAATTGACCTTGCCCAAACCAAAAAATGGCAGCATGCGCTTTTCGATGATGGCGCGATCAAAGTCGCTCCCGGCAATATCCACCCCGCCGCTGGCGTAGATTTGCCTCTTGCTTCCCTCGCCCAGGCGCATGACCGCGATATCCAGCGTTCCACCGCCAAAATCAAAGATGACGGCATTTTCAGGGCGCAAAAGGGATTGTTCATAATCCAGCGCCGCAGCAACCGGTTCCAGTTCGAAATCCACCCGTTTAAAACCGGCTTCATTAGCTGCCTGCCGCAGCAGGTCCTCCGCCCGCTGATCCTTCTGCGGGTCGCTCGAGAACCTGACCGGTCTGCCCAGGGTGACAGCTTCGATCTCCTGCCCGAGCAGATTCTCTGCCCGCTTCTTGAGATGCGCCAGGTAAATTTGGACCAGGCTGCTGACAGGGTAGAACCGATCAAAAACCTGGGTGCCGGGGTAATCATCCTTGCGCAGGGCAGTCTTGAGATACTGCAGCAGGCGCCCCGGTTTTAGTTCATCCACCAACACAAAAATATCTCGCACGTAGTCCAGTTCAGCTCCATGGAAATCGATCTCCCCTGCCCACTGCTTCACATAACGTCGCTGCCGGTTGATGTTGTCACGGCTGTAAAGCTCGATCGCTTCCTGCCCGATGGTGGAGCGATGATCCCGCGTGATGTAAAGCACCGTGCGCGTCACCTCCGGGATGAGGCTGCCCGGATCGACCGGCAGTTGCCTGACGTGCTGCCCATCAAAAATCGCCACCCCTGAATTCGAAGTGCCGAAGTCCAATCCAACCTTGAGTCCCATGCTAGGCTTTCTTTTCCCAAACCGGGATTCGTCCAAGCCCGACAAAATTCTTTTCCGATTGGATGGCTCCCGCCCCCGTGACTTCCTGGACGGGATGAACAGCCAGCCTTCCATCTTCATCCAGCGTCACCAGCAAATCTTGCGGGCGGCAGGCAGCCGCGCCGATGAAGCGTGTGCCCTGCTCCAGGCGTGCCGCTGAAATAAGAGCCTGACCATGGGCTGAGCTGGATTTGCCCGTTTCCAGGCTGGCAAAATCACGCACCACAACCTTGCCAGTTTGCGTCAAAGCGAGCAGCGATTCGCCCGCATGGATGATAAAAGCAGCGACCATGTGATCGGTGGCTGTCAGCTTGAGACGTTCCTCGGCGGAGAAGGATAACCCTTCCACGCCCAGGTTCTGCAGGCGCCCTTCTCTGCTCAGACCGGCATAACGTTCGTTTTTGCGAGCCAGACTGACTTCAAAAGCCTGGTCCGTTTTTTGAACCGCCCCGCGTCCCAGGTAATGGTTGGAGAGGATTTTTTCAGAGATGGAGCAAAGCGTCTTCTTGACTGCTCCCTGCCGGCTGGTTTGCATAAAAAATTGGGAAACAGCCAGCTCGGAGAGCGGGGCAATCCCCACCAGGCTCTCTGCCCCGTGCGGGGCTTCAGGCAGGCTGATCTGCTCCCATTCCCAGCTTGTGCCGGCTTCGAAACTGGCAATTTCGCTCATTTTGCGCGTGGCAACCCGTCCAGAACTGAAGAGCAGCAGCAGTTCCTCGTTTGCAGAAAGCGCCAATAGACGCGGGTATTCTCCATTCGACGCAAATTGTCCGGTCAGTTGTCCTGCTTCGCGCAAATCCATCCAACTGGAAGCGCCGGGATCCAGGCGCAGCAGCCTGCCATCGTTATTGAAAACCAGGAGCTGCAGCGAATCTGGCTGGTCTTGCCCTGCCTGGCTCTCGTTGTTGCCCTCGCCAAAACGCCGCTTCAAAATCTCCAGTTGAAATTCGAGATGGGCAATTTGCTTCTGATATTCCTGCACCCGCGACCCATTTTCCAGTTCAATGTTTTCCGCCAGCAACTCCTCGTTGCGTTCAGTCAAATCCCTCAGACGCCCGGCAACCAGCTTCAAAATCATGAGCGCCGATCCTGGGCGGGTTTCGGCTTCGCTGATCCATTCATCGATTTTTTCTGAAAAAGTCATTCGATATGTCCTCGGATTTTCAATTATACACTGCGACAAATTTCCTTTTCACCAGACTCACTCTTCACTTGAACCTCCATTTACCTGATCACTTCTTTCGAAACCAGCACCGGATTTGCTTACCAGCAAGCCCAAACTGAACCTCTTTCTTTTTGCGAAACACGCCAACCGCTTCCCAGCCAAACTTTTCCAGCTGCCAATTAGGCTGTATACTTGGGATGGATATTCGATCCGTTTAATCTTCAAAATATAAGTGATGGATCACATGATTTCAAAGCGAAAACTCATTTTTGGGCTGCTCTATGGACTGGCTGCAGGACTCTCGTTCCTGCTATTTGCTTTTGGGTTGGATGCCTTCGAGCTTTCGAATGCCCACCTGGCTTTCCCCTGGCTGGCATTGGAAGTGTCCTTTTTGCCGGTCTTAATTTTGAGCGGGGCGGCAGGCTACCTGACCGTGCGCCTGGAGCGTCCCTGGTTTGGCATCCTGCTTTGGATCGTGACCGGGATCACGCTGGGAGTCCTGGGAGTTTTTGTCCCGCTCAAAGTCGTGCCAGGTCTTCAACCGGTTTTTAACCCGATTTTGAAAAGCTGGCTTGAGTTTAACTGGGTGGACGCTTACTGGTTGTTCGTCTATTCAATTGCGACAGTTTGTGTCCTCGTCTTCTCCATCCTCGGGCTGCTGGAAAATGTCCTGGTGGAACAGGCAGCTTTCTCGGTTTATAACGGGTCGATCATCCTGCCGCTTGTCGTCTGCATCCTGGCAGGTGGAGTGGCGGGTGGAGTGAGCGATAACATGATCAACCTCCGCTACCGTAAATCCGCCCAGGCACTCGACCGGCTTTTTAACTACGCCATCGAAAATAAAGGCAAAACAATCGACCCCGCCATCAGCCGTGCCTGGCATATGAGCGCTGTCAGCATCATCGACCCTTACCTGGACCAGAACCGGCGCATGTTCTATTTCTCTTTTTCTGAAACCGCCGAACAGGGGAAAATCCTGGTCGAACTGGATCAGCACTGGGCGATCTGCGATGTCGTCCTGGATCAGCCGGTTTTTTGCAACCTGGCAACCCCTCCCGGAAATTCCACGCCCTGAAAGTGGATCATGGAATGGTTCAGTGCCTGAACTGAATATTGATTCCACACCGCAAGTCTGGCAGGTTGAAGGGTTGCAGACTGAAGTAAAATTAATTACCAAATCATCAAGAGGAAAAAATGCCCATCACTCCCTTTAAGCTTGAACGCTATTATGCAAAATATGAATTCACTACCCGGTACATGCTCAGTTCGTCTGACTGCGAAGGATTGACGCTGAATGAACTCCTGGGAATGGCTTCGAAGGAAAGCCTGTCGCGCTGGCAGAATCTCAAGCTGGGATATACCGAATCACAGGGGCACCCTCTCCTCAGGCAGGAAATTGCCAATCTCTACAAGAATATTTCGGCCGACCAGACCCTGGTCGCCGTACCCGAAGAAGCCATTTACGTGGTCATGCAAACCCTGCTCCGCCCGGGCGACCAGGTGATTTCCATCACCCCAACCTACCAGTCGCTGCACGAAATTGCCCGCTCGCTTGGCTGCCAGGTCGTTCCCTGGCAAATCAGGCCGGCTGCCTCCGGCTGGGCGATTGATATCAAGAAACTCGAAAAATTGATGACTCCCCAGACTCGTTTGCTGGTGATCAACTTCCCCAATAACCCGACCGGTTTTCTGCCCGAACGAGCCCAGCTGGATGCGATCCTGGCGATAGCGGCAAAGCATGGTGTTTACGTTTTTTCAGACGAGATGTACCGCCTGCTGGAGCTGGACCCTGCCACACGCCTGCCTTCCGTCAGCGACGTTTACGAGAAGGGTATCTCGCTTTCGGGCTTGTCAAAATCCTTTGCCCTGCCGGGCTTGCGGATCGGCTGGTTGACTACACGCAGTGAGGGGCTGATGCAGGATTGGCTGACTTTTAAAGATTACACAACCATCTGCAACAGCGCCCCCTCCGAGATCCTGGCGATCATCGCCCTGCAAAACCACGAGAGGATTGTCGCCCGCAACCTTGAAATCATCCGCAGGAACATCCGCCTGGCAGGCGAATTCTTCGAGAAGCACTCCCGGCTGGTCGCCTGGAACCCTCCTCAAGCCGGCTCAATCGCGTTTCCAAAATGGCTGGGTGCGGGCAGCGTCGATGAATTTTGCAGGGATGTCCTCGAAAAATGCGGGGTCCTGATCGTACCCGGCACCATTTTTGATGTCTCCGGCGGTTATTTCCGCGTCGGACTCGGGCGGGAGAACTTCCCTCAAGCCCTCAACCAGTTGGGTGAATACTGGCGCGGTGCCTGATCCCACTGTTTTCTTCACAATAAACAAAAGAAGGTTCTCCGCCAGAAGCTTCTTTTGTTTATAGAACTGGAACAGTCATCAAAATTGATTCCTGTTCCGACAGGTTCAGATCAGGATCGGACCATTCCCGCGCAAATGCGCTGGTCGCGTCAGGAGGAAAATCACCCACTCGCAGACATCTTTTTGGCTCAGGTTGGGTTTGCCGTTTCCGTCCAGCGCATCTGCCAGTGCCAGCCCGGGCATCAGGACATGGGTTCGAATCCCGAACTCGCTGTTTTCAAGGCGGATCTGGTCCACCAGGGCAACCAAGCCGTGCTGAGCCACGCCAAAGGCGCCGTCCATCGCGTAATTTCCCAGTCCGGAATCTGAACCAACCGCCATGATTTCACCGTGTTTTTGAGCTCGAAATACCGGAAGCACGGCACGCGCCAGCAGGAACGGCTCGCGCAGATTGGCTGCCATGACCAAATCCCAGGTAGTGACGCTGTGAGCATGGATCATGCCGCCGCCCCATGAAGCGGAGACCAGGATCAGGAAGTCCAGCCGTCCAAAGGTCTGAAGGGTTTGGTCAAGCACCGCCTGTGCGTCTGCAAGTGTATCCAATTCAGAGACCTGCGTCAGGCATTCTCCGCCTGCCGCCCGCACCCGGGCAGCAGAAATTTCAAGCAGGTCGAGCTGCCTGCCGCACAGGCAGACCCGCACGCCCTGCTCTGCCAGTGCCAGCGCCAGGGCGCCTGCCAGTTCACTGCTGCCGCCGCTAATAAGTGCCGTCTGACCGCGAAGTTCCGTGGGCTTGATTTCAGTTTGATTTTCCATGTTTTAAGATTCGTAGACCAATGTACCGTCCATCATGGTCCAGAGTGGATGGACTTCCGCCAGTTTCTCCGGCGGAATTTCAAAAATATTTTCCGAAAGCAGGACCATGTCTGCCAAATAGCCGGGTTTGAGCTGACCTTTTTGCTCTTCCTGGAACTCGCCGTAGGCAGCCTCGCTCGTATAAGCCAGCAGGGTCTCGCCCAGGGTCTGGTTCTGGTGCGGCAAGCCCTCAACCCACGGCAGCCGGTTGACGGCGTTGGAGAGACCGCGCAGCGGGTTCTGAGTCACGACAGGCCAGTCGGAACCGAATACCAGGCGGGCACCGGCATCGCGCAGGGTGCGCCAGGCGAAACTGTACTGCCAGCGCTCAGTCCCCACCCTCGCCGGCCAGACGTCGCCATCCTCCAGCGTCATCGGGCAGTGCAGCGGCTGCATCGAAGCCAGCACACCCAGCTCCTTAAATCGGGCTAAATCAGCCGGGTGAACCAATTCGATATGTTCCACCCGGTGACGGGAATCGCGCCGGCCGTTGATCTCTGCGGCAGCCTGGCAGGCATCCAGAACCCGCCGCACCCCCAGGTCGCCAACTGCATGGGTGAAGATCTGCAAACCGAGCCGGTCAGCTTCCGTTACCATGCGCTGGTAGTGCTCAATCGCATAATTGGCAGCCCCATGTGTGGCAGGGTCGTCGCTGTAAGGGTCCACCAGCAGCCCGGTATAAGATTCGATGACACCATCCATGAAAAACTTGACGCTTCCGCCTCTCAGGCGATCACTTGCATATTCGTGCTTAAACAGCAGGGCTTCTTTTTCAAGCGCCTCGAAAGGTGTTTCCGGGGTGACGCTGAAGGGCAGGTAGATGCGGCAGGTCAGTTGATCCAGGTCTTCCAGGGCAGCGTAGAGCTGAGCCGTTTCCGCGCCGCCGTCCATATTGTGGACGCTGGTCACCCCGAGCGATGCCGTCAGGCGCAGTGCTTTTTGCAGCAGGTCCCGTTTTCGCGAACCGTCCGGCTTGGGCAGCAGGTCGCTGACTGGTTTTGAGGCTCCCGTTTCGCGCAGCTCACCGGTCGCTTCACCGTGCTCATCCAGCATGATTTGACTGTTGGCTCCCACCTCTCCACCTTCAAATATTCCAGCCATTTTGAGCGCCAGCGTATTCGCCCAGGAGGTATGCACATCATACGCGCTGATGAAGATCGGGCGGTCGGGTACCAGTGCATCCAGATAGGTGCGGTTTAATGGCGTCCTGCCCGGCCCGAGATTGTAGCGCAGCCCATTCCCGACCAGCCAGGCATCTTCGGGGTGCTCTGCTGCGTAGTGCCGGACGCTCTGCGCCAATTCTTCGAAGGTTTCCACGCCTGAAAGCTGCATCCCATCCAGGTTGAGCGCGCCAAATAACATGTGGAAATGGCTGTCGATGAAGCCCGGCACGAGGCTCTTGCCGCCACCATCCATGACTTTCGTGCCGGGTCCTTTCCAGGCGGCTGCCTCT
>JAJYOU010000003.1 GCA_021795965.1 Chloroflexota bacterium
GTCTGCAGTCTCAGAAACCGGCGGCAGTTTTATTCGCTACTTATCCACACAGCCGATGGAGGCCAAAGGAGGGCGCGCGTTCGTGGGTGCAGTTGGCCCATTTCTTTCCAGGCTGGGCGCAGCTTACTATGCGCGCCGGGATGCGGCCAACCCGAAAATCCTGAGTCCCGAGGAAGCTGAACGCCTGGCGCACGAGGATAACGAAGGCGCCTGGCCCACCATCCGCGAGCTGATTGAAGCAGAAATGCTCATGACCGGCCAGGAGATTGACGATTTTTCGTGCGATCTGGCCGCCGAGTACGAAGCAAGTTAGGAGAACGTTATGGCAACAGTTATCAAAAATGCGTGGGTTGAAACCACCACGGAGTACAGGCGCGAGTTTGAGCGAGTGGATGAAAGTGGCGAGCAAACCGGGAGCGGAGCGTCTTTTCCCTGCGACCCTGTCACCGGAGAACCTTTGTTTGCCGAGCTTCACCCAAACGCAATAGAGAACTACTACCACTACCTGAAACTCGTCGCAGAAGGCAAGGCGCTCGATATGGGCGCTGTCACTCGAAGAAACAGCTACCGGCATCCAGCAGTTATCGAGTGCGCCCGGTGTCACAGCCAGGTCGAACTCGATGACGCTTTTCTCTCCACTTGTGGCAAGTGCGGTGCAGACTACGACGGTTCTGGCCAGCTTCTTGCACCCCGCGAACAGTGGGGCGAAGAGACCGGCGAGACGTTGGGAGATATATTTTGCGGAGGCCAGGATAACTAACCACCTCACCCAGGAGGCTCACCGCCTCCTGGGTTTTCTCCTAACAACAAACCTGCCCAAGATTGGAGTACAATTAATTCATGAAACGAGATGAAGATCAGCTCAAATCACTAAAACAAGGCCTTGAGCGTACCAAGCAACAACTGGCGGCCTTTGAATCTCGCTTTGGCATGACTACTGCGGATATGAAAAGCCGCTTAGGGTCAGGCCAGATGGAAGAAACACTCGAAACAATTGATTGGTGTCTGGAGTTCGAAGCCTTACACTTGTTGGAAGAACAATATAGTCAGGCCGTCTAAAGTCTAATGGAGCAAAAATCTATGAAACGAGACGAGGTACTGCGCATTTTGCGCGAGCATGAAAACGAACTCCGCGAAAAATATGGGATGCAGACACTTTCGTTGTTTGGTTCTGTTGCCCGCGATGAGGCCCACCCAGACAGCGATGTGGACTTGCTGGTTGAATTCAGCCGCCCCGTAGGACTTTTTGGTTTGGCTGCCATGCAAGATTACCTGGAGAGTTTGTTTGAGCGCAAGGTAGATCTCGGAACCCCTCGTTCCCTGAGGCCGGAGCTAAAAACCCATGTCTTACAGGAGGCTGTGCGTGTCGCCTAGAACCTGGAAAGACCGCATCCGCGACATCCTGAAAGCGATTTCTGAAATTCAAGCTTTCACGCAAGGTATGGATTTTGAGGCATTCCAGAATGATGAGAAAACCATCCGAGCCGTTGAGATGAATCTGATCATCATTGGCGAGGCCGCCGGACAAGTACCGGATGATGTTCAAGAAACCTATTCGCTCATTCCCTGGTCTCTGATGCGCTCGATGCGTAATCGGATGGCACATGTCTATTTCTCGGTAGACGAAAGACTGCTTTGGGAAACCGTGACAGAGCAGCTTTCTGAACTCGTGCCCTTGCTCGAAGCCATTCTCTAAAATCACAAATAACCATCCATCAAACACAGGAGGCCCCCCGCCTCCTGTGTTTTTCTTTTTGCCGTTTGCCGTCTGGGTTTACGACCCGGACGGGAGATGACAAATCTCTCAAGTATCCGTTTTCCACAGAACTCACCGACTGGCGGGTTTTCATCATCATTCAACCGTAATTCACATTTACCCGGCGAGGCGCGTCATTTGCGCCCAACCGGGCGTACTGGCGTGTCTTGCCACTGGAGGACAGCATGGCAAGAGACTTCTATTTTCAAACTGTGACCGGCCTTTCCTGGTCCGGTCCACTGGACAAAGCCCTGATTAATATCGAGGCCATTCGGATCGCCAAGTCGGGCCGCGAGGCCACAGACGAGGAGCAGGATCTTCTCAGCCGCTACACTGGTTGGGGCGATACTGCTGTCTTGAACGCGGCGATCAAGCGCGGATTACAGGCGGAACTCAGCGAGGCCGAGTGGGCAGGCGTCCGCGCCAGCACGCTCAACGCGCACTATACCGCACTGCCTGTCATTCGCGCCATCTGGCACGGCTTGACGCGGCTCGGGATTTTGCAGTTGCCGGAAATCACGGCAATTGATCCGTCCGCAGGCAATGGTCACTTCAAGAGCACGACGCCACCCGAAGCGCGGTCACGCATCTCATGGTCAGAGGTCGAAATCGACCCCCTTACCAGTCAGGTGCTGGCTATGCTTCACCCCGAAAGCCGGGTATTTGCCAGCCCTTACGAGACTGCCAGGCTCCCGGCAAACTATTTCAACCTGGCCCTGAGCAACGTCCCCTTCGGGGCGTATCCGGTGCAGGATGATAGTTTGCCTGCTTATCTCAGGGCCTCGATCCATGACTACTTTTTCGCCAGAACAATGAAACTCCTTTGTCCTGGCGGAATCATGGCGTTCATCACCTCCAGGTATACCCTGGACAAAAAGGAAAATGCGGTACGGAAATATCTCGCGGGGCAAGCCGACCTCCTGGCCGCCGTCCGGCTCCCGAATACGGCTTTCAAGGCCAATGCAGGCACGGAAGTCGTCACTGACATTCTATTCCTGCGCAAGCGGCTTCCCGGCGAAAAGCCAGGCGATGATACCTGGATTGGAACTCAGATGATGTCGATCACTCATTCCGAACGCGATTGGATCAGCAAGAATTACGATGTAAGCAACTATTATGTTGGCCACCCGGAGAACATTCTGGGGATGCCTTCAGCGTCCGGATCAATGTATGGCGACTGTGAGTACACCGTGCTTCCTGATGAAAGAAATCTCGAAGCAACTATCGTGTCGGCGCTGGACGCCTCGCTCCCTGAAGATGTCCTGGCAGGACAACCGCAACTCGTTGTCACCAACACATCCACAGCCTTCGAACCAGTGGATGATACCCTGCCCGCAATTGGCAAAAAGTTTGGTCTCGCGGATGAGCAAAAGCTCACCGAGTTGCAAGAGATTTACGCGCTTGGCCAAGAGCTTCTAAAAACAGAAGTTGCCGCTGGAGCAAACGCACTGGTTACCAATTTGCGCGAGCGTCTCAATTCGGCTTACGACCTGTTTGTTGGCAAATATGGTTGCATCAACGAGCGCCAAAACGCCCGTTTGATCTCTGGCACTCCCCAAGGCGCATTTCTATTAGCCCTCGAAGTTCCCATCACGTTCTAACTTTTATTCTCTTCACACAGCAGCCTGCAAACGACTTTTGCGGGCTGCTCGCATTTAATTATCTGGGCGGCGCCACTCCGCGCCGCCCTATTTGGAGGACAATTTGGATACCCAATGGAAAAAAGCAGATATTTTTTACCGTTCCACTGTGCGGCTCGCAAGCGACTCTGCGCAGCACTGCGCTTCGATTGAAGATGCTTTGGCCGCGTGCCTCGATAGCCTGGGCAGGGTGGATATTGCCACCATCGCCAAGTTTTCTCGCCAGGATGAAGAAAGTGTTGTTCGCCAATTAAGCGGCGGGCGCATTTTCCGCGACCCGGCCACCAAGCAGTGGTTGACCGACGATGCATACCTGAGCGGTAATGTCGCCGCGAAACTGGCTGAGGCTGACGCGCTGGCAGCTTTCGACACTGAATACCAGATCAACGTTCAGGCGCTCAGGATGGCGCAGCCTGCCCTCTTGATGCCCGGTCAAATCTACGCTCCTCTAGGAGCGGGTTGGATCCCTGCGGAGGTCATCGAAAAATTCTTCGTCGAGATGCTTGAAGTTGACCCGCGCTATGTCAAGGCCACATACGCCGCACCGATGGCAGAATGGTTCTTGAAAATCAGTGGCTGGGTGCCGGAGAACGCGAAAGTTCGCTGGGGAACGGAACGGGTGGATGCCGTAGATGTCTGCGCGGAAACCCTGTCGTCGAAAATGATCGTGGTCTACGACCTTGAATTTGAGGACGGTAAGGCTGAGCCAAAGAAGATTGTCAATCGCCAGGCAACAGTCGTAGTGCAAGCCAAACAGGCCGAACTGCAAGCCAAGTTCGAGTATTGGCTTTGGGCTGACGATACCCGCGCCTCCTTGTTGGCAGATATCTACAACAAGAAGTACAACGTCTGGCGCGTGCGCCAATACAACGGCGACCATTTGACTCTACCTGGGTTATCCACTTCGTTCACTCTGCGCAAGAATCAGACGCGCGCCATCTGGCGCGCGATGCAAAGCCAGTCTACCATGCTCGACCACCAGGTCGGAGCAGGGAAAACGCTGGCAGGGATTTGCTCCATCATGGAATGCCGGCGCATC
The DNA here is from genome assembly GCA_021795965.1 of Chloroflexota bacterium. Classification (GTDB taxonomy): domain Bacteria; phylum Chloroflexota; class Anaerolineae; order Anaerolineales; family Villigracilaceae; genus UBA5195. Next base: position 4,436 of record JAJYOU010000003.1, read on the forward strand.
GGCCTGGTAAAAAAGGCCATGATCGTGGCGCCCAACAATCTGGTGGGTCAATGGCACATGGAAATCCTGTCCGCCTATCCATCTGCTCGCGTCTTGATGATCGGCCCAGGCGATTTTGGTAAGGAACGCCGTTCAACTTTCATGTCCCGCATTGCCACCGGCGATTGGGATATGGTGGTTGTGCCGTACAGCAGTTTCAAGCTACTGCCCATGAGCGCTGAGGCCGAGATGGATTTCATTGAATCCGAAATTGATTTGATGGAACGCTACTTGTGGACGCTGAAGGCGGAAAACGAGTCCGATGCCGCCGCGATCAAGAAAATCGAACGCTCGATCAAGCGCTTCGAGGCGCGCCTGCTGGAAAAGAAAGCAATGGCAAAAGACTCGCGTGACACCATCACGTTCGAAATGCTGGGGATCGATATGCTGGTCGTGGACGAGTTCCACTCGTTCAAGAACCTGTTTTTTCGAACCAAACAGACCCGGATTGCGGGACTCCCAAACTCCGAAAGTCAGCGCGCCTTTGATATGTTTATGAAGGTGCAGTGGCTTCTGGGGCGTGATGGGAAGGTTCTGGCGATCACGGGTACTCCGATTTCGAATACCATCGCAGAGGCGTTTACGATGCAGCGCTATTTGCAAGGCGCAGAACTCATCCGCGCTGGCGTCGAGTACTTTGATGCCTGGTCCCCCATGTTTGCCCTGGCAACAGCCGGGGTGGAAATGTCCCCGGATGGAGCTGGTTTTCGTTTGAACACTCGTTATCGCAAGTTCAAAAACTTGCCCGAGCTTTACGCCATGTGGGCACAGAATGTGGACTCTTATGTGATCGCAAAGGGTGATCTTGAAATGCCGACCCTACACAATGGCGGGTTGATCAAGGTTAAGTGCAAGCGCGACCCGCGCATGCGCGCTTACGTCAGGGAACTGGCGGCCAGGGCGGACAAAGTCAAAACGGGAGCCGTCGAGCCTGAAGAAGACAACATGCTCAAAATCTCTTCGGATGGCGCCAAGGCCGCCCTGGATTTGTCTCTGGTTATTCCAGGCGAGGCCACTGCCTCCATGCCAAAAATCGACCAACTGGTCGAGGCCGTAGCGGCCATTTACTTTATGAGCGCTCCGACTAAGGGCACGCAAATTGTTTTCTGCGATCTTGCTACACCGAAGGCGAAACGGATTGTTGAAAAGGATGACATCGGCAGCGATGACGAAGACAGCGTGATGGGTGTGGAAATCGCTTTGACAAGGGATATCTACGCCCAGATCGAACGCCGTCTTGTGGCTCGCGGAGTTAAATCGAGCGAGATTGTCTTTGCTCACGAAGCCAAGAACACCGGGCAACGCATGGCAATGTATCGCGCTGTGAACAAAGGCGAAAAACGCATTGTCATTGCCTCTACCGAGAAGATGGGGCTGGGCGTAAACGTGCAAGAACGCCTGCTCGCTATTCATCATCTCACTCCAACCTGGAGACCAGACGGTCTCCAGCAGCGCACCGGACGCATGGAGCGGCCAGGCAATCGTTACCCGGAAGTGTTCGAGTTCGTTTTCGTCACACCTGGGTCGTTCGATGGTTACAAGTGGCAGACGCTTGAGTCAAAGCTTGGTTTTATCGCTGACTTTAAGCGCGGAAAACTTGGCCGCGAAACTGACGACATCGGCGACGATGAAATCTCCTACGCCGCTTTGAAAGCTATGTCGTCCGGCAATCCACTCATTTTGCGAAAAGTGGAACTGGATACGCAGTTGGCAAAGATGAACATGCTGCGCCAGGAGTTTATCTCCCGGCGCGCGTCTCTCCAAAACCGCATGAGCCGCTTGCAGCAGTACCTGCCAACCCAACGGCTGGAACGCGAGGCTCTCGCGGCCGAGGTCGCCAGGCGTGATCGCAGCGCAGAACAGGACTTTTCGGTTATGGTCGCTGCTGAAACCTTCACGGAACGCGAGGCCGCAGGTAAAGCCTTGATGCGCTTCGCCATGTACAATCATTTCGACGCCGCCGTAGCGGGCGAGTACAGAGGCTTTCCGTTGGTTGGTTACAGCGTGAAGTCGCGGACATCAGGGGAATACGAGGTAATCCTGGGTGTCATTATTGCGGGAAAAACCCGGATTGCCAACGCGCTTACTGGCGTTGGGGTCTTTCAGAGTATTGACTCCCGCCTGCGCAGCCTGGACAAAACCTTGTCTGAGCTTGATGCAGATATCGCGCACTCCGAGGAAGCGGTTCAACATTTGATCGTTGAATTGGGGAATACCTGGGAGCAGGAAGACGAGTACACCTCGCTTGCGGCAGAAGTTTCTCGTGTCGATTCGGAACTGCGCTATGCGGCAGATGTTGCCCGGGGCGCTGATGACGAGGATATCGACCTGTCTGTCATTGATAACGATGACTCCTGGCTGGAGCCTTACCGTCTGGCTCTGGGCCGGATCGCAACCATGCACTGCGACCAGCAGATTTTGGCGGCCGTCAATGGCGCCGCTAGTGTAGCAGTGGAGATTCCCCAGACTCCCGAAGTTATTGTCGATGAGTCGAACAGGGAAATCTCCCGCTTGCAGGCGCGCGCCGATTTTGCGTCGGCGATTGCCCAATCAGTCGCTCCAACGATGGCTGAGTGGGCAAAAGTTAATGGTGCGGTGAAAACCAATCCGCGCCGGAAATCCAAAGACGCTGCGCCTTCCGGCCAGTTGTCGCTTGGGTTCTAATCAAAACGGGAGGCTTTTGGCCTCCCGTTTTTTGTTGTATGTTTCCGTTTTGATTTCTCTGAATTCAACAAAAATATGTATGCTCGCACCGAAATCGGCAAAGCTGCCGATGCCACCTCTCCGGCGATGGAAATTAAATGAAAAACATTTCGGGAAGGCGGACAACCGCATCCCACCGGACAGACATATTCGGTGGCACAGTTCTATGCCAATATGAATAACGGCTATCTGGCAAAACTCAATATCCATCCCAGGGTAACTGTGGGATACAGGTGAACGGCAGCAGCGATACGGTGTATGTAGCAGTTTCGGTGCGGCCCACACCGTTGCGTACAGCCTGGTGGTACGCAATGCTTTTGGAAACTGCAATTTTCATAAACTTTAACTAATTAACGTGAGTTCGGGGCTGACGTTAATTACCCTTCTTGATTTTCAAACAGGGATTCGAATTCACTTGGGTCACACATCAATTGTGTATTAGAGCAGTGGAAGGTTGGTCAAAACGTACCTTCCACTGCTCTATTTTGTTCCACCATCTAGGCACGAAACCAGAGAACCCTATCAGTTCGCGTGTCACATAGCTTTACCGATGGCATAAAGAGTAAAAGCCCGCCATTCCTTCGCTGACCAAAGATGTTGGATTGTCGGAAAAAAGCATTTAGGGGACTTGAACAAGGATGAAAAAGAGATTGCATACAAAAGATGAGGTTCGATAAATAAGCAATTTCAAGTAAGTAACCCATTCTGGCGTTTGCTTGGGATACACTAAGTTAACGAGTCGTTTCTGTGAGAGGCGGTACGGTTTTGCTCATAGCGCGATCACTTATTCATCCTGATGCTATAATTCAACTATGATGGTAAAAAGTGACTTAATGGTCTATTAGGCGCCTGTAAGATAGTAGATGCAATCCAAAGAGAATAGCGGGATCGGTCTCTCTGCTATTTCGCTGGCAGCAGTTGAACCATATGTATAAATTGGCGAAGCGTAACTCTTTTATTGAACCCGTTCCAATCTTTGCAAAACCTAATTACGCAGTTCGACAATCAAAGCATCGTTATTGGCGTTGCGGCTGCAATCTTTCTAGAAACGCCGCGCTAAATCCCAACCAGAGCAATCGCCAGAAAATGTCTTCGATGATTGGCATTGGGAACGGCCGGGATGGATTCTTGCGGCCTAAGAAGTGATCTGTGTAGGGATGTTGTTTGACAAAATTTTTCATGTGCAAAATAATGATGGCGGCGTTTATCGCCGGGAGAGATTCGCATGTTATCCAGTATTCGTGCTGAGAATTTCAAATCATTTCGGGATACCACTCAGATTGATCTGGCCCCACTCACCTTTTTGGCGGGAGTTAATAGTGCCGGTAAAAGCTCGATTATCCAGGCGTTGCTGCTGCTCAAGCAAACGTTGGAGTCAGGACCCACGCTGGCCTTGAACCCCGGCAAGGGAGCTTTATTGGAGCAAAGCCTGGGCGAACGTTTCAATGAATTTATTTACGGTCGCCCGCCCATAGCTGAAGCCAGCTTGGTAATTGATGTATCTTTTACATACCGTCTTGATGAACACGCCGGGCTGTATGAGGATTTAAAGGCGCTGTTGCCTGCGCCGCCAGCCGACTTGTTGGAGCAGACGCTCAACCATCACCTTTCGATTACATTTTCGTGGGGGCCGTCCGGGCGATCCGGTCAATCGTCCATCAGAGTGGCCGAACTGCAAACCGATGTGCCAAAGTTTGGAGATATACGAGATGTCGGGGGTCAATCGGTCATCCGAGTGGCCGAACTGCAGACCCGACTGAAACTGGCACAGGAAGCGTTGATTGGATTATCCATTCGCCCGGTCGGTGAAGGCGATTACCAGGTCGAGCCGCTAGCGGGTAGTATCCACTCCAGCCTGGCCGGTCTCAATTTTGGTCAGCTCGAAACGGCGGGGTTCTCCCATTTTCTGCCCGATCCATTCCACCTAAACTATACCAAGCCTAGCGATAAGCAAAACAGTCTGGACGATATTATACCGACAGCGACCCCCGCACTTTACCGCAGCCTGTTTGCCTCGGCCCGGCGTGACCTTTCCGAAAACTTGTACTATCTGAACTCGTTTCGCCGCCCACCTGAGCGTATCTACACCGCCGGCCAGGGTAGTGAAGAGCAGCTTTTGCCAGATGGTAGCAATTTTGCATCCATCCTGTGGTCCCTGCGCAAGCGAAAAGTGACTTACGTGTTTTCTGATGGTCGCCAGACTGAAACGGCCTTGCCCGAAATGACGCTCGAGCTGCTAAATGAGGTGCTGCACCTGCCACAAAAAGTCATGGTGCAACCCGTAGGCGACCGTAATGATGTGTTTGAAGTCCTGGTGGAAACTCTTGGACGTTTCGAAAGAGAACCAGGTAAACCAGCAGAGTCAGTGCAAGTGCCTATCAGTGCGGTTGGCCTGGGCTACAACCAAATTTTGCCAGTCATCGTACAGGGCTTGCTCACTCCGCCTGGCGCGATATTGGTTGTGGAACAGCCAGAAATCCACCTGCACCCAGACGTGCAGGCACGCTTGGTGGAGTTCTTTATCGGATTGGCTCGCTCTGGCAGAAAAGTGTTGATCGAAACTCACAGTAGCCACATGATTGATCACCTGTGCCTGGAAATTGTCAAGGATCGTGCTTACCAACTGGAAGAAAAAACCCGCATCTTCTTTATCCACCCTCCAGACGCAGAAAACGCTAGCTCCCGGGTGGAACCGGTCAAGATTGACAGTTACGGCGTTATCCAAAACTATCCGGCCAACTTCTTGCCCGATGTGGTGCAAACCTATGAACACATCGTGAGCGAGGGCTTCCGCAAGCGCAAAAGCCAGTCATCGCAGGATCACTAAGGCATATGTTGCAAGCTACGCCCTTCGATCTATGTCTATTCACTGGCGCTGGGATTTTGCCCACAGACAATCTTGAATTACAGCAGATACATGTGCATGAATTGTTTCGCTGGTGTAGCGAGCAACTTATTAAAACTAACCAGCGTTTGAGTGAAAATTCGGCTTTACAGGGTTGTCAGATGGCTATTCCCATGACTGGAGAGCTTTTTGAAACCTTGCGAGCTACACCATCTTGGCAGACAGTAAGTGGCCGGGCTGCTCTTCGTCTGCATAAAGCGTTGGTTCTGCGTTTTCTGATGAGCAATAACCAGCACGGCGGCAGCCCGATCCTGCATCTGGCGCAAGATAACACTCATCTATATACCATTATCACACCGGTAGATTTCTTTGTTCCGGAGCAGCCGGTTGCGCTGCAAGCCGCATGGGCCGAAGCGAGTGGGGCTTGCGTTTTTGGCAATGCCCAGGCACTCGAACCAGCAGAAGCCGCCGGAATCAGCGCCTGCTGGGTGATCTCACCCTGTCGCGGCCAGCGTCCCAATCAGGTCGAAATCCAGGCGCAGCCCATCGAAGCCGGGATGGCGAATGAAACCAGGACAGTACTCATGCTGTCTACACCGTTCAATTGCCCCAACGAAATCGAGCAAATTGATTTCTGGCCCTGGGAACGCATCTTGCGTCGGGCGCTCTGGCTGGATGAACGTCTACCGTTCAACGGCCCAAATGGGCCATTTGGGTTTCGGCCCGCTCGCCATTCGGGCTGGCAGCCTGGGCTGCCAGCGCCATCTTCCCCAGGCGCTGTACACGGCTATCTCGACGATTCCGGTGGAATCTGGCAGTGGGAAAGTGGCCGCGCCGCGCTACGGACACCTTTTGCAGGGCACTGGAATGTTCAATTGACCGGCCCAGCATTCTCTGTTTGGGAAAACCATCTTAGCGTTTGCCTAGGACAGCGCATACGGCTGCGCTCGAATCATGTTAACATCGAAGCCAATGGCAGCATTGTGGATGATACTTTTGACAGGCTGTAAATGCAGCTTTTCAGTCACCTAACTGAATGAGGATGAACTATGGCTAAAGGATTGTGGTTTCGCAATGTTGATTTGCACGTGCATACCCCAGAGTCGAACTGTTTTCCAGATAAATCTGTCACGCCGGAAGCAATAGTACAACAGGCAATTGCCGTAGGGATGGATGCCATTGCTATTACTGACCATAACTCCGCTACTGGAGTAGATAGGGTGATGGCTGCGGCCGCTGATACCAGCCTGACAGTTTTTCCTGGTGTTGAGATCACTGTCCAACCAGGGGTGCATGTGCTGGCAATTTTTCCCGAGACGAAACGAGGCGAACATATTACCGATTTGTTGGCTGAGTTAGGAATAGGAACCGATGTCCGCGGCGATTCAGAAGCTTTGGTTACCAAGTATGGCATTCAGGAGGTAATCGAAAAGATAAATGACCATCAAGCCTTAGCTGTTCTAGCTCATATTGATGATCATAAAGGTGCCTGGTATGAGTTGCATAAATCAGGTCAAACGTTAGTTCAGCTATGGAACTCGGGCAAATTTGCCGCAGTAGAAATTGTGGGCGATTCATTGCCAGTTGAATTATCTCGCTCGCCATACGAGCATCAAACAGCATATTACTGGGCATCAGATAACCCTGATCAGGCTAACCCAATCAAGCATTCTGAGATGGGCATTGGAACACGTTTTTCGCGCTTCAAGCTGGAAACGCCGATCACCTGGATTGGGTTGCTTCATTGCTTCCAGGATCCGCATGTTCGTATTCGTCGCGGCAGCCCAGAAAAAATCGCCATTAATCACCCCATAATCCAGAGAGTCACAATACAGAATGGCTTTTTGGATGGGCTGGATTTGGAGCTGACTCCAAATCTGAATGCAGTGATTGGCGGGCGTGGCACCGGAAAATCCAGCTTGCTGGAAACCTTGCGTTATGCCTTCAATGTGGAAGCGAAATCGGACGCCAACCGCGAGCAGTCCGAACGCATTTTGGAATACGTTTTTCCGCCCAGAGCACAGGTAAGCGTCGAATTCTGCCTGGCGGACGGTTCTAATTACCGCGTTGAACGCAGAGGAGAGGAACCACCGCAAGTCTACCGCATTGGGGATGATCAACCGGTGGATGTCCCGCCTGGAGAGCTTCTGCCGCTGCAGATGTATGGTCAAAAGGAAATTTATGAAATATCCAAGCGGCCTGATTTTCAGCTTCGGCTGTTGGACAATTATATTGCTGAGGAGTTGAACCCTCTCGAAGTCGAGGAAAAAGAAATCCTGCGGCAGATGGGCGAGAATGCCGCCGCGATTCTACGGCTGGAAGAAGATATCGAATCTGCGCAGGACTGGCTTAGTCGACTGGGAGGAATTCAAGAAGAGCTGCGCCGAATGGAAAGCCGGGGATTTGTTGACCGCGTTAAGCGAAAGCAGTTGTTCGACCAGGAATACCGGTTGCTCAAGCAGGCCCAAGAACAAATTGAGAGCCTGCAAAGCGAACTGGATCAGTTTGTGGGTAGTCATCGCTTAGATACCGATGCATTAGAAAACGCTCCTGACAATTTACCTAATCGGGATTTTTTGCAACAGGTTACCCAAACCATGCAGAAAATTCAGAGCGACCTGGATACCCGTTTTGAAGCGATTCGTAAGGCGATAATTGAAGAATGGCAAAAAACTGACGCGGGACGGCAATCGTGGCAAAGTGCCTACCAGACCGAGGAAGTGGCACACCGGGAACTACTGCGCGAATTCAAAGGCGCCGAAGATGCCGACCGCTACTTGCAGCTCCAACGCCGTAAAGCTGAGTTGGAAGAACGCCAGCGGCAAGTGTCCAACCAGCAAGCGCAGGTGCAGCTCCTACGCCAGTCTCGCCAAGCTCTACTGGACGGGTTGCGAACCATTCGGCGCAAAAAGTATGAACTACGGCGTGCCAAAGCAGAAGAATTATCGCAAAAACTGCGCGGCATGGTGCGGGTGACGGTACATCCACAGGGTTATCGGGAACCTTTTAAGAAGCATTTACAGGAACTCTTTTCTGGGCTGAATGTGCGCAACCCCCAGCGGGATCGCTTGGCAGAGGCCGAAGCCGCCCAACCGGAACGAGAAGCCTCGCGCCCGGTACAGCATTTAGGAAGAACAGCCCATCTTGTCACGCGTATTCCTCGTTATTTTGATCCGATTGATCTGGCTGAGGCCATTCGAAATGAACAAAGCCGCGCCGATGAGGATCCTAGCACATTGGAAACAGCTTTTGGGATAGATTCGGACGGCATGCGCCGCAATATAGCTGGGTTAAGCCCCAGCCAGTTGTTTGAACTCGAGGCGTATGAAGTTCCAGATTTGCCGGTGGTCGAATTGCAAGCGTCGAAGGGCGATCTGGGTTTTCGTAAATTGGACGAGCTTTCTGTGGGGCAAAAATGTACCGCATTGCTTTCCCTGGTCTTGCTTGAAAGTCCTGCGCCATTGGTGATTGACCAACCAGAAGACGACCTAGATAATCAATTCATTTTTGACCAGATTGTTGCCACATTGCGCAGCGAGAAAGAACGTCGGCAGTTTATTATCGCCACGCACAACGCCAATATCCCGGTTTCGGGAGATGCAGAACTAATCATTGTTCTGCAATCCAATCAAAGTAAGGGATGGGTAGATGCAGATAGTAACGGCTCGATTGACAGTGAGTCGATCAAGCAATGGGTGGAAAAGATTCTTGAAGGCGGTGAAACTGCCTTTAAGATACGCAAAGAGAAGTATGGCATACGTTAATTTAACATCAGATGTCTGCGCAAAGTACACCAATTCAGAATCTGGCGGCCTTGATCGTCCGACAACCTGTAGCAGACTGTAACTGCTCAACGGTAGTGCATTGCACCAGACTTTGAAGGCAAAAGCCAATAAGTGAGAGCCGTTTTTGCTTGAAAAACATCCATTTTACCTGATGCGACGCACTAAAAGCACAAAATTTTATCAGTGCCTGAGCAGTCATATTATTTTTGATTCAAAATTCTGTAAGCCTGATTAATCTCGTGAGCAGCAACACGCACATCATTTGCGTTTGTAAATCGTCCAGAGCTGACCCTGATTGTTGAAGCCGCATCATCTCTACTTAAACCAATCGCTGTTAAAACATGCGATGGCTCTACCGCTCCAGAAGTACAAGCAGAACCAGTACCAATCATAATTTCGGGCGCATTCAGTATCAACGCATCGGCATCAATGCCGGGAAATGTTAAGCTACTGGTGTTGGGCAATCGATTCTCTACTGCACCATTGATTTTTAACATTGGAACAGACGCCAGTAATTTTTTTTCTAAGGTGTCTCGCAAACTACGTAATCTTGGCAATTCTGCGGATAATTCATCCCTATAAATATGACAAGCCTCGCCAAAACCTACAATGCTTGGCACATTGCTTGTCCCAGAACGCAATCCATTCTCCTGACCACCACCATACCAGATTGGTTCCATTGGAATAGCATTCGAACCGCCATGCACAAATAACGCCCCAACCCCTTTCGGCCCGTAAAGTTTATGGGCGCTCATCGAAAGCAGGTCAACATCCCAATCACCCACATTCACAGGAATCTTGCCAACAGCCTGCGCCGCATCACAGTGAAAAAGCGCGCCATTTTGATGCGCCAACTCGGCTAGTTGAGAAATCGGTTGGATGGTACCAATTTCGTTGTTAGCACCATGAATAGTTACAAGCAGGGTATTCTCATCAATTGCTTCTCGCGCCGCATCGATAGAAACCCGACCTTCGGCGTCTACGGGCAGGAAAACTACCTCAAAGCCTTCATCTTCGAGCTTTTTGCAAGCCAATAAAACCGCCTTATGCTCGATGGCGCTGGTAATGATTCGCTTGCGCTTGCCATTGCGATTTATGCGCGCAACACCCAGGATTGCAAGATTGTCACTTTCAGTGGCACCGCTGGTAAAAATGATTTCTTTTTCACGCGCACCAATCAAAGCGGCAACCTTTTCACGTGCGTCATCAATCGCCCTGGCCGCTAAGCGGCCTTGCCGGTGCAGGCCGTTCGCTGGGTTGCCATAAATCTCGCTAAAATAGGGCAACATTTTTTCGACAACGCGCGGATCACACGGCGTAGTGGCGTTGTAGTCGAGGTAAACACCTTCTATGTTCATAAATTATCCAGGATGTAGTTCATATTCAATTTTGCTGTCATATTGACGGTACTCAGCATCTAGCATTTGTAATTGATCCCATACCAACTGCCTGAGTTGCTTAGCAGGACGTACACAATAATGGATAAAATCTTCGTCCGAAACTTCTCCGTGTGGAAACAGTATTTTCATCATGCCACTCGCGATAGCTTGAACGGCATCATCATTACGCTTATATTTTTTACCAGTCAGTCTTATTCGACGCGAGCATACCTGATCAATTTCAAGGTCATCTCTAAAACCGAGCAGGGCATCACCAAAAAAATCCGTTTTCATTCCTACATTTTTAGCAAAACTATCTCCACTCAGCTTTTTTGTTTTCCAACCCGGAATAATTCCTTTGAGCCGGTCAAGAAAAGCAGTTTCTTGCAAGAATTCGGGAAGTTCTTTTACCAGCGGGGACACAATAGGATTTTGATTTGAATCAAGCATGATGTTTGCCAGCATGACAAGGCTGCAATCACTCGATGACTCGTGTAGGCCACCACGCGTTAAGCGTGCATTGGCAAGGAAGCCCTTCAATCCACCAACAATTTCATCGGGCTTTTCAAACTTGAGCGTTTGGACTTCATCAAGCACTACAACTTTGTATCTTGCTAGCAAACCCCATTGACCTGAAGCATTATTCACAAAAAGAACTGCGGGGGAGATATTTCCACCACTCACCAAGCGCACGCGAGATGAAATATTTTCATAGAAATAACTTTTGCCAGTTCCTTTTGGCGCTAGTTCAATTAAGTGCATGCTCTTTTGGACCAATGGGAGAAGCCGACAAAGCATGAAAATTTGTTCTTCTTCGGAGAATTGAGTCGGATCATACCCCATAGATGTAACCATTAAGTACATCCACTCTTTTAAGGTAAATTCACAACGCGCCTGTTTGAATAACTTTAAATCAACAGTTGCTTGCATTGGACGAAAACTCGCAACGGACACGCCATCAGGTGTGTTTACTAATTCAACTACCCCCCACATTCCCTGCTTTAGCAAATCAGGGTGCTTTTCGACAATCCCATCAGCAATCAAGGCATCAGATATCTGGAGCAGCTTCAGTTGGGCTGATCGGTCTTGAGTGCGACGTGTAAGTTGAACATCAACTTCCATAGTAGTTAATGCTTTGATGGTTTCTCCATTCAACAAACGGTTTTGAATGACTTTGGCTTCTTCAGGGCCTGGAAGATATCGGTTTGCCCAATCACGGATTTTTGCTATTTGTTCCTGGGTTAAGAGACCTTTTCCTGGTGCTATCGAATCAATTACCCATTCAGCAACATAAGCAGGTATCCCACGTTTATCGAGTTTGGTCGCTGGTAGGCGTCGTTTATCGATGGATAAATCACCAAATACCCGCTGAACTTTGTCATCTAATTCACTCAAAGATGGGTTGGGATTTGATAAATTTTGTTCGGAAAAATCCTGCGTCATAGGTCAAGTCCTTCCAAAAGAGATTTATCTCGGGTATACAGTTCAGTTACTTTTATTGCGTCAAGAGATTCTGAAACGCAGAATTCTTCACCGCTGGGTAACCGTAAATTAAACAAGGCTTTCCCCATCATTTTTTGTTCACTGGAAGGCCACACAGGTAAATCAATTTCCGCTTCGGTTTTTCTAAATCCTGGCACATCTTTTTGTAAGTCCAAAATATAGGAATTATCGCCACCGAAATTCAATTCTACTTTTATAAGAGTCAGGTTCAGAGAACTTGGATTTACAACAGAAATTAGGACTTTGCCAGGCATATTAGCTCGTCCGTCACCACTTAGGATAAATTCCAAATCAGGTCTAGTGACATTCCGTTCAAACACCATCCAGGGAATAATCACTTCTTCAGGGAATAGGCCCCCATGAGTAGAAATTTCCTGGTCATACTTTTCGTGATGAAATGCACCGTCAGTTAAAATGACAGCCGCATCCTCTGACAATAACCCAAAGCGTTCTTTTGATAGGTAAACCAGATCGCCGTCAATTTTGTACCCCGTTTTACCAAAATCAATGTCAACTTGTCCCCATGCAGCGCGCCCGTGCGCTTGCATCCCATCGGGGACAACTACGGTTCTTTTAGAAATACCAAGAAACCGACCATGATCAGTGGTGATGGTGATACGCAAAGGAATTGTGGGGGCAACGTTTTCGACAATATCCAGTATCTTTTGAGCAATCTTGGATAATTCGCCTTCAACTTCGGCTTTAAGCGTAGACGATTTATTTTTATTATGATAAGCCCGATCGGGTTCTTGAAAACGCCAAATAAGCAGGCTCCCTGGCATTGCAACTTGTAGTTTCGGGAGCGGAGTCTGTTGTTCTGAAACATCATCCCCGAGCAACTCAAGTTCTTTCATAAGGGTTGGCTGGGCACCATGAACAAGCGCACCTTTTGCGAAATCGGTTACGGTAGGCAAAGGCGCAAAGCAAAAACCGTCATTTGTTATATCAAGTTTCTGAGTTCCCTTAGCCATTAGCAAACAGTCTTTAAAATATTTCGCATCCAGAGCATGTAAACCATCTAAAATAACCAATAAGTCTACATAGCCCGAATTTTGGTTTTTCAAGTTTTTCGATTTGAAAAAACTAATATGTTTTTTGGATGTGAGCGCTTTCGGGTAAAAATCAAGATACCATTTCGCAAACTGCAAGCCCAATTCAAGCACGTGCGAATAAGATTTTTCGGCTTTGGCGGCGGCTTGCCATTCTCTAAATGGTAAATATTCGCTTGAAAACCAAGCCAGCACGGATTCGGCAGTATCTGGCACGTTTTTTGGTATAAGAGCGGACTTGATAACATTTAAGCGGGCAAGGTCGTTGCTAGAAACAAAACGTGCAATTTGGTTGTACCGTTCAATGGAAAGTGTTTCCGGGTATTTTTCAAAATAGTCCAAAGTGGCCAGTGCAACGATTTGTTTGAACTTCCAAGGCGTTGGTAACTTTATAAATTTTCCTAAAAATTCGCCATCAGTTTCGACAACTCGTTTACGCCAGGAATTTTCAAGGAGAGTTACCCATTTTTCTGATATGGGCAAGGGAAACTCGCCAAATTTTTCAATAAAGGCTACATCTTGAGCATCCAGCCATTTTCTCAGCAAAACGTGCGCTGATGTTGCTTCCTGGCTATTATAAATTTCAGTAAACTCTGGGGTTAAAGATTTCCATTCATCCGTCATAACCTTTAAAATAGGCTGAAAAGCATCATCTGATTCCCTTTGGTCAAGCCACAGCAACCACTCTGCGGCATGTTTTTGGGATGGAATGGCATCCCAAAGGGGAATTGGGTAACAAGCGCTCAAGATTGCTGGTGCAGAGACTTTTTCGAGCATTGAAAAGTTTTCGCCGAGATGATGGCAGATGACCTCGGCTTGTTTTTCAGTCAACCCGGAAAACGTTTCAACCAGGTCTCTGATAGGGGATGGAGCATTTTTATACTCAATACCACGCCCATCGTAAAAGTCTCGTGCCCATGCACATAATCGCTGCCCACGAATAAATAATGCTTGGCCTGAAACAGCCTTTTCTAAAAAGGCTACTTCAGTGTCAATGACCGTATAGCCAGCCGTGGGGATGGCATTGTTATTACAATCTAGCAAAATTTTAGGCATGTTTGACTCTTTTTAGCATCAGCTAGGGTAGTTTTTGCAACCGGTCTAAACATTCCTGACGTTTCTTATTATCAGAAATGGATAAGAAAAGATTTTCAATTTGTTCGATGACATCTTGAGTTTCTTTTTCGCGCTTGGCAGTCTCGTATTGCGCTTCTCGCTCGCTCAACCGTAGCTGAAGTGCTTCAATTTTGGTAGTTAACTCAGGGGTAACATAAGCAGGAACGCGGCTAATCTTGGTTTTTAATTCGTTCAAACTGGCAGTTGACAATTCCAGTTCCAGTGCACAAATCCACTTTTCGGTTTGCGCATACGCTTCCTGTTCCCGATACTCAATGTCCTGTTGCGCCTTTTTGAGGTTGGTCTTGTGCGTCTTGCCAATCACATTCCCATATTTTGCGGTAATTTGCCCAATGGCAACTTGAATATTGTGGACATCTTCGGCTGTTCGGATTGGCAAGTTTTCTATTTCTCGTAATTCGCCATAAAAGTTTCGCAACTCGTCAAGATATTGCTTAGCCTCATTTAATTTATCTTCATGCTCAGTGCCATCAAACCGCCAGGCTTTGTTCGAAATTTCGTTATAGAGTAAACGCACTTGTTCTTGATTTGTTTCTGCCACATTTTTCGCTATAGTTGCGACAAAACTCTCCAGGTTTGAAATTTCTCGCTGTATTTCGCTCAATTTTTGATCGCGCGCTTTGGCAATAACCGGAGAACTATCATCCATTGCCTGTAAATCTTCCACATCCTTATATAAAGTCGCTAAACCCGCTCTCGACTTCATCTCATTGATTCGCTTCAGACGGGATTGTTCTTCATCTCTTTTCAAACGGGCCGCTTTTTCCTGTGCTTCCTTTTCCACCTGGGCGTTTCTATATTCGGCTTCTCTTTCGTCAATCCTAGCGCGTAAAAGCTCAATTCTGGCATTTAGCTGTGGCGTCACAAACCCTGAAATTTGATTCAGCTTGGTCCGGGCATCTTTCAACGTTGTGGAAGGGGAACCGATTTCGCGCGCTAGATCATTGATACGTTGTTCTGTTCTCGAATATTGCTCTTTTACACGCGTTTCAACGTCCTGTTGAATTGTTTCGATGAGCGTTTTGTGGTTTTGACCGATTTGCTCGTTATATTTTGAGCTAATCTTCTCGATTTCTGTTTGAATATCCTGAACATCCTCAGGAGTGCGTAGGGACCGAACGTGGTTTTCAATCGGTAGCAGTTCATTGTAGAAGGAACGAAGTTGGAAAAGAGATTGTCTCGCCTGGGTCAAGGGTACTTCATACTTTGTGCCTGCATAACGACTATCTTTACTCAGAAGTTGTTCGTAAAGTGAATTAACTTGTTCTCGGTCGATTTCTGCCACACTAGCGGCTACATTCGTAGCAAAAGCATCTAACTGGGAAATTGCGTTTTGTATTTCAGCCTGCTTCTGATTTTTTTGTTTGGTAAAGCCAACAGAGCCATCTGCCATTGCCTGCAATGCTTCCAGGTATGCATAAAGCCTTGCCAAATCAGCCCCGCTGGTCATGGCCTGAATTTGCTTAATTTTAGATGCTTCATCGGCTTCGGCTTTGAGTTGCTTAATGCGCTCATCCAGTCTGGTCTCAGCCTCAGAAACTAAGGCAACCAGATCTAATAAATGTTTGCGTTGTAATAATTCTTTTTGTTCTTTGAGCCGATTTCTCTCAGAATCCGCGCTTTCGATACGATTTAATTTCTCAACCTGGGAACAGGATAGAGTTACTGCTTTTTTGAGTTGCTGGTCTAATATTTCTTGGATTTCGGTGTTTGCCGGTTGCGTTGGCGATACCAAATCAACCCAAATCAGATGTTGAACATCATTGCCTAACCCCAGCAACTGGCTGACTTTGCTTTCATTAGAAATAGCGGTTATCAATTTTTGTGCGGTTTGGTCATAGACTCTTGCCATTTCCAGTGCGGATACCAGCGTAGCGATTGCCTGATTGAAAATATCTTTCTCGCTATCCGGACAAATTTCCTGGCTCACAATCCCTTTCAGGGTGACAATCGCATTTTCGGCATCAGCTTGGCTATAGGGAGTGCCTTTTTGAACTTTTTCAACCACTTCCCTGCCCTGAACCAATTCTTTATTGGCATCTCGCCGCGCAAGCGCTAGCCGTTCTTGAACGCAAATCTTGTTCAAAAAATCCTGCGGGGATCCTTGTTCAATTAAGGTTTCCAGGTATCCCAGGCCAACTTTTTTGTTATTTGCATACAGATTTATTTCTTTGCTGTGCTTACCAATCCAGGCTGTCAATAGTAAGGTAGCGGTGTTGTAGTCAAATCCAAACGGGGCATTAAACAGATTGACGATGAATTTGCTCACCAAGACTTCTTTTTCGTCCGGCTTTATTTGTTCTTCCAGATAATCCCAGGTGTGCTTGAGTGATAAAACGTTCTCCGGTTCCTGAATGTAATAGGAGGTTGAGAGCAAGTGCCATTTGGCAAGCAAATTATCCTTGCAAACACGTTGCGCCACAGGAGTCATCCCAGTTAGGACAAGTGTAGGGATACGGTTAAAAATCAGATTTTTCGAAATTGCCTTGACCGCATCTCGTAATGGGCTGGCGCCTTTTTTAGGGTTGGCATTCAAATCGGTAAAAAATTCTGGCGGACGATAAGGATAAGCTAGTTCATATAGCCTTTTTAAAACGCTTTGCACACTCACTACTGTCATCGCCATAACCCCTGCCCGATATGGCTGGGGTACGACTAGATACTCTGGTTTACGAGGAACGCTCGCAAACAGAATATCACCCAACAGAGAACTAATCGCTTTGACGAGCGCCTTTGTGGTGCGTTCAAATTCGGTGTCATAGGTGCTCTGCCCTATTTCTTTAATTGCATCTTTCTCCTTACTAATCTGTTCCAAAGCTTGATAGCGCATGAACTGGTCGACCAGGCTCTTATTTACCAGTACAGGTAAAACTAAAAGAACAGGCGGCGGGTTTTCGCTAGGGAAAGCCTCCTGCAAAACCTGTTGTGCGTTTTGTTGAAAATATTGAATGTCGGTGTCATCCAAGGCCATTAACCAGATAGCCGCCCCGCGATTGCCTTCTTCCAACCCTTTATAACTTAGCTCGTAAAACTTCATCAACTTTTGCAAGTGGCTGGGTGTAAATTCTTCCTTGGTCAAAATGGCCGTGTTTGCCGCCCAGTCTGTTGGCGTACCCCAGTTAATGTTTACTTCAATATGATCGGCGCCCGAAATAAGCGTTTTTACCTTACTGTTAAGCGTAAAAAGTTCATCCTCTCCAAATTTCTTGTCATTGATTTTTTCCCGAATTTTGTCTTCCAATGCTTTCGGATTCGCCGCTACTGGCCAGAAGGAACTATATTTTATGTTCGGATCAAATTTTATGATGTTATTTTGGCTTAATTCTTTCAGCTTTTGTTTAGTCAACTCATCGTTGTGACCAGATAATTGGGAGAGTAATTCAAGTTGCCTTTTTTCTGTGATGTTTGTTAACCCATCCGCAACCTGAAGCAGCAAGGCTTTCAGAATATCATAATGAACTTGAGTGACTGCATCCCCCAGAACTTGTTCAAGGTTTTGAATGGCGTTTTCATAAGCAAAATAATCTTGTTGTTTAGCAATGCGGGGGCCGAAGTAGTCTGCCAGTTCGATAGGTAAAATCCAGTTAATTTTGCCTTCGACCATGACTGGCTCATTTTGTTTGAACTCAAACCGATTACGGACAAAGCGCAAAATCGTGCGGGCATCATCGTCGATGCCTTGTTGCATCTTGAGATGGCACAAGAGCGCGGTGGTCAATGGATGCAAAGGGAAACAGCCTTTGGTGACAACTTCGCGGAATTTGTCATTGGTCCAGCGCAATTCTTTGTCATACCGCTTGAGATATAACTCCCAAACCACCTCAGTTGTTTGGCCGTAAAGCCCGCCTTTGACGCGCGGATTATCCTGTAAGAATCGCTCCCAGTCAGGTTCCGACTGTGCCAGGTACGCATTCAGTACGGATTCCATCAGCGAGTAGAGCGCATATTTGCGGTCAATACGTCCCAATTCTCGCTTGATATTTTGCAAAGACTGACCGCCTTGTACGCGTTCAGCCACTTCGTCCGGGTCGTGCTGAGCAAAAGCTAAAAACATGGCCTGCCCCCGGCGGTCGCCAATGCCCTGGAGCATGTCCTGCAAGTCGCCAATGGCTTTGCTTTGGCCGTAGCGTTCAATAAATTGGCTGAATTCGTCGAAAAGAACCACTACACCAGCAAGCGGTTTGGCATTTTTGCAAAAGGTATCAACTGCCCAAATCACTGCTTCTCGTAAGCTGAAATTTCCTTCAGCATTAGGCGAAACACCATTGTTGAGATGCGCAAACAATAGAACATATTGCTCGTAGGCTTCCTGCTTGTTGTCTTCTACATCTTGAAGCAGGTTGGGAAAATCAGTGCCGAGTTGATCTTTGAGAAATTGCCGGGATTGCTGGTCATCCACTTTGCTTTCCAGCCATTGTTTGGCTTGCTGATTCCAGAAGGGCAACTCCGCGTTTTTGGTGGCGGGATGTTCTTGCATGGCAGATTTAAGCGCTGGAAAAAACTGTTCGCGCAGGGTGCGTGGTGTATCCCCTCGCAAGCGGATCACCAGAAAGCGGTCATACTGTCGCTTAAAATCGTGAAAATTTTCGGCTTTAGGTTTGTTGTGTTGCAAAGCATAATCAATGCGTTCCAGCACTTTTTGGGTTTCATCAGATTGATAAGGTTTTGCAAAATAGTTTGCCAGTACCAAGGCCAGATGGCTTTTTCCATGCCCATAGTTGGCAATGATGACAAAGCGATTGGTGGGACTGCTATTCACATAAGCGAGCCGCACTTCATCCAATAAATCAATGGAACCGACTGCGCGCGATTGCCCATGCTGCATATCTGGCGCGTTATTGGCAAAAATATACGACTTGACCAGTGTGAGATTATTCAGCGGGTTATCGTAGTCGCTTAACTGAACAGCGCTAATGAATTTGCCCTGTTCGTCCAGTTTGACCAGTTCTTTGATTAACATGGACCCCTCCGGGTGTTAGATCAGGCGATTATCACGCTGCCATCTTTCCAGCAATGAATCAGATGGCAGGAGATGCGTTGCGCTTTCTGGAACAGTGAGCAACAAAACGCTGCTGCGATTGGGAAAACCGTTGAATAAATTTTGCCAGATTCTCTGGCGTTCATCACTCCTGACCCCAGATAAGAGTAAATCGAAGTTGTAAACCAGGAGACAGTCACTTCTTCCCGGCATGGAGGCGATATCATCGAGCGTTTCCACCACTTTGGTGGCCGATAGCCGCACAAATTCAGCCCCGGCGGGAATTTTGCCGCCCAAATAGGTACCAATATCCAGGGCCTGCACGCCAAGTTGCACAGCTATTTCGGCTTCATGACCAATTTTACTGAGCGGCATACGCCACAGGCCAACCCTTGTACGGGATGTATACCGCAAATGATCGATGAGTGTTTCGAGGTTAGTTTGCGCCATAGAGTTTTTCGAGCAGGGGTTCGCGGTCTTGCCGGAGCAAAACTACTTGATATGGCGGAGCCGTGCGGTGTATTTCCACATAACGGGCTTCTTGCAGGGTTTGGAGTACATCGTCCAGGTCAGATTTGCCCAGCATGAATAGTTGGGGAAAACCGCTTTCTTGCAGCGTATCCAACCCAATGGAAATGCGGCCAGGATAATACGCATCCCAGAAATCAAGCAAAGCATAACCTACAGCCCAGACAGGGGCCGGGCCAGGTTCGCAGACGCGGTATCGCCCGCTAGCCAACACCTCCAGCAGGCGCAGTTTCCCCAATCCTTCAGGCTTTGTATAGGTGCCTAAAAATATAGTTACTGTGCTTCGCACGGCGCGTTCAGTTGGAGGTTTGTCTTCAAGTTTCCAAATAAAGTTGCCAATTTGCTCTACAATATCTTCTGCAGAAAAAGTACTGCCTGGATAAAATCGCTTGGATGCTACATCATTCCAAAAAGGTGCACCTGGTCCTTGTTGGGCACTAAGATGATAATGCATAAGCCATTGGGTGCCAGGTTGATCTAATAATGGGTCATATTTAGCTGCATATTTACCAAATTGTGTAAGGAAATTTAGTGAATTTAGTAACCCCGCACCACGAGCATACCGAGGCATAGCCTCTACATAAATACTACCTAAACTAGAAAGTTCTTTGATACTTTTTAAATCTAGTTTTTTCCCACCATTCAGCTCAACTTTTTCTGCAGCTCGAATAATTTGTGAGACTGCGGAACGCATCAAACTAAAGGTTCTGTGAAACGTTAAACCTAATCGTTTTTTGTCATCAGCTATATCTGAACTTAACTGGGACATGAAACCTCCTGAATAGCCTTACAAGTGACAAATAAGGCATCCTTCTCCGCCTTCATCATCTTGCCCAAATACCTGATCCAAGGTTTGGTTTGCTTTGAATTTTGAATCTTTCATTTCTTTCCTACGTAAATGCTCTTCTTTTATTGCGGCGACTCTGGATGGGGCTTGAAGTTCATCCAAACTCTCTCGCGCCGACCAAGTGTATCGCTCGCCCGTTTCGGAGTCTTCTTTTTCGAATTTCTTTGCTTTTTCATAAAGACCTGGGTGGTTTTCGAGAAGACCAACCCATTCAATCCGTTGCTGGAAAAAGCAAAAATAACAACCGGAACGAGAACGCCATTCGTAGTATTTAGGAATACCAAGTCCACTTTCTTCCAAAATACGGAATACGTCTGATTTGGTGATTCCGGCTTCGATAAATGGGTATTGAGCAATGATATTGGGCTTGGTCGAGATATACCCTTTACGATGTTGTTCATCTGCTCGAATACCAACATAGCTATAACATAAATCATCTCCCACATACTTTTCGAAAGGTTTGATTTTTAATAACTCAGTACACCAACGGGCTTGGGCCGAAGGTAAAAAGCCTCGCCGCGCTTGTAAAAGTTCTTCAAAGCCTCCCCCCTCATATGTTAATTTCTCAATTTTCTTTCCAAGATAGACCTCAAGACGGTCAAGATATTCATAAGTCTCAGGAAGTTCCTGCTGGGTATCGCAAAAAGCATATTCCATTTCAGGCAAACGGTCGCGCATAAAGATTGCCAAGGCGGTGCTATCTTTTCCGCCGGACAAAGAAAGAATATGTCGAATGGGCTGGTCGGTCATGGCCATGTTCTCCTGGTACCGTTAAAGATAGTAGGATGATTATACAGGCTATCAAACTCAAATCAGTTGTAGGGTTTACTGAAAATCAGGTATTAAACTTCTTAAGGTATTCTTGCGCAACGATTTGCAGCGCGGTTTTCAAAACTTGCGGGTCATCACCGTATTGTTGTTCCAAATGCTGGCGCAGATCATCGGCCACACGGCGGCTGCGCTGGCGCTGTTCAGCTGAAAGGCTGGCATCAGTGGCAAATCCGCGGCGTTCTGTCTGGAACAACTCGCCCAGCATTTGCGCCTGCGCCGCAAAACGGTCCGTATCGGCATCCGTCCAGGCCCGGGGCGGGCGGTTGGCTAGGTAAGCAAGCGCACTTTCCAACGCGGCCTGGGCTTCGGGGGTCTCCGCCGCGCGTTTGAGAAGGGGTAGCAAGTAAGGATGAGTGGTTCGGGCGGCTAATTCGGCCGCCAGCGTGCGGAAAACACTCCAGCTTGCCTCGCCTGTTTCCAGGCCGCAGGCAGTCAATAGTTCATCCCGGCCCCAACCCAGCAGCCGCGGCATCTCATTCGCCAGTTCGGTCAGGGCGGTATTCAAACGTCCAAAGAATTTGTGAACCTGCTCCGCCATCAAGGTTTGATGTTCAAAGCTTTCCAACTCAACCGCCACCGGCAGATCGACAAACAGGAGCAATTCGGGGGAACGGGCTTGAATCAAGGCGGAACGAACTGCTATTGTACGCTCCGACAACCTTTTTGTGCTTTGAGCGTGTTCCGGCAAAGACTTCACCCCGCGAATCAGCGAACGCACCACCGGCATGACCTGCGGCTCGACCTGGTAGGCGCGCGCAAAACGTTCCAAGATTGCCTGGCGCGTCCCGGAAACTTTGCACCCAGCCACCTGGAACAACTCTGGACGAGCGAGAAGTAATTCCCAATTGGCAATCGTCGGTTCTGGCAGCAGCGTACCAGTATTGTACAAAGTGGTTTCGCCCTGATGGATGATCATGAAGGCGCATAAAATCACCGGCAAAACTCCATTGGTCAGTCCGTAGGGTGTTTCACCCAGAAGGCGATACAGCTCAGCTACAGGCCGCGGTTCGGGTGTCTCGGTAAAGATGTAATCCGATATGGCCTGCCAGATCGGCTTCAAATTCAGACGGTCAGTGTTATCCAGCGGCACAAAACCCCAGGCGCCATTCTCGAGTTGGCGATGCAAACCGCTGGCCTGCAAAATGCTGTCGTACATACTCCGCTCAGGAGGAAAACCTTCGATTCCCAATATTTTTTGGTCAGCACGGGTCAGCATGGCTTCTACTAAGCTGCGGCGCGCCGAGGCCCCTTGGGAGGATAACTGGCGACGGTTGATAATTTCATTCCACAGGATCGGGCTTTGATAGTAAAGGCGATCGCAAATCTCTGAAAGCAGGTGAGAAAGCCCTTGATTGGCTTTCGCCGAAACTTCCTTGCCGCCCTGAAACCACTTGCAGCCCGCCGCTTCACTCAAGCGATACGGGCTGAGCGTCCGGTCAATATTATTTCGAACCAGAGATTCAATCGCCATCAGACGTGTACGCAGTTCACGGCGCGCAACCGGGTCATCTCTCAATTCGGGAGTGTTTTCTTCCACCCAATGCAGACAGCTCAATTCGTAAAGCAACTCTGCCAAGCGTCCGGGACGTTCCACCACCCCAAAAACAACATTCTCCCGTTCACCCATCGCAGCCTCAGTAGCCCAGTGCAGGAAAGCCTCGGTTTCGGCATAGTTGATCGGCAGACACAAAAGCACCTTGCCGCTCGCGCCGGGAGCAGGATTCAGGTCCACCTCGCTGCGCGAAAACGAATCGAGATAACAGACTTCGAAGTAACGCAGAGTTCCGGTTTGGTAACTGTGGCGGCGGGCGGCAATCGGGTGAGGCATCATATATTTCTGAACAGCGGCCGCCAAGCTAAAGGAGCCGCGCAATTGTTGCTGCGCCTGCTCTAAACGCTCTTCGATGTCTACATCGCTGCCTTGCCAGATGGAGTAGGTCTTGTTGAAGCGTCGAAATACAATCAGAGAACGCGCTTGCAGACTGCGCAGAGACTCACGCAGTCTTTCATCAGGATTCGTTTCAGAACGCAATGCGCTGAACAGGCTGGTTTCGTTGGATTGTAAGGCACTCACTTCTGTCAACCAAGTTAACATCCCGATCGTTTTCAGCAGAGCGGCTTCGGTTTCCGTGATGTTCGTCAGATTACCGAGCTTTTCAACAGTCTCCGTAATTGCCCGCGCTCGTCCGCTTGCGTACAGGCGTCCCTGGAAATTGGCAGCCAGATAGTCGAACAAATCTGGGAGACGAATGAACTCCCCAACCAGGTTCCGTTCGATAAATTCCTGAAATCCAGCCGGTTCATGGGAGGCAAGATAGGCAAAGATCGAGCGTTCATTTTGCGCCAATCGCCGGAAGACAAAAGGTAACGCCGCCAGGGCCGTTGGATGCAAGGGATAAGTCTGCATCGCCAGCCCGGCGAATTCATCCGTCTTCATCATCGGCGGGCACCAACCCGTTCGAGCTGCCTCCTGAGCCGCCTGCTGTAAAGCGGGTTCGGTACCGTTCAATGGCGCTTTTTCGGTGTATTCAATCGCGTTCGCCAGCAAGCGGATTTGTTGGTTAGCAGGTTCTTGAAAAGGAATATCATCGAACCTGCCCTGGACCTTGCTCCACTCTCGTTGGGTTTTGCTATCCAGCAAATGCGCATATTGTTCAAAAGCCTGGTGCAGGATGCCAACAAAAACAAAAGGTGTTTTACCGCTGCGATTCGCAAACTCGGCCAATTCTTGCAACAGATAAATATCCGTTTCTTCTGGATGGTTTGCCGCAAACTCCAAAGGCTTGCCCATTTCATCAAAGATGAATAACAGGCCTGCATATCCAAAATCAGGCTGGGTGATGATTTCCAAAAGGCGCTTCAGCCAGCGGGTGATGGTCCGGCTTTCAATCTGTGCGGGCCAATTTCCCAACTCTACCAGCAAAGGCTTGATTTTTTCAGCATCCTTCAGTCGCTCTAGCGACTGAAGCAGCCCGTGCTTGACACATTCCTGCAACGGGGCGCGGTATCCCGCGATTGGCACAGGCAAAAGCCCCTGAGTGCTGCCGTGATTGAGCGCTTCTCGGATGCGATTCGCCAGCAATTCATCTGCGCTTTGGAGTTGTTCGAAGACAAAACCATGTGCCGTCTGCGTTTTACCCATTAAATTCATCAGGAAGAGTCCGAAGAACGACTTTCCCGAGCCATAAGGTCCAGTAAGAGTCCAAGAGCGTGATGGGGTTTTACTATCAAATGAATTTAGAATCCGGCTCAAGCTGGCACGCGCCTGGGCGGTCAAGACATATCCATCCGCAATGACCGCATTGCCCAGATCGCGCTCAACATTGATGGAACGCAATCCGCTTTGTCGAATGTTTATTACATCTTGAATGCGCCTTTGGGCTGGGGAGGTTAAGTTATGATTGCTCATAGTGCCTCATCAGCAGTTCCATCGCCTGGCCTCTAAAGTCATTCCCGATGATTTCATTCAAATAAATCTGAGTCAAGCCGGCAGTTTCTTGAAGACGAATCATTCCGCTGGTGAAGCCTTCAAGTGATTCCAGATATTCGATCACAGTATTTTCATCCAATTTGAAAACCTGGCCAGGGCTTCCCGGCTGATAGATGACTTCATCAATCCCGACTGTCCGGCGGCTTTCGACGGTCCGCGAAAAAAACGTCAACAAAGCATACCCAAAGATACCTAAAGGCAAGGACATTTTTGGACCAATGTTGAAGCGATAAAAACCGTCATCAGGTAAAAAGCGAAGAAGGTCCAGTTCCGCTAGTGGACAATCTAGCGTCTCTTCAGAAATTGCGCCCAATTTCATTTTAGCAGGGAGATACGTGCGCAGGCAAAACTCAATTTCCCGCTCAATTGCGCCATCCGTTGTTTTGATCCCGCGTTGTTCCAGTTGATTTAAAAGAAATTTTTGCAGACTAAGACGGGTAAATTCAGGTTCGAGATAGATTGAAAAGAGCAGATGCCACACAAATCCACGTGTCAAACCGGTCGTAAGTTGCCAGTGCAGCAACCACAAAGAACCGACGTCCTCCAAATATGGATCCCAGCCCTTGTCTCCTAATAATTTCTCAGCTAAATCCGTTGGCTGTAAAGGCCGCGCCAACCCTGCACCGTTAGTTTCCTGCACCAATCCGGTAGCCAAGCACCAATGGCGAATCGAGCGCACCATATTCTTGCCAACACCAAGTTCAGCCAGTGCCTCATCGCGCGTGAAAGCCAGTGGTTCTTTCTTAACAGCATCCACGCCTTTTTTTCAGCCATCCATGCCGAAAAACAAATTTTTCATGGCCGCCAAACATCGGTCGGATATTTTCTTCGAGTGAATTCACTGTGATACAAACTCCTAATTGGAGAGTAATGTGAAAGTTTAGAAAAATAACACTAATTAAACTGGTTCGCCGCCCGAGAGAATAATTAGCGGAACATGTGTTCTTTATAACCCAAAAGCCATATTTGGTGTAGAGGTAAGGATTCGAGCAAAACGCTACTCGCCGAGAACTTGATCATATACTCCAGCTTTCTAAACACCTCGACAATCTTCTCGTGCTGCTCGCCCTGAATCTCAATCGCACCATTCTTGACTGTCCCGCTCTGAACCTACTCTCCCGCCTCCCCGCTTTCGCGCTGGCCGGCTTTCTCCCAGATGACAACAACATCCGCGAGCGGCATTTCAAAGGCGGTCGCAATACCAAAAAAGAACTTCATGCCCGGCTTTCGGCGGCCAGTTGTGAGCACGGCTGTCACACTGGAACGAGAAAAGCCTGCACGCTCGGCTAGAGTGGCTTGCGACCAGCCCCGGCGTTTTATTTCCACACGAATCCAATCAGAAAAATCCGTCATTGTACCTGCGCTACATAAAGTAATTTTAGCACTTTCTTGTCTCTGTTATTCCGCACAGCATCCGGGATGTCAAGGTATGTGAATCCAAGATTATCCTTGCCGCTCTTTCCAGCAACACCGCATACTGCTCATCCAATATTCTTTCATCAAACTCTCCACATCCATAGGCCCACACCCCCGGCTTGCCGCGCGTGAACACGATACGATACAGAAAACCCCGTTCAGCGAGAGCGGGGTTTTCTGTAGATTTGAATGCAGATTTCTATGGTATGCGTAAAGCGTGGTGCCCCCAAGCGGACTCGAACCGCTGTTTGGGCCTTGAGAGGGCCCCGTCCTGGGCCACTAGACGATGGGGGCAAAACGCGCGCTGAATTTTATCACCCCGACGGTCACCCGTCAACCAGGAACACATGCAGTTCTTTTGGACCATGAACACCGATCGTCAGTGTCATCTCGATATCTGCCGTCCGGCTGGGTCCTGTAACAATCACCGTGGCTGGTGCCTTAACAATCTCCGGAAGGCGCAGCGCTTCTTCCAGGCTTGAAACCAGGCAGGTTGAATCAACAATTGCCAGGTGAATCTCCGGAACGAGTGAAGCACTCAAAGGTCGCCCTTCCCCACCGGGTATAACCAGGGAACCTGTCTCCGCTATCCCAACCAGAGCGCCGGTGATCCCTGCCCGAATGGATGCTGAATGGACGGAAGAAACTTCGATGTCATTCTGGCGCAGGGCGTCGCCGAATTTCAAGGGCAGGTCATTCCATGACTGGACATGCTGAATTTCCCTGTCATTCAGAAATCTCAAAATCGCCGATTGAAGTTCCTGCGAACGAATTCGATGAACACTCCCACCAAGAGTTATCAGTTCAAGATCAAACCTTTCGATCAGTGCATTTTTACCTGCATTTTCTTCGCGATTCTGAGCGACAGGTCCAGCATCTCTTTTTTTGGGTCTTGAAATTTGCTGGGGGAAATCTTCGTCCTTAGATTTAGAATCCTCTTCGCGATAATCTACGCGAAATGAGCGCGCGGCAGGTCGCGCTAAATCTTTGCTGAGACCCCAGCCAGTCAGGGTAGGTAGATGAAGGTATCCAGGCAAGATATTGGAGGCTAACCCGACGAATCGACTTGCAAGTTTAAACATCCGCGGTTTGGAAGAAATACTAGAATATATTTTCAAACCGTATTCAAGCTTTGAAGGCTGATGTTTTTCTGCGGGAGGATCAGGAATCTTGCCGGCTCTCACCCGCAGGAGTAATTTCGGCAGGTCAATATCCACCGGGCAGGCTTCTTTACAGGCTCCACAGAGAGTGCAGGCTTGTGCCAGTTGGCTAAAATTACTTCCTAAAAGACCGGGAGAAATGACCGAGCCAATCGGCCCCGGGTAAGGTGCCACTGCGCCATTTGCCCCAATGTAACCGTGCCCGCCAATTTCGCGAAAGATTGGACAAACATTCAAGCATGATCCACAGCGAATGCAATACAGAATTTCCTGCAAGGACGAATTTCGAACACTTGACCTTCCATTATCCAGGATGATCAGGTGTTTTTCCTGGCTGTTTTCCGGCTGGTGAATCAATTGAGTGTAAACGCTCAGATTCTGTCCTGTTGCTGAACGAGGCAGCAAGGAAAGAAATAATGCCAGGTCATCCAGGCTTGGAAGCAGTCGCTCCATCCCCATCAAAGCTATATGAACGCGAGGGATACTGGTGCACATGCGCCCGTTACCTTCATTGGTCACAACGCAGAGGGTGCCAGACTGAGCCACACCAAAATTTACCCCTGAGACGCCGATATCAGCATTTAGAAAGACTTCCCGCAAGGTTGATCGGGCAGCAGCGGTAAGAGTTGGAATATCATCAGTAAAGGGTATCCCCAGTTTTTCATGGAAAAGCTCCCCCACCTGTTTCCGGCGCAGATGGACTGCCGGGGTAATAATGTGAGCTGGTTTTTCATTCCGAAGTTGGATTATAAATTCACCCAAATCAGTCTCGACAACCCGATGTCCTGCTGATTGGAGCGCAGGATTGAACCCAATCTCTTCAGACACCATCGACTTGCCTTTTGC
Source organism: Chloroflexota bacterium (assembly GCA_021795965.1). Lineage (GTDB taxonomy): Bacteria > Chloroflexota > Anaerolineae > Anaerolineales > Villigracilaceae > UBA5195. The sequence goes on from JAJYOU010000003.1 coordinate 32,972, forward strand.
GATGAGCAAATTCGAACGTCCGGGGTAGGCTTGATGGCTAATTTCCAAAGCGAGACGAATGGCTTCAGCTGCATCCTTGGCACGATGAACTTGAATCCCATTTTGCTCAACTTTGGCAATGAACAACGAAAGAACCTCGTCCAAATGATCAATAACATGCATCCGAACTGCATGGGCTCTCTGCCGGCGCTCAGCCCAATCTGGCAGGGCATTCGCAGCATTTTGACGTGCAGCGATCCGTCTATCCGCATTAGCGTCGAGCGCGGCTTGAAGCTGCGGATCTGCGATTTGTTGGCGTATTTTCTGGTTGAATAAGAGAGTCATATCGAACCGATCATCGATGGTCAAGGACTTCTGCGATATGGACAACACGTTGAGGTTTTTTTTGCCTGATGAGACCACCGGCAATGTGAAGGCGGCAACCTGCTTCGGTGACAACCAACGTTGGAGCTTGGCTGATTTCGATATTCGTAATTTTCCTCTTAAGCATTTCGGCACTCAATTCAGGATGCTTTATCGAAAAAACACCACCAAAACCACAGCATTCTTCATATTCTGGCAGGGTAACCAGTTCCGCATCCTGCACATTGGCAAGCAATGCCAGTGGTTGACGATTCAAACCGAGATGACGGGTCGGATGACATGAAGCATGATAAGTTATCTTTCCAGGCCAGCGAGCACCAAGATCTGTCACCCCCAGCACATCCACCAGGTATTCGGTAAATTCGTAGGTTCGAGCAGATAGCTCCTGTGCTCGATCCAACCATTCAGGATCATCTGAAAAGAGTTCCGGATAACCATGTTTAATCATGATGGCACAACTCCCAGATGGAACAATCACTGGACCCGGAGCTGATTCAAAAACCTGGATCGTATTTTCCGCTACCGGGCGGGTTTCTTTCCAGAGACCGGCGTTGAAGGACGGTTGTCCGCAACAGGTTTGTGCTTGTGGAAACTCCACGTTTACGCCCAGGCGGCGTAAAATTCGAACGATCGCATGACCTGTTTCAGGATAAAAAGTATCGACCAGGCAAGTTACGAATAATTGAACGGTTGGCATAAACCTATTTTAACCCCAACAATGGGAAAACTGATCTCGAAAACGTTTTACAAGAAGAAGGATGACAGAGATGAATTTCCCCAAATCATCAAGCAAAGTCGTGCAATTTTTCTTTCAATCATTTTTCCTTCGATTTCAAATTTAGAGCAGCAAAGTATAAATTAATAGACCCCTAACCTTAAAATCAATTCTTCATTTCAGGAAAAAATCCTAAAGTATGGGACCTTCATGGTATTATTGAACGCGCATTTTTGAAAGGATTAATAAATGACCATTTTTAAATCAAAGATTTCAACAAATTTCGATCTTCCCCGCCGTATCTATCGCTTGAATGAACTCGCTTACAATCTCTGGTGGGTCTGGAATCCAATCGCTCAAAGATTGTTCAACCGGATTGATAACAATCTTTGGGAAAGAGTTAACCACAACCCAATCCGCTGGTTGAGAGAAATTCCACGCACGGCCTTAAACGCTGCCAGCCAGGATCCTCTTTACCTGGAGCTTTATGATCAAGTATTTACTGAATTTGATCATTATCTGACAGAAAAAGATATGTGGTATGCAACTGCATATCCCAAAAAACAACATGAGATCGCTTATTTTTCAATGGAATTTGGTCTGCATGAAACCCTGCCTATTTATTCGGGAGGCTTGGGGGTACTTTCCGGTGATCATTTGAAGGAAACATCAGATCTCGGACTGCCTTTGGTGGGTATCGGGCTTTTATATACAGAAGGTTACTTTTCCCAACATATCAGTGAAGATGGCTGGCAGGAAGCCATCAATAATCCTTTGGATTTTTTAAATTTACCTTTAAACCGTGTTCTCAAAGAGGATGGCACCGAACTCACGATTCAAGTTGAATTCCCCGATGGACCAGTCCAGGCTCGCATCTGGGAAATTCGTGTCGGACGGACCCCACTTTATCTATTAGATACCAATATAGATGCAAATAATTCCTTCGTGCGTCAGCTAACCACCAGGCTCTACTGGTCTGATGTAAATTTACGGATTATGCAGGAGGTCCTGCTTGGTGTTGGGGGTGTGCGTGCATTGCGCGCCCTGGGTTTTAACCCACTCGTCTGGCACATGAATGAAGGACATGCAGCTTTTATGATTATTGAACGCGCCCGAGAGCACGTTAAAGAAGGCATGTCTTTCGAAAATGCACTCAATAAAACCCAGAAAAATAATGTCTTCACCACTCATACACCAGTGCCCGCAGGAAACGACGAGTTTCCACTCTGGCTGATTGACAAATATCTTGCCAGTCTTTGGGCAGAATTAGGGATCACGCGCGATCAATTCGTAGACCTCGCCCGCCACCAACAAAGTTGGGGTGAAACCTTCTCAATGCCTGTCTTGGCTCTTAGAAATTCGAATGGAAGAAATGCTGTTTCTGAACTTCACGGGACCGTCGCCCGCGAAATGTGGAAATACCTTTGGCCTGAGCGCAAAGTCGAAGACGTACCGATCACTTATGTCACCAACGGTGTTCACACCGCCACCTGGATGGCACGCCGAATCCGGGGGTTGTATGACAATTATTTTGGACCTGACTGGCTGGAACATATTGATGATCTTGAGATGTGGGAAAAAATGGATAATATCCATAACAACGAACTCTGGGCAATTCGAAACCATCTCAAGCGAAAATTGGTACTTTACATTCAGGAAAGAGCCCGGAAGCGCTGGATCAGTGGCAGTTTACATCCAGTACAAGTCATCGCCAGCGGGGTCATGCTGGATCCTTACGTCCTTACCATCGGTTTTGCGCGTCGCTTCGCAACCTATAAACGTGCCAACCTGATTCTGGAAGATATCGACCGTTTGATTAATATGATCAACGTTCCAAACCGTCCAATCCAAATCATTTTTTCAGGAAAAGCCCACCCTGCCGATGAACCGGGAAAGATGCTGATCCAGGAGGTTTACCGGGCTGTGAAGAAGGCTGAAAACGGCGGACGAATTGTCTTTCTGGAAGATTATGATATGAACCTTGCCCGTTATCTGGTGCAGGGAGTGGATGTATGGATGAATACTCCGCGCCGACCGAATGAAGCCAGCGGTACTTCAGGCATGAAGGCAGCCCTCAACGGTGCTCTCAATTTTTCGGTTTTGGACGGTTGGTGGCGGGAAGCCTATAACGGCGAAAATGGCTGGTCCATTGGTCCAGATGCTGATGTGAATTCCCAGGTCCAGGATCAAACCGATATCGATAGTCTTTACCGGACCCTGGAAGAAGAAATTATTCCTCTTTATTATGGTGAGCGGGATGCGAATAATATGCCGGTGAAATGGCTTGAAAAGGTCAAGAATTCGATGCGCACCATCACTCCACAATTTAATATGCGGCGGATGTTGAAGGAATATATCGACCGGCTGTACATCCCAGCCATGAAATAAATCCGTCAGATCGGCTAGTTTTAAAATTCAAACAGGTTGCCGGTTGCAATGACTGGCAACCTCTTCTTATTAATATGGTTTTAGAAATCAAAACGTTTATCACTGGCACATGAATTATTTTTACTGGTCAAAAAATGTTCAGTGGTAAACTTAAATAATCTTATTGACAAGTAATCTGTTAAACAGGAAAAGGATTTTTAATTAATGGAATATATACTCAGCCCCGCAGCATGGATGGGAGCGCTTGCAATTTTTGCCATGCGGGTTTCAGATATGAGCATGGATACCATGCGAATGCTCTTTGTTATGCGCGGACGGAAAAGTATTGCTTGGGTGCTTGGATTTTTTCAATCAACAATTTATATTGTGGCTATCACTTCAGTATTAAGCCACCTCAATAATCCGCTCAACATCATTGGGTATGCCGCTGGTTTTGCCACAGGAAATGTGGTTGGTATGTTTATTGAAGAACGACTGGCAATTGGGCATATTCATCTCTGGATCATCAGTCCAAGACTTGGAGTTTCGATGGCGCAGGTCCTGCGGGACAAAGGTTTTGGTGTAACCGAGATAGCCGCCAGGGGCAAGGATGGAATGGTCAGCGTTCTTTCAGTCAGTGTGCTTCGCAAGGAAGTCACCCACGTTGAAACGCTGGTTCATGAAAAGGATCCAGAAGCCTTCATGACATCTGAAGATATGCGCCCGGTGAGGCGAGGATTCTGGAGAGCATAAGCGTATCTTGTTTTGACTGATTTAAAAATCGTTTTGTAATGGCAAAAGAACGGTCTTGACGCCCAAAAAGGATAAAATTAACCTACCATGAAACAAGTCATTCAAAACATGCGTGATGGTCAAACAACCATTGTTGAGATCCCTATCCCCACTCCCCAGCCTGGCCAGGCACTGGTGCAAGTTGCTGCTTCGCTTGTTTCAGCAGGGACAGAAAGAATGCTGGTTGAATTCGGAGAAAAATCTCTCATTGGAAAAGCTCGCTCCCGCCCTGATCTGGTCCGGCAGGTGATCGATAAAATCAAAAGGGAAGGATTGGTTTCGAGCCTGGATGCAACATTCAACCGGCTGGATTCGCCCATGTCCCTCGGGTATTCATCCTCTGGAACCATCATCGCTCTCGGGGATGGGATGGAGGGATTTAAAGTCGGTCAAAGGGTGGCTTGTGCGGGTGGGGGCTACGCAGTTCACGCTGAATTCAATCTTGTGCCAAAAAATTTGCTCACCCAGCTGCCTGAAACTGTCGATTTTGAATCTGCAGCGTTTACGACCCTCGGTGCCATTGCTTTGCATGGTTTTCGCCTGGCGGAACCCCAGGTTGGAGAACGTGTTGCCGTAATTGGCCTGGGACTGTTAGGTTTGCTAACCATCCAAATTGCCAAAGCCGCAGGTTGCCAGGTTTTTGGGATCGATATCAATTCTTCGCGGGTCTCGCTTGCCCGTGAATTCGGTGTTGAAGCGGTTTTAAGAGCTGAGTCTTTCGAGCCCGCTTTGGCTTTTACCAATAATTCCGGATTCGACTGCGTGATCATTTGCGCAGATACTCCATCCAATGACCCGGTCCAAATGGCAGGCGTTATCGCTCGGAACCGGGGAAGAGTAGTCGCAACTGGCGCAGTGGGTCTCAATTTACCCCGGAAAATTTATTATGAGAAGGAAATTTCATTTATTAATTCACGCTCGTACGGTCCCGGTCGATACGATGCCTCCTACGAAGAAAAAGGGCTGGATTATCCAATAGGTTATGTTCGCTGGACCGAGGGGCGAAACTTTCAGACCGTTGTTGAATTGATGGATCAGGGAAAACTGAAGGTTAAACCCCTTATTACCCAACGTTTTCCGATTGAAAGTGCAGCCGAAGCGTATGATGTCATCACAGGAAAAACAAAAATTCCATTTCTTGGAATCCTGTTGACCTATCCCCAGGGACCAGTTCCAAATGTAAACGAAATTCCGCTCAAACATCCCAATTTCAGCCCGATTGATGATGTCAAACTGGGAGTCCTCGGCGCTGGATTGTTTGCGAATGCCACCCTATTACCTGCACTCAAGAAAATTGAAGGAATTTCACTGGTTGGAATTGCTTCAGCCAGCGGGCTGCACGCAATGCACTCCGGAAAGAAATTTGGATTCTCGTATGCCTGCTCGGACGAGAAAAAAATCCTGAACGACCCGGAAATTAACACCATTGCCATTCTAACCCGGCATGACCGGCATGCCGATCTTGTGATTAATGGTTTGCAGGCTGGGAAGAATGTTTTCGTTGAGAAACCTCTGGCAATAAACCGCGAACAACTCGAGAAAATTGTTAACCAGCTTGGACAGGAAAACAAGGGTCTTTTGATGGCAGGCTTCAATCGTCGTTTTGCTCCGCTTGTCCGCAAGCTATTTCAATTTTTAAAAGGACGACAAGAACCTCTTTATGTTCATTACCGGGTGAACGCCGGCTACATTCCAAAGGATCATTGGACACAGGATCCGGTTCAAGGTGGCGGGCGAATTATTGGGGAAGGCTGCCATTTTGTGGACCTGATCAGCTACCTGGTAGGATCCATTCCTGTTAATGTTCGCGCACAGTCACTGCCTGACAATGGAAAATACTGCGAAGATAACATGACGATGACCTTCCAATTCGAGGATGGTTCAATTGGTGTTGTGGATTACTTGGCAAATGGCGATAAATCTTTCCCCAAGGAGCGTGTTGAAGTTTTCTGCGCTGGTAAGGTGGCTGTCTTGGATGATTATCGTACGCTCGAAACGATCGCCAATGGGAAGCGCCACAAGTTTTTCACTTTTAAACAGGATAAAGGTCACGGCGCCGAAATGGTTGCCCTTGTGGAAGGAATCCGCAGCGGGATTGTACCCATCCCTTACGATCATTTGATTGGGGTTACCAAGGCGACCTTTGCAGCGGTGGAATCCATCCGGCAAAATGGGGAGAAAATAAAGGTCTGATTTTTAAATTAAAAGAAACTTCCCTTTTCTTGTCATCAAACTCAAAAAAAGAGGAAATCCCGAATCCTGAGAGATCGACGAACTGCTTCATCGGTTTGAAACTGCCTCAGGATTTTGTTTTATTATGTCGCGGGGATTTATTGCTTTATTCCATCATTCATTTTATTTCCTGGAATGGGAAATCCTTTCAATATTAACCAGAAAATTGAACAAATTAATTGATGGACCAGACTTTTCCAGCAGGAACAATGGCTCTTTCAGGCACATCAGCTAACAGGATTGCGCCGTTTCCGATGCGCGCCCCGTTGCCTATTTTGATTCCGATTGCTGTGGTCACACCCATCCCAACCAAAACTTTTTCGCCGACATGAACATGACCTGCCAGCATGGCACCCGGCGCAATATGCGTGTACATCCCAATCTCGCAATCATGCGAAACAATTGCTCCCGTATTGACCATGCATTTTTCATGGAGAACGGCTGAAGATCCAACGTATGCATTTGCAAAAACCTGGACACCATCAAATACGCTTGCAGAGGCTTCCACCATTGACCTCGGATGGCAAAGTGCAGGAAAAGAAAAACCGGTTCGTTCCAGCAATTCAAACAATGTCACTCGGATGGAGATATTGATAATTCCACCTACCCCATTTGCTGCCAGGCTGATGCCATCATCTATTAGTCTGGGAAGAATTTCGCGGGTACCCAGGACTGGAATTCCCAGTACCGAAGTTCCGGTTAGCGACGGGTTATCATCTATAATCCCCTCGATAATATGCGTCCCCAAGAAACCGACCATTTCCATGATTGCCTTGGCATGACCACCTGCCCCATAAATAATCATTTTAGAGTTCTTCGGTTTCAAACCTGGCTCAACAGATCTTAATGCAAGGCGCTTGATGGTTGACTCTGTGATCATTTGATCGTGTGGAAGGGTGGAAAAATCGACACCCAGGCTTTCTGCGAGGGCACGTGCAGGCTTGGTCATTCTTAATTCGGCAAATGGTTTAAGTACAGATTCTCCTCCAGTGGATGTGGAATTCGGATCGCGAGGTTCGATATCTGGAAAATCGACCGGTTCGTCCGGTGTGGCGCTGATATAAGCCAGGAGGGCTCCGACTGCCAGCGTGTCTCCATGTCTGGCAACCAGCCTGAAATAGCCTGAAACGGGCGACTCAATATCCGCAGCTGCTTTGGTGGTTTCGATGGTGAATATAAGGTCATCTTTTTTAACCAGGGAACCATCAGGGACATGAATCTCAACCAGGTTTGCTTCTGGTTCATTGGCGTTTAATAAGGGGACAAAAACAGGAATGGATGTCATAGTGATTATTGAGAACTGATTATTGTAATTTTACCTGCTTTAGAACATAATATAATAATCATTTTAATATTGGAGGAATAGATGAATTTAGGTTTCGCATTTACTTATATATTTCAGGACCCAGATTGGCTGAAAAAAGTGGGACTCGCAGCTGTTATCTCGCTCATTCCCATTGTGGGATTTATCATTTTGTTGGGTTGGGGACTTGAAATAATCCAAAGAACCCTGAATAACAATCCTACTCCGTTACCGGATTGGGACGATTTTGGTGGTCATCTTCAAAGAGGCTGGAAACCGCTCGTCGTCATCCTGGCTTATTCCCTTCCATTATTTATCATGACCATTTGTCAATCAACCCTGCAGTTGGGCGTGACTTTAGGTGCCCAAAATATGGATTCAGCCACGGTTGGAACAACAATCATGACCGTCCTGATTTGCATGAGCCTTCTGATATTATTTGTTTCCATTGCCTTTGGAATTTTGACCTCGGTTGCGATCGGAAACCTGGCAGCCAAAGGTGAATTGAGAGATGCATTCCAATTCAGGGAAATCTTCAGGCTTTTCCGGGCTGGAATGGGTCCTTACATTATCCAATTTATCGTGATGGGTTTTGCTTCTATGGTCCTGGGGACGGTTGGAATGCTGTTTTGTTTCGTGGGAATTTTTATCGTGCAGGCTTATCTCGTTACGGTCTTCAGTAACCTGACCGCACAATCTTATAAAATCGCAAAATCTGTACTTGCCCCGCCAAGTCAAATTTAATTTAGAACGACAAGATGCGGACGATAAATTTATCTTCCGCATCTTTTTAATTAACCATATCGAGCGCCAGTTCTTTGATCAATTCCTGGGAGGGCAGTATTTTCTCTTCGAGCGATTTTGAATTGGCAATCGGTAAATCAAGCGCGGCTGCCCTGCGAACCTTGATGGAAGGTATCGCTTCGGCAGCCCGGGCGACCACTTCAGCCCCCCAGCCCAGGGTGAAAGTCCCCTCCTCAACGGTCAGGAGAGCGCGAGTGCGACGGATCGATTCAAAAAGAGGGTCCATTTCAAAGGGATTAAGTTGACTGAAAACAACAATCTCACAAAAAATCTCGTCCTCGTAAGCCAATTCGAGGGCTGCTTTCCGGGCAAGTTCAAAATTGTAGCCGTAGGTTGCAATCGTCAGTTTCGATTTTTCGGCAGAGGAAAATTTCAGGGTGTGAGTTGGAAATGGACCAGCTGAGGAAACAATCTCAAAATCCTGAAGATCTCCAAGCCCATATTCCAACACCGGGCAAGTGTATAACAATTTATGCTCTACGAATAAAATTGGCCTTTCCTCTTGAGAAATTGCCGTTTCAAGTAATTTCCCTGGGTCGGGAAGCGAATTTGGCGCAACCACCCTTAAGCCGGGGACTCCCAGGAATAATTTTTCCAACGATTGGGAATGGGTGGGACCGTATCCCCGCCTGCCACCCATGGGTGTCCGTATGACCAAGGGGACTCGAACCTGATCATTGTACATCCAGCGAAACTTGGCGGCGTGATTGATAATCTGGTCGGCTGTCAGGGTCACAAAATCACCGAACATGATTTCCACAACCGGGTGCAGACCTGCAAGTGCCAGACCGTTTGAGATTCCAACAATCGCTGATTCTGAAATTGGAGTGCTGAGTACCCTCTCAGGAAATCTTGTGGATAAGCCACGGGTCACTTTAAAAGCTCCACCATAGGGATCGAGGATATCCTCGCCCAGGAGGTAAACCCGGTCATCTTTTTCCATAACTTGCAGGAGGGCATTATTTAAGGATTCCAAAACAGTAAGCATGATGGGAGTATTTTTCAAAAAATCAGGTCTTCTTAATGTTGGATAAATATTTCATGGCTTTAGAACTGGAAAAGGATCTGCACTTGCCCGTAAAAAAGCATCATCAACCAGGATCGAAACAGCCGATTCGACTTTCTTTAATTCTTCCGCGGATAAACGAGAAGCCTGAATGCGAAGAGGATCAAACTTGGCACGAATACTTGTAATAGTTTCACGGTCTCGCGTGTCATCCCCCTTGCTGTGAGCTGAAAATCGATACGTATGAAGGATCAATGCCGCTGGAGATTGATTTTCGCGAACATAATCCACTGCATTTTTTGCCCCAGGTCTGAGTTCGAGAACATCACTGGATTCGAATTCGTAAGTTTTAATCCCGAAAGCTTCAAATCGAGCTGAAATGGAACCGCTGACCGCTACCTCCATCGGAGTGGTTTGAGCATAGCGGTTATTTTCAACCACGAAGAGGATCGGCAAGTTCCAAAGTGAAGCGATGTTAAGACTTTCGTACAAGACCCCTTCACCGAGTGTGCCATCACCAATAAAGACGATAGCGATATCTTTACTTTTCAATTTTTTCTTTGCAAGCGCCATCCCGCTGGCGACCGGAACAATGCCACCCTGGATGCCATTCGTAAAAAAATTTCGCCAATGAATATGCTGGCTGCCGCCTCGTCCACCCACTAGCCCGGTCTTCTTCCCCATTAATTCTGCAGCCAGTCGATAAGGATCGCCCCCGTACGCCAGGAAATGTCCATGGCAGCGGTGATTACTCCATATGATATCATCCTGAGCGATGGATGAAAAAATAGCCGCAGCGTCCGCTTCCTGCCCTATGTAAGCGTGTGTGGTTCCAACGAGTTTCCCCGAAGAAAATTCAGCCAGTGCTCGTTCTTCAAAACGACGGATCAGGAGCATGGTGAAATATAGATCATAATCTTGACTCATAGGCATAAATTATAGCAGAGGTAATGAGATGGTATAATTAGAATTTGTATGAGTTCAGATAAAACAAACACCCAAAGTAAAAAGATTTGTCCCACCTGTGGGACTCGCTTAGCGGAAAACTCAACCCGGTGTCTCGTTTGCGGGACGGAGTTAACCCAATCCATGGAAGCAAAAAAACCGGCCGCAATCCAGGCGAGCCGGATGCCAGAGATCACCCTTTCTCTGCCGGCTGTTCTTGCCCTCATGGCATTATTCTTAATCGTCGGGGCAGTCATTGTCTTCTTCATCATGCGCCTGAGTGCGAGCACTGCAGCGGTGAAACAGGCTGCTGGAACATCAACGCCAACACCCACTGTGACGCAGACGGTATTTTTTACCGAAACGACAACCCCCACACCCATCCCCACAGCCACGCTGGAACCGCCCTTTGATTACACAATCGCTGCAAATGATACGTGCACATCGATTGCCGTGACGTTCGGGGTGTCGGTGCAGAGTATCATCGTCTTGAACAACCTTCCCGCTACGTGCAACAACCTGTCCATCGGTCAGAAAATCAAGGTTCCCTATCCCACCCCGACTCCATTGCCCGCTGCCACCGCCACACTCGAAGCAGCGCAGGCAACCCTTGCAGCCTGCGAAAAAGTAATTTATACCGTCCAGGCGAACGACACACTCGGTTCAATTGCAGCCAATTATGCAGTCCCGGCTGAAGCCATCAAGTCGTATAACGGGTTACCCACGGATACTGTGTACCTGGGTCTAAACCTTACGATCCCACTCTGCGAGCGCGCGGCAACCCCAGGACCAACTCCCACTGCAACGATACCGCCACCATATCCGGCACCAAATCTGCTTCTGCCTGCCGATGGAGCATCGTTCACCCTTGCAGATGATAATATTACCCTTCAATGGGCATCGATCGGCACCCTGCGTGATAACGAGGCTTATATCATCACAATTGAAGATGTCACCGAAGGTCAAGGACGACGTCTGGTCGATTATGTCAAGGATACAAAATATATTATCCCTGTTTCTTTCAGACCCAAAGACAGCCTGCCTCACATTTTTCGCTGGTATATTTCCACGGTCCGGCAAACTAGCACTGACGACCAAGGTCAACCTGTTTGGGACAGCGCCGGTGAGAATTCAACACCGCGGGTATTTTCATGGCAGGGTATTTCTCCAGAAGCGACTTCAACCCCATAACGAAAAACTCCCCGCAACAAGCGGGGTTTTTTCTTCTTTCCAATTTAAGGTAAAACTATGACACAATTTATTGCAATCAAAAAACGTATTGCGCTGGTAGCGCACGATAATAAAAAAAATGACCTGCTTGAATGGTCTCGATTCAACCGGGGAACCCTTTCCCATCACCATCTCTTTGCTACTGGAACAACTGGTATGCTGCTTGAAAATGAACTTGGTCTGCCAATTAATCAGTTCAAAAGTGGACCAATCGGTGGAGATCAACAGGTTGGAGCAAAAATCGCGGAAGGTGAGCTTGATTTTCTGATCTTTTTCTGGGACCCGCTCGAGCAGCAACCTCATGACCCTGATATCAAAGCTCTTTTAAGACTGGCTGTTCTTTATAACATTCCAACAGCTTCCAATCGTTCCACTGCTGATTTTATTATTTCGTCACCGCTGATGAACCAGTCCTATGAGAATTCGACCCCTGATTTGGATCGGTATCTCCTTAGGCGAAAACAAATCATCGACCCAGAGAGATCGTAAATCGGTTTCGAGCTCATTCCTGGTTCAGATCAACTATTCTCGATTGTTAAGCATTAAAATTTGAAGAATATCAATTCAAAAATTTAATATCGACTTTTTTGAAACCATTGAATACCAAATTAACCTTCAATATTTTTGTTTTTTGGAAAAAATTCCAGATAAATTAAAAAAAAACGGATTCCCTCCATTTGAAGAGAATCCGTTTTTGATGGTTATTTCTTAATTTCTCAGCTGGCAGCTTGTGCAGCTTTGGCAACGATATCTTCAAGCATCTTGGTTGAAAGTGACTTTGGTCGTTCGATCGGCTGTCCGAGAGCGCGAGCCCAAACATAATTGGGGGTCACACCCAGAGCGCGACCTACACCAAACAGAACAGTGTAGAAATCGAATTCACGCACACCGTAATAGTATTGGAGCGTGCCTGAAATGGCATCCACGTTCGGAGCTGGATTCTTCGCCTTGCCCTGTTCTTTAAGAACAGCAGGCACCACATCAAATACCAGGTCCGCAAGTCGGATCAGCTCATCCTGTGGGAAGCGTTCCTTGGCAAAAGACATTTGAGCTGTGAAACGAGGATCCGGAACCCGCAGTACCGCGTGACCATAACCAGGGATCACTTTGCCACTGTTGAGTGTGTCCCACGCGAATTTGTAAAGTTCGTCGCGTGTAGGAACACCACCAAACATCTTATGAACTTCCATCAACCAGCCCAGGCATTCCTGGTTCGCGAGTCCATGCAGCGGACCCGCCAGGCCATTCAAAGAGGCTGAAAAAGCATAATACGGATCAGAAAGTGCGGACCCTACCAAGTGCATGGTGTGAGCCGAGACGTTTCCCGATTCATGATCGCTGTGAAGAATGAAATACAGACGGGCGAGCTCTGCATATCCCTTTTGATCCTTGACACCCAGCATTTTTGCAAAATTTGCCCCGTAATCGAGACGTGAGCTATATTTTGGTTTTTTGGTTTCACCAAAGTATTTCATGCGATAAATGAACGCTGCAATGACGGGGAGTTTGGCGGTCAAATCCAGGCTGTCTTCCAAAGCCGGTTCCCAGTAGGCATCCTTTTTAATTCCCGCATGGTATTGCTGCGCAAATTTTGATCCACTCTGCAAGGCAAGAACTGCCTGCGATAGGAGAACCATCGGATGGGTATCTTTGGGCATGGTTTTGAGCATTTTATAAACATAATCAGGAACTTCCGACCGCTTCGCCCATTCTGCTTCAACTGCCAGAGCCTGTTCGCGGGTCGGAACTTCACCGATCATCAGCAGGTAATAAAGACCACCCACATAGGGAATCTTGGCACCACGAGGTTTGGGGAGCGCTTTAAGTACCTCAGGGATGGATTTTCCCCGGAAGCGGATACCTTCTGCGGGGTCCACAAAAGAGATGTCTGTCACCAGGGATTTGATATCCCGCATACCGCCAACAACCTGACCGACAGTAACTTTATCAACCACGACATCGGCATGTTCTTTGGCGAGAGATTTAAAACGGTTTCTCCACTCAGGAAGTTGTTCTGCAATCTTATCGTGCATTATCATGTTATTCTCCTTTGAGTAAAAAAATATAGGAGCGAATGTATTTTCGCTCCTATGTTGTTATGAAAGTTTCACCAGGTTCTTCAATGCTTCAACAGTGTCTTTTACTGATGCGGCAGATTTCTCAAAGAGGACCTGTTCATCTGGATCGAGTTTATATTCTACAATTCTCTCAATTCCTTTTCGCCCCAGCTGGACCGGAACCCCGAAGAACATATCATTTAAACCATATTCCCCTTGCATGAAGGCTGCGCAAGGAACAATTAAATGCCTGTCCTTGAGGATGGCTTCAACCATCTGTACGATCGCTGCTGAAGGTGCGTAAAAGGCTGAGCCAGTCTTGAGCAAGTTGACGATCTCGCCGCCGCCCTTACGAGTGCGGTTGACAATCGCCTCGAGGCGGTCGGCAGGAATATATTCACTGAGCGGAATGCCGGCAATATTCGAGCGGCGTGTGAGGGGAACCATTTCATCACCATGTCCTCCAAGAACATAGCAATTGATATTTTCCATACTCACACCTGTTTCCAAGGCTACAAATGCACGCATGCGGGCTGAATCAAGAATGCCCGCCTGCCCGATGACTCTGTGGGCTGGAATTTTCCCGACCTTCATCGTCAAATATGCCATGGTATCGAGTGGATTGGTCAAAACGACATAAATGGCATCCGGTGAATATTTAAGCGTCTCAGTCGTAGCTTTGCCGACTATATCCGCATTGGCAGTCAGAAGGTCATCGCGGCTCATTCCAGGTTTACGAGGAAGTCCCGCAGTAATCACAATGATATCTGAACCTTTGGTTGCCTCATAAGAGTTCGATCCAACAATTTTCACATCCTTGCCAATGATCGGCATGGCTTCATACAAATCGAGAGATTTGCCTTGCGGCATCCCTTCCACAACATCGACCAGTACGATATCAGCCAGTTCTCGTTCTGCCAACCAGTGAGCGGTTGTTGCGCCGGTCATTCCAGCGCCAATAATTGAAACTTTAGCCATTGTTCCTCCTATATCGTCTTAAAACGACTGCATGTGAGTGTGTATAATATTTCACGAACAAATAAATTTTACTGATATTTCATTAGAAATATTAGTAGAATTTGTCATATAACTGTCAAAAATATGTAATATTCTGCAATTTCGAACAGAATAATGGGCGTTTAAGATGATTGATTGAGATTGGCAGTTAAACCAAATCATCATCGGCAGGGTTGAAAAAAACCCACCTCGAAAAATTTACCGAGGTGGGTTTATTGTTCAACATTGATTAAGCTTCAACTGCTTCTTTTTCCAGGAACTGGGTAACCTGAATTGCAGCCGAAGCGCCCATCCCTGCAGATGTCACCACCTGTCGGAAATGAGAATCCGTCACTTCTCCAGCTACATACACACCGGGGAGATTCGTCTCCATAAATGCATTGGATTTAATGTATCCCATTTCATCCATTTCAAGCTGACCTTTGAACAACTGAGTATTTGGAATGTGACCGATAAATATAAATAATCCATCAAATTCCTGGGTCGATTTTTCTCCGGTAAGAGTGTTCTTGAGATTGAGGTGGGTGACCTTATCATCACCCAACACATCCGTCACCTGGCTATTCCAGATGAAATTGATTTTCGGATTCGAAAAAGCGCGGCTCTGCAAAACTTTTCCGGCTCGGAGGGAATCTCTGCGATGGATGATGGTCACCTGGGATGCAAACCGTGTCAGAAAAAGAGCCTCCTCCAGGGCACTGTCACCGCCGCCAACAACAGCCACTTTCTTCTCTTTGAAAAACCAGCCGTCACAGGTGGCACAATAAGACACACCTCTACCTGTAAGCGTTGATTCACCAGGGATTTCGAGATGATTTGGACGAGCACCGGTTGCGATGATCAAGGTATCCGCCAGGTATTCGCCGTTGTCAGTGGTCACCCGGTAGGGTCTCTGCAAAAGGTCCACGCTGTTGGCGGTGTCGAATTCGACCACCGCGCCGAATTTCTCAGCTTGTTTCTGAATCAATTCGCCAAGCTCCGAACCACCAACTCCATCAGGAAAGCCGGGGTAATTTTCAATGGTAAAGGTTAAAGCTGCCTGCCCACCCAGTTCTGAACCGGTCAGTACCACCGGTTCGAGTTCAGCGCGAGCTGCGTACAAGGCAGCGGTCAACCCGGCTGGACCAGATCCCAATACCAGTACTTTTGTGCGTTTTGGTTCGCCAGTGCTGGCGGTTGTCGCAAAATTTGTTAGATTGAATGACATGCTTTTCCTCTTATTATGAATAAATATATTAATAAGATGCATAAAAATGGTGAAAGTTACAGCGGGAAACCGAAAATTTACACCTGGGAAAATGCCCTTCAGGGTTTCCCTTTTTCTAAAGAACTAATATGAGGGGGCTATCAATTCTGTCAAGAAATCGATTAAAGACCCAAGACCGGCATTCCCAAAATCAAGTTGATTTAAAGTGACCTGGAATTTTTCAGTTTCATTGGTAATTTCCAGATCATAGATGAAGCAATCTGCGCAAATGGATGGAGTGGAAATTAAACGATAACGGACAGTAGCTAAAAGGTTTACTAATTGTTTTGTTTGATCTTCAGAGAGTTGATTTTCTGAAGTTTTATTCGTTCTAATATCATTTAATAAAAGCTTGCCATCACTCGAAATTACAAGGAGTTTACCTATTCCCGCAATTCCACCAGATCTTTCCAGTCTAATTTGCCACAGTCCCGTGAGAGCTGGGAGCAATTTTTCCTGTGTGGGATTTCCCTGGGTTTCAATAGTCGTCAACTCTGTGGACGTTGCCCTGGGCAAAATTTCCACCCCTTGGAGGGTCGGAGTCGGCGGTTTAACTGGCAGATTGTTACAGCTAACTAGAATGATTATTGAAATCAATACGATTAAAAACGCAGGTTTTCTCATCCAGCATCCTTATTCATCCTGATGGAAAGACACTTTGATGAGGCCATTTTAGCACCATTATTGTTATGTACAAAAAATTCCCTAATTCGATCAAAATTAAATTTTCTATTTTTGCCTTGGTATAGCAAAGTTAATTCAAACTGATGGTATTTTTGGATAGCATCTGAGAGGACATTCCAGTAAAATTAAATACGAGAACATTTACGGAGATTTTATGAGACCTGTAGCAGTCCTGGGAATTGGCCAAACAATCATTGATGAACTCTGGGATAAGTCCCTGCGCGAGATTGCAGGTGATGCCGCCATTAAAGCGATGCAGGACTCAGGTGTGGAACACCCGGAAGGTCTTTTCATTGGGAATATGCTTTCACCGCTGATCGGTGGTCAGAATCAGTTGGGAGCTTTCATTGCAGATTGGGTGGGAATGTGGCAAAAAGAAGCGGTTAAAACTGAAGCCGCTTGTGCTTCGGGTGCTGCTGCTTTCCGAGCTGGATTAATGGCTGTCGGTTCGGGAGAAATGGATTCTGCCCTGATCGTCGGGGTGGAAAAAATGACCGATAATGTTGGACATGATGTCACCAGCGCACTCGCCACGGCAGCAGACGCAGATTATGAGGTCGAACAGGGCGTTTCCTTCGTTGGGCTGAATGCCTTGATCATGCGCCGCTACATGTACGAATATGGCTGGAAACATGCCGATTTTGCCCCTTTTTCAATCAATTCCCATGCGAATGCCGTCCATAACCCTTTTGCGCGTTTACGTGAGAAAATCACCCTGCAGCAATTCGAAAAATCTGCGATGGTGGCTACCCCCATTAATTTACTGGATGCCTCACCAATTGGTGATGGGGCTGCTGCGGCGATCATCGTGCCAGCCGAAAAAGTCAATTCATTTCCAGGTCGCCCCCGCATCCTGGTGACTGGGTCAGCCTCAGCCACCGACACCATCGCAGTCCACAGCCGCAAAGACCCGCTCTTCCTATCTGCAGCATACTTGTCCTCCAAACGTGCCTTTGAAATGGCGGGAATTGATCAATGTGAAATTGATTTTTTTGAATTGCATGATGCTTTTTCCATTATGAGCGCTTTGTCGCTCGAAGCCTGTGGTTTTGCCTATCGTGGAGAGGGTCCCAGGTTGGCTCTCGATAACGAGATCCGAATAGGCGGAAAACTCCCGATCTGCACCCGGGGCGGGTTGAAAGCACGCGGTCATCCGGTCGGTGCAACCGGGATGTATCAAATTGTGGAAGTCGTCCAGCAGCTTCGCGGTGAATGTGAAGAGACCCAGGTGGATGGTGCAAAAATTGGGATGGCGCAGAATATAGGCGGCAGCGGTGCAACCGTTCTGACCCATATTCTCAAGGCTGATTAAGCGGATTCAAATCCTCGTGACATACCACTGGTAAAGATGGTACAGCCAGGGCTGGTAGATCCGATCTAAAGCCTGCGCAGCCCGCTTGACCTTCCCACCAAAACCGCGCTTAAACCGGTACACCCCCCACAATTCATCTTGCCTGTGTTCAAACCCCTTTTCAAGCATTTCCTCTTCTTCATCTGGAATCCCCCAGAGATCATACTGCTGGCAACCCTTACTCCTCGCCCATCGAATTGCTTCCCATTGCAGCAAATAAGCTGGCATACGGTTACGCTCCTCATCTGTTGAGGCGCCATAAAGGTACCAGCTCCGGATTCCCACTGCAAAAACCATCAGGGCAGCCAGTGGTTTCCCGTCAAACTCCGCAACCAAAAGTTCAACCTGCCCATCTCTCTGAAATAAATTATAAACATTCCGGTAATAATCAGCGGAATGTACTCCGAAGCCGTCTCTTCCGCCGGTCACCTTCATCATGCGATGAAATTCATCGATATCTTCCCAGGTTCGAACCGTAATCCCTTTTTTTTCAGCCAATCGTATGTTATAGCGGCATTTCTGTTTCATCCTGCCCAAAACGTCGTCTTCAGAACCTTCCAAATCCAGAATGATCGTCCGCGGAGGCTGGATATTGTGGGGCGAGAATTTGAATTCTGCCTGGTTGGAGGGTAAATCAAAATCATCCTCCCAAGCATCGGGTTCGACTTTTAGAAATATTGCATTTTTCTTTTTACAAATCACATCGATCTCTTCCAGAACGCCTTTGTTGTCAACAAAGGTTTCCTCAAAAGAGACTGGTTTGGGAGCATATGCAATCGTAAAACCAAAAGGCAGGTGCCTGAAAAGCAGTTGCACGCCAACCTTTCCATTAATAATTCTCAAGACCTCCCAACCGAAAGCAGATTTTAGCTCCCCCCATTCAGCTGTCTGCAGTATGTGGACGTTTGGAAAATCCCGCAGGAAATTTTTCCAATCGGAAAAAGAAACCTCAGCCATCAATTCAAATCCCTGTCTTGATTCAAACAACATCCATCATATCTGAGGGAGGCAGTGCGGAACGGATCGAAGACCCGGGTACAATTTCATCCAGAAGGGCAATGATCGCTTCAGGCTGATTTAATTGGATCAGGTTTTTAAGACGATTTAAAATCCCTTCAAGCTCTTTGCGTTCAACCATATTTTCAGCCGTGGACCGAAAGATATCCGGATGAGCTGTATGATCATAAGTTTTATCCGATTCCCAAAGTTCTTCCCGAAGTTTTTCACCCGGGCGAATTCCAGTAAAAACAATTTCAATATCACGACCTGGCTCCAATCCTGATAGACGAATTAGATCCTCCGCCAGATCGAGAATACGAACCTGTTCACCCATATTCAGCAAAAAAGCCTCGCCGCCTACCCCCATGGCTGCTGCCTGCAAAACCAAGTGGACTGCCTCCGGGATGGTCATAAAAAAACGAAACATATCCGGGTGAGTGATCTGGATCGGACCACCAACCGCGATCATTCGCTTAAAAAGTGGAACCACCGATCCACGACTCCCGAGGACATTCCCGAAACGCACCACAGAAAAAGCTTTACCAGTCCGGCGAGCCGCGTCAAGGACGATCATTTCAGCCATACGCTTCGTCGCACCATAAACGTTGGCTGGATGGACTGCTTTATCGGTGGAAATTAATACCAGTTTTTCAACCCCGGATTGATCGGCGATATCGACGACTGTTTGTGTTCCAAAAATATTATTGGAGATTGCTTCCTCAACATTAATTTGCATCAAAGGAACATGCTTGTGGGCAGCAGCATGAAATACCACTTCGGGTTTGTACTCATCAAAAACAGATTTCACCCGCACATCGTCTCGAATATCCGCGATCACCGGGATCAGCTCAAGGGTGGGAAAATCCCGCTTGAGCTCGAGGAGTGCTTCGAAGATGCTATTTTCTCCATGACCCAGCAGTATTAATGAGGCTGCGTTCCAGCGGGCAACCTGGCGACAAAGTTCACGCCCGATCGAACCTCCTGCCCCAGTCACCAGGACTCGTTTCCCATTTAATACCTGGCCGATCATTTCTTCATGAATTCGAACTGGTTCACGCCGCAGCAAGTCTGTAATTTCCACTTCCCGTAATCGGCTGACATTAACCTTGCCGCCCAGCAATTCATAAATTCCCGGCATGGTTCTGAATGGTACGCCACGCAAGCGGCAGATATCTGCCACCGTTCGCACCACTTTGCCTGGTGCAGAAGGTATTGCGATGATGACTTCATCAACGGGCTGTTCATCTAAAATTTGCGCCAGATTGGCGATTTTTCCTATGACTGGAACCCCCAACAGGTTGTGTTTTAGTTTGGCAGGATCATCATCGAGAAAACCGACCGGTTCGAGATTAATCTGGTGGTTTTTTTGCATTTCCTTGACCATCAAAGCGCCTGCATCTCCAGCACCGATCATGATCACTTTGCGGATTTTTCCACTGCTTCGGGGAGCATTTGCTTCAGCCAGGATGCGCATGGCGAACCGTACGCCGCCAATTAACAATAAATTGAGCAGCCAATCGATCACGAGCACAGAACGCGGAAAGCCTGGCCCCACCACCTGTAACCAGAAAAGCGTGACAAATACCACCGAAACAATCAACGACCCGCTGGTAACGGCTGCAGCGATGAGTTTCAACTCGTTGACACTGGCGTAAACCCACAAACGCCGGTAAAGACCGAAAAAATAATAGGTAACCGGTTTGATTACCAGGGAAACACCCAGTAACCAGAGTGCTGAGGGCAGATAAATATGGATAAAATCCGAATTAAATTCCAGGCGCAATGCATAACTGCCTAGAATGGATCCAATGATCAGCAAAATATCTGCGAGCAAGACAAAACGGTTGCGTAACTGCACGGCTTTATTCACGAATTTTTCATCCAATTGACAACAGTTTTTAAACCTTCAGCCAGTGGAGTTTTTGGGGTAAAACCCAAAATATTTTTAGCTTTTTGAGGATTCCCAACTGAGCGATAAATATCTCCCTGGCGGGACGGAGAATTAACCGGGGCAGGTGATCCAGGAAATAATTGCATCAGGTTATCAACCAGGTCATTTACACGAATTTCTAATCCAGTACAGATATTAAAAACTTGTCCAGGAGAAGCTGGATGTTCAGAAGCAAGAATATTTGCACGAACAACATCCCCAACGAACACGAGATCCCGAGTTTGACCACCATCTCCATAAATGTTGATCGGTTTCCCTTCTATCAGCCGGCGCGAGAAAATCGGCACAGCCGCTGCATACATGCTATCGGGACGCTGCCGCGGTCCATAAACATTAAAATATCGCAGAGCGACCACATCCAAACCAAAGGCTTGAGTATACAATTCGGCATAAAGTTCATTGACACGCTTGGAAACAGCGTAAGGTGATTGCGGATGCAGGGTTGAATCTTCGTCCAATGGGAGGTTTTTCGAATCACCGTAAACTGCCGCAGATGAAGCCAGCACCACGCGATTCACATCAGCATTGCGACAAGCTTCCAGCAAGATTTCTGTTCCATGCTGGTTAATCTCAAAGCAGGTCAGCGGTTCTTCCATGGATTGAGGCACTGAAACGAAAGCAGCCTCATGAAAAACCACGTCAATTCCCTCCACCGCCTTTGAGACAAATACTGAATCCCGGAGATCACCTTCAAATAAGTCCACATCCAGCCCGGAGAGATTTTCGCGCTTTCCGCTGGAAAATTTATCCAGCACCCGGACAAAATCGCCCTGCTCAAGCAAGGCGCGGGTGAGATGTGAACCAATAAAACCTGCCCCACCGGTAACCAGGTAACGCTTCATTATCGACCCCTCCGACCCAAGACAGTGCCGATAGTTCGCAATATAATCACAATGTCCATCGCTACCGAACGATGTTTGATGTAGAACAAGTCGTATTCCAACTTTACAGCAGTATCTTCAACGGTTGCCGCATATCCATAATTGATTTGCGCCCAACCGGTCAACCCGGGCTTAACCAATAAACGTGCACGATAAAATGGAATCTCGTCCTGAAAGGTTCTTACCCATTGGGCGCGTTCGGCTCTTGGTCCAACCAGGCTCATCTCACCCCGAAGTACGTTCCAAAATTGGGGAATTTCATCCAGGCGTGTGATCCGCATGAAGTTACCCACGCGCGTGATGCGCGGATCTTTTTCGCCTGTCATCTGAGCTTTGCCTTCCTTCTCAGCATCCTGCTGCATCGTCCGGAATTTGATGATTTTGAATTCCCTGCCCCCACGTCCCAGGCGTTCCTGCGAATAAAATATCGGCCAACCGCTATCCAGTAGGATTGCCAGAGCTAGAAATGGCAGCAAACAAGCCAGGATTGCAAGACCGACAATGGAACCAATCAAGTCAATGACACGTTTTCCAAACTCAAAAAAAGTGCCGGCACGCGCCTCATCCACAAACGAGCGAATAATCCAATCCGATTCAAGATGGTGGATTGGCACCCTGCCAAAGAGCTCTTCGTAAAGAGTGGACATGCGCGTGATTTCGATTCCTCGCTCCTGCACATCCAAAAGTGTTTGAAATGTTTTTCCCTGCATTTCCCCAGTGATTGAGACAATCACATCCGTAATATTCATTTCCTCAATAATTTTTAATAGTTTTTCGCTGCTGCCTAGGATTCGATAACCTTCGACATCCTTACCGATTTTTTGAGGATTGTCATCGATATATGCCACCAAAATAAACGGGGGTGGATTGAGGGTTTTATAGAAAATGGCAAGAGTTTGCCCATTGCCGCCTGCTCCCACCACCAGCGCGCGGCGTTGCTGCCAGTGAGATGTGATCAAACGTATATAAAACCAGCGCCAAATCAAAGTCAATATCATCGCCAAAATGAGGAAAACAGCGATGGCGCGCCGGTTGATCCGACCTGGCTCATCCGATGTAAAGTAAATTAATAAGTAGGCAACACCGCCAACGATTCCCGCCAGGAAAATTGTTCTTAGTGTTCGATTCCAGTTGGCAGCGCGATGAAGATCATAAATCTCCACCAGTAGAAGCATCCATGCCAAGGGAAGCAGGTAAAACCAAAACTGCACCCTAAGACGAAAAAATTCCAAAGAAAACTTTTTTAACCAAGCATCGCCGGCAAACCAAAAGTATATTCCCGCCAATAATGCAATCGAAGCCATCAGTAAATCACCGATGACCAGTAAAGCTCGTTGTTCACCTGGACGGAGTCTCCAGATTGGTTTTGTATCAGTCGTCATTTAATTAAGATTTCACATTCATTTTAAATATTCCACTTAAAAAACCGGAACCCCAGGCAAAATGCATTACGAATATCGCGAGTGGTATCCCAATCAACAAGGTAGGATCTTTTCTTTTTAGAACTTGTTCAAATGCAACCAGTAAGTATATTCCAAAATATACCAGAAGTTCCAGGATTAGCAGGTTCGCAAACACTTTTATAAATATTCCCAAAATCAAACCCAGGAAAATCGTGACTGCAAAGACGGGCGGAAGCGCCTGTCGCCAGCGCAAAGTTCCTGGATAAAGCCGCAACATTTGGAATTTCCAAAAGCCGTAGCGAAAATATTGTTGAGCCAGGGAAAATAAATCTGAACGGGCAAAATATATGGATTTTATGGCTGGATCCAACCAGACCTTTCCACCATATTTTCGGATGCGGGTATTAAATTCATAGTCCTCATTCGAAAGTAAATTTTCGTTATATAAGCCTATCTTTTCGACCAGTGTCCGCCGGTAACAGCCGAAAGGCACAGTATCCACTAGCGCTGGCTGCTGGGCATGTCGATAGGATGCATCTCCCACCCCAAGCGGATGAGCAGCTGCCACAGCGATTGAACGCGCCATCCAGGAATTGTTTCCAGGTTGGATTTCCCACACACCACCAACGTTATCCCCTTTTCCATTTAAAAGATCTTCAATTGATATTTGGACATAATCTGGAAAAGGCGCCGAATGGGCATCCAATCGTAAAATCACTTCCCCTTTGCTTGAGGTGATTGCCCGATTTAAAGCCGCTGGAATGGAACCAACCTGGTTATGAATCACCTGGAGGGCTAGATCGGGATGATTTGATGCAAAAGCCGATATCACTTCCCGGGTATGATCCGTTGATCCTCCGTCTGCAATGGTGATATCCATTAACTCGTGAGGATAGGTTTGTGAAAAAATTGCATCCAACAATTTAAGGATGCGTTTTTCTTCATTTAGACAGGGAATAATAATCGATACAGAAGTGGGCATTCAGCGACACAAATTTACAAATACGGGGGAACCTGACTTTAAATTAAAATTTTACCACTGGTTTCAATGGAAAATAAAATACCATTGATGGGGATTTCTCCCATCAAAGCAATCATTAAACATTGACCAAATCTCAAGCTGTCTATTTTATCGCTATCGCTTCAATTTCAACCGAACCATTTTTCGGCAAACCAGCCACACCGATGGTGGATCGAGCCGGGGAATTTGTGGGAAAATATTCCGCATAGATCGCATTCATCTTCGGGAAATCAGCCATATCTCGTAAAAAAACAGTCGTCTTGACGACTTTTTCCAGGCTTGATCCAGCGGATTCAAGTACGTTTTTGAGATTCTTTAACACTTGCCGGGTTTGAAGTTCAAGATCCTGGCTGACCAATTCACCTGTCGACGGGTCAATGCCAGTTTGACCAGCACAAAAAATAAATCCGCCACTTTCAATCGCAACGGAATAAGGACCGATCGCCTTTGGTGCATTGTTTGCAACTATCACTTTTTTTTCCATGGTTTTTCCAATCTTTAAATTATTAATCGATATTGTTTACTGGATGTTCCCAATTAGCAACACAATTGCAAAAATTACGGAAATAAAAATCATCACAGCTCCAAAAATTGCCAGGATGATGGGAACTAATAACCGGCTCATCCTCGAGTCAATATCCGCCTGGCTTGGATCAGCAATGTTATAAGCCACTTTAACGGATTGCCCGGTTTGATAACGAGGTGGGTTGGTCCCAATATTGGAAGTAAAACGAACGGTTTCTCCGGAAATGGTTTTAAATTCTATTTCCGGATAACTCATCGGGGTGTTCGAGGAAAAATCATTGTTGACATCCTCCAAGGAAGTGGAAAATGAATTATTCTTCTTCACATCCACGACCACTCCCGTGGTGGTGGTTCGTTCGGCGAATTTCTTCCTTTGTAAAAAATAAACAGCAATTGCTCCCGCGAAACAACCCATAGAGAGAATAAACAAAAGACAACTTACAAAAATCATCCAATTCATCGTTTTTTCCTTTGTATATTTCTTTTCTGAGAAAATTTCTTATTCGATCAAATGATTTATAAAATATGTCCGCGGCTTTGAACCAAATTGGATTTCGAGGGAAATTTATTCCCTCGAGAAAACCATGAACCAACTGGCAAGAAAATAAGCCGCAAGCCATGTCAGCAGGTTTAATCCAACAAAAAATCCAATGATAGCCAAATTTCCGGAAGTAAAGATCGGGGAGGGTGGTGGATGCATGATATTGGCAGCCGATGAAAAAACAATTCGCAAGACTACAAAAAAAACGATATTCGAAATTGCTGTCAGGGCGCGGTTCGAAATCAAGGTCAACCCAAGCTGCATCAGGACGCCAATGATCGAAAAATTGAGTGCCAAAATGAATCGCGGCTCTGAAAGGAACAGACCATTCCAGTTCGATTCCATTGCCCAAAGCGAAAGCGGCAGATAGGTAACCCAAAAAATGATACCGGTTCGTCCTAATGCTTCGGACCAGCGCAGGGACCCGGACTTCCAACCTTTATTTGTGCCTATCCATTGAGCCAGGAGACCAACCAGCCCTGCCAAAGCGGATGCCATGAAAGCGATCTCAGCGGTGAGAACCCAGGCGCCGTGCAAATAAATTAATCTCACATTGGATCCAAGCGATTTTTCCTGAGGACCAAAGAGGGCAGTCAAGAAAACAAGGATGATTGCAGCAAAAAAATAGATTGACAGGAATTTTTTCGACTTCACCATAATAAAGATTCTACACTATTAATGATATTTCACCCATTCCATCAAATTGTCCTTAATCAGGCGAATATTCGATCAATCACTCATCGGGATAGGTACGTTCCGGTTAAATATCTACATGATCTCTACATATTTTAACTGTAAATTTTTCACCTTTTGTTCATCTTCCACTGTTATGATCAACACATGAATATAAGGAGAATCTTATGAAAAATATTTGGAAATGGGTCCTTGGGATCGTGATTGTATTGGTTTTAGGTGGAGCTTTGTTTGCCGCTGGTTTTATGATGCATAATTTTACCCTGGCGAATCATCCACTCCAGGCTTGGGGCGGGCATCGATTAATTTCTCCAGGTTTACGAGGGTTTGGTGGTGAACGCATTATGGGAGGCGCACGCTTCCCTGGGTATTACGGTATGATGAGACCAATTGGATTTGGCTTTAGACCTTTTGTCTTGCTTTTAGGCCTGATTCCTTGGCTAATTTTTGGAGCGCTCCTATATGGAGTTTATCAATTGGGTAAACATTCCGTAAAATCAAACACGGCGTCCGCGACACCTGTTCAATCGTCAGTAATCCCTGAAAACACAAACCTGCAACAACCTGCACCAGCCGAAACCCCCACCAAAAGCATATCGGACAACCAATCCTCAATCAATAACGGCTAAATCGTAATAAATTCATAATAAAGACAGCCAGCTTGGATGGTCTCAAGCAGGCTGTCCTTATATTTCTGGCGGGAATTCGAGCAAATCACCGTTTCAGCGTGCGATATTGGACTCGCTTGGGGGTTTCAGCAGATTTACCATAGCGCTCATGGAAATCTTTTTCATAGTCAGACCAGTTTCCCATGAAAAGACGAGCCTGGGAGTCGCCCTCAAAAGCCAAAATATGGGTGCATATACGATCCAGGAACCAGCGGTCATGGCTGACAACCACCGCACAACCCGCAAATTCTTCAAGCGCTTCTTCGAGTGCACGCAGGGTATTAATATCCAGATCATTCGTCGGCTCATCCAGGAGGATGACATTCGCGCCTTCTTTGAGAGTCTTGGCAAGATGAACCCGGTTCCGTTCACCCCCCGAGAGCATGCTGATTTTCTTCTGCTGATCAATGCCCTGGAAATTAAAAGATGAACAATAACCGCGTGCATTCACCTTTCGTGGACCTAATTCGAGAATTTCCATTCCTCCAGAAATTTCTTCATAGACAGATTTCTCTGGGTCAAGGCTGCGAGCCTGATCGGCATAAGCCAGTTTCACGGTTTCACCAATACGAATTTCACCAGAATTTGGTTTTTCCTGACCTGTGATCATTTTTAATAAGGTCGTTTTTCCTGCACCATTCGGTCCGACGATGCCAACAATTGATCCTGGTGGAATGACCGCACTGAAATTATCGAGGATCAATCTCTCACCATAGGATTTTGAAATTCCACTCAATTCAAGAACAATATTTCCCAAGCGCGGACCCGATGGAATATATATTTCGAGATCCTCACGATATTTTTCCTTCTCCTGGCTGAGCAGTTTTTCATATGCAGTGACACGAGCCTGACCTTTTGACTGGCGTGCCTTCGGAGACATGCGAATCCATTCCAGTTCACGTTCAAGGGTTTTCTGACGCCGGGATTCTGATTTTTCTTCCTGCCGCAGGCGTTCCCCTTTCTGTTCCAGCCAGGATGTGTAGTTGCCCTTCCATGGAATCCCGTAGCCGCGGTCCAGTTCCAGGATCCAACCGGCAACGTTATCCAGGAAATACCGGTCATGTGTCACGGCAATGACAGTCCCTTTGTATTCGCGCAGATGATGTTCCAACCAGGCGACAGATTCAGCATCCAGATGATTGGTGGGTTCGTCAAGAAGCAAGATATCCGGCTCGGTCATTAGTAAGCGGGTTAGAGCGACTCTACGCCGTTCACCCCCCGAGCAGATCCGGATGGGAGTATCGGCGGGTGGGCAGCGCAACGCTTCCATTGCCACACCCAGGTGTGAATCCAGGTTCCAGGCATCCACTTTATCCAATTTATCCTGGAGTTTGGTCTGTTCTTCGATCAGGGCTTCAAAATCAGCATCAGCGTCTCCGAATTTGGCGTTAACCTCATCGAATCGGGTAAGCATCTCAACAATCGGCTGGACCGCTTCACGAATAATTTCAATGACAGTTTTTGAATCATCCAATTTGGGTTCCTGTTCCAGCATTCCAACAGAGTATCCTTTTGAAATAGAAATCTCACCAATATAATCAGTATCTGCTCCAGCCATGATGCGCAGGAGGGTGGATTTCCCGGCGCCGTTCAGACCTAGAACGCCAATTTTTGCTCCATAATAAAAACCGAGCGAAATATCTCGCAATATTTGCTTGTTATTCGGTTGGACTATTTTTCCAACCTTGTTCATCTGGTAAATTACTTGAGTGTCTGAGGGCATAATTTTTTTATTTTCTTTTCTTTTAATTTCTTTTGAAAAGGTTCAATTGCTAACTGGTTTTCGAATGGACAAAAGGAAAATCAGAGCAAAGTATTCTTTAAACCTTTAAGGGAGATTTTAATTTGCTCTTGAATTTTACATTGCATATGAACAGATTCGAGGTTAAAAGTTAAAATAATTTCCGCTGCCGGGATAATGACCTGGACTTCAAAAGGGAGTGTTCAGCACACCACTCTTCATCCGGTCCATCCCAACCGTAGATTTCAAGGTTAATCCTTCCTTTATCATCGAATAGAATGCCTTCCTCTTCAAGGAGTTCTCGCTGACGATTCGCACCAGGACGCGCACTGATTTTTCCCTGGGAATTGATCACGCGCTGCCAGGGCAGATCATCTGGGCAGTGTGCCATCGCCATACCCACCCAACGTGCAGCAAAAGCATCGTATTCTTTAAGATTGAGATTTCCTGGAGGAGGGATCATGCCGGCAATTTGACAGTAGGTGGTCACTTTTCCAGGGGAGATCTTACTCACAATCTTCCAGACAAAGGTTTGGAATTGTTTTGGGTCTGGTGGTGATGAAAAGCCCATAACCACAACCTTTCATATTTTCAAACCTTCACTCTAGGGATATCGAGCATCAATACTTCGACCAGCAACCGACTATTAACATTGTGATCCAGTCTCAGAAGAGCTGTTTCCAAACTCGAAATCACTTTAATGATGGTCGATCGATCCAGCTTCCCGGCAATGAGCTCGATCTCCCCGGCGCAATCAATGTTGGTGATTTCTACTTTCGAACCAGTCGTAATTAACAAAACATCCCGCCAATAAGTAAGCCAAATTCGGAAAGTTTTTCGAAGGATTCCCTCTTCCAAATTTTCCTCCTCCTCAGGATTAACCTCAATTTCTTTCGAAAAATCCTGCTTTTTGAAATTTTTTTGTATCTGGGCAAGCTTTTTTCTTGCCTGTTCCCTGGCTTTATAATCTATGCCTACCAGGTTTTCTGCATAAGAAAACCGCTCCGAGTATCTCTGCGAAAGCAGTTGATGCATGTCTTTCAATTTTTCCATCCGAAAAACGAGCAGTTCGGAATCAGGGGTATTCAAATTTAAAGCATAGCCTGGGCGTCCCTCACCGAGATGGGAAAGAAGGGTTAATTTCTCCCCCTTGACACCCTCTGAGGTTAGAAATTCGCTTAGCTGCGGGATGGAAACCGGTCGCAGACGCAAGACTTCACAACGGGAAAGAATGGTCAATGGCACCTGATCTGTATTGTTGGCGATCAATACCATCAGCGCATAATCGGGGGCTTCCTCCAGCGTTTTGAGCAGGGCGTTAAAAGAACTCTCATTGGCGTTTTGAATATCCAAAAATAACAGAACCTTATGAGTTGAAATGAAAGGTTTTAGACTCAAAAATCTGGTGGCTTCGCGGACCTGTTCAATTAAAATTTCAGTTTTTCCACCCAGGCGTTGGATGGTCATTAAATCAAAAAACTTCCCCTCTTCGATCTGCTTACAAATTCGGCAGGTTAAACAGGGCACCCCGGGCGAGAGCGGAGTCGGGCAATTCAAGGCTTGCACCAAGCGGATTGCCATTGTGCGTCTTCCAACTCCATCGGGACCGGTTACCAAATATGCATGATGCAGGGAATGACTGCCAACCTTTTTTTGCAGCAATTCCACTGCCCAATCTTGACCAAAAACCTGCCAGGTGTTCATTATGATATTTTTACCTTAAAACGAAAAATGCAGTCTATTGAAACCAAAGATAAGACCGGTGACATTACAGGTAAAGTGCTTTCGATTCCTCTTTTAAGAAGAGACAGAATTTCGGCAAGGTTATCCAAGGCTTTTTTCCAAATCGTTTGGATTATTCCTGGCCGGCTTTCAAGCGGAGATATGACTCGTATCGTTCGCGCCGGATGGTTCCTTTGGCTAATGCCTCTAAAACCGCGCAGCCAGGTTCGTGTTGGTGACTACAATTACTGAATTGACAATACTGCACAAGCACGGATAATTCGGGAAAATAAGCATCAATCTCTTCAGGGTAAGTGTCCCAGAGGGCAAGGGATTTCCATCCAGGCGCATCCGCAACCCAACCCCCGTTCTCAAGCGGGTGAAGCTGGCGGAAATTCGTTGTATGCTTGCCTTTTTCATTAAACTGGCTGACTTCGCCCACAGTGATCCCCAACCCTGGCTGGAGGACATTTAATAAGCTTGATTTTCCCACCCCGGATGGACCTGCCAAGGCAGAAAGCTTTCCCTGTAATTTTGCTTTGAGATCCAGAATTCCAATATTTTCCTTGACCGAAGTATAAATGACCGGGTAACCCAACTCGGGGTAATAATCGAATATTTCCCGCGCCGCTGCCAGACCGATAAGATCCACCTTGTTTGCAACGATTAATACGGGAATATTTTGTTTTTCAGCGATAACCAGGTATCTATCCAACATCCTCAAATGAGGCTCGGGCTGCGAGCAAGCAAAAACGAACACAACCTGGTCAACATTTGCCAGAAATATTTGCCGGTAAACTCCCTGTGGGCGTGGGTCAAGGCGGACAATCTCATTTTTTCTCGGGCAAATTTCGTTAATGGCACCCGAGCCATCAGTTGACAGCGTAAAATTGACGCGATCTCCCACTGCTGCAATATCTCCTGAGCGCCGGCTATTTTTTAACCTGCCACGCAGCGTACATGTAACCACCTGGTCTCTGCCATCCGGCAGAACGAAAAAGAACCCTGATTGAGCCCGAATGATTAATCCGGATAGATCATTTTCATCAGTCATTAAGGAGTCGGCGTTTCTGATGGGGTGGGTGTGACCGGGGAAGTGGGAGTGCGCGTAACGCCAATGCTGGTCTCCCACGGGTATGGGCTAAGAGCTTTCCCAAAAAAGTAAATTTCGACCATTCGTTTAAACATGGGTGCGGCGATTTCAGAACCTTCACCCCCATTTTCTGCGATCACTGCTATTGAAATATCTCCAAGATCGGGGTTGTTCGCATCCGTGTAACCGGCAAACCAGGCATGCGAATTACCAGTGGTCTGAGCTGTCCCTGTTTTACCGTAAATGGGAACAGTTGTCAGATTGAGGAAGCGATTATAAGCAGTGCCACGGGGGTTTCGG
Organism: Chloroflexota bacterium; assembly: GCA_021795965.1. Lineage (GTDB taxonomy): Bacteria > Chloroflexota > Anaerolineae > Anaerolineales > Villigracilaceae > UBA5195. The sequence goes on from JAJYOU010000003.1 coordinate 64,622, forward strand.
ATCACCGCCAGCATGGCTGTTCGCAATGTTGAAAGCGTCTCGGGTTTCATGGGAAGCACCCCACGAGATTCTGGCTTAAAGATGGTGGTATCGTTTCCATTACTATCAGTAACATCTTCAACAATTTGTGGGCGGAAAAGTGTTCCACCATTTCCGATTGCCGCCATAAAATCAGCAACCTGGAGCGGAGTCACGAGGACGTCACCCTGTCCTATCGCCTGGTTAACTGCATCCAGCGGAGTTGTTGGATTAACGATGGTTCCTGAAGCCTCATCCAGGACGCCTATGCCTGTCTTGGAACCCAGACCAAACCCGCGAGCCATGTTAGCAATGGCAGAAACTCTGCCCTGGTCATATAAATCGAGCCCGATATGCCAGAAGTACGGGTTGCATGATCGCATCAAGCCTTGAACGAGAGTTAAATCACCTGATGGCCTGGTTTTGCCTTCCCCGGTGGCAGCCAGTTCATTCTGGTAATGTTCCCAGGTCCAATCATGTAAAACGCGATCGGGTAATTCTGAAAAATCATAGCCGCAATGATACATGGTATCCGGCGTGTAAGTTCCGCTTTCAAGCGCGGCGGAGAATGTCATTACTTTAAATACAGACCCCAATGGATATTGACCTTGAATGGAACGATCCAAAAGGGGAGATTGAGGATCATTCAGAATATTACCCAATGCATATCCGCTGTTTGCATTATTTGGATCAAAGAGGTTGGGATCAAATTTCGGTGAAGATGCCATTGCCAGGATTCGACCGGTGTCCCGCTCCATCACGACGATCGAGCCGTTGAAACCCGATAATGCATCTTGAGCACCGATTTGCATTTTCTCATCTAATGTCAGGGAAATCGAGGAGGCTTTTTTTGCTTCTGTTTTACCAAGCGTCGTCAAAACAACGCCATCCTTGGATACGATGTACAGGGTTTCGCCAGTTGTTCCAGAGAGGAATGGTTCGCCCCATTTTTCAATGCCTGCTTGTCCCACCCTTGCAGCTGGTGAGTATCCTGCACGCACGTACTGGTCAAGCTGTTCCTTGGTGACTGGTGAGACATAGCCGATCGTTTGCGGAGCGATCCCATTTTCGTAATAAAAACGTGATGTGTACTGGGTCATCACGGCACCGGCCAGACCAGCCAGCCTTTTGGCATCAGCGGCGATTGCTTCCCCAACCGGCACATACCAATCTGTATTGCGCTTATCATCGTAGAGAGCCATAATCATCCCCGGGTACATACCGGTTAAACGGCTCAATTCGCCCAGAAGGGCATTTTCGGTTTTAGGATTAATTTGTGAGGGGATAACCCCTAAAGCCACGACATCGGTCTGAGTGACGAACGGTTTTCCATTGCGATCAAGAATCATTCCCCGCGCAGGAACATCATAATCTGCTTGAAGGTAACTGCCATCCTTCAACTCCGGTAATATCATCCCCTGATCCCAAACGATCCGCCAGCCCGCATCATCCCGAACAAAGTTTGCGGTCAAGTCGCGTGGAAAATCTCCAAAAAGATTCGTTTTAAAAACAACGTGAAAATTGAGCGAAGGGGGATTCTTAGAATTATCCGCAGAAGGAATTTGAAAAGTGAACTCTTTCAACGTCAGAGCATTCATCGAGTCGCGGTACTTTGCAACAAAATTATCGGAGCTGATCGTTTTTTGAGCGTCCTTCGAGATCAATTGATACATTGAAGCATATTCATCTTTTGCCCAAAAATTCAGATAATCTTTTAAAATGGTTTCGGGGGATGCCAAAACAGGTTCCGTTACATGCACAATCGGGGTCGGAAGGTTTTGGGCGGCACCTGATGTCGGAAGGAGTGTATTTGCGTTGCCCGCGCACCCCGCAACGAAGACCAGGAAACAAGCCAGATAGATTATTTTCATCACTTTCATATAAATCACCTTTAAGAATCTGGCACAGCTTTTAAATAATTTTGGAATACTGTACAGTCATAGTGAATGGTATCCTGGCAATTTTGCGCAACACTGGCAAAGGGAGGATGTCCCACCTGTGCCATTAAATATCCCAGCCGGCAAAGTGGAAGCCCCATTACAGATGCATAACAGCCGGACATGCTGGCAACCGGTTGAAAATCTGGATTTTGAATGCCATACGCACCAGCTTTGTCCAGGGGATCCCCTGTTTGGATATATTGATCAATTTCTTCCATTGAATAATTGCGCATGGGTACATCAGTCACAACAACATCTGACTGAATGGATGAATCCGAGGTAGATAAAACCGCTAAACCCGTAAATACCTGGTGGGTTCGCCCGCGCAAACGAAGAAGCATGCTGCGAGCCTGGTCAGCATCCACCGGTTTACCCAGAATATCAGAATCGATGACAACAGCTGTATCCGCACCGATGATGAATTGGCCATTTTTTGCGCGGGGCTGGGCTGCTCGGGATTTGGCAACCGCCAGGCGACGAACGTAGTCTCGCGCGGTTTCATCAGCTAAAGGCGTTTCATCGATATCGGACGAATCCAAATCAAAAGACCAACCACCCAGTGCCAGAAGTTGTCTTCGGCGCGGAGAATTGGAGGATAGTAATAAAAGGTTGGTTTCCATCATAGGTCATGGAAAATTGTAACACAACCTTGTAAACAGGATCGAATCCCAATATACAAAAGCTCTGGCAGCATTTCGACCGCCAGAGCTTTAGGAAAATCAATTGGTCAGGTGATTAAATCTGACCGCGCAATTGCATTGCCTTGACAACGCGATCAATCGCAACCATGTAAGCTGCATCGCGCATGTAAACTTTTTCCTTCTTGCTCATATCAAGAACTGCATGGAAAGCACTGGTCATCTTGGTATCCAGGCGTTCCAACACTTCCTGTTTCGTCCAGTAATAATTCATGTCATTTTGGACGGATTCAAAATATGAGGTCGTCACACCGCCTGAATTGCAGAGGAAATCGGGGATATCAAAAATTCCATTCTTTTTGATGTAATCATCGGCTTCCGGAGTGCAGGGACCATTCGCACCTTCGGCAAGAATTTTCACACGTTTGGAGATGCGTTTGACGGATTCTCCATTGACATGACCTTCAATGGCAGCTGGGATAAGAACATCGCATTCCTTCTCAATCCACTTCTCGCCATCTTCAATGACATAACCGGCATCCTTGGCTTTTTTCTGATCGATCGTACCATATTGGTCAACAATCGTCAGAAGGAAGCGAGGATCTACACCATCTTTGTGACTGTAAGTATAAGATGTCTTGTCATTCCGATCCCAACAGGAAACACAGGCAACTTTGCCGCCCAGAATTTCCTTAAAACCAATCGCAGCATACTGTGCCACATTGCCAAAACCTTCGATGGCTGCGACAGAGTTTTTCGGATCCATCTTAAGGTGTTTCATGGCTTCCCGAACGGCATAGATCACGCCATAGCCTGTCGCTTCCGTGCGTCCTTCCGAACCGCCGCCCCCCAAAGGTTTGCCGGTAAAGACGCCCGGGGTATATTGACCGACAAGTGTGGAGTATTCATCCATCATCCATCCCATCATCTGCGGGGTGGTTCCAACATCCGGAGCCGGAACATCCTGGCGTGGACCGATATTCTTCCACATATTTTGTACCCAACCGCGGCAAAGACGTTCTTTTTCTGGGGTGGTAATGGAGGATGGGTCAACAATAATGCCACCCTTGCCGCCGCCCAAAGGAATGTCAGCAACTGCGCACTTCCAGGTCATCCAGGTTGCCAGCGCACGCACGGTATCAAAGGTTTCATTCGGGTGAAAACGGATGCCACCCTTGTATGGTCCACGTGCATCATTATGCTGTACGCGATATCCCTGGAATACGCGCAAAGTACCATCATCCATGCGCACAGGAATGCGGAAGCTGAATTCCTTCTTCGGCCAGCGCAGGACCTCAGCAATTTGAGGGTCCAGATTCAGCATCTTGGCGACACCATCAAACTGTTTTTGTGCCATTTCAAACGCATTGATTTGTCCAGCCATGTTTTCTCCTATATCTTGTTGCCGTTTTGCAAAAAAATATAAACGGGCACCCGGATCGGGTGCCCGCTTTTTAACTAGATTATGTCAAAGAAATAAATCATAATGATGATAATCCATTTTCCTTTATTAGTTATAGGTTACTCTGAAAAGGATTGTAAGTCAATATGATGGTCATCATGATTAAAGTCATGGATTTTCAAAAAAATATCGATCCTATTATTTCCTGGATTCTTATTTTCATGCAATTATTTTTTCCCTGATGAGGGTTTCGATTTCCTGCTGGGAAAAGGAAAGATCTTTCGATAGAATTTCGACTGAATGTTCTCCCAAGCGGGGGGGAGCGCTGCGAATTGTGGCTGGAGTTTGGGACATCTTTGGAACCGGTCCGATCAGGTTCAGACCTTTTCCCTCGGGGTATTGGACATGTTGAACCATTCCGCGCGGTTGGATCTGCGGATGGTTGAGTGCGGTTGGAATATCATTAATCGGTCCGACAGGAATTCCCAATGAGCTGATCACGCTGATCCAATCAGAAGTTGTCCTCTTCTGAAAAGTTTGTTGTAATTGGGGAATTAAAATCAACCGGTTTTCAACACGCCCCGGATTGGTCTTGAAACGCAAGTCTTCCCAAAGATCCAGACGATTAACCGCTTTGCAGAGATCCATGTATTGGCGGTCATTGCCCACTCCAAGAGCCAGGTATCCATCTGCTGTCTGAAATATTTCATAAGGAACGATATTGGCATGAGCATTTCCATAACGCCGGGGCGTTTTTTCAGAGACCAGGTAATTTTGCCCCACATTCACCAGCCATCCGAGTTGTGAATCAAAGAGGGCGATATCGATATATTGACCCTGACCAGTCCTCTGCCGGTAAAAAAGTGCTGCAAGAATGGCATGACTGGCATACAAACCCGCGGTGACATCCACAATAGCCACCCCCACTTTTTGAGGAGGTCCTTCAACCGGGCCGGTAATGGACATCAAACCGGCTTCAGCCTGGATAATGAAATCATAACCGGCATGGTTTCGATACGGACCAGTTTGTCCATAGCCGGTGATACTGCAGTACACCAGCCCCGGATTACTTTTTGACAGCGTCTCATAATCCAGGCCAAATTTTTGCATCCCCTGGACTTTGAAGTTCTCAACCAGAACATCTGCATTTTTTGCCAGTTTTTTGGCTATTTCCTGCCCGCGTGGATCCTTAAGGTTTAGTGCCAGGCTGCGCTTGTTACGGTTGATGCTGAGGTAATAGGCGCTTTCACCATCCAGGTTCGGCGGACCCCATTGGCGTGTGTCATCCCCTTCCAGACTCTCAATTTTAATTACATCAGCACCAAAATCTGCCAGGAGCATCGTGCAGTAAGGACCGGCAAGCACCCTTGAAAAATCAACTACTCGAATTCCTTCAAGCGCAGCAGTATTCATGTTTTTTCCAGGGCTGATCAGGAGTGCCAGATTTCTTCATCATAAGCTGGCAGCTCGCAGCGCAGGGCTCCATCGGTTCGATACCCAAGGGCATATCCAGCCTGCATCAACTGGTGAATTTCGCTGGTTCCTTCATAAATGATGGCCCCTCGGCTATTTCGCAGGTAGCGCTCAACATCATATTCATCACTATAACCGTATGCGCCATGAACTTGGATTGCTTCATTTGCCGCTTCAAAAGAGGCATCAGTAGCAAACCATTTCAAAAGGGAAGTTTCTCGCGTGTTGCGGATGCCCTGGTTCTTCATCCAGCCGACCTTCAACAGCATTAGGTGACCGTATTCATAATCGCGCACCATTCTGGCAATTTTTTGTTGAACCAATTGGTGCTTTCCGATCTCTTTCCCAAAAGTTTTTCGCAAGCCTGCATAGCGGACACTTGCATCCAAAGCTGCACGGATCAAACCGACTGCACCTGCTCCAACAGTGAAACGTCCATTGTCCAGGCAGGACATCGCAATTTTGAAACCTTCGCCTTCTTCTCCGAGTCGATTTTCCACGGGAACAATCACGTCCTGGCAGTTCACCCAGCCAGTCGAACCTGCCCGCACACCCAGTTTGCCGTGCAAATCACCGCGTGTCACACCCGGCCAATCGGTTTCAACGATGAACGCGCTGAGTTGTTCGTGTGGATCTGATCTTTCGGGATTGGTGCGTGCCACCCAGAGAATGTTGTGAGCTTTCGTGGCAAGAGAAATCCACATCTTCTCCCCGTTCAAAACATAATGATCCCCTTCACGCCGGGCGGTCGAAGCCATGGCTGAGACATCACTCCCAACACCTGCCTCGGTTAAACCGAACATGGCGTATTTTTCGCCTTTTGCCTGTGGGACAAGGTATTTTTGTTTTTGTTCTTCAGTTCCCCATTGGAGTAGAGCCAGGCTGTTCAAACCCATATGAACCGACATAATCACCCGCAGGGATGTATCCAGATATTCTAATTCCTCGCTTACCAATCCCAGGGTGACATAATCAAAGCCCTGGCCGCCGTACTTTTCAGGAATACAAATGCCCAGGATTCCCAGTTCAGCCATTCTCGGCAGAATGGATGGATGCATGGTCTGGGTGCGGTCAGCTTCCTTGATAATGGGAGCAACCTCCTTGCGGCAAAAATCTCGCACAACTTTTATGACCTGTTCTTGTTCTTTAGAAATTGAGAAATCCATGTTTACCTCTCTCCTTTTGGCTGGAACTTGACATAACCGTAGGCTGTCGAAATTTGTTTTGTGAGATTTAGCAAGGCTGGAATGACAGTATTTTCCAGCAGCTTATAAGATAATTCCTGAGTGGTTCCGGTTACATTCACCGCAGCGAGAATACCTCCTGCAGAATCATGGATGGGTGCAGCAACTGCTCTTAAACCAATGGATAGCTCTTCGTCGTCCAGGCTGTATTCTTGCAAGCGAATCTTTTCCAATTCAACCAGCAAATCGGGATGGGAAGTGATCGTCATGGGAGTGAAAGATTTAAGGGTTCGATCCTCCAACAGTTTCTCCAGGCTTTCAGGATTCAAACCCGCCAAAAGCACTTTCCCAAGCGCGGTGCAATGCGCAGGTAAGCGGGAACCCACCCCCAAGACCACGCCCACAATGTTTTGGTTCCGCACCCGATCAATATAAATGGTATCAAACCCATCCAGTATCCCCAGACTGACCGTTTTGTCCAAATCCTGGGATAATTTCTCGAGGTAAGGATGAGCTACCTGGCGAACATCCAGTGAATTAATCGCAGTAAAACCAAGTTGAAGAGTTTTGAGACCTGGACGGTAAGTGTGATTTGTCGAATCTTGATCGAGGTAACCCTGGTTTTCAAGCGTGGATAATACACGAAACACGGTGCTTTTATTCATTTGGAGTTTTTCAACGATTTGGGTAAGCGTCAGAGCAGGATTTTCCATCGAAAAAAGGGAAAGCAGGTCCAGACCGCGTTCCAGGGCTTCGATATGATAGCGTGACTTAGGGTTGGCAGATAATTGTTTCATACAATAAAACATTATATCATTAGATAAAACTATTTTATCGAATTGGGAAGTATTTGTCAAGTAATTTAATCCCGAGAGCAATGAGCAAATTCTTCAATGATTTTTTTTTAGCTTTTCCTGGTTCTTTCTCTTCCCTTTGTAGGTCGAATGTTATACTTGTTGATTATTTCCAAAATCAGAAATTAAATCTCTGGTTGTTGATAGTGAAATAGAAATGGAATAAATATGAACAGATTTGATGAACGTGCCAGGGACTGGGATTCGGATCCAGCCAAAGTGGAACGTGCAAAGCTGACTGCGCAAGCCATTCAAACCTTTCTTCCCCCTGGTGAAAAATTAACAGCCCTCGAGTATGGGTGCGGCACAGGATTATTAAGCTTTGCCCTCAAGGATGATTTCAATTTAATCACAATGGTTGATTCGTCCCAGGGAATGCTGGATGTACTTTCTGAAAAAATACGCAAAGCCCGCATCACCAATATGATTCCAAAAAAATGGGATTTCACCAATCAGGATTTGCCCTCAATTCGGGTCGATGTGATTTTCTCTCTATTGGTCCTGCATCACATTCCCGACACGGGCACCATCCTGCGTCATTTTTCCTCTTTGCTGAATCCGAATGGATATTTATTCCTCGCGGATCTTGAAAAAGAAGATGGATCCTTTCATGGCAAAGATGTCACCGATGTTCATCGAGGTTTTGATCATTCTGAACTGAGCTCACTGGCAGAGGCAGCAGGATTTCAAAACATTCGATTTTCTCCGGCATTTTCAGTTACAAAAAAAATCCAGGACCAGGAGAAAATTTTCCCGGTTTTCCTAATGTCAGCCAGAAAAAATCCTTAACAAATTGATTCCAGTTCAATAAATACTATACGCATAGCAAATTACTCGATTCTAGAAAAATGAACCCGGATCATCCATCCGGTAATAAGATTTATTCCAAACAGCCATCATTTTATTAAATTGCCAAAGGGACGAAAAATGCCAAAAAGTAATGATCAAACCCTGAAATTACCTGTTCCCCCGCCTTTCCTGCTGGCAATATTTTTAATCGTGGCGTTGATATTTGGCTGGAAGCTGCTGATCCCGGTTGCTTCTCCCTGGTGGATACGGTTAACAGGCTCGATCATCCTGTTGGGCGGCGTTTTTCTGGCTTTGAGCGCAGTACGAGAATTGTTAGCACATCAGTGCTCTCCGAACCCCGCCAAACCTGTCACAGAAATGGTGACCAGCGGTCCTTTTCGCATGACAAGAAACCCAATTTATCTAGGATTCCTCCTGGTTTTAGCCGGATTCCCGCTTATTTTTGGCTATTATTGGGGTTGTATCCTGGCTCCGATCGCAGGGGATGCATTTTCGCGTTTGATCATCGTTCGTGAAGAAACTTATTTATTGGCTCGATTCAACCAAAAATATTTTGATTACCAAGCCAAGGTTAGAAGATGGATCTAGATTTTCTGTTTAATTAAATTAAAAGCTTCCCCGATCAATCACGGAGAAGCTTTTAATTTTTTTTTTCGTTACCGGCTTAAAATGCCCGAAGGTATTGTTGCGGTACTGGGGCTGGCTGTTTTAGCACCTGGGCTGCATGCAGCGGCCAGTATGGATCACGCAGCAATTCGCGTCCCAATAAAACCACATCAGCCTGACCATTCCGAATAATTTCATCAGCCTGGGCCGGTGCGGTAATCATCCCGACAGCAGCTGTGAGCACATTTGCGCCATGTCGAACTGCATCAGAGATCGGGACCTGGTACCCGGCTCCCTCTGGAATGGCAACACGGGGTACATTTCCACCAGAAGAGCAGTCAATCAAATCCACCCCTTCCGATTTTAATTGGATGGCCAGTTCCACTGAATCAGGAATCGACCAACCACCTTCCACCCAATCGGTCCCGGATATGCGCACAGCCAGGGGGTATGCATCTGGCCATACTTCGCGAACTCCCTGAACAGTTTCCCTCAGGAACCGGGTTCTATTTTCAAAGCTGCCACCATACTCATCAGTACGCTGGTTGGATATCGGAGAATAAAAGTTATGAATCAGGTAACCATGGGCAGCATGAATTTCGAGCCATTCAAAACCAGCTTCTTTGGCTCTTTTGGCAGCATTAATAAAAGCGGTTTGTTTTTCCTTAATCTCACTCCGACTCAATTCGTGGGGAATTGCATGCTTTTCATTAAAGGGAATCGGACTTGGAGCCACTCCCTGCCAGCCAAGAGGTTCGCCAGGGAGAATCGGTTTTCCACCGTTCCAGGGCTGTGCGCTGCTGGCTTTTCGGCCGGCATGTGCAAGTTGAATTCCCGCCACGGCACCATTACTTTTCAAAACCCTGGTTAATCGAGCCAACGGTTCAATCTGGTCATCCGACCAAATCCCAACATCAAAAGGCGAAATGCGTCCTTCTGGTTCAATTGAAGTGGCTTCAGTCAAAATTAATGCAACGCCACCCACGGCTCTTGCGCCCAGGTGAGTAATCTGCCAATCGTTGGAAAATCCATCTATGTAACTATATTGGCACATGGGTGAAATCCCAATCCGGTTGCGAAGTGTAATCCCTCGTATGGTCAGCGGGTCAAAAAGATGAGGCATGAAAACTCCTTTAGATTAACGTTCAATTTAAGAAGAACTTTGACTCGCACAATTCGCTGTTTTTGAATCTGCGTCAAAGGTTATCTTCCGAATTATTAATGCACAAAATTCTCTGATTTCAAGTCGTGAAGAAGATCTTGCTCCGGTAACAAATTAGTTTATCACAATGAAAGAATTTTCATCAATCGGAATTAGAATGGTTTTTCATGGAGTAAAATTAAAATCTAAAACTAGTAAAATTATCAGGACAAATTCAGATTTTCAGGCAGCTATTTTGCCTGGGATTAATGGATAGATTGGAGTTAACATGGTCGAACAAATGGATGTGGTCGTGATCGGCGCCGGACCGGGAGGATATGTTGCCGCAATTCGAGCGGCGCAGCTTGGACAAAAAACGGCAATCGTGGATAAAGAATGGATGGGGGGTGTTTGTCTCAATGTCGGTTGCATCCCATCCAAAGCCCTGCTGCGCAATGCGGAAGTCGCTCATATTTTGCGCGAAAGGGGAAAAGAATTTGGATTTTCGTTTGAAAACCTGAACCTTGACTTCAGTGTTGCAGCAAAACGCAGCCGCCAGGTCTCGGACCGACTGGTCAAAGGGGTCGGGTTCTTAATGAAGAAAAATAATATCCTTGTTCAGAATGGTGCCGCCAGGTTGGCTTCCAAAGATCAAATCATCATCACTGGCAAGGATGGGTCTGAAATTGAACTCAGGTCAAAAAACATCATCATCGCCACAGGAGCGACATCAGCTGTACCAGCAGCCTGGAAAATTGATGGCTCTAAAATTCTCACTTATCGCGAAGCCATTCTGCAGGAAAAGCTGCCCAAATCAGTCATCATTATCGGATCTGGAGCTATTGGGGTGGAATTTTCCACAATCTGGAATTCTTATGGCAGCGAGGTGACCGTTGTTGAAATGCTGCCGCGGTTGGTGCCGTTGGAAGACCCGGAAATCAGTGCGGAATTGGAAAAATCCTTCAAAAAACGCGGCATTAAAACCCTGACCGGGCACAAGGTGGAATCAGTGGAGACTACCAGCAGCGGAGTAAAAGTCACCGTCTCTGCAGATGGAGAAACAAAAGTACTCGAAGCTGAACAAGCTTTGATTGCAATCGGCTTTCGTCCAAATTCGAAAAATCTTGGACTAGAAGAAATCGGCGTGAAGATTACTGAGCGCGGATTCATCGAAATTGATGAAAGAATGGCCACGAATGTTCCTGGAATCTGGGCAATTGGCGATGTGACCGGAAAGTTGATGCTGGCTCATGTCGGTTCTGCCATGGGGATCGTCTGCGCTGAAAACATCTGTCATCAGGAAACGGTCAAACTGGATTATGAAATGATGCCTCGTGCAACCTACTGCCAACCTCAGATCGCTTCATTTGGATTGAGTGAACCCCAGGCGCTTGATCGTGGCTACGAGATCAAGGTTGGTCGCTTCCCTTTTATGGCGAATGGGAAAGCACTCGGTCTGGGGGATTATGCCGGCTGGGTCAAACTGATTATCAACAAGCAAAACGGTGAAATCCTAGGCGCTCATATGATCGGTCCGGAGGTGACCGAACTTTTACCTGAACTTACCCTGGCTCGAAACCAGGAGCTGACTATCGAGGAAATCGCTCGAAATGTCCATGCCCACCCAACTCTCTCTGAAGCGATCATGGAGGCTGCCCACGCCGCAATGGGCAGCGCCATCCACATTTAGGAAAACAACAACCTCTCGATTTTAATACTTCGAGAGGTTGTTGTTTTAAACGGTTTGCACCGGGGGAGGACCGGTGCAAACATTCGCCAAAGGAGGAGACAGGGCAGGGCTTTTATTCGCTACCCTTTGTCAATTTCAATAATAACCTATTGTGATAATTTACACAATTATTTTTGTCACAAAATAGGTGTGACGAATTTCACAATTTATGCAACGAGTTTTCCGCAAGAAAATTACGCACTATTTGAACGGCATCCTCAAAATCAGAGTATTGCTTCACATTCAACTTGGGGTCTGGGTTGCCTGAGATCATCTTGCTGATTTTCCGATCTTTGCGCGAACAGGCAAAAACAGGTTTACCCAGCCCGAGTGCGTAACCAATCTCATAGCCCACCCCATGGGATGGAGTACTCACCTCAGCAACCAGCACATCGGCGTTTCTAATCCAAGTGACATCGCGGGTATAAACATCGCCCGGAGAGACGATTTGCTCCATTTCCTTAACGGATGGATCCGCCAGGTGGGCAGTGGGCACTTCGTGCCCATCCTCCAGGAGCGCCTTCACGATGGATTGGTAGACAGGTTCAAACTCACGTCCGCCTGTGATCGAACATGCGAAATAAATGTTCAAAGGATCACCTATATTTTTCCAGGTCTAATCATTATCATTCCCCGAGCGGCTGAGAAGTGGACCTTCCGGACCGGCTTCGCCAGTCATCTGCTCGCTCAATTTTGAAATGGCTTTTTCGAGGAATTCTCCCCGCAGGCTGAAGGTGATATCACCCCGGGTTTTTTCAATGATACTTCTTGCAATGTCCGTCTGCCGGCGCAAGCCGTTGGTAATTGCGTCGGGGTAGTCCATTGTCACCAGGACAGCGTAAATATCATCCATCAGGTTGAGCAGTCGTTCCGCCTCAGACGAATACCCGTGCCGCAGAATATCCAGACAGCGACGGCGAAGTTCTCCTACCACTTCAGATAATCCATTTAAGTACGTGTTATATTCCACACCCAACTCTTCCGGGCTGATCAAGGATTGATTCTTAATCAAAGCACAGGTATTGTTCGCTTCCACGAATTCTTTGAGGGCATCCTGGGTGTAACCCGCATAATAAATATCTGGAAAATCTTTCAGGGTGGAGTGGAGGGCGGTTGCCAGGGTGCGCGCTTCCCCAAGCTGTGAAAGCATTTCATCATCATCATCCCGATGAACAGCGCGAATGGCTTGTGAGCAATGGCGGGTAAGCGCCCTAGCCTGTGCCAGCGCCTGGTCACGAGCAGCGGTGCGGGCATCGAACTGGATGCGAATTTGGTCAGAAATTGTTTCAAGCCTGTCCATCAAACTTCCCCTTCATCGGGTGGGGTAGGTCCATCCGGCGGTTGTTGAAATGGTTTAAAGAGTTGATCTGCCAGTGATGAACGGGGCAGTGTAATCTCGCCAAATGTGGTTTCGTAGCGGGCAAGATTCTCAGTCAGGGCTCGCAGTAAAAGCTTTGCACTTAAAGGAGACATCAGGATGCGAGCACCAATACGAGCTTTTGATTCACCCGGGAGCAATTGAGCAAAATCAAAGACAAAATCAGCCGGCGAATGTGCTATTCGCACGAGATTGGCGTAGGTGGTCTGTAGATCCGCGGCAGCTTCGAGAGTGGTGGGAGGGTGTTGGGAAGGAGTTTCCATTGGTTTTCCTTTTAACAAAACCCCAAAGAGAAATCTTCTTCCCTCTGGGGCTTGAAATCGTAATATTCGGACACTGGTTATCAATTCCCCTGCAGACAGATTACCAGATCGGGGTCAAGGGGAATTTCAAAAATATTTCACAACAGGTTCTAGAAGGGGATGTCGTCTTCCGGCGCCCCGACAAATGATCCGCTGCCTGAATCTCCGCCACCACCATCCCCTTCGGTCCGTGGGGAAAGGAATTGTACGGTATTGGCGGTCACCTCAAAGGATGCGCGGGGTGATCCACCTTCCGGAGTCCAGACGCGAGGTCCACCGGTTGCTGGATCAACGGTCAAGCGACCTTCGACCAGCACTTTACTGCCCTTTTTCACATATTGATTACAGACTTCTGCTTGTTTGCCCCAGGTAGTCACGCGAAACCAGATGGTTTCCTTGACCTTTTCGCCGTTATTGGCGGTGTACTGGCGGTTTGTGGCAACTGAAAAAGATGTCACCGGCTGACCCGTAGGCGTATACCGCATATCAGGATCTTTTCCAACATTTCCAACAAGAATCAGGGTATGGTACATGATTATCTCCTCCAACAAGCTTCAGGTACCCATGCTAAATGCATGGGGGATAAAAAAGTATTAATCAATTTTACCCTGACATCGCGTTTTTTCAACATTAAAAACAATATCAAATTTGTTCAAATTCAACCATTAATGAAAGAATAACCAGGTCAGGATCGATAAATTGGTTTTATTAAACTTTTAACTTTTCGGCAACAATTTCAGCAACATCCCGAACCTGCATCGAATCGTTATCCGCACTGGCAGCATCCACCATCATCGCCAAGCAAAACGGGCAACCCACCGCCAGGGTCTGAGCTCCCGTCGTTTTAGCTTCTGCGTAACGAGTGACATTAACCCGGCTCGTTCCGGGTTCTTCTTCCTTCCACATTTGCGCACCGCCAGCTCCACAACAAAAGGATTTAGCCGAATTTCTTGGCATCTCGACCGTTTTCAAACTGACCTGCCCGAGAACATTTCTTGGTTCAGTCAAAATCCCGTTTTGCCTTCCGAGATAGCATGGGTCATGGAAAGTAATCACTTGATTTTCATTATTTTCAGCTAATTGGATCTTTCCTTCGTCAAGCAGTTCGTTAATTAGTTGTGTGTGATGAACGACCTCATAATTTCCACCGAAGGCTGGGTACTCGTTTTTTAAGGTATGCAGGCAGTGTGGACAGGTTGTGACAATTCGTTTTGGATTGATTTCGTTCAGGATTTCTACATTTCCCTGGGCTAAACCAAAGAAAATATCTTCCCGGCCTGCCCGGCGGGCTGAATCGCCCGTGCAGGTTTCGTTTTTACCAAGGACCGCAAAATTGATGCCTGCCGCCTGTAGAATAGCTGCAAAAGCACGGGCGGTTTTTTGCGCCCTGGCATCTGTTGCGGGTGCACAACCCACCCACCAGAGAATATCTGGTTCCGGATTCTCTTCAATCGTGGGGATGTTCAAGCCCTGAGCCCATTTCATCCGGTCAGCTTGAGGTACATTCCAGGGGTTCATATTGCGTTCCATGCCCTTGAAAGCAGTTTCAAGTTGTTTCGGAAATGCACTCTCCATCATTGCCAGGTTGCGGCGAATTTCGAGAATGTCACGCATCGGTTCATTACCCACCGGGCAAATATCCACGCAAGCGCCGCAGGAAGTGCAAGCCCAAACGGCTTCTTCACTGATCAGATCAGTCAAGGGCCTATCGACGCCGCCGCCATGATTAAAGTTGTAGCGCTTGTTGATTTCCAGGGCTGCGGGCGATAAAATTTTTCCCGTGTTATAAGCCGGGCAGACTTCCTGGCAGCGAAAGCACATGATGCAGGCATAGGCATCAATGATTTGTTCATAGCCAAGCTCGCTGACTTTTGCAGCGCCAAACTGTTCTATCGATTGATCTTCAAGGTTGATAAAGCTCATCTCACCGATGGATCTTCTTTTAGGTTTTAATGCAAAGTTGATCGGCGCAAAAAACAGATGCAAATGTTTGGAATAGGGGAAATAAGGAAGGAACGCCACCACAGCCCCGAGAGAAAGCCAGAACATTAAATGTTCACCTGCCTGTAACGTCAGGGGATTGGCTCCCTTCCACAAATTTGCAAGAGCAGAGACGGTCGGCTGCCAGGGATCAGGTTGACCACTCAGGCTGATGGTGAAAGATTCTCCCAGCAATCGTCCAGAGTTATGCAAAAAGATAAAACCAGCCACGATTGCGGAATCCCTATTGATCCCCGTCCGGGCAGATGGATCAAGCAGCGTGGTTTGACGCGTGGAAAGCGTGGCAGGGCGCAAAATAAATCGGCGAATGACCATTCCAATAATGCCCACAAGGATTGCAACATTCAGAATATCTGCCAACAATCTATATAAGTCGCCGAAAAGACCAAGATTGTTTAAAATGCTCCAATCAGTGTAGGCTCTTACCACATCGTTCAGATTGATTAATAAAAATCCAAGAAAGCCCCAACCTATCATGCCATGCAAAATACTTGTGCCAAGGCGAAACCGGAAAACAGGTTGGAAAGTCAGGAATTTGAAAATTGCCTGCCCCATTTTGCCGCGAACCACCTTCCAGTCAGGTTTGTTTCGACCGGCATTAATATTTTGAAGGATACGCCGAACTCCCTGCCAGGTAAAATATAAAGAAACCGCCACGGCAAGAACAAAAATCAATTTTTCCACGAAAGTCAACATAAAATCTCCTTGGTTCCTGGATTAAATTACAACCGGTAAGTTTTGCTTTTCTGCGAAACTTACCGTTGTTTAAGGCATTCAAGGGTGATCATGCTTCAGTTTAGCATTAAAAAGCTCCGGAGTGGGAGACATCCGATAAACTCAGCATCAAGTTTGCAGCCAGGTCATTGTGCAGCGAAACATAATTCCATAACTTTTCTTCCGCTTGAATAAAATTGCGGGAAATATGCCTGACCAGGTAAACCTGCTGGGTGACATTAAAATCTTCAACCAGAACTTGTTTCACCCGTCCAAGAGCCAGACTCCGTGCTGCCATCATTTCTGAAATAAATGTGACACCGATTCCATTTTCAACTGCCATTTCGACCGCTTCGGCATTACCCAGCTGCATGATTACTTTGAAGTTTTTAGGATTCAACCCAACCTGGCGAACCGAATCATATAACAATTCAAAGGTTCCAGAATTTATTTCCCTGGTGATAAAAGGTTGTTCCATAACATCTTCCAGTTTGACCTTTTCTACGCGCGACCAGGGATGATTCGGGGGCACGATCAAAATGATCCGGTCTTCCAACATGAGCTGGCATTCCAGTTCCCTGTGTTCGGTGTAGCGACCGACCACTCCGAGGTTTAATGTCTGTGTCAACAACTCATCCAGCACTTTCTGCCTGCTCATCAAACTTAAGCGCGTCCGAACATGCGGAAATTCCTGTTGAAAAGAAGCCAACAGGCTTGGAATGAAATAACGCCCTGAGGTGGTCGCGCAGGCGATCGTTAAATCCCCGGAAATTTCACCATTGACATTGGATAGCGTATCCTCCAAAATGTGGGTTGTATTGAGCACCTCTCTTGCCATCGGTAGAATCTTAAGCCCCACATCACTCAATTGAACAGAACGACCGTGCCGGACAAACAGTTCGGTTCGATACAATCGCTCAATTGCCTGTATGTTTTGGCTAACCGCGGATTGAGATAAATGCAAACGTTCTGCAGCTCGGCTGAAATTCAGTTCTTCTGCAGCCATGACAAAGACTCTCAATTCAGGAATATTAATCATCTAAAATACTCCCTCTTGCCGGATGTTAAATCATTAAAAATAATATTATCCAATATTAGAATAAGCGAAAATGATCAATCCCATTAGTTACATTTATCACATAGCCGTATGAACATTCGCTTAATTATGGAAATCTGTTTTTTTTACCGCCCATTTTCAAAGATTTGCTTCAGATCAAATAGGTTTATTGGTCTTTTTATTTTCCCAAAATCTCTTTGATTCCAGTCCGAATCAAGGTGTTGCCGTTGGAGTTTCAGTGGGTTGAGATCCAGAAGCTGCCGAATCCTTGCTGATATCTTCAACGTAAACTGTTGAGCCGGGACAATCCGATTCCAGAATGGGTGAAACATTTTCCCATTTTAACGAGTTTTTCGCACCCGGATCATAAGTTTGCGTGATTGCTTCTGAAAGGCAACCAGCACCTGCGTTGTAATTCACCAGGGTAAATCTCCACATGGTTTCGTAGTCCACAACTTCCCCCGGCATGTGACCTGAAACATTTTGAACAATTTTTCCCGCCTGCTCACAATTTGCCAGTAAAGTGTGGGCAAAAATTTTAATACTGAAATTTGCCCTTGACAAATCCAACCCGAGCGGACAATTGGCACAACGTGCATCCACACTACCAACCAGGGCGCCGCGAAGGAGATCCTGTTGATAAGGCTTGAGGGAGGCAAAGCCTTTGGTTTCACATTGATTCTTATTGAGAATCAACGGGCAAAATTGATTATAAAAGGAAGGATTCCAAAGCAAAGTTGTATCTGCGCCGCCTTCGGTCATTTGCCCAAGTCCAATATCTTTTCCGTTCTTGAAAACACCTGGCCAGAATTGACTCTCCCTGCTAAATAAATTCTTGAGCAGTTGAGCAGGCACATCCACATCCTGGGCAACAGTAAAAATTAGCTGGTCAAATCGGTTTTGCCATTCGCGGACATCATTCTGCGCAGCGCGAATCCCACAGCCATTTGCAGATCCATCCGAATTTAACCCACCATTTGGACAGTTCGTCGCATCTGTCACACCCTGGGAAATCAAATTGGCAGCCAAATAATTATAAGGAATATTTGATTTGAGATCTTCAATACTTGCCGGGGTAACCAACCATTGTGGCAAACCCTCTGTGGGCGGAAATGCCTCCCAGATTGCAGCACAGGATGCGGTAGGAGTTCCAGTCCACTGGGAAGAGATGACATCGACGTACCAACTATTCGATAGCTGACCAGGTTTGGAGGATTCATCAAGAACCCTTAATAAGGCATCATAAGGTTTACTGTTGTCGCCAAAAGTGGAATTTGCCCAAAATTTAATTCGAATTCCCGCGGGAATTGTCTTGGAAAGCTTAAAAGTACAGGTTTTTCCTTCACATTTGAAAGGGCTCTTTCCGATGGTTCCCTCGATGGAAACGATTGATTCGTTCGGGAGGGGTTCCTCTGCGGTCAGAACCAGTTTAGGCTGTTGGGTGCACCAGCCTCTTTTATCAGGATTGCACCCAGTCAGCGATATCCAAACTTGCGGCGAGGGTAGCTTTACAGTTACCTCTCGTGTTGCGGGTCTATGAGCAATTTGTATAAAATAATATCCGGGGCAGGCTTTTGAATCCGTTTCTTCGCAAGGCTTGGAATTAGCCTTCCATGCATTATATACTTCCAGCTTGCAGGCTGAATAAACATCGTTTTCTGTTGGAAGCCCTTCGTGATCAGCATAAAAGGAACAATATACCTTGTTGTCGCTCCATGCTGCCAGCCACCAGACATAACGTGTGTAATCCACCTGCATCGTTGTAAATCGATTGGGACCTTGAGGAGTGGGAGCGGTTGCAGGCCTGGCAGCAAATGCCGTCCCGTGATTGAAAAACAGGAAAATTATTACGATCAATCCCGAAACAAGCGTTAATAAGGTGGCTGCTCTGAAAATGGTTTTACCCAAGCGCAAGCCTTCCTCTCCCGATCAAAACATCATCCATTAATTAAGTATAACGAATTAATTATTTTTATCCACTGATTCTTTTTTTGCTAAATCCTTAAACATTTCCAAATCACGCATGCTATTTTTCCAGCGGAGAATTAAACTGGCAACGTAAGCGAGACTGACAACAGCAAAAACGATATATCCGCCGATCATGAAATCCATTGAAAGTTGAAAATTTTCCATGATAGCCTTTACTCTGTGACCGATAGTTTTGTGTGTTCGACTTCTTCACGCAGGAAGCCGAGTCGGATTCGATGCCAAAAAAGGGTGATGAAAACCAGGGTGAAAACCCCAATACTGATGAACATGGTCAAGAGCATTGAATTGCTCATATTCATCGTATCGGTTCCACCTCCCCCAATCAAAATGGGGTGTATTGTTCGAAAAATTCGAATTGAAATGAATGTCAGCGGAACGCTCAAACCACCCAGTAAGGTATAAACGGCACCGAAGCGCGCACGCCTTTCAGGATCTTCCAGTCCCTGGCGCAGCAATAAATATGCCAGGTAAATCATTTCCAAAATTGCGGCGGTGGTCAAGCGCGGGTCCCAGGTCCACCAGGTGCCCCAGGCGCGGCGAGCCCAAATTGATCCAAGCACAATCGCTTCAAAAAAGAAAACGAGGCTAATCTCAACTGCTGCCAGGCAAATTACATCCCATTTAAGATCTTTTGTAACCAGGTAAATCACCGCGACCACTGCCGATGCAATAAACCCGAGCATTCCCACCCAGGCAACAGCCACATGGAAATAGAAAATTTTTTGAACTGGACCCATTATTTCTTCATAGGGTGTAAATAAAATCACTTGCAGGAAAGCTCCCAAAACCAGTATTACGGATAATATATTTAAGGTTTTAAGAGCTCGAGGTTGAGGGGACATTTTTGCTCCTGTCAAAAATCGTTGGGATTATTCTTCCACCACAAAATCAAAAACCATAAAAGAAACGGCGATAAAAATAATATCATAGACGATTAAAATATTAAACCATGGTTCAATTTCACTCCATGCTGAGCCAAGTAAAAACCCGCTGCTCGCTTTTACAGCTGCAATCAAAACCGGGATGGTCAACGGGAAAAGCAGAATCGGTAACAAAATATCGCGGGTCCGGGTTTGAACGGACATGGCGGCCAGGAGGGTTCCGACAGCAATATATCCAACCGAACCCAGGAATGTGATTAGTAACAAGCCTGAATTAAATAAATTAATATTGTACATCACACTGTAGAAAGGTAAAACAATCGCTTCTACGATTGCCATGAAGAACAGGTTGCTGATCATTTTGCCAAAATAAATTGCTGAGCGGTCCACTGGTGCGAGTAAAAGACCATCCAGGCAGCCAAAATCTTTCTCTATAGCCATCGACCGGTTTAAGCCCAGGGTACCGGCAAAGGCAAAAGTTACCCACAATGCCCCAGCAGTAATGCTGTTGCGGGCTTTGACATCCAGCTCAAGGGCAAAATAAAAAATTAAAATGACCAACAATGAAAACACGAGCATTGCCGAGATCATTTCCCGTGAACGCAGCTCGGCAGCCATGTCCTTCCAGGTGATGGAAGCTACTGCTTTAAAATAATTACTGGAAGGTTTCTGTTGGGTATCCAAGGATTCAGCCATCTGTACCAGCCAGTACTTTTTTGTAAAATGTCAACAAATTCCCCTGACCCAAATTTGATCTTTGAGCCGAAGCGCTGATCACGCCCCGGTTGAGAATATCGAAGCGTGTGCCAAGTTCTTCTGCCCGAGCAAGATCGTGGGAGGTCATGATTACAGTTCGTCCTTTTGCTGCAACATTTTTAAGAACGCCATCGAGCATCTCCGAAGCATCCTGATCAAGGCCTGTGTACGGTTCATCAAACAACATTACTTCAGGATTATGCAGCACAGCCCGACCGATCGCAAGACGCTGCTGCATACCTCGTGAAAACGTCCGCACAAGATCCTTTTTTCGGCTGGATAGGCCGACCAGATCCAGTACCACTTCAATTCGCCGGTTTAGTAAAGGGATGTTGTAAAGCCGGCCATAGAATGTAAGGTTCTCTTCAGCAGTCAGATCTCCGTATAAAAGCGGCATGTGGGAGACAACCCCCAGGCGCTGGCGCACGGGGGCCGCCTGGTTCGGCAATGAATAACCTGCAACTTTCACCAACCCCATTGACGGTCGGGAAAGGGAAGCCAAAATCCGAAGGAAGGTCGTTTTTCCTGCACCGTTCGGTCCCAATAGCACAACGAATTCCCCCGGGGTGGCATTAAAGTCCACTCCCCGCAGAACTGTTTTTAAACCAAAACGCTTGACCAGTTTTTTGACTTCAATCATTTTTTTAAATTTTTCTGTTTCCTGGCTGGTTAAAAAAATGGATCTAATCAACCAGCCAGGTATATTTTTAAAGGTTATTCTTGAGTTTGGATTTTAACTCTGCACGGCGTTCCTGGTAAACGGCTTCTGGTATTTTACCTGACTTATACTGGTCGTCCAGCGCAACGATTTCATCGATGATATCCTCCGATTCTTCCTGGCTGTCTTCTTCATCAGGTTCCTCTTCCTTCGACCGGCTGCGTTCCCGCTGGTACAACCACGCACCAATGAGCAGGAGCGCTGCGCCCAGAACTCCAACCCCAATGATTATTCCCTGGTTGGAATTTGTACCAGTTGTGGTGGATGTCGTCACAGTTTTTGGAGTTCCGGAAGCGGTAAATTTCAACGTACTTCCCTTATCCAAACCTGTTGTATTAAAGACCTGGTACGTTGTACCGTTGCCCATATCCTGGTTGCCGGCTGCGGTGAAGTTCTGACCAACCACAGTCACACCATCAGGAGCCAAAACTGATAAAGCAGCGGTTTTCAAGGTGATGAGCTGGTCGATTTCGATCTGTTGTCCACCAAACATGCCGGCTTTTGGCAGCGGGATATCAAATCCAAAAATTAGCTGGTATTTTTGAGACCCTGGCATTACAGGGAGAGTATCAGCAAAACCATCAGCAGTTTTGAGATAACGACTTCCAATGGAACCTTGGTCAAATTGAAGGTTTGTATAATTTTTTGGTAACGAAATGGAAACAACCGGTCCATTTTTTTCAGTAGGAACAATTGCTTTTGTTCCAGGGTTGGAAATAATCATGAATTCCCAGATTTCGACCATCCCCTGCTTGCTGTAATCGAGCAGAACATGGGCTTTGTCAACCACCAAACCACTTGCATCAGTGGTTGTCTCATATATGTTAACCGGAAGATCAAAAACTGTCTGGCCTGCAGTCGGGAAAACTGGGTCAGAATCGAATTCTGTCCCTAAATAGTTGACCGATACGAAGAAAGCCCTGGTTTGCAGTAATTGAACATCGCTAAATTTATAGGTGCCGTTCCCGGCAATTTGAGTGTCCTGACTGCCAACTTCTGTGAAATTTTGATTAGTTGCATCATGCTCGTAAATATGTAAGGTGACTGTTAATGATGCCGGGATGGAACTGCCAGAACCGTTGGTCACCTTACCAGAAATAATTCCAATCACTGTGGTTGGGGAGGCAGTCGGCTGGGAAGTTCCAATGGCTTGCGGAGTTCCAGCAGGTGTCGGTGTTAAATCAAGGGTTGAGACTGCTGCCGGAGTTGTCGTTAAATCTGACCCTGCGCTGGCGACGGTGGCGGTTGGAGTCGCATCCACCGCTTGAGGAGTATTCGTGTTTGTCACAACAGTCGCTCCAGAGAGGATGGAGTAACTGCGCACATAGGAAGCCAGGGCATAAATATCTGAGTCAGGAATCAAACCTCCAAAGGCTGGCATCGTGCCGTTCCCGCGATTAATAAAGGCGGCAATATCCGCCTGGGTTAATTTGGACATCAGGGACTGGTCAGAAAAATTTACTTTATCGACGGCATCCCCGGCGGGGCCATGGCATTTGACACAATTTGTTTGGTAAAGCACTTGCCCTTTTAGTGATTCCGCCGCTGTCGCACCTCCCAGGGAAATGGTATAAGCGACTACATCCCAGCGCTGTTGGTCGCTGAGTGAGTCCTTGAAGGCAGGCATCTCAGAATTTACGTTCCCTTCAGTAACTGATGTATACCAGTTTGCCGGGGCAGCCTGGCGTCCGATTTCGGGGCTGCCGATCGCTGCAGGTTGTTTTTGCAAACCCGAGCTTTGCGGTCCGTCCCCTAGACCTTTATCGCCGTGACATGAAGCGCATTTTTCAGCATAAATTACCGCACCCGAAGCCAGATCGGCTGGTTTCTGTGGAAAAAGCGGGCTCATGGTTGGTCCCACGGTTGGCGACTGATAATTGGGTGGAGGGGTGACATCTTCTGCCAGCGAAAGTTGGCATGCGCTCAATAACAGGGTCAGCAAAACCAGAATAATAATCAAACGAGATCTCATTATGAATCCTTTAAGTTATTTTTTTAATCCAAAATGGAGTGACCACAAGCAGGGCAAAATCGGTCTGATTTTACGATCGGTTTTCCACAATGAGGGCAGAATCCCACCGATTTTTCCTTGCGGCTCATGCGCCGTGCAGCGATCAAATCCTCAAGTTCATTGTCAGTTACTTCCCCACCCTTGCTGACGTTCGAAGCATCAGCGCGGCGGGCAGCGATGACAGCTTCCACTCGATTTTCCGCATCTTCCCCAGAAGCTGCCTGGGGTTGAAGCTCATCAAGCTTGCGCAGTACATCCGCCGCATGCTGCAACAAACCTGCCCGCGTACCTGGGTAATCAGCCGCGGGGATTTTCCCCAGTGTATGATCGAAATCCAGTTCCTGGAGCGCGCCAATCAAACGATCTCGCTCTGCCATTAACGAGGAAATTTCCTGGTTTGGTTCCGAAATTTTTGAGATTGAGCGCAGGCTGTTTTGACCCATCAAAAAAGGTTGTGCCACAAAAAGAGCAGTTAAGAGACCTACCGCCAGAAGTATTAAGATAGCTCCAATATCCATGGTTTTTCCTTATTTTTGTATGAGGGGATCAATAATGGCTTGGATTTCCGATTCTGATCCGAAGGGACCGATCTGGGCATAAGCCAAATTTCCAGCCTGGTCAATAAAGTAGGTTTCGGGAACACCGGTGATGCGAAAATACTGGGATATTTTTGTCCCCACATCCGGACCGTTCGGAAAAGTGATTCCAAAATTGGAAAGATATTTTCGCGCTTCCGGTTCCGTATCCACATAATCTACACCGACAAAAACCACCTGTCCGCCGCTTTCGTAAGTTTTCCAGACGGATTCCAATGCAGCAGCTTCCTGTTCGCAGGGTTTACACCAGGAAGCCCAAAAATTAACCACCACAACTTTCCCCTTTAAATCAGATAGATTAATTTCAGGCTTACCCTGAAATTGGTAACCATCAAAAAAGGAAAGGGTAAAATTTTGTATTGGATCGCCGACCTTTAAAGAACCTTGTTGCGAGCGTTTCATATTAAAAGCAATAATTGCCAGCAGTCCTAATAGCAGGAGCCAGATAATTACCTGTATCCATATTGGTACGCCCCGTTTTGGTGCGGCTTCAACTTCCGCGTTGGGGGTCGAATTTCCTTCATTCATACCCATTCTCCTCTTTTTTGGCACAAATCCAATTCAAAACCACAGTTCTAATTGCGCTTTTTTAATTCTTCTTCGATTCGCGATGTATATTCATCTGTTGCCGGTCCATTCGGTTCCGTTTCTCCGCCGGCCAGTTGGTTGACAGTGTGCATCGATCTGAAGGCTCTAAAAAGAATATAAACTCCAATCACGATTAAAAATGGCGGCACAATGTAAACCAGCCAGTTTAAACCCTGCCGGGGAGGTTCAGCGAGTACCCTCACGCCGTATTGAGTTGCAAAATATTGCTTGATCTGATCCGCGTTCCAGCCTTCGGAGAGTTTGGTTCGAATTAATTCCCTCCACTGGGCACAAGCCTGGGTCGGGCAGACGTCCAGGGGTGTGTTTTCACAAACGGGGCAAAACATTTGGCTTGCAACCGCGTTCACCTCGTCATCAGACGGAGTTGGTTTTTGAGCAAACACATTTCCCACCCAGACCAGCGAGAACAAACTGACTGCCAGAAATATCCACAAAAACCGTTTCATCAAATTCTCCAATTCGACCAGGCAATTATCCAGAACAGATCAAAACCAGTTCGGGCTGACATTCGTCCATATGTCTGGCAAAAATATCCGTTCTTACAAGAATTTCATTACATTGAAGTCTAGTCAACCTGCTGTCCAACCGCGGACCCAGCAATTTGATTCCGGCGAACACGCGCAGGAACGATTTCAACTTCCTTATCCGGCCAGCCTGCCACGATGGAACCAAAAATCAAAATGATTGATCCCAACCAGAGCCAATTGACAAGTGGATTATGGTAAATTTTAAAAGTGGCTCCGCTGGATAAAATAGGTTGCCAGTCGACCAGGATGACATAGAGATCATCTGCCATGGTCGAACGCACGCCTGGAATCGTCATCGGCTGCTGAGATTCGTAGTAATAATCACGGCGGGGGTAAAGCTCAGTCAGAAATTGGCCATTTTTTGAAACTGTCAGTACAGCGCGGGCAACGTTCCGGTTGTCATTGGTGTCGAATACCGCCAAATCCTTATAGGTGACCGTGTAACCATCGAGTTGGAGGGACTGACCTTGCGCGATGGTGCCTTGAGTTTGCGTCTGGAACATTTCGATCCCAATGATTCCCAGCGACATGCAGACAATGGCAAGGTGGATGATGTATCCGCCATAACGGCGGCGATTTCGTCCTGCCAAACGCCAGAGTGCCAGCAGGATATTTTCCTTTTGCGCCCGGCTGCGAGCACGAGCTGCCCGCCAAAATTCATAAATCGTGATAAACGCGCTTGTGAAAATCACAAAGAAACCGATCAGGGCATATGGTTGGCGAATGTCAAATCCAAAAAAGATGATCACCATCACAACCAGCGAAGCAATCAGCGGTTTCCACATGGCTTGTCCGAGTGTCTTAAGGGTGGAATGACCCCAAGCCGAAAGCGGGGCAATCCCCATTAAAAGCACCAGGGCAGCAAAAAGCGGTCCGGTCGCGTTTTTATAAAAAGGAGGGCCGACAGTGATTTTTTGCCCAGTAACAAGTTCTGAGATCAATGGGAAAATCACTCCCCAAAAACAAACTACCAGGATGCTCATGAAAAGGAGATTGTTCAGTAAAAATAAGGCTTCACGGGATAACATGGAAGTCATCTGTGATTCGGCTTTAAGATCCGCCCAACGGTAGATCAGAAGAGCGACCGAGGTTACAAAAGTGATACCGATGAAGATGAAAAATGCAGGACCAATCGCACTTTGCGCAAATGCATGGACGGAGGAAAGAACGCCAGACCTGGTCAGGAAAGTACCAAATATCACCAGGGCATAAGTCAGGATGATCAGCAGCATATTCCAATACTTGAGCATGCCTCTTTTTTCCTGGATCATGACCGAATGCAGGAAAGCCGTTCCTGTCAGCCAAGGCATGAAGGCTGAGATTTCAACCGGGTCCCAACCCCAATAACCTCCCCAACCCAAAACATCGTAAGCCCACCTGCCGCCTAAAACCAACCCAAGCGAAAGAAAAGTCCAGGCGATGATGGTCCAACGCCTGGTGATTCGAATCCAACGATCGTCCGTTCGCCCGGTCACCAAAGCGGCAATTGCAAAGGCAAATGGGATCACAAAACTGACAAATCCAAGATAAAGCATCGGTGGATGAATGACCATTCCGGGATGCCTGAGCAGAGGGTTCAAACCGCGTCCATCCGTGGGGGCGAAGAAGGCAGACCCGGCAGGTTGGAACATCGCTGAAATCACATCACCGCTAAAAGATTTCCAATATTGAAGGAATGGATTTTCATAAAAAATAACCAGCCCTACGAAGAAAGCCATGGTCAAACTCGTGACCACCACCACCCAGGGCAGAAACTCGCGGTCGCGATCCCATTTTCGCAGTGAGACTGCTGTGGAGAATGCAGCCATGAGCCAGGCCCAAAAAACCAGGGACCCTGATTGACCGCCCCAGAGCGAGGTGATCTTCAGGTACATGGGCATGGAACGACTGGTGACTTCGTAAACAAAAGCCACATGGTATTGGTCATTTACCAACAGGTAAATCAGGCTGATGACACTCAATGTGAGGATCGGGAATGTGAGCTGCATCGCCAGGCGGGAGCTTTCCACCCATTTTTGAGATCGGTGCACGTAACCATAAACTGCCGACCCAATCGCATAGATTGCCAGAATAAAGCTTAAGATTAAGACGCCATAACCAAAATCTTCAACCATTCATTATTCTCCAAATGTAATCAAACTCGGATTGGATCCGTTAATTCCTGTAATTCCTGCCAGGCAGTTTATCCTTGGGATTGCTGCGGGACTGCATCTTCATATTTCGTGGGACATTTCAAAAGCAACTCATCTGCATGAAAAATGCCTTCTGAATCGAGGTGACCAGTCATAATTGCCTGGGCTTCATTTCGCATCAAATCAGGTTTGACCCCAACATAAATCACTTCCAGTTTGTTTCTCTGCGGATCAATCACCGCGGTATGCAGAACGGCTGCCAACCCGCCTTCTTTTTCAATTTCAGCATTGTCACCCGATACATGCGCTACGGTAAATTTTAAAGTGAGAGTTTTCGGGTCATAGGTGATCGTATCCCCAATCACCGCGCCAGAAACGCGGATATTTTGGTTGACGATAGTGGATTGTTGCGCTTTTATTTCATCCACGGTCATGAAGTACTCAGCGCTGGCTTTTGTGGAAGAAATAATTAAATAAGCCACCGCAACAAGAATTAACAAACCACCAATTAAAAACTTAATTTTTGGAGAATTCATGCTTACCTCCTGGAAAACCGATCAAACTAAAGGTCATATGTGCATTTTTACACAAATAGATTAATACAACCTGAAAATGGGATCATTGCTGAACATTTTCGAAAAATATACCATACTACTCCAATTAAATTGTCCAAAAGAACACAAGCTAACCTTCATTTAATAAAGAACGACCCTGTGGAGTCAGGGTCGTTCCCTGGAGACATCTTTTTAAATCAATCTAAACTTCAGAATGCTCCGACCCATTTTGGAAAGGCAAAAACCGGGTCGCCAGGCTGAAAGTAAGAAACCAGTAGGCAATCACCATTGTGCCCACCGCAAATTCAACCCAGGTTGGTGTATACGAATACAGGCGAACCGTGGGCGTATAAGGGTCATAAGTCGCTCCAGCGATCAATCCTGCAAAATTGTAACTCCAGCGCGTCAATACCGTGGCAAAAATGGGCAAGACAGCCGACGCCATCAAAATTCGGAAAGAACGGATTTTTTTTGCATTTAGCAGGATCACCCCGGCGATGACCGGTAAAAGAGCCTGCCCCAGCCAGAAAGTCATGGAATACGGGGCAACCGAGTCCAGGAGTTGGGTCTGCAAAGATATTTGCTTATCAAAACTGTAATAATTGGTAACAGCCCAATCCCAAAAGCGCAGGTAAACCAGCAGCAGGGTGATTGCCCCTGCCAGGCGGGCAACATCGTATAAAATCTCATCCTTAACTGTACCGGGACGCATGACCCTGAAAACAAAGACACTGGCAAAAAACAGAAGGGAAATTCCTCCACTCATGGCGGAGAAAACAAATTGGGTCGGCGCACTTTGGTTGAACCAAACGCCACGACCATAAAGGACAGAGTAGGTTGCTCCAAGGGATGCCTGGTGGAGCAGAGAGAGAGTCATGCCGATGATAGCCAGGAGGGGACCGAATTTATGAATGGTATGTCCCACTGCCTGCAAAAAATTAGCCAGGGTTCGCAGGATCTTGTAGCGTTCCAGGAGCGGGTGGTCCTTGAAAATTGGGTGCTCCGTGATTGATGGGATCAATTCTGCCACCAGAACAGTCAGGTAAAGCACCACGCACATCGTAATTTCCCAGAGCAGGGAGTGCGGCTGCCAGTAAATAATCGGGTGCCAAAAACGAAAAGGTTGCCCAAGGTCCATCAAGAGAATTAAGCCCGCGCTGGAGTAGCCGAGGAAACCAATTAACACTGCCAATTTTCCAACCGCCTCGAAACGCTTAATCTGCAAGATATAGATGATGGCGCCGAATACAAATGCACAGCCACCCAGGGCAATCGAGGATAAGTCAATTGAAATCCACAAACCCCAGGGAACCTTGTTGGATAACCCGGTTACCTGCAGACCATCCCGAAAGACATAATAAACTCCAACCAACCCAAACATGATGCAGGCAAGTAAAAACCCGATCCAATATGGGAATATATCAACCATCTTCTTTCCGAAACGAATTTTTGGATAAATAATTGATGTTTGCATAGCTTATCCCTTCTGGAAAGGGTTATTGATGTTAGCTTCAGGCGGAATGTAATACACACTTGGCTCGGTGCTCAGTTCTTCTTCACGAAGTCGCATGACAATCTTTGCTTCTGCGAGTACCTTGGAAACGGGGCTGTCCGGGTTTGTCAGATCTCCAAACGCCCTCGCTCCCGTCGGACAGGCGACAACACAGGCTGGGGTCGCATTCGTATCCACGCCGGGAACCAATCCGCGGGCCAACCCACCATCAATCCGATGGACACAAAATGTACATTTTTCAACCACTCCGCGCGGTCGGTTGGACACTTCAGCATACCCAAAATTTGGGGACTTCGGACTGGTTTTTATAGGGGCTTTCCAGTTGAAGACACGCGCATCGTAGGGACAAGCCACCTGGCAATAACGGCACCCGATACAGCGGGTGTAATCCATCATTACGATGCCGTCCTGCCGTTTATACGTGGCTTTTACAGGGCAAACATGCACACATGGGGCTTCGCCACAGTGCATACAGGGGCGGGAGAGAAAAAATTCTTTTCCATTTTGGAGTGTTTCTGTCGTGACCACACAATAAACCATATTGTCGGCAAGATTGTTAACAGCCTGACAGGAATAAGTGCAATATTTGCAACCGATACATTTATTAATATCAATCGACATTCCCCATTGGGGACCGCTGCCCGTCTCACCTTCAGCCCGATGTTGGCTGGCCTGGGTGACAGTAATGATTGTTTGAGTTAGAGCTGCAGCACCAGCCAGTGCGCCGCCCAATTTGATCAAATCGCGCCGTGAGGTATTGCCCTTTTCGGCTTTGGTTTGATTTTCATCCTTCTCTTTCATTGGTAGCCTCCAGATTCGATGATCGAAGTTTCTAAGGTTGGAAACCCAAAACCCGATTTTTATTTCGTGGGTTGGCCCGGTTCTTTCGCAAAAATTGCCCAGGATCCAATGCTACCAATTAGTAATCCGCCAAGGAGAAGCAAAACGGAAGGTAAATGAATCCCACCAGCGGGGGTTGGAACCGGTGTTTCGGTTGGTTCAATTCCAATCGCACTGACATCCATGGGAGTTGCCAAAGGCTCAATCTTGATGCCTGAACTGACAATTCGATTAGCTTTATGAAGATTTTGATGACAATCACCGCAGGTCGATCCTGCTACTACCAAAGTATGGCTTCTGCTGGTCCCCATGTGACAATTAATGCAGTTCAAGCCAGCTGCGGCGTGGGTGGAGCCAACCATATCCTGCATTTGCTCTTTATGACAATTCTCACATACGATTTTTGACCCTGGAGAAAGTACCGGTCCCTGGGAATGAGGTTCATGGCAGGTTGTGCACTTCAAACCTACCTGGCCATGTTTGCTGAGTGCCAATTGTCCGGCAATGTTTTCACCAGCCACTTCCGTGTGGCAGACCTGGCAGGTAGTGGCTTCATCCTCAATCGTATATTTGATCTGCGGGTGCTGCCCTTCACCAGATCCCAGCTTGTGGCAGACAAGGCAATTGACATTTCCAGAAGCATGCTTACTGCTCGACCAGGTCGCCACCTGGGTTGCGTGACAATTCTGGCAAGTATCGGTGATGTTGGACTGATTGGTTGCAGCAGCTGCCACATGTTCGGTCGGAGCCATCACCAGAAAACCAATCAGCAAGAATATCAGCGCCAAACACCATGTCAGGATCAAATGTATGTAATTAGGTTTATTCATCGATACATTCTCCAATTAAAGTGATATATTTCACAATTGAATATTAATAATTCATTAGAATACATGATAGTGCTGCCTGTCATCAGATGCTGGAACGAATGTCACTTAATGAATTACAAACACTTATAGTCATTCAATCATGGGTTTTTAATGTTTGCTTTAGGTTATACTTAACTTTGTTAATATTACCTTTTATGTTGGAGTGACGATGCTTATCGCTGAATTAACACACGAAGATCAGCTTTACAGCGGAGGGAAAAACGATGAGTGATCCTGCTGGCAACCCAGTCTACGTAGCCCTTTTGTTTATCCTTCGATGCTTGATTCCTTTGTTAGTCCTCTTTGGAATCTCATATTTACTTCGTCGCCTGGGGCTGGTTCAAACCCAAGACCCGGAACCCCCTCAAGACGATTATTACGAATACGGCGAACCCTACGACGACGAAGAACATGCTGCACCTGAAACCTCGCCAGGTGACACCTCCAAATCAAACTCAAGGGGGTCATAACCCATGACTACCTACAACTTTCAACGTCTAAAAATAAGCAGCCTCACAGCTGGAATAATCGTTCTTTTGCTGTGTTTCGTCTTTATTACTCCGGCTCGAGCCGGACAGCCAGCCCAGGAAACTGATAAATATTGTCTTTCCTGTCACTCCGATTCAAACCTGAGCATGACCATGCCAAGCGGGGAAAAAGTCTCCTTATTTGTATCCCTGGATTCGATCGAACATTCAGTGCATGGCAAATTGGGGATGGAATGTGAAGCCTGTCATACCAACCTCTCCACTTTCCCTCATCCACAACAAAACTTCCAATCCAGGCGGGACCTCTCGATCTCTTTGTACCAGGCCTGCCAGAAATGCCATGCAGATAATTACGAGAAAACCAAGGATAGCTATCACGCCAAAATTGCTGCGGAGGGGAATAAGAACGCTGCTATCTGCACCGATTGCCACGGTTATCACGATATCCAGGTACCCGATCAACCCCGTTCCAGAATTTCCACAACCTGCAGTAAATGCCATGCTGAAATTTATAACACTTACAAAGAAAGCGTTCATGGATCTGCGCTGATCAATGAGAATAACCAGGATGTCCCTGTTTGTACAGATTGTCATGGAGTTCACAATATTCTGGACCCACGCACGGCAAATTTCCGGGTTCAAACTCCCGAAATGTGCGCCCGCTGCCATGCAGACAAAACCTTGATGGACAAATATGGCTTGTCCACTGATGTCTACAGTCTTTACAAAACATCCTGGCACGGTGTCGATATCTCGGTCTATAAAGCTCGCTGGCCAACCATCTGGCATGATAGTGCCGTCTGTTCAGACTGCCACGGCACGCATAATATTTTCAAGACCGACGATCCGAGGTCCGAGGTTAACCCGAAAAATCTTCTGCAAACTTGTCGTAAATGCCACCCTGACGCGGGTCCAAATTGGACAGGTGCCTGGACTGGTCATAACAAGATCAGTCTGCAGCGAACACCCATGCTTTTCTATGTTGATGCTTTTTATTCCTCCTTCACCCCCTTCATTTTATGGATCTGCATCATTTACGTGGTTTTGCAAATCATCCACGCAATTGTTGACCGTTTCAGGAGTAACCTGCCATGACCGACAAAAAACCACAAGTACAAATCCAACAAGAGCGGACCTATCCCAGGTTTGACCTGGGCCAGCGTTGGGAACATGGGTTGCTGGTAATCAGTGCAACAGTTCTTATGCTGACTGGGCTTCCGCAAAAATTTCGAGATTTGTCATGGAGCCAGTATCTTCTTTCAACCCCACACAGGCTGGAAATTTTCCAGCAAATTCACCATATTGCGGCATTGGTGCTCATTCTTGAAGCCCTTTATCACATTGGGAAAGCTATTTATCAACTTTCCAAACGTAAACTTTCAGCGGAATTTTTCCCCACCATGCAGGATGTTAAAGATGCCGGTCACATGTTGCAATATCTTTTCTTCCTCCGCAAGGATAAACCCAAATACGGGAAATATAATTTTGAACAGAAAGTGACTTATTGGGTTGTCTTTTTAGGCTTTCTGCTGATGATCATCAGCGGTTTGATCATCTGGTTTCCAATATTTTTTACAGATTACCTGCCTGGAGGTATCATTCCGGCAGCCAAATTAATGCACAGCACTGAAGCCATGGTAGCCACCATTTTCATATTAATCTGGCATTTCTACCACGTACACATTGAAAGATTAAACTTAAGCATCTTTACCGGGCGTTTGAGCGAAAAAGAGATGAAGGTTTACCACTCCCGGGAATATGAGCGCTTGAATCGAAAAAGCTCAAAGGAAATCAATAAACCAGGAGACCGGAAGTGATTCGAATTCACCCATTCATCAAAATAGCTGGCTTGGCAACATTGCTGCTAATCCTGGGTGTTTCAATCCATCCGGTTAAAGCAGCCCCCACTTCTCAGGTTCCGACCGCGCAAAAAGCACTGATCAACCCCGACGATTCTGCCTGTCTTGCCTGCCATCAAAACCCGAACTTTAATATTACAATCGGCATTCAGCAAAAGGAAACTCTCAGCCTTTTTGTTGATCCATCCAAGTTCCAACATTCGGTGCATGGAGAAATTGGAATTTCCTGTATAGGGTGTCACGAGGGGTTTAAACCTGAAGCCGGGCATGGCATGGTTTATGGCAGTCATCGTGAATTGACCCTGCGCATGAATACTATTTGTGCGAACTGCCATCAGAAACAATCCGACCAGGAAAAAGACAGTGTCCATGCAGCCGCGCGGGCAGCAGGAAAACTCGAAGCCGCGATTTGCACAGACTGCCATACCGCGCATGAAGTCCAGCGTCTGAAAGATCCAAAAACCGGACAATTATTTCCAACGACGAGAATCTGGATCCCGCTGACCTGCCAAAAATGCCATAGTACCATTTATGAAAAATATCGCAACAGTGTGCATGGTATCGCCCTGACAGATGGGAATAATCCTGATGTGCCAACATGTATCGACTGCCACGGCGTTCATATCATTGAAGATCCAACCACTGCAAAATTCCGTCTTGACAGCCCGATGCTGTGCGCAAAATGTCATACAAACCCGGCCATTATGGACAAGTATGGCATTTCCACACAAGTCTTGAACACCTACGTGGCAGATTTTCATGGAACCACGGTCACGATTTTTGAAAAATTATCCCCCGATTCCGTCACAAACAAGCCTGTTTGCTACGACTGCCACGGTGTGCATGATATTACCAATGTTAACGACCCGCAAAAAGGTCTGACTATCAAGCAAAATTTACTCAAAAAATGCCAAAGGTGCCATCCTAATGCAAATACCAATTTCCCCGATGCCTGGCTTTCACACTACATCCCGAGCCCGCAGAAATACCCGATTGTGTATTACATTAATTTGTTCTATACCTTCTTTATTCCCGGGATATTGCTGCCAATGGCGGTATTGGTCTTAATGGATTTCGGACGGGCAATGGTGAATAAATTTACCAAACCTCACAGCAAGAAAAAAATCTTTTATCACACCAGCGACGGGGAGGATCACCATGAATAAACTACCAAAGATGCCCCGGCTCGCCAGGCGTGATAGAAAACGACCTGTAGTTCAACCACAACCGGAATATAAGCGCTTTGATCTGCTCCAAAGAAGTGAGCATATCCTTTTCCTCCTTTCTTTCACGCTCCTTGCCCTGACCGGTTTGCCACAAAAATTTCCACTTTCACCGATCAGCGACTGGATCTTTGGAATGCTTGGCGGTGTGGAAACGGCTCGTGCGATACATCACCTTTCTGCCATTGCAATGATCATCATGAGCACTGTCCACATCCTCGAAGTTCCCTACCGGCTTATCGTTTTCCGAACTCCCATCACAATGATCCCGTGGCTGGATGATGTGCGTCATGTGTGGGACGATATCCTCTATTATCTTGGATTCCGTAAGCATAAAGCATACTACGGTCGTTATTCTTATGCGGAAAAAATGGAATACCTTTCGCTGATCTGGGGAACGGTAGTGATGGCTATCACGGGTTTCATGATGTGGAACCCAATCACCACCTTGAAGTTTTTACCCGGCGAAGCCATTCCGGCTGCCAAAGCCGCACACGGCGGCGAGGCTCTCCTGGCTGTACTCGCAATCATCATCTGGCACTTCTACCATGTTCATATTAAAATGTTCAATAAGAGCATGTTCACTGGCTATATGAGCCGGGAAGAGATGCATCATGAACACCCTGCTGAACTGGCAGCCATTGACGAGGGGAAAAAGGTTGCCCCGAAAATCCCATTAAAAACTTTGACCTTACGGCGACTGATGTATCTGCCCTTCGCCGGAGTGACCCTCGCGGCTGCAGGTTTTGCCCTTTTCTACCTGGTGGATTACGAAAATACCGCCATTAACTATGCACCTCCTGGCGAAACCGCGAAGGTTTTCGCACCATTGCCAACTCAAACTCCGCTTCCGACCCAGGCTGTACCCACTCCTGCCGCCCTGACCTGGACCTCTTTCGTCGGACCTCTTTTGCAACAAAAATGCACTGTCTGTCACGGCGTCAATGGTGTGGCTGGTTTGAATCTAACCACCTATTCTGACGCAATGAAGGGTGCCACCACGGGTCCTGTAATTGTCAGCAATGATGCTGCCAACAGCCTGCTCTACCAAATTCAATCGGCAGGAGGTCACCCTGGACAGCTCCAGGCAAATGAATTGGAATTTATCAAACAGTGGATCGATGCAGGTGCACCAGAAAATTAAATTTGCCTGTTAATATCAATAAAAAAATGGTTTCCTTTACGCAAGGGAAACCATTTTTGTTTCTGATGGATTTAATTTTGTCTTTATTGCTCAATAGTGTCCGACCAGAATCGATTTTTTTTAACCGCCGAGTCACTCACTTCTCCACAATAGTTAACTCAGATCTCCCGGATTCGGGCACCGCAGGTGCGACAGAAGCGATCGCCTGGTTTGGCCAGCTTGCCGCATTGGGAACAATGAACCTCGCTGCTGCCAACCTCCTCCACTTCGAGCGCGCGTACAGAATGGCGCTTTCGGGATGAGCCTGCCCTTTCAGGTCCCTTTTTGGAAGTCCAGTAGATATACCCCGCAACCAGCAGACAAATCACTCCAAACCCAACCAGTAACCAGGGTGCATTCGCCGTGAGGTCTGAAAGCCAGGAGTTCCAGCCGGATTGACCTGGTAAATTTTGGTCGAGAGGAGCACTTGGTTGAACTTTTAGAAATGCAGTGCTGGGAGAATCGGTCTCTCGCTGATATTTGATCACAAATGATAATTCCTGACCGGGTGCGAGATTGGTCCTGGTCATGCTGCTTAATTGAAAACCGTCAGTATCCACGGTTGAATTGGTCAGAGGCGGAACAACACTCACATTGGTTGATTGCAAAGGCTGGCGAAATTCAAAACTGAAGTTTTTGACTGCATAATCTCCCAACCATTGATAGGTAAATTCCCGTTGATTACCAGTTTTCAACAGGTTGGGATCATAATATTCGATCTGAAGAAAGCGACCAGTCGCGGTCAAATTTATTCGTGAGTAATCAGTGCTAGTCGTGAATGTTTTGATCACTCCTGCGTCTGATACCCTGTCAAACGCATCTCCCACCGCAACCGCCGAGAGTTCCTTGACACTGGCTGGTAAGCGTAAAATAACATCCGTTGGCAGGTTGACGCCCGGATCGAGCGCAATTTTATAAATCACCAGGGCGGTGGAGGTGTCATATTCTGGCCAAATACTCACGTCCATGGATTCAAAAGTGATAGGACTTTGAGCTTTCGCGCTGGCAGGAAAAATCAACAAGGCTAAAATGAAAATAATTATGAAATACTTTCGCATAACAGGACCTCCATCCAAGAAATACGAGCAGATATTACCATAAATTTTTAAGATTTATTTAAGTTAAAGAGGTTCTAACCAAGGTCTAAAGTTTCTAATGCCGGTTTTTTTTAACAGGATTCGCTTTCGCGCCCTCGTGATTCCCTTATCTAATAAGATCCGCCCAGGTCGAATTGGATATATTAACATGATAAAATCATTTAGATGATTTTAAATTTGATCAACAAAATCATTTGGGGTCACAATAGAAAAATACGGCTCCAGGTTTTCTGAAAGACCCTGATAAATGAGAATTTTTGTCATAGATGATCATTCCCTGTTTCGAGATGGGGTTACCAGTTTGCTGAATGTCGGCGGGCATGATGTCGTCGGTCAGGCTGGGGATGGAAAAACAGCCCTGGAAAAAGTATTAACACTGCGACCTGACCTGGTTTTGTTGGATATCAACTTGCCTGAAATGGATGGAATTCAGACTTTAAAGGAAATAAAAGCCGCCCTCCCTGAAACCAAAATCGTCATCCTGACTATTTCCGAAGAAGATCATCATATTTTTTCAGCCATTAAAGCCGGGGCGGATGGTTACTTATTAAAATATCTGAATGCCCAGGAATTCCTCAAAATATTGGGTGAATTGGAGCATGGCATGCCTGCAGTTGATCCTTCGATCGCGGGACGTTTGTACAGACATTTTGGACAGGATGCAGTGGATTCCAGGGACCTGACTCTTTCCGAGAGGGAAATTGAAGTCCTTAAGCTGGTGGCTGAAGGCAAATCAAACCGCGATGTTGCCCAATCTCTTTCTATCAGCGAAAATACAATCAAATTCCACGTCAGGAAAATCATGGCGAAATTGAACACATCCAATCGGACCGAAACAGTCGTGGTGGCTTCACAAAAGAAATTGATCTAAAATCCCCCGATTAATACAGTTTTATACTGATGCAACCCTCCTTCTTTCGAGGATTATTAAAACTATACTAAAGTGTAGTTTCAATAATCCTATTTACCATCCTTTCGGCGATATCAATCTACCTTTTGGAATGTTGTCTCATTTAATTTTAATATTATAATTGTTCGATAATTCACAATATGATGAAATTGGGCTTATGATCACCTTTGCGGTAATATCAGATCATTCTTTGATGATGGAAGGGATTATTTCCCGTCTTTCATTAATCGAGCCTCCTATTATCGTTCACCTGATGGAATCTGCTCAAAAATCAGTGATCGAAGAGTTGGTGACCACACAGCCCGAGGTCATCATCGTTGAATCCAAAATATTAAGCAACCCTGTTATTTTTTCACTAAACCGCTTATTTACCGAATTATCCAGGGTTGTTGTCATTGAGGTCAGCTTGCATTCATCAATTATACAGATCATTGGAAGCAATCAATACGAAGCTTCCAGCGTTTCAGATTTAATCTCCATTTTTCAAAATGTTTCCGGGTACCCGCCGGCAGATGTTAATTCCTTTAAGGCAGTTGTGTGTTGAGACCATGAGAATTAATTCACTTATCGTTCGCTCTTTTGTCCTGATTTTTATCATATTCACTGCGCTGGTCTTGTTAACGAGTATGAATACGACCAGCGTTTCTGCGCATGCCAGGTTTGACCTGACAGGAACCCCAGCCCCCCAGGCCAGTGCCACTCCTCCCCCTCAAGTCAGCTCAGCCACCCCGCTTCCTGACTCCAATCCACACATCAACGGAGTATGCCTGGGTTGCCATGGAAAAATAAAGATGCAAGGCAGGTTGGCGAATGGTGAGTTAATTACACTCAATATCAAAATGCTGACCGACCAGAGTTCCTTCCACACCCAGAAGGGCGTGAGCTGCACCATCTGCCATCAGGATCAGGTCAATTATCCGCATAAAGGTTCCGCCGATGATTCATGCGCAACCTGTCATCCGCAATCGGTCGACATCGCTCCAGATTCTGAAGAGACTTTCACTTTTATTCTTCCGTTTAAGGACACCCGAGACCTGGCAATTTCTCTCTCCATAGCCTGTCAAAAATGCCATGGAGATAAATTCGAGCAAGTAAAAAACAGCTCGCACACGAAGTTGCTGGCTGAAGGCAATACTGCCACCCCGGTTTGTGTGGATTGCCATACCGGGCATGATATTGTCACGGTCGACAGGCAAACGGTTTCAAAAGTCTGCCAGAAATGCCACATGACTGAATACACCGCTTATAAAGCCAGCATCCACGGTTCAGCCCTCGAAAAGGAAAGCAACCAGGATGTTCCCACCTGCTCCGATTGTCACGGCTCACATGACGTTAAAGGCCCAAGTGATAACAGCTTCCGTCAGACCGCTGCAACTGAGATTTGCGGCAAATGCCACACCAATAAAGCGATTATGGATAAATACGGCATATCCACCAATGTCCTGACGACTTACATGGACGACGTTCATGGCCGGACCTCACTTCTGGGCGGTATTGATAAAAGTGGTATTGTCAAAGCCACCTGCTATGATTGTCACGGCACACATGATATCCTGACTCCTTCCAATCCGTATTCCAAGGTTTACCCGGAAAACCTGCAGAAGACTTGCCAGCAGTGTCACAAGGATGCCAATATCACCTTTCCTGAAGCCTGGTTGAGCCACAAAACTCCTTCAATGAATTCAATGCCTGCATTATTTCTGACAAACCGCTATGCGCTGGACATGGTCGGCATCATCGCAGGTTTGATCGTCCTCTTCATTCTTCTTGACGTTCGCCGGCAGCTTTCCATGAAAGCCAGGGAACCTGAAAATGAGTAATTTACTCCAGGAACTTTCTCGATGACAAATATGAAAGAACAAAAACCTACTTACAAGAAATTTCGCCAACGGGCAACCCGCCGGGATGCTATAGACGCATTTACCCACCTTGAACCCGTGCGGGAGGGACACAATTACCTGATTCGTTTCTCCAAAGAATCACGAATTGAGCATCTTGTTTTAATGATTTCTGTGTTCATGCTGGCTTTGACCGGACTTTCCCAAACGTTTATGGTTCACCCCTTTGGTAAATTTATTTTAACTTCCCTGGGTGGTTTGGAATCTACTCAGAATATCCATCATTTTTTTGCGTTGTTGCTCGGACTTTTGGCAGCCTTTCATTTATTGTTCGTACTCGATGGACTCTTCGTTCGCCGCATTAACTTCAAGATGATTCAGCCGCTGGATGACCTCAAAAATATCTTTCACATGTTTGGTCTCCTGCTCGGATTCTACAAAAAATTGCCGATTTTTGATCGTTACAAACCCGACGAAAAATTTATTTACTGGATGACCGTTAAAGCGGTCATTTTTTCGGGACTGACCGGTCTCCTGATGCTCTACCCCGTCCAGGCACTTCAACTGGTGCCGGGCAGTGTTTACCCGTTCGCGGTGCTCATTCACCGCTGGATGGCTATCCTGGTGGTCCTGATCGTCGTAGTTTTGCATGGATACCAGACCCTCGTAATTCGCAGGAACTGGAGTATTTTTAACGGACGGATGGCATTAATCGACATGAAGGAAGAACATCCTGTCGAGCTGGCGTATCTCAACCAGGCAGCACTGCTCAAGGATGACAAGCATTGGCCGCATTTCATCGAATTTTCGGTCGAAGTGCCGCGAGCCGGGAGAATTTTCGTCTATGACCAGGAAATGGAACCTGCTGCAGAAAACGTCACGCAGCCCGCTGTCTCACCCTCAGCTGAATCTACACCACCAATCCCCGAAGCAGTTCCCCTGCCTACAGAATTGACCCCTCAAAACGTCAGGGAACCCGATCAGGAGAGCCTGGTCCACGAGGAAAAACTGCCTCAAGCCGAGATGAATGAACTCAAGACACCAGAATCAACAGCCCTGGCAGCAGTTTCTGCGGAGGATCCTGCCAACAGTGACGAAATCGTCCCTGACAACCAGGCTGATCAAGCGGATTCAAGCTGAGATAATCCATAATAAACGAAAAACGCAATTTTTTTCGGTAACACAAGCCACCTAAAGTCAATCCTGGCAGGAAGAAACCAGCCGCCACATCATCCAGTTGACTGGAACCTGGACCGCGTGTGCATTTGCGATCCTGACGATCTCGCCACAAATCGCGTCAATCTCGGTCCGTGAACCGCGTTTAAGATCCTGGTACATGGAGGAATAATTGTTCGCAGTTTTCCTTGCAACCTCTTCCGCCGCGAGGATTGGGTCAGCAAAAGGCAGTTTGACCCCGATGGATACCGCCGTTAAAGCAGCTTCGTTTGCCAGCTCAGCCATCAGGTTGTGAGCCAGGGGTTGTTCGAGCAAGACCCCGTTTGGCACACCCAGCAGGGCTGTCAGCGGGTTGATGGCGGCGTTGATCACCAGTTTGCCCCAGATCAGGCTGCTGGCATTGGGGATGATTTCAGTTGCAAGTTTTGCCTGCGCAAATAACCGGCGAAAACGCTCAGCACCCGCATGATCCTCAAGCGAAATGACCCCATCCCCTCCCGGACGCGCCAATCCAGGTTCCACCAGGCTCGCACCAAGCGTGGTGACCCCTACGATGACTTTTTCCACACCAAGCCTGGCTGCCAGGACCTCGCGGTTTCCCAGGCCATTTTGCAATGTCAGCACCATCCCGCCCTGAGCCAGGCTGTGCAGCAGTTGCTCAGCTGCTTTTTCGGTTTGCCAGGCTTTCACCAAAACCAGTTCCAAGTCAAAAGGTGACTGACCCTGGAGATCGTTAATTGCATGCACCCGCATCCGTGAAACCTTCCCATCCGGCTGCAGCAGTCCGGCTCCGTCGCGATTTAATGCCTCAATTCCCGCAGTCCAACCACCCAGGATCACGACATCCACCCCAGCCCGGGCAAGCTGATAGGCAAAAAAGGTCGCCATTGCCCCCGTACCCACGATCAAGATCCGTTGGTCCCCGCCAGATTCAGCCATTTATCCAGGCAATCTTAATCCCCGGATCCGGGTTGGGATTGAACATTTTTTAGAAATTCCTGCCATTCTCCCGCATCCATGAAGATGCTCTGTTCGGCGCCGGGGAACTGGTGCGTCTGTACATCTTCCATGTAATCAACAAATGCTTTTTCCATCCCGGCATGCAAATCAACATATTTTTTGACGAATTTTGGGGTAAAACGATCAAACATACCCAGCATATCCGGGCTGACCAGGACCTGACCATCACAACCAGCTCCAGCGCCGATTCCGATGGTGGGAATGGAAAGCTTGCTGGAAATGTATTCTGCCAGCTGGGTCGGCACAGATTCGAGCACGATTGCGAAACAGCCGGCTTCTTCCAGCATCAGTGCGTCCTCCAGCAGCCGTTTCGCCGCAGCTGCTGTTTTGCCCTGGGCTCTGAATCCTCCCAGCAGGTGAACAGACTGGGGCGTCAACCCGAGATGCCCCATGACCGGGATGCCAGCTTGAATGATCGCGCGGATGGCAGCCAGGCGCTCACGTCCGCCTTCGAGTTTGACGCAGTCCATCCCCCCGTTTTGCAGGAATCGCCCCGCGTTTCTGACGGCTTCCTCCGTGGAGACCTGGTAGGACATAAAGGGCATATCTCCCACCAGCAGTGAAGATTTTGCACCGCGGGAAACTGCCCGGCAGTGATGCAGCATTTCTTCCATGGTAACCGGCAGGGTATTTTCATACCCAAGCACGACCATGCCGAGCGAATCACCCACAAGGATGGAATCGATGCCCACCTGGTCCATCACCAGCGCCGTCGAATAATCATAGGCAGTCAACATGGAAATGGGTTCAGCACGTTCCTTTTTTTGACGGAACGTGAGGGTGGTTACTTTTTTACGGGTGACAACAGGTGGAATAACACTGACAGTGGACATGGTACCCTCCAGGATTGGTAGAGTCCGGACCGGTCCCCTAACCGGTGGAATGCAGAATAAAATCAAACTTGTTCCCGTCACAGTCTTTCGATCCATGCGGTGAGGCGATTATAGCATGATCAGGTATTTATTTCAATTTCAACCATTTTTTCGCTCGAAGATGGATATTTTTCCGCTCAGATGTAAATAGTGAGATCAGAAGCGGTATAATTTGTATTAAGAGGCAAAAAGGAGAACTAACATGCGAAAAATGTTTAGCTTTATGATCGGAATTTTTGTGGGTTCATTAACCGGCGCATCGCTTGCGCTGCTCCTCGCCCCGGCGTCAGGAGAAAAATTGCGCGAGGACCTGCGCGCACGCTCCACCAATTTTACCCAGGAAATAAAATTAGCCGCCGATAACCGCCGCAAACAGCTTGAAGATGAGCTGGATGCCATGCGCGCACCCCGCTCATAAGTCGGTGACCACCATCTGGCTTAACAATTTCCCGGCAAAAAAATCCGGGTCACTTTTTTCAATCAGCAAATCGCTTGCCCGGTGAAAAAGCATAAAATCGCGCATGGTGCTGGCGATCGCAGATAACAGTTCTTCATCAGGCTCCACCCCTGGCTCGAGATAGAGCGCCTTCACCCGCAATAGACCGGTTTTTCTCTCGAGTTTTGGATCAAAACGTCCAACCAGCCGGTCCTTGTGCAGGATGGGCAGGCAGTAATAACCGTAAATCCTTTTATGAGCAGGACTGTACGCCTCAAGACGCTGGCGGAATCCCCAAAAAGCTTCATCCCGTTCCCGACCGTACCAGAAATTATCAAAAGGATTGAGAAAGGTTGTGCGCCGGGGTTGGATCTCCCCAGCCGCAGCCTTTTCCAGGTTTTCGAGGTTGTCGGGATGCAGGATGAGAGTCTTGACGCCATTCAGAGTTTCCCCCTGGACCTCAATTAATCGACTTGATTTTACCAGCCCGGCGATTTTCGACCGGGCATTTCCGCGCATTAAAGTGTAATCAGCGGGGTTTCGGGGTAAGCCAATTCCGAGGGCTTTCGCACCTCGCTCCAGCAGGTATAAATCACTTTCTTCCGCTTCTGGTTCGCTTTGATCCACCCAGGCGGGCAGCACCCGCTCAGTCAGGTCATAGTAACGTTGAAAGTTGTGACGTCTTGAAATCATCAGGTCACCGAAACTCCAGAGATGCTCGAGCGCCAGTTTTTCGGGTCTCCAATCCCACCAAGTTGCAAACTTCTTTTTTTCACCTTCCAGATCCGTGGCACGCAGTTCCCCCTGAACGCGCACCCGTTCAAGCATGGCATTCATTAGTTCCAGGTTGCCTGGCTGCCGGATCCAATCGTTATACCAGTAATGACCATTTTCCTGTAAATTTTTCTGGCGGGGAATCTGGTAGCGGAATTCGTGAATGGGAATAAAACTGGCGGCGTGGAACCAGCCTTCAAATAAAAGCCTCGAGTCCTGATCATTCGCCATCCGGTCAAAAAGGGCGGGATCGTAGCTCCCCAGCCGGGACCAGATGGTCAGGTATTGGGCGCGGGCAACCATTTGCAGCGTGTCAATCTGAACTGCGCCAAGGCGATCCACAACCTGGAAAATATTTTCGAGGGTGGCAGGCGGTTCCTGCCCGTTCGGGATATCCAGACCTGTGGCATGCAGTGCCAGGGCTCGAATGGCTGAGAGCGGGTAAACTGTGGACATGCTAGCTGCTGGCTTCTTTCATCCCATCCAGTGCAAAAGCTTCCGAAAGCAATGCAAGAAACTCCACGGGAT
The DNA here is from genome assembly GCA_021795965.1 of Chloroflexota bacterium. Taxonomy (GTDB): domain Bacteria; phylum Chloroflexota; class Anaerolineae; order Anaerolineales; family Villigracilaceae; genus UBA5195. Next base: position 109,268 of record JAJYOU010000003.1, read on the forward strand.
CGTCCCTGGTGATGATTTGGGTGCGGACAAGTCGGGAAAAATGCTGCAATTTCAGATATTGGAGAGCGTGTTTGCGGAATAAGATCATTCCCACCCTCTCGCCGTAAAATGCCAGGTGTCGTTCGAGGTGCTGCTGAACCATGCTGAATACTTTTTCAGGAATGACCTGGTCCCGGTCCAGGTGTGAAAAAATCCACGGGTTGCCAATCGCAGCCCTGCCGATCATGACGGCATCACAGCCCGTGTAAGCTTTCATGCGATCAATATCGGCTGCCACTTTGACATCCCCGTTTCCGATGACTGGAATTTTAACCGTTTGTTTTATTTCTGCGATGATGTCCCAATCAGCCTGACCGGAATATGCCTGTTCCTTGGTTCGTCCATGGACAGCGATTAACGAGCCACCATTTTCTTCGACAATACGCGCGATCAGCTTGTAACTGCGAAAGTCTTCCCAGCCGATCCGAATCTTGCCCGTAACCGGGGTTTTCAAGACCCTGGTCAGCTTGCGGAAAATGCGAGCCACCTTCAACGGGGATCGCATCAGTCCAACCCCCGCCCCCTGGTGAACGACCGTCTTCGCCGGGCAGCCCATATTGATGTCAATGATATCCGGGTGCCGGTCCTGGACCTTGAGCGCAGCCTGCAGCAGTTGATCCGGGTCATCCCCGTAAATTTGAAAGACCACCGGTCTCTCCACCTCTTCAAATGTCAGGCGGGCAGCCATGTGTTGGTAAGCCATGACAATGTGCTGGGCACGCACAAACTCGGTATAGCTCATGGCTGAACCGAATTTTCGGCACATGGAGCGGAAGGGCCAATCGGAGAAACCATCCATGGGTGAAAGGATGGCATCTCCAAAAACCGGGATGTCACGCACCCAAAAAGTGGGAGCAGGCGAGGTCTCCAATCCTGGCGCGGTGACAGTCAATTCTTCCATATTTTAGTGGGAGTTTATTTCAGCGAATCCAGAAACTGCTTGCGAAATTTAGCCACTTTTGGAGCGACAATCACACGACAGTAAGGCTGTTCTGCATTATTCGCAAAATAATTCTGATGGTAATCCTCCGCCCGGTAAAAATGCTCAAAGCGGGTCACTTCGGTCACGATTGGCTCTGACCAAAGCTTTTCGGCTGTTAATTCGGCAATCACTTCATTCGCAACCTGTTCCTGTGTTTCGTCATGGAAGAATATTGCCGAACGATAGGATGTGCCAATATCATTCCCCTGGCGGTTTAAGGTCGTTGGATCGTGAATCGCGAAAAAGACTTTCAGCAAATCCTTATACGTGATTTCATCGGCATCATAATTCACCTGGACCACCTCGGCATGCCCGGTTGCGCCCGAACAAACCTGCTGATATGTAGGGTTCGCCACATGACCCTCCGCATATCCAGATTCAACTGAATTGACTCCTTTTAATGCAACAAAGACAGCCTCCAGGCACCAGAAACAACCTCCAGCCAGTGTTGCAGTTTCATTCTTCATTTTTCAACTCCTGTCAAACTAACAATCAAATCAAAACAATACACTTCTGCAAGCTAAAAACATCCAATATTTTTACAGGTCATCCGCCTGGAAATTTCTTTCCAGCTTGAACCAGATTGAATAAAGGCGGCTTTCGCCGCCTTTATTTTAAGTTTATATGCTTGGTTCCGGCGCCACTTCCGGGTTGGATATTTCCTTGCGAACCAGGACGATTTCTCCTGCAGGATTGACTTCAATCAGGATGTGATCTCCATCCATAAACGCGCCCGATAAAAGGCTGTCGGAGAGCGGGTCTTCAACCTTGAGTTGGATGATACGGCGCAGTGGTCGCGCACCCATATCAGGGTCATAGCCCTGGTCACCCAGGGATACGAGCGCCTCGGGTGAAGCTTCCAGTGTGATGGAATGTTCCTTCAAACGATCAGCCACCTTGGAAATTTCGAGGCTGACAATTTTCTGGATATCTCCCTTGTTGAGCGAACGGAAGACAATCACGCTGTCCACGCGGTTAATGAATTCTGGACGGAAGGCTCGTTTGAGTGTTTCCGTCAGCTTCTTGCGCATTTCCTCGTAGGAAAGCTGCTCTTCCATCGCTTCGTCCCGTTTGAGGGAGAAACCCAGCGAAGCCTGCTTTTTAATCATGTCTGCGCCAACATTGGAAGTCATGACAATGATTGCATTTCGGAAGTCCACTTTTCGACCACGGGCATCAGCCAGGTGACCTTCTTCCATGATCTGGAGCAGCATGTTGTGAACTTCAGGATGCGCCTTCTCGATTTCATCAAAGACAACAATCGAGTAGGGCCGGCGCCGCAGGGCTTCTGTCAACTGACCGGCATCCTCGTAACCGATGTAACCGGGAGGGGCTCCAACCAAGCGGGCTGCCGTGTGGCGTTCCATAAACTCAGACATATCCAGGTGCACCGCAGCATCTTCACTGCCGAACATGAATTTTGCCAGGGTCTTGGTTAATTCTGTCTTGCCGACTCCCGTCGGTCCGAGGAAAATGAAACTGCCGATCGGTCGGCGCGGATCCTTGAGACCTGCCCGGGCGCGGCGAACAGCGCGAGAGATCGATTCGATCGCTTCATTTTGCCCAATGATCGAACTCTTGAGCTCCTCTTCCATGTGAAGCAGTCTTTCCGATTCTTCCTGGGCAATCTGCATCAAAGGAACCCCGGTCCACATCGAAACGACTTCCGCAATATCTTCAGCGCTGACCACCGGACTGGTTGCCCGGTCCCAGGCTGTGCGCATGCGTTCCAACTGGTTTTCAATCCCGCGTTCCTGTTCCTGCCAGGAATCCACTTCTTCGGTATTGCCTTCTTCCTGTGCCAGCGACCGGCTCTGGCGAACCTCGCGCAAACGAGTGAAAAGATCCTTCGCCTGTTTTGCTGCCGGAGATTTGTACATCCGCACACGTGAGGCTGATTCATCGATCAGGTCTATCGCCTTGTCAGGCAGGAAACGTTCCGTGACATACCGGGCTGATAAATGAATGGCAGATAGAAGTGCTTCGTCCGAGATGATCAACTTGTGATGTTCTTCATAGGCTGGTCGAATACCCTTGAGAATTTCAATGGTCTCTTCTTCAGAGGGTTCATCCACCTGAACTGGCTGGAAGCGGCGTTCAAGAGCGGCATCTGTCTCGATGTGCTTCCGGTATTCATCCAGCGTCGTCGCACCAATGACCTGCAGTTCGCCGCGGGATAAGGCTGGTTTGAGAATGTTCGCCGCATCCACCGATGAGCCGGCAGCGCCTGCGCCCACCAGCATGTGAACTTCATCAATGAAAAGTATGGAGCCAGACTGCTTTAATTCGTCAATGACCCTTTTGAGCCGCTCTTCAAATTGTCCCCGGTACATGGTCCCTGCTACCAGCGAGCCAACATCGAGCTGTAAAACACGTTTATTCATTAATGGGGCTGGAACATCCCCGTCGATGATGCGCTGAGCCAGACCTTCAACAATCGCGGTTTTACCCACCCCAGGTTCCCCGATCAAAGCCGGGTTATTCTTGGTGCGGCGGGCGAGGATCTGGATCACTCGTTCAATCTCCATCTGTCGACCAATGACAGGATCCAATTTACCCTGTTCAGCTTTGGTGGTCAGGTCAGTGGCCAGTTGATCCACCATGGGGGTCTTGCCGGGGCTTTTTTCACCCTTCTGGGATTCAGCACGATTTGATGCGCCGACTTGTGCAGCGGGTGCCGAACTGGTGGAAGATTCCTGCAGCATGCGGCGGGTATTTCTGCGCACTTCATCCGGAGTCACTCCCAACCTGCGGAGAGCCTCAAGGGCTGTGCCTTCGTTTCGAACCAGAGCCAGTAAAATATGTTCGGTACCAATATAATGATGACCAAGACGACGGGCTTCGTCCACCGCGTATTCCAAAACCATCTGGGTATCGCTGGAAAGATCGAGCTGACCGTCAGGAGGGTTTTTTCCTTCTCCCGTCAGGCGCATGATCATTTCCCGCACCCTTTCGAGTTCCAGATCCATCTCCCTTAAAACACGTCCAGCCACACCGCCGTCTTCTTCGATTAAACCAATTAAAATATGCTCCGTACCAATTGAAACTTGATGAGTACGTTCAGCTTCCTGATGGGCAAGGCTTAAGACCTTGCGTGCCCGTTGAGTAAATCGTTCCATACCTGCCATAAAAAATCTCCTTCACCAGGATATTAACCTGGTGCTCCATTCCGAGAAAAATGGTCAGGTTTGATTTTACCAAAAAAGAATGCCCAATCCATGTATGAATCAGGTTAGAATTTATTTAATAATCTCGACCGTTTTTTAACCGGGTTCAGGGCTTTTCTCCAGGACACAAATCTCTGACTCAGCAAAAGAGGTTTATTTTTTCGCGGAAATGATGTTATCCTGAATTCGGACGAAAAATATCGAACGGAAGAAAATGCCTGGGAAGATTCCCGCGCTGATCTGACTTTCCAGGGGTTCCCATGCGAAAAAGCTGTTAAATTCGTATCCCGCTCTTAACTCGAGATACGAAAAGGAGAAACTTATGCAAGTCAAATGCCCGTACTGCTCCATGCCCTTTGCCTTAACCAATGAACAAATCACCGAGGCGATTGAAATTTTCAAAAAAGGTGAAAGTACCCATTTTGATGCCCACTGCCCAAAGTGCCGGCACACCACGAAAGTGAGCAAAGAGATCTTTGAACTGAACCCGGTTTACAAAAACATGATGAAAGGTTGACCTGACTCATGCCCATCAAAGCCATTTATGTCGATTTCGGCGGCGTCATTTTGACAACCACCTCACCCCAGCCTCGCAGTACTCTTGCCGCCGAATTCGGCATGACCGAAAGCGAAATGGTGCGCTTTGTTTTTAATTGCGAGACGGCTTCCCTGGCTTCCCTCGGCAAAATTTCTGAAGAAGATCATTGGCTGGATGTCACCCGCCGCTTAAAATTACCCGCATCTGAAATGCCGCGCATCCGGGATACTTTTTTCGGTGGAGATGAGTTAAACCAGGATCTGCTGCAGTTGTTGCGATCCCTGCGAAAAACGCACAAGATTGGGTTGATCAGCAACGGCTGGGACGGTTTGCGAAGCTGGATCACTGCCCATCAGATTGATGATGTCTTTGACCGGATGACCATTTCCTGCGAGGTGGGAATCACCAAGCCTGATGCGCGGATTTACCAAATTGCGCTCGCTAATTTTTCAGTCAATCCTGCTGAAGCCATCTTTGTGGATGATACTGAAAAGAACGTTACAGCCTGCCTAGCCCTCGGCATGCATGGAATCCTGTTTCAGAATTCCCAGCAGGTGATCAAGGATATTCATCGCCTGCTGGTCATGTAACTTTTTCAAGTTTTCATCAAATTCGCTCTGGTTCGCACATCAATCGGAAAATTGATCGCGATTCCCCCCGACAATATTGCAGTTAACCTCCCAATCCTGGGAGCGGCAACTTTATTCCACTTTTGATTAATTTCCCAGCGCTTCCATTCGTTTCTTAATCGCCGCCCGGATGGAATCCATCATGGGTTTGTAACGCTCAAGATCCAAGGGCGGAGCCTGGGACAAATCATAAAACCAGACTGGACCTTTACGCATTGTCTCGGGTTCAGCGTCATAGCGCGGAATGATGTGGGCATGAAGCGCAGGATCGCTGTTCCCCAGGATTTCATAATTAATTCTCACTGCCCCGGTGACTTCCAAAAGTGCGTCGCCTATCAGGCTCATGTCCCGCAAAAACGTGACGCGCTCCGCCAGGTTCAGCGTATTTAAATCCGGGGGAACAGGGTCTGGCAGTAAAAGACAATAGCCATTCAGGATTTGCATATCTGCCATGACCGCCCAGCCAGATTCCATCCGGCATAAAACAGTCGGATTTTCCCCTCTCTGTGCAGAAAGCACCCTCTCGTGAATCATTGTTGGCATGTTATTACCTTCAAACATCCTTCCAGCCCGGCAAATCCGGTAAGAAGAAAAACCCATCACGGTGGGATAAACCCGTAAAACCTTTTGGATGAATTTTCCCGTTTTCGTTATCAGAACTATTTACCGGCAGAAAAAAAGCAGGTCAAAAAATAATTTTATCCATCCAGCGGGTTAATTTGATTCAACCGCTTGAAAATTTTGCAGCAGGTCTGACCAGAAGGAATCTCTTTCCCCGGGTACAAAGGGAATATAAAGTGAGAGCCGGTCTGCCAGGCTCTGGTAACGGCGCTTGAGTTCGACCCCAAGATCATGTGAGTTCTCTGCCTCAATACAAAATTCTGAGAGCATCTGATCACTGATCAAAGCCGGCATCTCCCCCCATTGTCCATGCGCCGCCAGCCCGGAAAGCTTTTCACCAGTTTCAGCCCAGCCATGATGTTCGAGAACAGGTCGATAGGAGGGTGTCGAGGCATAAAATGCGACCTGCTGCCGGCAAAATTCCCGTTCAAACTCGTTGGTGGCTGCGAATACAGAAACCGCCAGGGTCACATCTTCCCGGCTGCGTTCATGCTTTTGAGCGCTTTCTGAAATGGCCGGCAGGATGACTTCCTTAAGATAACTGGGGGTGTGAAAAGGATGGGCATGGAAACCTTCGCAGCATTCCCCTGCCAGCCTGGCAAGACCCTGGTTCACTCCCGCAATATAAATGGGAATTTCCGGGTGAGAGATCTCACCGGGATTAAAGAAGGGGGTCATCAGGGTGATCTTGTAATATTCCCCTCTGAAATTCAGCGGAACACCGGTTTGCCAGGTATTCCACAAAGCGCGCATCACCAGGATCTGCTCCCTCAGTTTTCCCACGACAGAATCAGGCCATGCCATTCCAAAACGTCGTTCAATGTGAGCCTTGACCTGGGTCCCAAGACCCAGGATGAACCTCCCCCTGGACTGCGCTGCCAGGTCCCAGGCAGTGTATGCGAGCGTGGTTGGTGAGCGTCCAAAAGATACGGCAATGCCGGTGCCTGAAATCAGCCTTTCGGTATGTTCAGCAATCAGTGCATGCGGTAGGAAAGGGTCATGCTGGGTTTCCTGGGTCCAAATCGCCGAAAAACCCAGCCGCTCTGCGGCAATGGCGGTTTCAGGTACGTCCTTGAGTGGTAGAGGCGCCAGGGCAGCGTCAAACTTCATAATGACCTCCTTGGAATAACCAACCTGAGAAATATGAAAAAGCGAAACAGGGCAAACCCTGGTCAATCTGTAAGCAGGTATGCCGAGATCCAATTCGATGTGGCTAAAAGTGCATCCAAATGAGTTCTCTCATAATTATGAGAAGCATCCACACCCGGTCCGATCAAAGCTAAAGCCACGTCTCCCCCCGCCCGCCAGAAGGCTTCGCCGTCTGATCCATAATATGGGTAGATATCCGTTTTAAATGGGATATTGTTTTGTTCTGCAACCTGGCGGAGCTTTTGGCTCATCCCGTGATGGTAGGGTCCCCCGCTGTCCTTGAGGCATAACGTGGCATGAAATTCATCCGAGTTCTGACCATCTCCGATGGCTGCCATATCCACCGCCAGTAATTCTTGAACACAATCAGGGATTCCGGTGGCGGCACCGTGACCGACTTCTTCGTAATTGCTGAAGTGAAAATACACCGTCTGAGCGGGCTGTAAACCGGCTTCGACCAGGGCGCGGATGGACGCCACAATGGTTGCAACTCCAGCCTTGTCATCCAGGAAACGCGAGCGGATAAAGCCTTCCGTTACCTCCACGCGCGGGTCAAATGCCACAAAATCACCGATCTGGATCCCCAATGCCAGGGTTTCAGCGGCATTGGTGCTGCGGGCATCCAACCTTACCTCCATATTTTCTTCACTGCGCCTGGTCTCGTTCACCAAATTTCCATGCACATGGACGGATGCTTTTTCAAACAAATAAGAACCACGAATTTTTCCACCTTTATTCAACAAGACCCGGCAGCCCTCTGTTTCAACACCATTCAGGATTAATCCACCGATGCGGGAAAGTTTCAGGCGTCCATTTGGTTTAATTTCCTTGACCATGGCTCCCAGCGTATCCACATGGGCAGTCAAAGCGCGGGGTGCATCTGATTTCAGACCTTCCCAGCAAACCACCAATGCACCTTTGCGTGAGCGGGAAATTTCCAACTGGGGGTAAATGCTGAGGGTTTTCTCGATAAAGGTAAGCGCCTCATCGGTAAAACCGGTGGGTGAATCAATATTCAGCAGATCAACAAGAAATTGCTTTAAAAAATCCGGGTTGATGACAGGGATGGACATGTTTAATCTCCTAATCCAGATGTTCAAATTTACTGATGATTGACCGCCAGTTTTCCGGGATGGGAATGGTGGAAAGGCTGTAGTAATCATACGCCACCAAGATGGTGGAGCCTGTCGCCAATTCAGCCTCATCGTCCATGCCTGCCAGCCGGTAATCCATCGTCATGGATTTATTTCCCATCTTATGAATGGCGGTATCAACCATAACTTTCATCCCAAAAAGAATGGGTTTCAGATAAGTGATCCGGGCTTCAGCGATGATGATGCCTACTTTAAGAAATGATTCGCCGGGATCATAGAGACCCAGATGGATCAGGTAATTTATGCGAGCTTGTTCAAAATAGGATAAAAATTGCGCATTATTGACATGCCCCTGGGGATCAAGATCGGAATAACGGATTTCAATTGGGTGGGAAAATTGATATTTGGCCATGGATGAATTATATATCCTTTCGTAAAATTCAAGATTGTGGCATTTTTAATCCGATCTTTTTTCTCCTGACGAGAGCTGGAAATTGCCGCGCTGCCCTACAGCCGGCAGATGATATTGAGAAAGATGATCGTGTCTCTACACGGTATTTTTTGTGCCGCCTAAAAGCATGATAGAATTAATGTGCTAGAATTCTATTTTTGGATAAATATCATGAAAACATTGCGCGCATCGGATATCGGAACTTACATGTACTGCCATCGTGCCTGGTGGTACCGCGTCCATGGGCAGGAATCCATCAATCACACGGAGCTGGCTGCCGGGTTGGAACTGCATCGCAGGCACGGGCGCCGGGTGCTGGTGGCTGGTTTGATCAGGGTCGTCGCGTTTATCCTACTTTTATCAGCCTGCGCCTTGATTACATTTTTTGGACTGACCACTTTCCTGGGAAAATGATGCTGTACCTCTACCTGGCAATTTTTATCCTGATCCTGGGGCTGCTCCTGCTCTGGCTGGCAGCCCGCTCCCAAAAATCAGCCGGGCTTCCGGGCGGGCGGATCATCTATACCGATACCCGCGCCTGGGGCAGCAAACTTGAAAAATCACTTTATGACAGCTCGCTCGGTTTAACCGGGAAACCTGATTATCTTGTCGAAAAAGACGGGCAGATTATCCCGGTCGAAGTGAAATCTGGGCGGGCGCCAGAAGAACCTTATGATTCCCACATCTTTCAATTGGCAGTTTACTGTCTCCTGGTGGAAAAAACCATGAACCGCAAACCTCCCTATGGAATTATCCATTACGAAAACAGGGATTTTGCCATTGATTACACTGATGATCTCAGAAAATCTGTGCTCGATTTGCTGATTGATATTCGCAGCAACGAACGCCGCAGCGATATTCCGCGATCTCACAACATCAGTCTGCGTTGTGCAAAATGTGGCTTCCGGAATGTTTGTGAACAGAAGCTTTAGTTTCGATTTCTGAAAAATCAATAATCCCCTTTAAGCTTTATAATTTGAGTATGAATACAATCACTCCTCCCCGCCGCATCGTGGTGACCGGTCACCCCAAGCTGCTCGATTCCCTCGAAGAATCCGCAGCGATTTCGGCTTATATCAAAACCAAGGGTCTCGAAGCACCCCCATTTGGTTCCCTTTACGATGAAAAAATACGCAAGCGAGTCCACGCAGGTGAATTTGACCTTCTGATAGCTGTAGGCGGCGACGGAACCATGCTCCGCGCCGGTCATTTATGCGCACCACATAACATTCCCATCCTGGGTGTTAATCGCGGAAGACTTGGATTTTTATACCAGGTCGAAGAAGGCGGCTGGCAATCCATGATCGATCGTCTCCTCGCCGGAGATTTTTGGGTTGAAAACCGCATGATGCTCAACGCTGAACACCTTCGCGCGGGCGAAAAACTTGGTTCCTGGTCTGCCTTGAACGATGCAGTGGTCAGCCGGGGTGCTTTGCTGCGCCCCATCCATGTCAAAGCCAGCGTGGATGAGCAGTATTTAACCACATATGTGGCGGATGGGTTGATCGCTTCCACCGCCACTGGTTCCACCGCTTACGCCCTCGCCTCCGGAGGACCCATCCTCCCACCCGAACTGCGAAATATATTGGTAATTCCGATCGCCCCTCATCTTTCCGTAGATCGTGCGGTCGTTTTATCTGAAGGTTCCACGGTCAGCATGACAGTTTTAACTGAAAATGCCGTGCTGAGTGTGGATGGGCAAATCCCCGTCGGGCTGGCGGAAGAGGACAGGGTGGACGTCAGGGCTGGCGAAGATACTGTTAAATTTATCCGGTTCGGGGATCAGGGCTATTTTTATCGCAACCTGACCGCCCATATGAACGTTAACACTACCATTGGATTGCCTCGATGAGCGAACCAGAGACTTTATATTGCGCCAATCACCCCAATGTTGAAACCTTGCTGCGCTGCAGCCGCTGCAACAAACCCATTTGCGCCAAATGCGCCATAAAATCACCGGTGGGCTATCTCTGCCCGGAATGTGTTCGCAGCCAGCAAAAATTATTCGATACCGCGCAATTGCAGGATTACCTGCTGGGCGGGGTGGTTGCACTCATTCTCTCAGGGGTTGCGAGTGTCATCATCAGCCTGGTCGGTTCGATCGGTTTTATTGGCTGGTTCCTGGTGGTTGCCATTGCTCCAACCGCCGGGGTGATCATCGCCGAAAGCACCCGCTACGTCATCCGACGCCATCGCTCGCGTAATTTATTTATCACCATTGCGGTCGCAGTCGGTCTCGGAGCAGTTCCTGTATTATTGTTCCAGCTTTTTTCCGGCAATATTTGGGGGCTTGCCTTTCAGGGTATTTACCTCTTCATCGCCATCCCAGCCCTTTATACGCGCCTCTCTGGAATCCAAATTTTTAAATAACCCATGCTGACCGAACTCCGCATCGAAAACTTTGCCATCATTGACAAGCTTGAACTTGAATTTTCATCAGGCTTGATTATTTTTACTGGCGAAACCGGTGCCGGGAAATCCATCATCATGGATGCCCTCGAGATGCTTCTGGGGGGGCGTGCGGATGCCTCGGTTTTGAGAACTGATGCCGAGCGAGCCAGCGTCGAAGGCGTTTTCAAACTCACCCAGGGCAACCGGCAGTCTATTCTTGATTTGCTGCTGCGGGAAGACCTGCTCGACGATGAGAATTACGTCGTTCTCGCGCGGGAAGTAAAACGGGAAGGACGTTCCACCGCCCGTATCAATGGAATTACGGTCAACGTCGCCCTGTTGAAAGAAATTGGCAAGTACCTGGTGGATATTCATGGGCAAACCGAGCACCTCTCCATCCTAGATCCGCACAGCCACCAGGGGCTGCTGGATCGCTATGCAAATGTGGCTGATCTCCTTTCCCGCTATCGCAAAATTTACTCCTCTCTCCAGGAACTGCGCGGTTCCATCAAAGAATTGCGCCTTGCCCAGGCTGATTCCACCCGCCGCATGGATATGCTCACGTTCCAGGTGACCGAAATTGAAGCCGCCAGGTTGAAACCGGGCGAGGATGAAGCTTTATACCAGGAGCGCACCCGCCTCGCTCATGCGGAGCAGCTGGCTGCCAGCGCACAGGAAACTCTCCAAATCCTGGATGAAGGCACCCCCGAAACACCCTCGATCAGTGATCAGCTGGGTCGTGCGACCAAGACCTTGGCAGCCATGAGCCGCATCGATACCCAGATTGATTTATCGCTGCGGATTGAAACTTTGAATGAAAGTATTGCCGAGATCTCACGGGAATTGCGTGATTACCTGGAAAGCATTGAATTTAATCCCAGGCGCCTGGAGGATGTGGAAGAGCGTCTGGATCTACTGCAGCGTCTGACCCGCAAATATGGCGGCAGCATTGAGGCAGTCATCGCGTTTGGGGAGAAAGCCCGGCTCGATTTGGAATCCATCAGCAATGCCAGCGAAAAAATCAATGAACTCAGCTCGCGTGAAGCTATATTGTTGAAAGACCTGGCAGATTTGGCAAACCAACTCTCAGAGAAGCGGAAAGCCGCCGCGGCAGAATTATCCAAAAAGGTGGAAATTGAACTGGATGATTTAAAAATGGCTTCGGCGCAGTTCAGCGTGGATTTTCAAACCAGGGCTGATCCTGCTGGGATTCCGCTGGGAAAAGATCATCGCCTGGCTTTTGACGAGAGTGGTTTCGACAAAATTGAATTTCTGGTAGCTCCCAACCCGGGAGAAGGTTTTAAACCGCTGGCAAAAATTGCCTCAGGCGGTGAAACTTCGCGTCTGATGCTGGCTTTGAAAAACACCATGGCAAACGAGGATCAAATTCCCAGCCTGGTCTTCGATGAAATTGACCAGGGAATTGGCGGGCGGGTAGGCGCGGTGGTCGGTCGAAAACTCTGGAACCTTGGACGGATTCACCAGGTGCTCTGCGTCACCCATTTGCCCCAATTGGCTGCCTTTGGTGATCAGCATTTCCGCGTCCAAAAATTGATCAGTAATCAACGCACCACGAGCCAGGTTGTGGCTCTTAAAGATGAGGAACGGCTGGTGGAACTTGCTCAAATGCTGGGGGAAGTGACAGAAGGAACCCTGCGGTCTGCACATGATCTTCTGCAGGCGGCTGAAACAATGGCGTCCACTCCCTCCCCTAAGAGTTGACTTTTCCTACCCAACAAGGTCCAACCAGATTTCCGCTCAACCTGTTGTTGTATAATGGGAACACAATGAAACGATTCACTCAAATTTTCATCCTGGTTACAGGTCTTATCCTCTTTTTCGGCTCGGTCTTCAGCGTGAAAGCTTCGGATCGCCTGCAAACTTTCACCACCCCCACCCCCGGTCCGGACGGTCGGATTGTTTACATCGTGAAGGAAGGGCAAAACTGTTCCATGATCGCAACCCTGGCAGGCATCCCCCTCAGCCAGCTGCGTTCTTTAAACAGTTTGGATGAAAATTGTACGATCAGACCCGGCGAACAGCTTCTGCTGGGTATTGCCTCTCCCCCTGGTGGCACAGCCACCCCGACTGAGGCAGCAGCCACCGCGACCCCGCTCCGGGTTACACTGACTCCTGCCCAGGGCGATGCAACCGTTTGTGTTTTACTGTATAACGATCTGAATGGAGATGGACTTCACCAGGATACAGAAAGCTCCATCGCCGCCGGGGCGGTCAGCGTCACAGGCACCTCGGGTCAATATTCCCAATCCAAAAACACGACCGCGGATGATTTGCCGGTCTGTTTTGAAAAAGTGCTCGCTGGTTTGTACAACATCTCTGTCGCCGCACCTGAAGGATACAACCCGACGACCCAGCAAAATTTCACTATTGACATCAAGTCTGGCGAACAGATTTATGTCGATTTTGGGGCACAGGTGGCTGCCAAAGCCAAACCTCTCGATTCGAGCGGTGAACCCGGCTCGATCAATTTCCTGGCGATTTTCGGAGGTATCCTGATTTTATTGGCGCTCGGTCTGGGTGTTTATGCCTGGCTGGCTTACGGCAAAAAAGCCAGGTATTGAACCCGATGAAACCCCTCGATTAAATAACAGGAACAGGGAAGCCATCCACTTCCCCGTTTTTAAGATCCCCCTCCAGAACATTTTTCAAATGAACCCGCTCACAACCAGGAAGCTGCTCGAGTTAAATCAGGTTTTCTACCACCAGTTTGGATCGCAATTCTCACTCACCCGCCAGCGACTTCAACCCGGGGTCTCCCAATTGGTCCCGATTTTGCTGCAAGCTGGTTCCATCCTGGATATTGGCTGCGGCAATGGCGAACTCTCGCGCAATCTCAGCGCCAGGCATTTCCAGGGGCAGTACTTTGGGTTGGATTTCAGCGCACCTTTACTGCAGGCAGCCAAAGGCGCGGAAATGGATCCATCAATCACTTTTATACAATCGGATCTTGCATCACCCACCTGGGACAGTTTGTTTTCTCCCGCACAGTTTTCGCACATCACGGCATTCGCAGTCCTGCACCATCTACCGGGCGCCGATTTGCGCGGGCGAATCCTCAAGAAAATCCATTCCCTGCTGGGGTCTTCCGGCTGGTTTCTCTTTTCCAATTGGCAGTTTTTAAACAGTGAAAAACTGTCGAAACATGTTCAACCCTGGGAAAAAGCTGGATTAACTGCGTCGGATGTGGACGAGGGCGATTATTTAATGGACTGGCGCAGCGGGGGATCTGGCTTGCGCTATGTGCATCATTTTTCAGAAAGGGAGCTGGAGGATCTGGCTCTCAGGAACGGTTTCAAAGTGCTGGATTCATATTTATCTGACGGAAAAAGCGGTCGATTAGGTTTGTATCAAATTTGGGAGCGAAATGAATACTAAAGATGAGATCGTCGATAACTGGCTGCCGCGATACACCGGGCGTGAACTGGGAGAATTTGGACAGTACATCCTCCTGACCAATTTCAACAGCTACGTGCGAACTTTTGCAGAATGGAACGATGTCAGCGTGCGCGGATTGGACAAAAACATGCCCAACGCCAATGCCGGCAGGGTCACCATCATTAATTTTGGCATGGGAAGTTCGAATGCTGCCACCATCATGGACCTTTTATCTGCCATTAAACCCAAGGCAGTCTTATTCCTCGGGAAATGCGGCGGATTGAAAGCAGTCAACAAGCTCGGCGACCTGATCCTGCCGATCGCTGCCATTCGCGGTGAGGGCACATCCAACGATTATTTTCCGCCAGAGGTGCCGGCTCTCCCGGCATTCAGTCTTCAAAAAGCGGTTTCGACCACGATCCGCAATCACGGCAGGAATTACTGGACCGGAACGGTTTACACCACCAACCGGCGGGTTTGGGAGCACGATAACGAATTTAAAGAATATTTAAAAAGAATCCATGCCATGGCAATTGATATGGAGACCGCCACAATTTTCAGCACCGGATTTTATAATGACATCCCCACCGGCGCACTCCTGCTGGTATCAGACCAACCCATGACGCCTGAAGGGGTCAAAACCACTGAAAGCGACGAAAGAGTCAACCAGGAATTTGTTAACATCCATCTCAAGATTGGGATTGATGCTTTGCGTGAACTCATCAATAACGGTGCGACTTTAAAATACCTTCAATTTTGATGAACATTTATGGCTAAGATCAGGAAGTTCATTTCAAAATGGTGGTTCATTCTCTTCCTGGTGATCCTGACCCCGGTTTACATCCTGGTTGCAATGAATAATGAGCGGATTGTTGATTATGTCAACAATGGATTTTTCAGTTTCTGGCTTTCCGGTCATTTGCTGCCAATTGGCGGAAACCCGTATTCAAGCCTGGACTGGGTCGGCGGGCATCACATTTTCGCTGCCACCTGGATACCCGAGCAAATTTTTCCTTATCCTCTGCCGCTAGCCCTTTTGATGGTCCCCCTCGGACTGCTTCCCATTTCTACTGCCTACATCCTCTGGAATTTCCTGGCTCAGGTCATGATTGGCGGCAGTGTATTATGGTTTTCGAGCAGGTTTCCGCAAATTAACCTGCGCCTCTTTTCATTCATCATCCTGATTGCTGTCATTCTAAACGGGAACGTTTATTTGGGCCTGATGACAGGCACCATTGCCGCCCTCTTCCTGTTATTCCTCATGGCTGGACTTTATTTTCTCGAAGCAGACCGTCCTTTCTTATCCGGCTTGATGCTGGCAAGCCTGGCTCTTAAACCACCCTTGCTAACCATAACCGTTTTGATCGGCATCGTCATGCTTTTTCAAAAAAAATGGCGCGTCCTCGTAGGCATCTGTACAGGCTTGCTGGGTCTTTTGGGCGCCGGTCTGATGCTGGATCCAGGCTGGGTTGGTAAGTTTTTGGGAGCGGGTCAGAAACTCTTTAACGTTCGACTCGGAAACCAGCCATCCATCCCGAGTTTTACCCGCCTTGCCTGCTCAGGAAATATCGACTGCGCCCTCTGGTTCTATGCCCTGATTGCGCTGATCCTGGTCAGTCTTTTTATTCTGCTAGCCTGGCACAAAAAAGACCGCCTGACACCCGTCCAGATATTCAGCGCTGCGATTGCCTTGGGAGTCCTGCTTCCTCCTTACGTTTGGTCCTATGACTATACTCTTTCCCTGGTGGCGGTTTGCTTCGTTTCTTTTGAATTAATCAGGCGGCATGAAAATTATTATTTCGCCGCACTCTTCCTGATCCTGCTGGATGTCATCTCGCTTGGCAGTCTGGCTCTCTTCTGGTCGCATCCTGAAAACCCGGCGCTGACCATCCAGCGCGATATGTGGAGCATCGGGGTTGGAATTTATATCCTGCTGGCGACTTACGGGATTATCCTGACGGAAAAACCGGTTAAAAATCCCAAACCCTCCAGCCAATCCCTTTATGAACCTCTATCCGGCTGATAATTTGATGACCTGTATCTGATCCATGGGGGATATTGAATCATGGCTATCTGGAAATATTCGGCACCCGTTACCCTTTACACCCGGCTGGTTTAATGTAATATTAGATTGTTGGCGTTTTCCTTGGTTTTTTCGAAATCGAGGGGGACGCTGATAATATTTAACTATTGCGAAGGAGTCTTTATGAATGTACGAACAACCGAGCTCATTTCTGTCGCCTAAAATTAAGGCCAGCCCGAGGGTTAATTTAGGTGGTTATGGTATTTTTGCCCAAGAAGTTTTAAAAAAGGGTGAACTCCTGGCTGTTTTTGGCGGAGTGGTTTATGAATGGGAAACCTTCATCCATCTTCCAGAGCGTGAACGTAGTTTATGCATCCAGATTGAAGACAACTTTTTCCTTGTACCACGCCCCATTGGAGATGGTGATTTCGTAAATCACTGCTGCAATCCCAATGCGGGGCTTTCGGGACAAATTGCACTCATTGCCATGCGAGATATTCAACCCGCTGAAGAGGTTTGTTTTGATTACGCGATGAGCGATACTGTCCCTTATGATGAGTTTGAATGCAATTGCGGCGCGCCAAATTGCCGCCACAGTGTCACCGGAAGTGACTGGCAGCTCCCTGAGCTGCAAAAACGTTACGCTGGATATTTTGCGCCTCACGTCCAACGCCGCATTGATGCCCTGCATGCCAGCGAACACGTAATCAAACGACCGGAAATATTTCGCTACCACACCGCCACAAAAATTCCGCCGCTATTTGACTGAAAGCTGAGCCCGCGGATTGATACCGGCTACCCGAAAAGTAAACTGCACCCCTGAGGTTGGAGCCAATCCAATTTTCGGAGGTGCAGTTTTTTTAGATAATTTAACTCCCGATCAAGGTGCTGCTCTGGCATTATGGACCGGTGCCAGTCTGACGAATTTATTCCTATCCCATTTTTTATATTAATTCTCTCCGCAATAACTGGGCGTTAATCGCAACGATGATCGTGCTCAATGACATCAGGACCGCGCCAACTGGTGCGAGGACGCCTGCAGCCAATGGCAACGCGATCAGATTATAGCCAGCCGCCCAAACCAGGTTCTGAACCATTTTACGATAGCTGGCGCGGCTGAGCGTGATGATCTTGACCATTTAAATTGGTGAAGACAATTTTATTTTAACTTCTCTTATTATTGAGCATTAGGGGCGAAAAAAACTTTCCCATCCGCAAACAGGAAGAGGAACTTGTTGGGGCTGAAAGCCATCGCCAGGATGTTGCTGTCCTGGGGCAGCGGGTTATTTTTTCCGGGAGCTGCCATCAGGCGGTTCTGCAATTCCAACGAGCGCGGACTGAAGCGATAGACAGAATGAGTGAATGGTTCAAGCAGGGCGACTGCCGGATCAGGCGGGCTGCTGAAAGTCATTTGTGTAAAAATCGCATCCCCGAGCAGCGTACCGCTCGAGTACCCCGGGCGGGTATCAATGTAATTCGCAGGGTCATTGCAGCGGGTTGGGGAGGAATCCAAATGACTGTAAGTGCAGGTGGTAATGTGCCCGTCCTGGTGCAGCAAATAAAGGTCGTCTCCATTGACTGCCAAATCGATCGCCGCGTTCATCGATGGCACCTGTTCTCCAAAATAGAAATAAGGTGCGTCTTCGAATTTGACCTGATCCGAACCGCCATACACCCAGACGGCATTATTCCCAGCATCCAGGACGTACAGATTCTGATTGTCATAGGTCATCGCGGTGATGGTTTTCCAGCCCGAGCTTGGTGCGGGAAGCGTGAGTGCACGAGCTGCTTTGCCCGGGGTGCAGTAAAGCAAGTTGCCCGCACCGTCAATTCCCAGTAAGGTAGTTTCATTGGTATTCGTTCGCGGCAAGGTGATGATGTCGATCATCTTGGTGACGGATATACTATTATCATAAACTCCGGGACCGCATTGGAAATTTGCATCAAGGTCATAGTTACTGCCGTTGAAGGAGCCGCGCAGGACCTTCCCGCTCATCGCATCCAGTATGTAGAGATCGGAATCTGATGCAGCCATACGCGAAACCAGCAGATTTTTGGGCAGTGGACTTGAAAAAGCCTGCACAAAATTCAGGCGAACCACTTTGTCGAGCGCATCAAGGGAGGATTGGGCAGTTTGGCGGAGTTGTTGAGATTCTAGGTTCGATCCCGTTTGGTACAAATCTGCCTTGTCCAGCTTATCCAGGGCTATTTTCCATTCAACCCGCGCGGAATTAGGGTCAGTTTCAACCTGTGCCTGCTGGATTGCTTTTTGCGCCAGGCTGATGTTGCTGTTGTACTGAGCCTCGTATCCCAGCCGGAAATACACAATACGGGTGGAAAGAATCAGAACCAGCGGCAGGGCAATCGCGAAGAATATACTCCAGTTGCGACCATTAAGAAATGAGGATAACTCATCCCCAGCCGGAAGCAGGCGCGGCAAGACTTTTTCTCCCCAATCGCTCATTTTTTGATTGGTTTTCTGCCAACGGTTAATCGTGTCAGCCAAAAATCGCAGCAGGTTTTTCGAACGGTCTCCGGCACTTTCACCAGGTTTGACCGCTGCTTTTAAATCTTCCATGGCTTGATTGGGTGGAAATGTGGAGGCGCGAGACCCGTCAATCCCTGCACGGGGGACATCCGCCCCGTTCATATTCAGGCGCGGGTCTTCAGGCTGCAGGTCAACCGGCTCGGTCAGGGAGGGAGAATCACTATCATTCTGGATTGGAAAATCGAACTCAGGCAGTTCGGCAGCCCCATTCAAATCATCCAGGTTCGGGTTTGGCACTGAAGCACTTATTTCCTGACCATCAGGGGTGTTCCCTGCCTTACCAGCGCTGAGGATGCTGATTGCACCGCTGCCTTCGGTTGCAAGCATCAGGAAAGCTCTCACATTTTCATTCGTAATTGCCAGCAGCCGGCGCCGGGTAATATCCAGCGCGGTTGAGCCGCGCCCTTCGGTTAAGGAACGCTCCCAGTTTGGCGGCAGTGAATTGCTAATTAATAGCCGGTCACCAGGTTCGATCACGATTTGTGCAAAAAACATCTCGGCTGTTTGACTTAATCCCAGCCCCTTGCCAGCCAGGTTGGGATCATGGATATAATTTGCCTGCCCGGAAAGATGATGCACATGCACGGGACCAGCCTGGACGATATACATGGAGTTTTCACGCAGGTTCGCTAAAACCAGGGAACCAATGCCGTAAAGTCCCTTGCCAGTGGTCTTCATGTTTTCCTCAACCAGGCGGTCGTTGAGGGAAACCACAGCGCTTTTCAGCGCGAAGGTAAGTGATCCGGGTGTATGATAAAAACTTTCTGAGAGACCTTCCAGCATGTTTTGGTAATCGCTGCTAGAATAGCTGATGTTGCCGCTTAAACTCAGGTACGCCACCAGGCGGTCATTTTCTCGTCCCCTCGCACATTTTTTCGGCGGGTTTTGAGCCAGGAATCCGGGCAGCGCGGACCATTCCTGCCCTTCCGAACGAAAAACACTCAGGAAAGTCAAATCAAATGGGTTCATATAGTTATCTAACATTATACTGGTAAAATCTTTTTGGAATAAACCCTCATGGAATTAATTCTTCACCAATCCTTCAATACCCTCAAGAACCTGGCAAGCGCCTGGAATGCCCTGCTCGACGAAAGTGTCACCAGGGCTCCTTTTTTGCGTTTTGAATATTTGCATACATGGTGGTGCACCCGCGGCGGCGGAGAATGGCCGGAAGATTCCAAACTTGCCGTGATCACTGCTCATCAAGGCGATGAACTGATCGGGATCGCACCGCTCTTCCTGACACGTAATAACGAAGGACAGAATGCCTTGATGCTCCTGGGAAGCATTGAAATTTCCGATTTTTTGGATTTGATTGTCCGTCCCGGGGATCTGGAGGCTTTTTCTTCCGCCCTCCTGGGTTGGTTGCAAACCAGTTATCCGGAACCCTGGCAGTTGCTGGATTTTTACAACATTCCCGAATCCTCTCCCAGTTTGGCAGTTCTGAAAAAATTGGCTGAGCAATTTAAATGGGAATACGAGGAATCCATTTACCAGCCCAGCCCTTACATCCCCCTGCCGGGAGACTTCCAAATTTATCTTTCACAGATCGATAAAAAACAACGGCATGAACTCCGGCGAAAAATGCGGCGAGCCTATGAAAGCGGTCATCTGATTCGCTGGTATATCGTCGATAATGAAAATGATCTCTCGCAGGAGATGGATACCTTCCTGGGTTTGATGGCGAAGGATCCCGTAAAAGCTTATTTTTTATCCACACCCATGCGTGTCCAGATGAAAAAAACCGCCGAAGCAGCCTTCAAGGCAGGCTATTTACAGCTCGCTTTCCTGGTTGTGGATGAGGAAAAAGCGTCCGCTTACCTCAGTTTTGATTTTGATAACAAAATTTGGGTTTACAATTCGGGGATCGATCCCGTTTTTATGGATCTTTCTGCCGGCTGGGTTCTCCTCGGTAGCTTGATCGAATGGGCAAATGAACACCAGCGCAGGGAATTTGACTTCCTGCGCGGTCCTGAAGATTACAAGTACAAGTTGGGAGGAAAGCCGCGCAATGTGATGCGCGTCAGGATCGCCCACCCGCAAACCGATTAATTTCCATTTTTTCCTGAAATTTAAGTTGGAACGATCAAAAGCAACCTGCTTCCAACAATCTATTAATTACATGCTGCTATCTTTTCAAGAGGCGGAATGAAATTTTTTTGTTATTAGAGAAACGAATGGTAATCAACTTTTCACGATATCTTAACAAATTCGAGGTATCATTAATTCGATCTCAAAATTCATTTGGAGGCAAAAATGCAGCCAGATTTAACCGAAAACATTCTGGAATTAATCCGCCGGACCTCGACCAGTCTCCCGGCAGATGTTGAAGATCAGTTACACGCAGCCATAAAAAAAGAAACCCCGGGATCTGCCGCTCATGGCGCGCTGGAGACCATCCTCAAGAACATTGAGCTGGCTCGCGCCCAATCCACCCCGATCTGCCAGGATACCGGCACACCGATCTTTTATGTGTATTATCCATCCGGTTGGAGCACCCTCAAGCTCAAGTCCCAAATCCGGAGCGCGCTGGCACAAGCCACCCAAAAAAGCTACATGCGCCCGAACGCGGTCGATGCGGTTTACGATAAAAACAGCGGGAACAACCTGGGCGGCGATGATTTCCCCTCGATCCATTTCGAGGAAGTGGAAGGCGACCAGCTTACCATTGAGCTGATGTTAAAAGGCGGCGGCTGCGAAAATGTTGGCGCGCAGTATTCCCTGCCTGACAACCGCCTGGGTGCCGGACGTGACCTGGGTGGCGTGCGCAAAGTGGTGCTGGATGCCGTCCAACGCGCGCAGGGTCAGGGTTGCGCACCTGGAATCCTGGGCGTCGCAATCGGCGGAGATCGTGGTTCTTCGTATTACAAATCCAAGGAAGTATTATTCGAAAAAATTGGCACGCGAAATTCAGATCCGAAATTGGCAGAACTTGAAGAGCGCTTGACTTCTGAAGCTAATACCCTCGGCATCGGACCAATGGGTTTCGGCGGGCAGACAACCGTCATCGATACCAAAATCGCAGGGATGCACCGGCTTCCAGCCTCGTTTTTTGTCTCTGTATCCTACATTTGCTGGGCTTACCGCCGCCGCAAGATGACTGTCAACGGGACTGATGTGCAATACGATTAATCCTGGTCTTGAACTGAAGTAAGGAGATTTTCATGCGTGAACTCAATATTCCAATCAGCGACGAAACAATCCGCGAATTAAAGGTTGGCGAACCTGTGCGCTTGAATGGCATCATGATCACTGGACGTGACGCTGCTCATAAATGGTTGGTGGAAACGTTTATCAAGAAAACCCGCGAACCCCAGGGTGATGATCTCAAGATCTATGGGGAGCTCAAGAAACTGATGAACGGGGCAGTCCTCTATCACTGCGGACCGGTCGTCGCTGGTTTGGACACCAAACAATATCGATTTGTGGCAGCCGGACCCACCACTTCCATCCGCGAAGAACCTTACCAGGCAGATGTCCTGAAACACTTCAACCTGAAGGGAGTGATCGGGAAAGGTGGAATGGGACCAAAAACATTGAAAGGCTGCGAAGAAACCCCGGCTGTTTATTTCCATGCCATTGGGGGCGCTGCCTCATTCATTGCAAAATCGGTCACGAAGGTCCTGGGTGTTTACAAACTCGAATTTGGAACTCCTGAAGCCCTCTGGGTGATCGAAGTCAAGGATTTCCCGGTTGTGGTGACGATGGATGCACATGGAAATTCACAGCACGCGCTGATCGATTCCTCCTCCAAAAAGGTTCTCGACGAACTGCTCGCCAAACCCTATTAATCGATTCTCTTTTTTCAATGGGTTAGAGACGGAAACTTGGTTTGGAAGTTTCCCTTATTTTTTGATACCAGTTTCCAGCTTCAGCCCTGGGTACCATCCAATTTAATCCAAGCCGAACTTCGCGAACCAGCTTTTCAGGATGCCCCCAGGTGGGATTTTTCGGATCTCCAATTCAGTAAGATCCAGCCGCTGGTTGTTCCAGCTTTTTTTTTGCAGTCTTTTTGCAAAATAACCTTGAATGGCTGGGAATATTTGGGCAGATGTTGCGCCAATTCCTGCTGGAAAAACGGTGCGGGAAACCAGGTCTATAGCTCAATCTTCAGGGGGTGCAGCGTACAATGAAAATGAAAAATTTAGCTCTTATAGCAGCCATCAAACTCGATCCAGGACTTTCGGCGTAAACCATCCTCGCTTTCCGTATTGACCTGTGCGAAATATTCCCGCTGGAATTAATCATTATTACTGTCGCAGGGTTAACGGTTTGCAGGACTCTGATAAAATTGAAGGTGAAAAGCAGGAAGATTTCGGATCCAATTCGTTTCATACCCGGCAATCACTTCTCCCCACCCTTTACCGTAACCTTTGGAAAGATGATCATGCCCTCTCCTGGACAAAAACCAGAAACCAAAAAGCGATAAATTCATGAGCGTTGTTGAGCTCGATAAAATGGATAAGCATGCGAAAATACACGAACCGTAGTTATCTTGATCGTCTTGCAGAAAAAGTCCTGGTCTTTGATGGAGCCATGGGAACCAGCCTCCAGAACCTGCATTTGACCGCGGAACAATTTGGCGGGGAAAAATTCAATGGCTGCAATGATTATCTTGTGATTTCGGACCCGCAGGCAGTTGAATCGGTCCACCGCTCCTTCCTGGATGTGGGCGTGGATGTGATCGAAACCGATACCTTCCGCGCAAACCGGCTGACACTCAGCGATTATGGTTTGAGTGCCCGCACTCGCGAAATAAATTCTGCTGCTGCACGCTTGGCGCGCCGCCTGGCAGATGAATATTCCCAGAAGACGGGTCAACCCCGTTTTGTCGCCGGTTCCATCGGACCCAGCGGGAAACTGCCTTCTGCAGATGACCCCGAGCTGAGCAACATCAGCTTTGACGAGCTGGCAGATATTTTCCGCGAGCAGGCGCTTGGTCTCATCGAAGGCGGAGTGGATTTGCTGCTGGTGGAGACCTCCCAGGACATCCTGGAAGTGAAAGCCAGCATCCAGGGCATTCAAAAAGCCTTTGAAGAAAGCGGCATTTTCCTCCCCATCCAGGCGCAAATCACCCTGGATACTTCCGGTCGCATGCTGCTCGGAACGGATATCAGCGCCGCCGAAACCATCCTCGAGGGGCTGCCAGTCGATGTCATCGGGCTGAACTGCTCAACCGGTCCGGAACACATGCGGGAACCCATCCGCATCCTGGGTGAGCAGACTCCGCTGCCGGTCTCCTGCATCCCAAACGCCGGGTTGCCGCTCAATGTGGATGGGCAGGCAGTCTACCCGCTCGAGCCGGAACCGTTCGCCGAAGCGCTGATGGAATTTGTCGAGAAGAATAACATTTCCGTCGTCGGCGGCTGCTGCGGCACCACACCCAGCCATTTAAAATGCCTGGTTGACAAATTGAACGTGCACGTCCATCCAGCCCGTCCGGTCAGCACCACACCCCGCCTTTCCTCCTCGATCACCTCCACCAACATGCACCAGGTGCCGCCGCCTCTCCTGATTGGGGAACGCTGCAATGCCCAGGGCAGCAAAAAATTTAAACGCCTGCTGCTCGATGAAGATTACGATGCCATCCTGGAGGTTGCCCGCGAGCAGGTCAATTTCGGCGCACATGCTTTGGATATCTCCTGCGCAGTCACCGAGCGCCCGGATGAAGTTGAATTGATGCGAAAGACGGTCAAAAAGCTGGAAATGGGTGTTGAAGTTCCGCTGGTGATCGATTCAACCGAACTGGATGTGCTCGAAACAGCGCTTAAAACCGCTCCGGGACGCTGCCTGATCAATTCGACCCATCTTGAATCGGGCAGGGCAAAAGCCGATAAGATCTTTACGCTCGCCAAAACCCACAACGCCGCGGTCATCGTTCTCACCATTGATGAAAATGGCATGGCGAAAAGCCCTGAGAGCAAACTGGAAGTGGCTCGCCGTATTTACGATATTGCCGTGAACGAGCACGGTCTGGCGCCTGAAGCATTGGTATTTGACGCACTCACGTTTACCCTGGCAACAGGCGACCCTGAATTTGCAGAAAGCGCCGTGCAGACCATGGAAGGCATCCGCCTGATTAAAAAGAACCTGCCCGGCGTGCTGACTTCGCTCGGGGTATCCAACCTTTCCTTTGGTCTGGCTCCCCAGGCACGTCCCGCACTCAATTCAATTTTCCTCTATTATTGCGTCCAGGCTGGGCTGGATATGGCGATCATTAACCCGGCTCACGTCACGCCTTATGCAGATATCCCGGCGCAGGAAAAAAAGCTTTGTGAAGATTTGATCTTCAACCGCAACCCGGAAGCACTCCAGGAATTTATTGCCTATTACGAAAAAAACACTTCTTCCTCCGTCGAAAACAGCCAGGTGGATCCAACCCAGGGCATGAGCGCGGAAGAACGCTTGCACTGGAGAATTGTTCACCGCCACAAGGAGGGTGTGGAAGCAGATATTGACGAAGTCATCCACCGCCCGGGAGTGGTCAACCAGCACGAAATTGCCGTGCATACCCTCAACACAGTCCTGCTGCCGGCCATGAAGGAAGTGGGAGATAAATTTGGCTCTGGTGAATTGATCCTGCCCTTCGTTCTGCAATCCGCCGAGGTGATGAAGAAATCTGTCGCCCACCTTGAGAATTACCTGGAAAAGGTTGAAGGAGTCACCAAGGGCACCGTGGTGATCGCCACCGTTTACGGAGACGTGCATGATATCGGCAAGAACCTGGTAAAAACCATCCTTGCCAACAATGGTTTTACGGTGGTTGACCTGGGGAAACAAGTCCCAGCTGAAACGATCATCAATAAGGCAGTCGAAGTCAATGCAACAGCCATCGGCTTATCGGCATTGCTCGTCAGCACTTCCAAGCAAATGCCCCTGATCATTAATGAATTGGACCGGCGCGGACTCAAGTTCCCGGTTCTGATCGGCGGAGCAGCCATTAATCGCCGCTTCGGCAGGAGAATCCTCTTTACCGAAAATAATTCAAATTATGAAGCGGGCGTCTTCTACTGCAAGGATGCATTCGAAGGTTTGGACACCATGGATCAGTTGATTGATCCGCAGCGTAAACCCAGTCTGATGGAGCGGATTAAAAACGAAGCAGAGATGGAAATGGGACGCAGCAGCCAGACCGCTGCTTACCGCAAGACCGCATCGGAGCGCTCCACAATCGTACCCAGCCCGATCAAAGCCCCACAGCGCTGGGGTGCACGCGTGGTCAAAGACATGCCGCTCGAAATGATTCTCAAGCATCTCAATATCAATGAACTCTACCGGCTCTCCTGGGGTGCAAAAAACACTCACGGCATTGAATGGGAAAAATTGCAGCTGGAATTTAACGACCGTCTGCAAAAAATGACCCGTGAGGTTCTCAAAGATGGCTGGTTAAAACCACAGGCAGTATATGGTTTGTTTCCCTGCCAGGCGGATGGAGACAGCCTGGTCGTCTACGATCCTGCCAGTCTGGCTGGAAAGCTGGAGACCCTGACCACCTTCCATTTTCCACGCCAGCCCTATGATGATCATCTTGCCCTTTCAGATTATTTTGCCGGGGTCAATTCCGGTCAGATTGATGTGGTTGCCTTCCAGGTTGTCACCGTTGGACAGGCTGCCACCGAACGTTTTGATCAATTCCAGGCGGATGGAAATTATTCTGAAGGATATTTCACGCACGGTCTGGCAGTTCAGACAGCCGAAGCCACAGCCGAATACCTGCACCAGCACATCCGGCGTGAGCTTGGCATGCCCGAGGGACAGGGAAAACGTTACTCCTGGGGCTACCCAGCCATCCCTGATCTTGAGGACCACCGCAAGGTTTTTGACCTGCTTCCCGCCGAAAAGGAACTGGGGATGCAGTTATCCCCAGCTTTTCAGCTCATCCCCGAACAATCCACCGCTGCCATCATCGTGCACCATCCCCAGGCTAAATATTACAGCATTGGCGAAAGCCGTGTTGAACAATTAATGAAATGATTGGTTGACCCTTTAATGAAACCAGATTTTTTAAAGCTCCTCGAAAACAAGACCCTCCTCGCAGACGGCGCGATGGGCACCATGCTGAATGCCCACGGTGTTAAGCTGGAGAATTGTTTTGATGAGTTGAACCTGTCCAACCCCGCGGTTGTCGCGGAAATTCATCGTGAATATATTGAAGCCGGCGCGCAGATCATCCTGACGAACACATTCAGTGCAAATCGCTTTAAACTCGCCCAATTTGGTCTGCAAAATCAACTGGTTGAGATAAACCAGGCTGGAGCCGAGATTGCCAGAAAAGCCGCGGATGGCGCCACCGAAACCGTTTACGTGGCTGGGGATATCGGTCCGCTCGGCGTCCGCCTTGCGCCTTTCGGTCGGGTTCAAATTGAAGCCGCCCGCGCTGCGTTTGCCGAGCAGGTGCGCGCACTCGCGGCAGGCGGGGTGGATTTAATCCTGATCGAGACGATTGCCGATCTCTATGAAGCCAACGCCGCTGTCCA
The DNA here is from genome assembly GCA_021795965.1 of Chloroflexota bacterium. GTDB lineage: Bacteria > Chloroflexota > Anaerolineae > Anaerolineales > Villigracilaceae > UBA5195. The sequence continues at coordinate 136,773 of JAJYOU010000003.1, forward strand.
GGCTGCGCGGGAAAACTGCGATTTGCCGGTCATCGTTTCTGTGACGTTCACCCGCGATGGAAGCACTATTCTCGGCGATTCCCCGGAAAAAGCAGCCCGCCTGCTCGCAAAATCGGGAGCTCATATTATTGGAGTGAACTGTTCGAGCGGACCTTCCCAATTACTGCGGATTTTGGAGCTGATGAAAGCAGCCGCTCCCCAGATGAAATTCTGGGTCAAGCCCAACGCAGGCTGGCCTGAACAGGTCAACGGTCGGATCATGTACCCGGCAGACCCTGAATACTTCGGCGATTACGCCCTCTCCTTCCGCCAGATCGGCGCCAACATTGTCGGGGGCTGCTGCGGAACCACGCCCGCGCACATCGCTGCCATGCACCGGGCGCTCGCAAATGCACCCGCTTTAAAACCTTCGATTAAAATAACCGATTCGCTCCAGGAAGTTTCAGTCTCCGACCTGGAGACCGAACCACCCACCCAGCTGGCACAAAAACTGGCTGCCGGAAAATTCGTCATTGCGGCTGAAATGGACCCCCCGCGCGGTTTATCCACACATAAACTGCTGGCGGGAGCCTCCCTGCTGGCAGAAGCCGGCGCAGATGTGATCGATGTGGCAGACAGCCCGATGGCTCGCATGCGCATGTCTGCCTGGGCGGTCTGCGAGATTGTCCAGCAGAAAGCGCATATCGAATCAACGCTGCATTTTCCAACCCGCGGGCGCAATTTGCTGCGGGTGCAGGGTGACCTGCTGGCAGCGCATGCCCTCGGCATTCGCAATGTTTTTGTCGTGATGGGTGATCCCACTTCCATCGGCGATTATCCCGAAGCAGCGGATAATTTCGATATCGTTCCCTCGGGTCTGATTAAATTGATCAAGCAGGGTTTTAATGCCGGGGTGGACCACTCTGGCATGAGCATTGGTCAACCGACCAATTTTTTCGTCGGCTCAGCCCTCAATCTCATCCCCGCGGATTTTATGACCGAGGCAAAAAATATGCGCCGGAAGGTGAAAGCCGGGACAGATTTCTTCCTGACCCAGCCAATTTTTGACCCCGAAAAGGCGCGTTCCTTTTTGGAGTTTTATACCCGTGAGTTTGGTTTATTGGGGAAACCGGTCCTGGTGGGGATCATGCCGCTTTTCAGCACGAGGCATGTCAATTTCCTGCATCACGAAGTCCCGGGGATTGACATTCCTTTAGCTATACGCAATCGGATGGAGCAGGCTGGCGAAAACGGTGCCAGGGAAGGCATCGCCATTTCCACCGAACTGATCAAGGCAATCAAACCCTGGGCACAGGGAGTTTATATCATGCCCCAATTCAACCGCTATGATATCATCGCCGAAATGATCGATGCCATCCGGGGAATCGAGGATTAGTCCATGTTGCTTGTCATTGATGTTGGAAACACAAATTTAACCATTGGTTTGTTTGAAGGCGATCAACTGCGCTGGCACTGGCGTCTGGCGACCGATCACCAGCGCATGCCTGACGAATACGGTTTGCAATTCCTGGGGCTGCTGCAGCACGCCGGGGTGACGGTCGGGGATTTGATTGGCATTTCGCTTTCCTCCGTGGTTCCCCCGCTGACGGGCAGGGTTGTCCAGGCTTGCAGTGAATATCTCAAGCAGGAACCGCTGGTGGTGGATACAGGTGTAAAAACCGGCATCCGCATCCGCTATGAGGACCCCCGCGCAGTGGGTGCAGACCGGGTCTGTGATGCTGCAGCGGTAATGCAGTTCTACGGCGGTCCCGCCTGCATCATCGACTTTGGCACGGCGACCACCTTCAACGCCGTCACCCGCGAAGGGGATTACCTGGGTGGAGCCATCACCGCCGGGGTAAACCTGGCAGCCGAAGCCCTTTACACGCACGCTGCCAAGCTGCCGCGGATTGATTTTCAGCGCCCTCCGAATGTCATCGGTCGCAATACCATTCACGCCATGCAGTCTGGTTTGCTCTTTGGTTACGTCTGCATGGTGGAAGGCATGGTTGAACGCTTCCGCGCCGAACTGGGTCCGCAAATGAAAGTCATTGCCACGGGCGGGCTCTCGGAAGTGATTTCCCGGGAGACCAAAGCGGTTGATCATACCAATCCCTGGTTGACTCTCGAAGGGCTGCGAATCATCTGGGAATTAAACCAGTAATTCAGTATGGTCCAGGCTGGAAATTAAACGCGCTTGATACCATGGGAGCCTGAAAATCTCTCCGGAGGCAGTTTTCGCCGCTACCAGTTGATGAGTCCGGGTACCCGCTCTGAAAATATTCCCATCCATTGCAGGGTTGGATTTTTTATTTTTTTTTTGGAAAACATCATTTGAAAGGTATAATGGGCAAAACTTAATTCATGTCCAAATTAAAACTGTTCCTGGTTCCATTGATCGTATTGCTGACTGCCTGTTCGGGAGGGTTTGCCAATCTGCCAACCCTCTCCCCAAGCGCCACCCCCACGCTGACGCCATCACCCGTCCCCCCGACTTCAACCGCAGTCCCGATGGCATTGACCGTCAACGGGGAAGGCATTTCGCGCCTTGAGTATGAAGCTGAGATCAGCCGGTACAAATCTGCCCTGGCAGCCAGCGGCAAAACCGCGACGGATGCTGAAATTAAAAAAACAGTCCAGGATGACCTGGTTGCCCAGCTCCTGCTGGCAGAGGGTGCCCGCGAAGCGGGTTTCACTTTGAGCGAGGCAGATCTCACCAAGCGCATTGATGATCTCGTCACCAGCCTGGGCGGGGCTGAGAAACTTTCCAGCTGGAAAACGGCGCACGGCTACACGGATGCCAGCTTCAGGTCTGCGCTCCAGCGGGCGAGCGCTGCCGCCTGGATGCGTGACAAAATCATGGCAGCTGTTCCAACCAAGGCTGAACAGGTCCATGTCCAGCAAATTTTGCTCTATAATGAGGATGTTGCCAAAAACTATTATTCCCAGCTTCAGGCGGGTGCAGATTTTGATACGCTGGCTGCACAAGTTGATCCGGATACCCGGGGTGACATCGGTTGGTTTCCAAGAAACTACCTGGCTGAAAAAAACGTGGAAGATGCTGCGTTTTCACTTCAAATCAATGCTTACAGCGAAATTATTTCGGGCGAGGTTGGATTCCACATCCTCAAACTGCTCGATCGACAGCCTGACCGGGAACTTTCACCGGATGCCCTGGCTGTTTACCAGAAAAAAGCTATAGCCGATTGGATTTCCACACAGCGGCAAAAAAGCGACATTGTACTGGAAAATTAAATCTGTCCCCGGGAAAGATGAATCTATGAGTAGCGAATTCGATCAACTTCTCAGTCAAAAACCAGCCAGACCAGCGCCAAAAATAATCAACCTCAAAACGATCAGCCTGAACCTGCTCACCATCTTCATGTTGCTGGCTTCGATTGTCGCCTGCTTATCATTCTTCGTTTTCCTGATTAAACCTGATCAAGAGGGCAACTCTTTTTCGCTGGGATCCGTGCTAGCAAAATCCGGCACCGCCACCTGGACCCCCGTGAGTTATGATTCCACCTGGACGCCCACCCTTACGACAGCACCCACAGCCACCTTCACCCCGCGCCCCACCTATACGCTCCTGCCCAGTGCAACAATTTACATGCTGCCAACGTCTTTATCCAAACAAACCCCCACCCGGCAGATGACCCCCACGCGCACACCCCGTCCCACCGGAGCCCCCTACTCGCTCGTGGTCACTTATTATGAAAGCACAACCTTCCTGCCCGATTCTAGCTGCAGTTCGCTCTTTGTCGCCGGCCAGTCCCTGGATGCGCAGAAAAATCCCCTGATCGGTTTGGTGGTGAAAGTTGGCGGAAGCCTGGCGGGAAAAGTCTTCATGCCGCCGCTGATTACCCTGACCGGGACCGATATCAACCTTGGGCAGAGTGGTTTTAAATTGGACCTGGGCACCGGACCAGTTGCATCCAACAGCACACTCTGGGTCCAGCTTTTCGATCAATCCAACACGCCCCTCTCAGAACAGGTTAAACTGACCACCTATGCTGACTGTCACAAGAATTTGATTTATGTTCGCTTCCAGAAGAAATAAAAGCGGTAGCAAAAAAACCAGGGGCTGTCCAGAAAGTAAATCTGGAATAGCCAAAGAAGTTCAAAAAAAGCCAAGAATTGGCTATTACGCGCGAAGATAAAAAAACTGGCGGAAATCACCCCGCCAGTTTTTGCATATTATGTGCG
>JAJYOU010000029.1 GCA_021795965.1 Chloroflexota bacterium
GGAGCCAGAAGCGGGCTCCTACGGAAAACTCCATGTGCGGTGAAGAGCCAGAGTACAGGGTGATCTAAAAATAAGCAGAATCGTGAGTCGTGGTTGGCGCAGCTCGCACCGGAGCGACACCGGTTTTCAGAGACATGAGGAGTCCAGCGATGGAACTAAGCAGGTTAAAAACAGCTCCCTCCCCGATTTTTGGGGAGGGCTGGGGTGGGGGCTGATCTTGATTACGATAGCGGGCGAAAAAACTCCATTTTGCAGTGTAGAGCCAGATTGTGGTGTGTTCCAGAACCATGATTCGCCCGGCGTGAAATAGCTGCACCGGAGCGAAACCGGTTTTGGAGACATGAGGAGTCCAGAGTGGAAAGGAGGCGTTAGCTTCCTTTCCACTCTGGTTAAAAACAGCTCCCTCCCCGATTTTTGGGGAGGGCTGGGGTGGGGGCTGATCTTGCGAGACTTTTGACGTGAAGTCAGACTGGCTACACGCATTTTATTTCGGAGCAGTCCGTGCGATTTGAAGACATTTGCCATCCTCCTGCCCCCTTCCAAATTTTGGAAGGGGGTGCTGTATTTTTTATGGAGTTTTCCGTAGGAGCCAAGAGCGGGCGAGAAACTCCATTTTGCGGTGAAGTGCCAGATTGTGGTGTGTTCCAGAACCATGATTCGCCCGGCGTGAAATAGCTGCACCGGAGCGAAACCGGTTTTGGAGACATGAGGAGTCCAGCGATGGAACTAAGCAGGTTAAAAACAGCTCCCTCCCCGATTTTTAGGGAGGGCTGGGGTGGGGGCTGGTCTTGATTACGATAGCGGGCGAAAAAACTCCATTTACAGGGCAAGTCAAGAGCGATGCGGATTCGATGTAAGTGAGTTCGCGCGGTTTGACCGACCAGCGCGAGCAAATTTTATTTTTGATCATCAACAGTTCGAGAGCGCCCACCCCCTGCCCCCGCCCGTGGGCGGGGGAACTGTATTTTTTATGGAGTTTTCCGTAGGAGCCAGAAGCGGGCTCCTACGGAAAACTCCATGTGCGGTGAAGAGCCAGAGTACAGGGTGATCTAAAAATAAGCAGAATCGTGAGTCGTGGTTGGCGCAGCTCGCACCGGAGCGACACCGGTTTTTACCGGCATCCCTCGATGGGGGATAAGCCCAACCAAATAAAAAGACCGCCTCCGGGTAAGGCGGTCCACCCTCTTCTTGCTTTTATGAGCCAGGCCTGCTGCCATGGAACTGGAGGTGGTGGTCTTGCCGGTACCACCTTTTTGGGATGCAACTGCGATGATCATGTTCGTGAACCTGCCGAAAGCTATTAAAAGGTTTTTTGACAGGTTGGATACTTCAGAATACGAGATCAGCGGGGGATTTGTCAATGAGTCAATACGACCTTGACAGGCGTACAGATAAGTAATATTATGTACGGCAGGAGAGCAATCATGAATGAAACAAAATTAACCATCCGTATTTCACGCGATTTGATAGAAAATGCCAAACATTTCGCCGCTGAAAATAACACCACTCTTACCAATTTGATTGAGACCTACCTGCGTCGCATCCCGGCCAGGCATCCACTTGATAATGCACCCATCGTAGGCAGACTGACTGGCACTCTTTCGCAAAATGTCAGCGTCGAAGATTATAAAAAACATTTGGATGAAAAATATGGGCGCTAAACCGACCCTCATGATTGATATTAACATCATTCTGGATGTTTTACAAAAGCGAGAACCTTTTTATGCAGCGTCAGCAGGTCTGCTAGCTGTAATCGAGAGAGGGGAAGCGCTAGGCTATATTGCTGCTCATGGTGTTACAACCTTGTATTATTTGCTTCAAAAAGGGAAAAACTCTTCCGCAGCCCGAGCTGATATTACAAGTCTTCTCCAAATTCTCAAGATTGCCCCGGTAGACCAGGAAACTATTGAGCAGGCGCTTAACCTGGAATTTCGGGATTTCGAAGACGCAGTCCAGATGATCTCTGCGCTTCGATGTAAAGTGGATTTCCTAATCACCAGAAATGTTAAGGATTACAACCCCGCGTTATTACCGGTCATGCAGCCGGTGGATTTTCTTGAGACTATGTAATTTATTTTCTCAAACCTGCATTTATCGGCAATTTATCGGCAATATATTGGAAGTTTATCGGCAACCCCGGTTGTAAAAAAGAAATGATCTTCATGTTTCGGTAGTTGCCTTATCCCTGCTTTTGAGATACACCTGAGATAATCATAGCCGAAAAACTGTCCAAGGATATAAAAAGTTTTTGGGCAAGTTTGATAAGGGATGACCGGGGATTTGTCCTTGAGTTAATTCTGCTATTTTCCCAATGTAATTCATGAATCTTTTTAACCCCTTCTCAGACTTAATAAGCACTATTTTTTGTCACTTCTTACGTTTTTTCGCTGATAATGACAAGTTAGGGCAGGTTGTCGGTCTTGAGTACAGTTCTCTATTGCATCTAAAATTGTTCCGGCTGCCCTATCCAGTAGTTTTAAATACCGGTGAATATCAACTGTACGCAAATCCAGAGCGTTTGCGCCATAAGCCCATACCCCTGGTTTGCCCCGCGTATACACTAAACGGATCATCTGTCCGGGGGCAACTGTCTGACCTGCCTCAACCAGCTGCCGGGCTGCGCAGGCGGCCGGGGAGGCTGTTTTGTAGTCTTCGGGTGCCCGGCTGAGCCGCAGGCATACCAGCAGGTCTTCCGGCGCGATGCGCCTGGCTCTCAAGTTATCCTTGGCCCGCTCTACCAACCGGCGCGCTTCAGATAGGTACCAGGGCAGCTCGCCCAATGACCTGGCCTGCGCCAGGCATTCTTGCAGCGCCAACTGTGTCTGCGCCACCCATGTGGGCGTGTCATGGCGGCGAAGTTCAATACCCCGATATTTGATCTCTCCATCCTGAAATGCGCCAAAATAACGGTTGGGCACCGGGATGCGTGCATCTCGGCGCGAGGGCATGAACACCACCCAGCGGTAGACCCCATCCAGGGCAATGGCTATCCCGGTCTGGGCAGCGATCGCGTCCAATAATGGGACAAAATCCGCCGCCTGGCAGCAGCCTTCTTTTTGCACAAACAGGCAGTCCACATACATGTGCAGCACCAGGAAGCCCATGTCTTCGGCGATTTCCTTGGCGCGTAAAAGCAGATCGCGGCTGATGGATGTGACCGATTCATGCGATTCGATCTTCCCAAAGCGCGCATTTTTATATCCCAGGTAGCCAAAGCACACCACCAGCAGCCATTTGAGCGCCGCCGCGCGCGCTTTCAGCGTCTTTGCGCGGCAGTCGCGCGGGTGCAGTTCTGCCTGCATGCGCTTGAGCGCCAGGCGCTTCTCAAGCAAGGGACGCAATGTCTGGGGCACCAACCCGTCGGGCAAATCAGTGCGTCCGGCAGTTTCCGGTGAAATGTTGTAGTTGACCATGATGGATGGGTACATCGAGGCAAAATCGATCTGGGCTACATTGCCATGCAGTCCTACCAGCGGCTGGTAAATCATCCCGCCTTTATCTGCGCTGATCAATTCATCCAACGTTTTGGGCGCTTCGGCCTGTTGTTTAACCTGCGGAACCAATACTCCGGTTCGCAGGGCTGTCAACATCTGCATGGATGTGATGCCTGCGCCTGGCGATTTTCGCGCTACATCCTGCACACCCAGCCCGGTAACGCGCGCCTCCTCCAGTACTCCCTCCAAACCATATTCTTTATACATCATGGCATTGCGGCGATCGATGTGCCAGCGCCCAAAGAGGTGCGCCTGCGCGCCGCGATAAATCACCTGCCCATAAGCGAAATAGCTGTTGGCCTTGCGCACCTGGATTCCGCGAGTGGAGTCACGGTTCGGGTTGAGCGAAAGCATTGGTAAAAGCCAGCCATCGCCATGATCGGTCAGAATCAAATCAGGGTCAAAGTGCTGTAACACTCCGTCCAGGACAATTTCAAAAGCGCGCCGGGGTTCCAGGTCGAGGCTGTAATGCGCGCGTTCGTAACTCAGCCAGATTTTCTGAGGCGGGCGGACAAGAGGGTCAGTATCGGGGCTCAGTTCCAGGATGCGCAGAGGCAGAGACATTGGTTCAAGTGCCCAGGGTGTTTCCAGGGGTGTGAATTGCTGGGCGCGATTACCCAGGCACTCCACCTGGCAACGTCCCAGCAGGCCCACCCCGCTGCGCGCAGCAAAGCGCAGTGAGAGGGGAATATCGGTGTCATAAAGATCCAAATCGGGGAAATGCGAGGAAAAATCCAACAGAATGAAGGGCAGTTCTGTAGGTTGCGCCACGGTTACGGCCAACAGGTTACGTATCCCCGAAAAAAGATCGCGTCTGGAATCGCGGGCAAGCTGTACCTGTTTATCCTTTAAAAAGAGCCAGGCTTCACGCAGCCGTGTAACCGGGCCACCTGCATAAAACGTGATGGGAAAATTCATTCGCAGCGGCAAGCGCGGCCCATCCTCGCATAATAGCCAGAGGGTCAGCCCGTCTGCGTCCGCGTAAAGATCCATCAACCAGCCGGTATATTGCTCTGTCATTTATTCAAATAATCTCCCTTTCAGAACATCGACTTCCTGTCGCAAGACCGCCAATTCCTTCGCTTGCTCGAGCAAAATCGCCAGCAAAGCCGTTTCAAATGGCAATAGTGCATCTGTCTGGCTGATGGCCGCCGAATGTCGGCGTGCAGCGGCGAAGAGGCCATCCAAAATATACTGGTCGCTGCGACGTAAAGCACGGCGAAACCGCGAGAGAGCAGCCTCGGTATCACTTAGTTGTTGGGTTATGGTTGGAAGTGTGCGTCCCATGTTCGCTAACCTGTAAAGAGGGCTGGTTGATAAATCTGTTTGATAGGTTCATCCCGCACAAATAGGTGTCCGGCCCGGGCACAAACCTGTTCCAGCAGAACTGCGCGTTCTGGAACGCTTGCGGGCTCCAGTGTCACCAACACTGGAGCCATGTGGAGCAGGCGCTCTATCTGGCTCAGGCAGGTATCCAGCAACCGGATGGATTCATGCAGTGGGACATTCTCATCGTAGAATGTTCCGAGCAGGTCGAGAATAAGATAGGGTTGGGGTAGGGCGGGAGTGTCCTCCAGCAGCGCCAGCACTTGGTAGCAGGTGAAAGCGCGCCGGATGAAGATGTGTTTAGCCAAACGGTTGACCTCCGGTGAAAATTGGCGCAGCAGGCGCGACACCTCGTAAGGTCTGAAACGATTGCCACCATCCAGAACGGTCACTGAACCACGCAATGCCAAACTAGCTGTTAGCGCTGAAACCTGATCGCTGGCAGCTGATGGCGCGCAAATCACGATCAACGAGCCGATATTGAGAGAAGTGAGGACATCCATACAGACAGAATACCCCTTATCCTGAAAATAAAAATCCCCCCACAGCAAGGCATTGGGGGGAAAAGAGTGCTAACCTTTTAGGGGGATATAGATATGGTAGGCAAGATAGAGCCACGGGCTAGATATGGCGCTCCCAATCGCTGAAATCCCACTCCGAGAGCAGTACGCGCAGAGATGACTTGCTGTGAATATTGAATTTGATTTGAGCGCTGCGTGAATGGGTGCGGATTGTCTCAACAGATAGCCCCAACCGCGCTGCAATTTGCGGGTTGGTGTAATTTAAACAGGTTAGAGCAGTCACCTGCTGCTCCCGTGGCGAGAGCGATAGCCAATTGCGCCAGAGATTATCATCTACCTTTCGTTGTGAAAGAGCTTTACCAAGCAAATCAGCCGCAACATCACCAGGGGAACTGCGTTGTTGTTCAGCCAATGCATCCACCGCATTTTCAATATCTACATTCAGCGCATATCTGCGTAAGATGTAATCGGAACGTAACCGACGTAGACTATCAATCAAGCGAACAATCGGTATCATGATTCAGATTATAACAGAACATTTGTTCTTTTTGCTTTTATTATCCAAACTAAACGTTGTGAATTCAGATGAAGCTACAAATTTGGGTTACCCGGTGCGAACCTGGTGGCTGTCGCAAGCAATGGATATCCAAAGTTGCCCTGACCGGTTGATAGTCTGTGTGCATCATTCTACTGGCGGCGATGAAAATGCAGGCATGGATTTATATGAAAAACTCCATGCAGAGGGCACTGATTTTGACGAGTTGGAAGCGGCTGCCATGGAAGAATATGTTTTTCTGGGCAAGAGAGTTAGCGGGATCGAGACCATTAAAGATCCATTTGGTGAGGTGTTATTTAAGAAAGATTGATCAACATCTTAAAAATATTGTCCTTAAGACGACGCCAAAGGCTTTGAAATGAACGATATCCCCGATTTTTGGGGAGGGCTGGGGTGGGGGCTGGTTTTGCGAGACTTTTGACATGAAGTCAGACTGGCTACACGCATTTTATTTCGGAGCAGTTCGTGCGATTCGAAGACATTTGCCCACCCCCTGCCCCCGCCCGTGGGCGGGGGAACTGTATTTTATATGGAGTTTCTCGCCAAGAGCGGGCGAGAAACTCCATTTTGCGGTGAAGTGCCAGATTGTGGTGTGTTCCAGAACCATGATTCGCCCGGCGTGAGATAACTGTGTCGGAGCGCTGTGGTTTTGGAGATATGCGGAGTCCGGAGTCATGGCTAATTGAGCCGGCGAGTCTCTGGTTTTCAGAGACATGAGGAGTCCAGAGTGGAAAGGAGGCGTTAGCTTCCTTTCCACTCTGGTTAAAAACAGCTCCCTCCCCGATTTTTGGGGAGGGCTGGGGTGGGGGCTGGTTTTGCTTACGATAGCGGGCGAAAAAACTCCATTTTGCGGTGAAGTGCCAGATTGTGGTGTGTTCCAGAACCATGATTCGCCCGGCGTGAAATAGCTGCACCGGAGCGCTGTGGTCTTGGAGATATGCGGAGTCCGGAGTCATGGCTAATTGAGCCGGCGAGCCTCTGGTTTTCAGAGACATGAGGAGTCCAGAGTGGAAAGGAGGCGTTAGCTTCCTTTCCACTCTGGTTAAAAACAGCTCCCTCCCCGATTTTTGGGGAGGGCTGGGGTGGGGGCTGGTTTTGCGAGACTTTTGACGTGAAGTCAGACTGGCTACACGCATTTTATTTCGGAGCAGTCCGTGCGATTCGAAGACATTTGCCATCCCCCTGCCCCCTTCCATATTTTTGTATAGACCGGATACATAGTTAACACATGTTCGGAGACATAGGTAACACTTTCAGTACAATTTGGGCAAATCGGCAACAGGAAAGGAGCCCGATATGCCCTGGAAGGAAACAACCGCTATGTCTTTACGAACAGAATTTATTCACCTGGCTGGACTGGCTGGAGCCAACCTCAGCCAACTCTGTCGCCGCTTTGGGATCAGCCGCAAGACGGGTTACAAGTGGCTCAAGCGCTATCGGAAAGACGGCGAGAGCGGGCTGGCGGACCGCTCTCGCCGTCCGCACCACAGTCCCCGGCGTAGTTCAGCGGAGCTAGAAAAAGTGGTGGTAGAGGCTCGTCGAGAACACCCTGCCTGGGGCGGACGAAAAATCAGAGTTCATCTACAGCGCAAAGGGCATAGCCAGCTGCCCAGCCCCAGCACCATCACGGAGATCTTGAGACGCAACAACCAGATTGATGAAGAAGAAGCCCTCAAGCACAAACCCTTCCAGCGCTTCGAGATGGAGCAGCCCAACCAGCTCTGGCAAATGGACTTCAAAGGTTATTTTGCCCTGGAAGAAGGGGGTTATTGCCATCCCTTGACCGTTTTGGATGACCATTCTCGTTTCCTGGTAGGGTTGAAAGCCTGTTCCAACGAGACCAGCCAGACAGTTCAAGAGCAATTGAGTGCCATTTTTCGCTGCTATGGGCTGCCAGAGCGCATGCTGATGGACAATGGCTCACCCTGGGGAGATGATGCCAATAGCCCAAACACCATCCTGACAGCCTGGCTGATGAGGCTGGGGGTCCAGATCAGTCACGGACACCCTTACCACCCGCAAACCCAGGGCAAGGATGAACGCTTGCATCGCACCTTGAAAGCTGAATTGCTCAGCCAACATACTCTAAACAGCCTGCCCCAATGCCAGGTGCATTTCGACCGTTGGCGGGACGTCTACAACTACGAGCGACCGCACGAAGCTCTGGACATGCAATCTCCGATCAGCCGCTATCAGCCCAGCTCACGCTCCTTTCCTGAAATCTTACCGCCCATCTTGTACGACACCGGCGATATAATCCGCAAAGTGGATGAAAGTGGCAAAATCTCTTTCCATAACCACATCTTTCGTGTGGGTAAAGCCTTCCGATATAATCCAGTGGCCATTCGTCCCATGCTGAGTGACGGCGATTATGAGGTCATCTACTGCAACCAGAAGATTGCACAGATCAGCCTTCGGGAAGATAATTGTTAAAGAACCGATGTGTTACCCATGTCTCCGATCACCTGTTACCCATGTCTCAAGTCTATACAATTTTGGAAGGGGGTGTTGTATTTTTTATGGAGTTTTCCGTAGGAGCCAAAAGCGGGCTCCTACGGAAAACTCCATTTTTCGGTGAAGTGCCAGATTGTGGTGTGTTCCAGAACCATGATTCGCCCGGCGTGAAATAGCTGCACCAGAGCGCTGTGGTTTTGGAGATATGCGGAGTCCAGAGTCATGGCTAATTGAGCCGGCGAGTCTCTGGTTTTCAGAGACATGAGGAGTCCAGAGTGGAAAGGAGGCGTTAGCTTCCTTTCCACTCTGGTTAAAAACAGCTCCCTCCCCGATTTTTGGGGAGGGCTGGGGTGGGGGCTGGTTTTGATTACGATAGCGGGCGAAAAAACTCCATTTTGCGGTGAAGTGCCAGATTGTGGTGTGTTCCAGAACCATGATTCGCCCGGCGTGAGATAACTGCGCTGGGGCGGCGCGATTTTTGCCGGCATCCCTCGATGGGGGATAAGCCCAACCATATAAAAAGACCGCCTCCGGGTAAGGCGGTCCACTGCTACCAGTCGGGGCGGCGCGATTTTTGCCGGCATCCCTCGATGGGGGATAAGCCCAACCATATAAAAAGACCGCCTCCGGGTAAGGCGGTCCACTGCTACCAGTCGGGGCGGCGCGATTTGAACGCGCGACCTCACGGACCCGAACCGTGCGCTCTACCGGTCTGAGCCACGCCCCGAACAGCCGAAACATTATACCAACTCCCACCCAATCTGGCAAGACGCCGCCTAAAACCCTGGGAAGAATGGGTTCAGTCCTCCGGGGAAGGTTCCGGCGCTTCGAAAACCGTGACCTTGTTTCGCCCGCAGTGTTTGGACTGGTAAAGCGCTTTGTCCGCTGCTGCCAGCATTTCCCCGAAATTGTTTCCATGCGAGGGAAAGATCGCCATCCCAATCGAAACCGTCACATGCATTTCCTGACCCTCATAGTAAACAGGCATCTCCTCGCATTTCTTACAAATTGTCTCAGCCAGCTTCAACCCATCGCTTTGATTCAAATTTGGCAGCACCAGCAGAAATTCCTCGCCACCCAGGCGGCAGAGAATATCCGATTCACGCAAGCTGCTCCTGAGCAGCTCTGCCAGCGCCACCAGTACCGCATCGCCCGCCGGGTGCCCCCAGGTGTCATTCACTTTCTTAAAATGGTCGATATCCATGATCATAAAGGTCAGCGGTTTATTTTCGCGTTCAGACCGTTTGAATTCACGCTCGAGGGTTTCATTGAGATAATGACGGTTATACAACCCGGTCAACGCATCGCGAATCGCCATATCACGCAGTAAAACCTGAAGCTTTTCAACCTTGGCAAGAGAGTTGGTCAAATTATTGTTCGCTTTTTGCAGTGCCAACTCAGCCTGCTTGCGCTCAGTGATGTCTTCCTTCACCGCCAGGTAATGGGTGGGTTTTCCCTCGTCGTTGAAGATTGCCGAGATGATCGCCAGTTCATTGTAAATTGTGCCGTCTTTCTTGCGGTTTAAAAATTCCCCACGCCATTCCTGCCCTTGAGTGAGGGTACCCCACAAATCATTGTACGTGCTCCGCGCGGTCTTGCCCGAATTTAAGATGCGCGGGTTTTTCCCGAGGACTTCCTCCTTTGTGTAACCAGTCACCCGCGTGAAAGTGGGGTTGACATATTCAATTTTCGATTCCAGGTCAGTGATGATAATGGAGACCGGGCTTTGTTCCACCGCCCGGTTTAAGCTGCGTAGTTCATCCTGAAGGGCTTCCAATTCCTCTGTTTTCTTTCTTGATTTTTCCAGAGCCTGGTTCGCGACCCACATCCCATAGTAAGAAAGCCCGCCGACAGTCGCAAAATAAGCAGTATATCTAAACCATTCCCAGTAATTAAGATTTTCAGTGATGGGTTGCAGCAAGTTGTATTTTTCTGCCATGATCAGCCCAAGCACAGCCACGGAAGTGCTTACCACCATTAGAATTATCCCGCGTCCCTGGTAGATGATTGCAGCCAGGACGATCATCAGGAAGAATACCCCAATCACCGAACTATGAATTGAACCTTGTAAGACAACTCCAAAAGTCAGACCCAAAAAACCAAAAATGAAAAGCCAGAAGGTCACCGCTTCTTTATGACCCAGCATAAACCAGTAGCGAAATAAAACTAAAACCGCCAGCACCAGCAGATCATAGCGTACGATGGTGATCGAGTTCGGATCTTTATTCAGCAAGTTTTCGCTGATGGTCAAAAGCATGACGACCATCGTGCTGATCAAGGTGAAATGGATCACCCTGTCGCGGTAAGCTCCCCTTTCCGCTGTAAGGGGCGGCGCTTCAAACCACTTTCTCAACCAATGCAGAATAGAAATCATAACATTTTATTCTACCGTATCTGATGTTATTTTGGGGATAAATCCATTGCCAATGTTGCCACCAAATAATGAATCTCGGGCTGAAAATCCTCTCATACTTTGGTATAATATACTCTCTGACAGCGGTCTGCTTCATTTAATTAACCGTTTGAAACCACACGAAAAACACGCCAGACTCTTCCCCCTTTTCGTGACATCACGCACTGCGCAATACGCGAGTATACCTGTGTATTGCGTTTTTTAATGAGGTAAAGATGGACATCGGCAACATCCAACAAGTTGACATTGACGGCCAAATGCGCGACGCTTTCCTCGATTACGCCATGAGCGTGATCGTCGCCCGGGCTCTGCCCGACGCCCGCGACGGGTTGAAACCAGTTCACCGCCGGATTCTTTTCGCCATGCACGACCTGGGTATGCGCTCGAGCGGACCCTTCAAGAAATCTGCCCGCATCGTCGGCGAAGTGCTGGGTAAATATCACCCGCATGGCGACCTGGCGGTCTATGATTCGATGGCTCGCATGGCGCAGGATTTCTCCCTGCGTTACCTGCTGGTGGATGGACAGGGCAACTTCGGCTCCGTCGACGGCGATTCCCCGGCAGCCATGCGTTATACCGAAGCCCGCCTCAGCAAAATGGCTGAGGAAATGCTGGCTGATATCGATAAGAATACGATTGATTTCGGTTCCAACTTTGACGATACCCTCAAGGAACCGCTCGTCCTGCCTTCCCGCCTGCCCAACTTGCTGCTGAACGGCTCCTCCGGCATTGCGGTTGGCATGGCGACCAACATCCCGCCCCATAACCTGCGCGAGCTGGCAGCCGCCATCGATTACCTGATCGAAAATTATGACCAGATCGATGATATCCCGGTCGAAAAGCTGATGGAATTTGTACCCGGACCCGATTTCCCCACTGGCGGGATGATTATCGGGCGCGAAGGCATTCTGCACGCCTACTCCACCGGTCGCGGGCGGATCGTCCTGCGCGGACAAGCTCAGATTGAAGAAATGAAAAACGGGCGGCAGATGATCGTCGTGACCGAGATCCCCTACCAGGTCAACAAAACCACCCTGCTTGAACGCATCGCCGAGCTGGTGCGCGCAGACAAGATCGACCAGATTTCGGATATGCGAGACGAAAGCGACCAGCGCGGCATGAGCATCGTGATTGAGCTCAAACGCGGCGCCCAGCCCAAGAAAGTCCTCAACCAGCTCTTTAAATACACCGCCCTCCAGTCGACCTTCTCCGTCCAGATCCTGGCACTGGTCCACGGCGAACCGCGCACCCTGACCCTCAAGCGCAGTCTGCAAATCTTTATCGACCACCGCACCGAGGTCATCACGCGCCGGACGCGTTTCGAGCTGGATAAGGCGCGCGCGCGCGGTCACATTCTCGACGGGCTGTTGATCGCCCTCGCCAATCTGGACGCGGTCATCAAGCTGATCCGCGCTGCGGAGGATGCGGACGACGCCAAAACCAAGTTGATGGATAACTTTAACCTGAGCGATTTGCAAGCCCAGGCGATCTTGGATATGCAGCTGCGCCGGCTGGCTGCCCTCGAACGGATGAAGATTGAGGAAGAAGCCCGCCAGGTCAAGGATACCATCGCTTACCTGGAGGACCTGCTCGCCAGCCCGCGCAAGATCCTGGCGATCATCCAGGAAGATACGCGCGACCTGGCGGAGAAATTCGGCGACGAGCGCCGCACGCGCATCGCCGGCGATGCCCGCGAGGAACTGCGCGAAGAAGACCTGGTGCAGGATGACGCGGTGCTGATCACCATCACCGAGCGCGGTTATATCAAGCGCACCAGCTCCGCCACTTACAAACTGCAGGCACGCGGCGGCAAGGGCGTCATGGGTCACACCACCCGCGAGGAGGATGAAGTCCTCTTCATGTTCCCCGCCCGCACGCTCAACACCGTCCTCTTCTTCTCAGACCATGGCAAGGTTTACAGTGAAAAA
>JAJYOU010000030.1 GCA_021795965.1 Chloroflexota bacterium
CTGCCAGCCAAAATCATTTTATTCGAATCCGCCAAGGTTCGAATTCCTCCAGCTGCTTTAACACCCATTTTCTCACCAACCAAACGCCGCATCAAGGTCACATCTTCAACCGTGGCTCCACCTGAGCCAAAACCGGTGGAGGTTTTTACAAAATCTGCACCGGCATGTTTGCAAATCAGGCATGCCGCTATTTTTTCTCGAAAATCCAGGTAACACATTTCAAGGATTACCTTAACCAGTCCCTTGCCGGCGACAGCCTCGACCACTGCTTTCACATCCCGCATAACCAGGTCGAAATTGCCGCTTTTAAGTGCACCAATGTTGACAACCATATCGATTTCTGTCGCGCCAGCAGAAATTGCCTGCCGTGCTTCAGCAGCCTTGATCTCCGGAAAAGTCGCCCCGAACGGAAACCCGACAACAGCACAAGCTCCGACACCTGATCTAGCCAGTTGATCAACGACCAATGGAATATTAACTGGGTTGACGCAGACGGTGGCGAAATGGTAAAAGTTCGCTTCACGGCAAAGTTTCTTCAGCTGATCACTGGTCGCTTCGGGTTTGAGTAAAGTATGATCGATCCAACCAGCCAATTCCCCTGCTCCTGGAATTTTCAGTCCAGCTGGAATCGGCGGAAGCTGTTGCGCATATTCTTCCACTTCCTCTTTAATTAAATCCAATTCCGCATTCATTGGATTGCCTTTGAAAAGTTATAGTGATCAATTAACTTCCACTCGGTATATGGCCAGTAAATAAAAATAGCTTTGCCAACGATCTCATTGACGGGCAGGTACCCCCAGGCATGTGAGTCAGAAGAATCATTGCGATTATCACCAAGCACGAACAATTGATCTTCTGGGACCTTCCATTCACCCGAATACATGGGCGGAGCGGCGATATAAGGCTCCTTCAAAGGGTTTCCGTTCACGTATACAATACCCTTTTTCACGGTAATACGTTCTCCAGGTAGACCAATGATTCGCTTGATCAGGTCCTGCTTATTGGGGTCCAATGGAAAGTGAAAAACAATGATATCCCCACGAGCCGGTGGCGCAAAAATATAAGCCAGGCGGTTAACCAGGACAAACTCGCCATCCTGTAGAGTAGGTTTCATTGAGAAACCATCCACCCGTACCCTGGCAGATAAGGCATTAATCGCCAGGAATAAAACAGCCGATAATAAAAGTGTTTCAAGTACGTCTAAAAAGAAGCGTCCCCAAGCATGGTATTCTTTCTCGGTCGATTTAATATCACCATCCGGTGGGATGGTTTCAGTTGTTACATCATGAGCATTAATAGATGGTTCTTCCAAAGATCCTCCAGAAAATTAAATTATACCATTCCAAGCCTCAAACCATGCCCCATGCATAAAAGGTCGGAACATACAGAACTCTACTGCCCTGCTGTCTTGCCAAATTGTCAGATTTCCTGAAGTTATCCAATTTATCTGGTGGAATGATCGTCCCCACATCTTCCAACAATACCTGCCATTCTAGATCAGCATTTTCAAATCGTGACTCATCCTGCCATTCTCCCCCAAGGATGCCAGTTTGAACCTGCTTGAGACCTGCATCCCGGAAAATACCTGCCAGCTTACGCCCCATTTCGGGGTCAGCACCCTGATCTTTAAGCGATTGAGTTTGTAAAATACCCAATTCTTCTAATTCTGTGGGGTAATCGATCCTTCCACCGTAATCCGGCTCAGCAAATGCCAGGATGTAACCGCCAGGACGTGTAACACGGCGTAATTCACGGACAACCTCCGCCGGATTGGTTACCCAGAGCAGAACAAAATGGCAGAAACTGATATCAAAAGTTGCATCGGCATAAGGTAATAACGCTCCATCTCCACAGCAAAAGCGGGCTTGAGGGGCGAACAACTTCGCCTGTTCAAGCACAGGCAGATAAATATCCAGACCATGAATTATTGCTTTTGTTTCGAGGTTGCCAAGCAAAGCCCCTGTCCCGCAGCCAAGATCTAGAATGCGCTTTGAATAACTTAACCCAACCTTGCCAAAAAGGTAAGTCCGCAATTGCTCCGTCCATTCGGCTTGCTGGCGATATCGATCATGCCAATTCATAGGTCTATTATATCCTCACCGCCTAATGCCCTTTATCCATGAAAATCCATCGGGGTATTAACTTAATCAAACGCTGTCATTCAATCCCTTCCTTCATGCCAGCATTAACTATTCTAACCATGATCGAACAAATGCCTCCTGGGAGGGAGCCTCCGGGGATCGTGGATGGACGCTCGACTTGGGTACCTTTTGCCACCATTCAGCCAGTTGTGCAAGCGCTGCCTGGCTGTCGTTACCACTTCTGACAAGATAACATCCCACGACGGTTCCCGTGCGCCCCACCCCGCCGTGGCAATGCACATAAATCTTCTTTCCCGCGGACAAACTGGAATCAATTCGATCAAGAATGTTTAACATCAGGTTCCGGCTGGGCACTCCGTAATCATCAATTTCAAAACGCCAGGTCTCGGCAGAAATTTCAAAATTGCGAGCTCGTTCTTTCAATAAAGGGGCATAATCATCCAGCTCTCCTTCCCTCGTCAGGTTGATAAATATTTCTATTCCAGCTGCAAGGAAAGCATCCAGGCGGCGGCGAGAGATTTCCTGGAAATAGGGGATGGTCGGATATTCGCCGGCGAGAAAACAGCCCGGAATGACCCAATATGTTTCAGGCAGGGGGAGTGGCAATGTCATGATGGACATATATTGATTCGACTTTTGAACATAATTTACCAAAAATATCTAGAACAAACTCCGCAATGTTTCAAAGGACTCTGCGGTTTTAAATAGTTTATTCTGATTCAAGGATAGCTTCAATTTGAAATCTCTGTGACGATGAACTGGAGCGAACTCGCAAAGCCGGTCCAGTTGCCTCAGGCAGATCTCAAGCAGCCGGGTTGCTTCGGTCAACCGGATGTTTTCATCCAATAAGGCGGCCAGGAAATCCCGAACAAGATGCGGCTGGCACAATGCCGGGATATCTTCCAGCAGAGCTAACATCTGGTAGCAGGTAAAAGCGCGCCGGATAAAAATGTGCTTGGCAGCGGGACTGATCTCAGATGTGTTCAAGCGCAGCAAATGAGCCACCCGGTAGGGTTGAACGCGGTTCCCCCATCCAAAATGGTCACTGGACCTTGCAAAGCAAGCCTTGCAGTCAGCTCCGAAGCCTGTTCGCGGGCTGCATGGGGTCTGCCAGAATCCCTTTAAGTTCAAATAATTCATCTCTTAGAGCCGCAGCTTTTTCAAAATTAAGATTTTTTGCAGATTCTTTCATTTCTCGCTCGAGCGCAAGAATCAGATTTTTTATCTCATTTCGATCAGCTGCGTCAGCTTTTATTCTTGCCTTGTATAAACCCTTATCTTCACTGATTGAAAGAACTTTTTCCCGGCTTTCCTGGGAAAGGCTGTCTGTAATATCCCGAATTGTTTTTTGAATACTCATCGGTGTAATCCCATGCTCAGTGTTAAATTTTATTTGCTTTGCGCGCCGCCTGTCAGTTTCGTCGAGGGCAAAACGGATGGAATCTGTAATTCGATCAGCATACATTATCACCCGTCCGTTTGCATTTCTCGCAGCCCGACCAATTGTCTGGATTAGAGCTGTTCCAGATCGAAGAAAACCCTCCTTATCAGCATCCAAAATTGCCACCAGTGAGACCTCAGGCAGATCGAGCCCTTCGCGGAGTAAATTGATACCAACAATTACATCATGAACCCCTAATCTCAAATCTCTGAGAATTGCAATCCTTTCCAGAGTTTCAACCTCTGAATGTAAATAATGTACCTTCACGCCCAATTCCTTTAAATAATCGGCCAGATCTTCTGACATTCGCTTCGTGAGGGTGGTTACGAGCACTCGTTCATGTTTTTCAATCCGCATCTTGATTTCGGCAACCAGATCATCGACCTGTCCCTTACTTGGACGGACATCTACAATTGGGTCGACCAAGCCAGTTGGACGAATGATCTGCTCCACCACTTGGTCCGCATGTTCCAATTCATACGGCCCGGGAGTGGCAGATGTAAAAATAGTATCTCCCATTATTTGTTCAAACTCGGAGAATTTCAATGGTCGATTATCCAAGGCACTCGGCAAACGAAAACCAAACTCGACGAGGGTTTCTTTTCGCGATCGATCCCCGTTATACATCCCCTTGATTTGTGGAACAGACATGTGACTTTCATCGATGACAAGAAGATAGTCTGAAGGAAGAAAATCTATCAGGGTCCAGGGCGGCGTTCCAGCAGACCTTCTATCCAGATGCCTGGAATAATTTTCAATCCCTGAACAATACCCAACTTCTCTTAGCATCTCAAGATCGTAATTTGCCCTTTGTTCGATGCGCTGAGCTTCGATTAGTTTTCCCTGTTCTTTGAAGATTTGGATTCTTTGACTAAGTTCGGTTTCAATATCAAAAATTGCATCTTTTAATTTATCATCCGGCGCAAGATAATGTTTTGCGGGATAAATGGATATTTCCTCTAGCTGATTGTAGATTTCTCCAGTTAACGGGCTAAACTCGGTGATATTTTCAACTTCGTCGCCCCAAAAACTGACCCGATAACCACTTTTGTCCTGATAAGCCGGAATAATCTCCAAAGAGTCACCCCGAACTCTAAACAAACCTGGGCGTAATTCGAGGTCATTTCTCTGATACTGACTTTCCACAAGCTGCCGAATCAACGCATTTCTCCGGAATATTTCTCCCTTGTGCAATATGACAGTCCCTTTGCCGAATTCTTCTGGATTTCCCAAGCCATAAATACATGATACAGAGGCAACAATAATGACATCTTTCCGAGATAATAATGCTGTAGTTGCTGCCAACCTTAATCGTTCGATTTCTTCATTTATTTCAGTCTCTTTTTCGATATACAGATCATTTCTGGGAACATATGCTTCTGGTTGGTAATAATCATAATAAGAAACAAAATATTCAACCGCGTTCTCAGGAAAAAAATCTTTAAATTCGGAATATAACTGCGCAGCGAGCGTTTTGTTATGCGCCATGATCAATGCGGGTTTCTGCAATTGTTGAATAACCGATGCGATCGTGTAGGTTTTTCCAGTGCCTGTTGCCCCAAGTAGAACCTGGCGCTTCATACCCCGCCTCACGCCGTCTACCAATTGTCGGATAGCTTCTGGCTGGTCTCCAGTTGGTACAAATGGGGCCTGCAATTTAAAATTCATGTTTTTTCCAATTTCGGTTAAACCCTTTGTGAGTCTTACTTTGTTCAATATCAATAAAATGTGCTTCCTGAAAACCTATCGAAATTTGAAAATCTCCGAATGAAAAATACCTAAACTACCTATAAGTTAATTTTCACAATCTTCGGATGCCCACCAAATGTATCAGGATGCGACAACACTGAAAATAAGAAGGAATATAAACCGGTTGAATCGTCAAATTGAGGTCAGGGGATTAATAATTTATTTCAAATAAGACATTTACTTTTTAATGAAATTTCGAAAGTTTTTTTATCCGTTGGATATTGTGCTTCTTCATACTAACTAGAATGGGGGTTGGAATCCGAATGACTCTCATTTATTGGGTTCGAAGATTCTTTTTTCACCAACCATCCATTTTTGGATGCCAGCCAGCCGATAAAAACGATCATAAAAAAAACAGCGATCACTACCCAAACCCATTCGCCAACACCGGCACCAACCAGGTTTTCTTCCAAATGATTATAAAAAAACATTTTCACCTCCAATTATGATTAAGGGAAATAACAAAAACTTCTTAATCACATTCAAATGAATATTTGGACTCAAGTGTTTGACTGAATTGCTGTCAAATTGCTGAGTAAATTAACCATGTTTCTTACCCAGTCCATGTAAAATATTGTTTATGTTTAGTCAACCTCCAGTTGCAATTATACTTGCAAACCTCGATATAACATTTCAGTGTTATCATCACCCAAACTCTCCCGAATCAATTGATCAGGTTGCAATAGAAAGAGGTCAGACACCCGATCAAATCATTCGCAGTATTTTTTTCCGCAGACCTCAAAAAATGTTTGTCATGGTCCTTACTGCGGGAAACAAATGGATTTCCTGGTCTAAATTAAGAACTTACTTAGGCACAACCCGTTTACGACTGGCGACAGCGGATGAGGTCCTTGAAGTAACAGGATATCCAATCGGTGCTGTTTCTCCGATTGGTGTAACAAAATTATCCAGATTGCTTGCAGATAAAAATGTTTTCATTCCCGATGAAATTTCACTCGGTTCTGGAACAAAAAATATTGCGATCATAATGAAATCACAAGATTTGAAAATATTTCTTTCCACCATGGAAATTGGTGATTTTTCAGAATAATTTATCTATCGAATCTAAACAGAAGAAATAAATATGAAAACTTCCCAAGCTATTGGCATCGAGCAATTGATGTTGAATCTTCCAGATTATTACACCACCTTTGATAGGGATCTTGTTCAACGTGCTTATAAATTGGCAGCGGAAGCGCATGCAAACCAAAAACGTTTGTCTGGTGAACCTTATATCAATCATTGTGTGGCAGTTGCTGCGATTTTATCTGAATTGAGGATGCCGGCAGAGGTCATCTCGGCTGGATTATTGCATGATACCGTGGAAGATACTACTGTCACCCTCAAGGATTTACGTGAACAATTTGGTGAGGTGATTGCAAATTTAGTGGACGGGGTCACCAAGCTTGATAGTTTACCTCGTGTTTCGCGAAGTGATCATTATGATAGCGAGGACAAAGGCGAAACCCCACCCACTCCCGAACAACTTTCGAAACGCAAAAAACAAATTGGGATTGAAGCCATTCGGAAAACTTTTTTGGCTATGAACGATGATGTGCGTGTTGTTTTAATCAAACTGGCTGATCGTTTGCATAATATGCGCACATTGGGATTTACGAGACCAGAAAAGCAAAAACGAATTGCTCAAGAAACCCTTGATATTCACGCTCCACTCGCAAATCGTCTCGGAATTTGGCAAATCAAATGGGAACTTGAAGATTTATCTTTAAGATATGTAAACCCTGAAAAATATAAAGAAATCGCCACCCTTCTAGAGGATCCTAGAAGTGTTCGCGAAGAACAAATAGCAGAAATTATTGAAACGCTTTCAAAAATATTGAACCAGGCTGGGATTAAAGCAGAAATAACTGGCCGCCCCAAACATATTTATTCAATTTATAAGAAAATGTTAAAAAAGGGAAAAACCTTTGAAATGGTTCGAGACCTGCGAGGTGTCCGATTGATGGTTCCGGATATCCCCGCATGTTATGCTTCCCTTGGAATTATTCATAATCATTGGCGGCCGATCCCGGGTGAATTTGATGATTATATTGCCGCACCAAAGGATAATTTTTACCAGTCCCTGCACACCGCGGTTATTTTCGACGATGGAAAACCTCTCGAAGTTCAAATCCGCACCCCTGAGATGCATCAAAATGCAGAATTTGGCATCGCGGCACATTGGCGGTACAAAGAAGGAGGAGCAAAGTCTGACCAAAAATATGAACAGCATGTTCTATGGCTTCGATCCATGATGGAATGGAACCAGGATGTGGATGATGCCCAGGAATTTGTTGATTCGATGAAATCTGATGTTTTCGAAGATCGTGTGTATGTCTTCACACCAAAAGGCGATATCATCGATTTGCCAGCGGGCTCGACCCCAATTGATTTTGCTTACCATGTCCATACAGATATTGGTCACAGGTGTCGGGGGGCAAAAATAGATGGCAAACTTGTACCCCTGGATCATATTTTCAAAACTGGTGAGCGGGTTGAAATTCTGACCGCAAAACACGGAGGACCAAGTCGAGACTGGTTAAACCCCAGCCTGGGTCTAGTTAAAACACAACGAGCCCGTTCAAAAATAAAAGCCTGGTTTAAAAAAGAAGATCGAGAACAAAACCTGATCCAAGGCCGTACTATGATCGAGAAGGAATTTCGCCGCCTTGGACTGGGTGAAATTAATCTGGAAGCACTGGCAAGACAAATCGATTATAAAAATCCGGATGAAATGTTCGTGGATTTAGGTTGCGGGGATTTATCCCTCAACAGGATTGTAAATTTATTATCCGAACAGGAAACATCGCTGGCAGATGAGCTCGTACCATCTCCCTCAAAAGCCAGTAACGTCACAACAGATTCTGTTTCAGTAGTTGGATTAAGGGGTCTTCTAACCACCATCGCCAAATGTTGCAACCCGATGCCAGGTGATCCGATCATTGGTTATATTACTCGTGGAAGAGGGGCAACAATCCATCGAATGGATTGTCCGAACATTTTGAGGTCCAAAGAGAGAGAAAGGTTGGTTAAAGTTTCGTGGGGATCACAAATCCGTACTTATCCAGTACCCATCAGGATCACAGCCTTTGATCGACAAGGATTGATGGGAGATGTTTCAAATTTGCTGACGACAGAAGGGGTGAACATTGTTGATGTAAACGTCAGGGTCAATCATGACAATATGCAGGCAGACATTGCAAGTATTCGTTTGATTGTTGAGGTTCGAGACATTGCTCAATTGAGTCGCTGCCTGGCGAGAATTGAAAATCTTGATAATGTTGTTGAAGCTCAAAGAGTTCGAGGAGGATGAAACAAGGTTTTTTTCAATCAAGGTGTTTTCTTTAAAGATAATATTTTTCATTAATTGATCAAGTGCTTTACTTATTATTCCCTCTGAGGTAAAATCTTGCCCGCTTGAGCCAAAATCAGATTTCGGATATTTGGAGATTTAAATGGATAAGAAGTTATATGTTTTCTCGATTGGTCTATCTTTTTTGGGATTATTGGTATCAATTTACATGACGATTTACAAGATTACATCGAATAATGCATTATGCTTGGGCAGCGGTGATTGTTCGACGGTAAATGCAAGTCCATATTCCGAGGTTTATGGCATACCGGTCGCGTTGATTGGCGTGTTCGGATATGGATTAATCCTGTTATTTCTTTATTTTCAGGATCGGGCTGGTAATTTTTTCAATGAATACGGCTTGATCGGAACATTTGGAATTACCCTGACGGGATTTTCATTCAATATTTACTTAATTTACGTGGAAGCTTTTGTTCTCAAAGCTCTGTGCCCGTTTTGTTTAATTTCGCAAATCGCCATGACTCTATTATTTTTCACCACGGTTATTCGCCTGATACGTCAACCGGTAAATTAGGAGGAATAAAAATATCATGCCACGAATTCGATGCCACTATTCAGATTGTGTTTTCATTGATGATGGTTATTGCTCAGCCGCAGCCATTGAGATAGATCCTGATACCGGATGTGCAACTTATACACCGACCGAAGGTGCTGCGACAGGTGAGGAAAAATGGGAAGAAGAAGAGCTGGAAGAATGGGAAGAAGAGGAACTCGATGAAGAAGATGATGATTTATGGGCAGATGATGAAGAAGATGAGTATTAACCTGATGTCGTCGTTTTTAATTTGAATTTATTAAACTTCAAATTAGGCGAACACCAGAAAATCTGATTATTCCTTTTTAACTTACATTCTTTTGATCATTTCCAGACACGTTATTTTTTTTCAAGATCTATTTTTATCAACAAAAACTAGAACACTTATTGAAGTGTTCTAGTTTTTATATTTTTGGATCGTCGATGACGATTATTTAATTATAATATTCCTCAGGCGTAGACTGTTGCTGACCACAAAAACGCTGCTGAAAGCCATTGCCCCGGCTGCCAACATTGGGTTTAAATATCCGAGCATCGCGGCTGGAATTAAAACCACATTGTAGAAAAAAGCCCAGAACAAATTCTGTTTTATGGTATTCAGCGTGCGCTTTGATAACATGATTGCACGCGACACACTGCGAATATCTCCGCTGATTAATGTGATTGGTGCAGCAGCCATGGCCACATCGGTTCCTGTTCCAATCGCAAGGCCAATATCAGCCTGGGCAAGGGCTGGTGCATCATTAATGCCATCTCCCACCATCGCAACTATCGCCCCTGTCGATTGAAGTCTCTTTATTTCATCTGCCTTACCACTCGGTAGTATCTCTGCCAAAACTGTTTTGATACCAACCATTTTTGCAATCGAATCGGCTGTTCTCTGGTTATCTCCAGTGATCATCGCGACATTTAAGCCAAGTTTTTGGAGATTTGATATTGCGGTTTTCGAACTATCTTTAACTGTATCTGCAACTGCAATAATGCCTTCCACCAAACCATCTATGGTGACAAACATTACCGTTTTACCCTCTCCTTGAAGTCTCGAATATTCATCCAAGAAGGATGCTGGATTTATATTCTTCTTATTCAGCATTTTCAGATTGCCAATCCCGACTTTCTTGCCATCAACATTTGCCTCAACACCCAGACCAGGTTCAGAAATAAATTCTGAAATTTCGGACAGTACCAAACCCCTATTGTTGGCTTCAGCCCAGATGGATTCACCTAGCGGGTGTTCACTGACCTTTTCCACTGACGCTGCCATTCTCAATATTTGTTCAGATTCAAAATTCTTCGAACTAATTACTTCGGTTACTGATGGTTGTCCCCGGGTGATTGTTCCGGTCTTATCCAGGACGATATAGGTAGCTTTTCCAGCGCGCTCCAAGGCATCCGAGTTTTTAAACAAGATTCCCAGTTCGGCGCCTTTCCCTGTTCCGACCATGACTGCAGTTGGGGTCGCCAAACCCATGGCGCAAGGACAGGCAATAACCAGGACAGCTACCATATTCACCAATGCTCTGGTAAAAATTGTTTGATCAGAATTTATAGCCAGCGCAGGTCCCCAAAAGTACCAACCTGCAAAAGTTAATAAGGCAATTCCAATCACCACCGGCACGAAAATTGCAGAGACTTGATCAGCCAACTTTTGAATTGGTGCCTTGCTACCCTGGGCATCCTCGACCAACCGGATAATCTGAGCCAAGGTGGTATCTTTACCAATTTTTTTCGCTTCAAACTTTAAATATCCCAATTTATTGATTGTTGCACCGATAACGTTGTCACCAATAAATTTTTCGACGGGAAGGGATTCACCAGTGATCATTGATTCATCCACTGAGGACTGTCCTTCGATCACTGTCCCGTCAACCGGGAATTTTTCACCGGGTCTAACGATAATTTTATCGCCAAGAACTACTTCCTCAATGGGAATTTCGATTTCCTGACCAGCGCGGATGATCCTGGCTGTTTTTGATTGCAGGCTCATCAATTTTCGGATTGCATCGCTGGTGCGACCCTTCGCTTTCGCTTCAAGGTATTTGCCCAATCGGATCAAGGTAATAATGACAGCTGCTGTTTCAAAATAAACGCTTCCTCCCAACCATCCCAAGGTAACCGGGATTGAATAGAAAAAAGCAACCGAAGACCCCATGGCAATCAAAACATCCATGTTTGCAGAGCCGTTTCGGAGGGATTTGAACGCTCCAATATAATATTGTTTTCCAACATAGAACTGAACCGGTAATGCTAATAGCAACATGATCCAGTTAAACCATGGTTGGACATGTAGCATTGTCCCCATTCCAGCGACTTCTTTGACAGAACCCGGGACGTAAAAAAATGAAGGAAGTAAATTGAAATCTTTCCCCATAGAAAGAAGAAATAACGGAACAGTGAAAATTATCCCGGTAACGAGCAAACGAAATTGTTCTGAAATTTCCTTCTCGCGAGCAATCGCCTCAGCATCGACCGTCTCCCCTGTACCAGAAATTAATTCAAAACCGGCATTAATGATTGCATGCCGAATTTCGTTTTGATTTAAAATAGTGGGGACATATTTAACGCGTACTTTTTCGGTGGCAAGCATGGTCTGGACAGAAAGAATCCCTTCAATATTCTTGAGAGAGTTTTCGATCCGGCGGGCATCAGATTCTTCAGCCAATCTTTTTAAGGAAAAATCGGCTTCTCCTGTTGCCACACCATATCCTGCGCGGTTGATTCTATTAATTATTTCTTCCAAGCCTAATTTCTGTCCATCAAAATCTACAGTAGCCCTCTCAGAAGATAGGTTCACAACTGCAGTGTCAATCCCATCAAGTTTTTTTAAATTTCTTTCAACAGTGGCGACGCAATTTGCACAAGTCATACCAGTAATTGGAAGAACCAAGTGCTTTTCTTCATTCATAATTCACCTATAAAGGGAGGCACAGTTGTTCCAACCGTGCCTCCATCATCCAACCAAAATTTAACCAGCAACAGGGTAATTAATTGATGCCAATAAGTTTTTAATCTTTTCTTCCGAAGCTGGTTCATCAAAGCTTACTTCGACCATTTTGGAAACGACATCTGCTTTAACTGTCTTGATTCCAGCGAGCTCTGTCAGCTCAGTCTGAATGGTGTGAACGCAATGTCCACAGCTGATATTTGGAACACTATAAGTTACGTTTGACATAGTATTTTCCTTTTTTAGAAACAATTAAATAGAATTGGAAGCAGTAAAAACGTCAGTGATTTCTTTAAAAATTCGTTCTTTTTCTAATTGGTCGCCTCCACGGATTGCCGTTATGACACAGGAATTTAAGTGATCC
>JAJYOU010000004.1 GCA_021795965.1 Chloroflexota bacterium
CAACGGAAACTCAGAGCACAGCGGAGCATGCCAAACACTTAAGGTACAATCTTTTTACAGCGCTTCCCTCTCGGAAAGTGTGCGACATCCCACCGTTTAAGGTGTGCGTTTTCCCCGCTCTATGCAGCTTGAAAGACTATTTCTGCCGCCCTGAAAAGACCCACGGCGATTAGATTCGCTGGTTCCACTGTTTATAATGCTTTTTGATTTTCAGGAATTTCATAATCTTTCTTTCCAAACATAACGGGCAGGATAACCTGCCTGGTACACTTTCGCACTTGCAGCCCACGAGCTGCCAGTCACCGCGATAGCCGCCTGTTTCAAAAAGCAAGAGCAGTCAGTTTCATGGTGGTGGTTTTTATATTATTTTCAAGAACAATTACTGGATCAGAGAGATGTGTGTGTTTCCGGGCATGCGCAAGGCGGCCAGGTTTCTGTGGACACTTCGGCGTTAGGGCGGGACACAGCCCTTGCCAGACTCTCGTTGCTCCGGGAAAAATTTTGGCAGCAGCCAACACAATACCGGGAAGCACGCCCATAAAGCTTCCCGCTCAGGTTCTGCGCGAAGCGCGGGCCTGACTCTACTCCGCCTGTCCCCGCACTGTGCATTCACCAGGGCTGGCCAGACCGGGTTAGATTCCACTCCGCTCAGTAGACGGTAGCCAAGAGTCTGGTTGCAGCTTGCCAGATGGCTGGTCAGCTGGCTCGCGGTTGGGAGAAACCGAGTTAATGCAGTGGATTGCCGGCTATCAAAAACCAGATTTCCGGTTCGCCGGGAAGCCGGAAAACTGGTGAAAACGGGCGTCCGTAGAGAACGAGTCTTCTATAGATAGCCGCGGGGTCTGCAAGCAAAAAACCGGATTCAGGAAAAGAGTAATGGGACGGGGAGCGTGGCGCCGGGGTTATCACCCTGGATGGAATTAATGCACCGGACTGTCCATGCATTAGAATAGCGGCAGAAAAGGACAGGAGCCGGTGATGGAGTTCAAGGATTGGTTCTATCAAAAGTATGTTGAGTGGCGTGGACGCTCGCGCGGATCGTTGGCAGGGTTCGCCGCCCACCTGGGCGTCTCACAGGCAATCGTGTCGAATTGGGCTAATGGTCACCGGGTAGGCCCGGAGGGCTATCAGGTCATCACTACCATTGCCCGCAAGTATCCCGAAGTCTACGGTGTCTTGGGCCTGCCAATGCCTTACGGCAACGAAGTGCAACAGATTGCAGAAGCTTGGTCAGGGCTGACGAACGATGTCTGTCTGGATATCCTACGGATTACAAATGCTGGCCAACCGCGCCAGGAAAACAACCAGAATGCAGTTGTGTTCGGTGATTGGATTTATCAAAAGTTTTACGAGTGGCGCGGGCAGTCTCGTTCAAACAAGCATGTCTCGCAATTTGCCGAGTACCTCGGTGTCCCCCAGGCCACAACCTCTCACTGGATCAACGGTACTCGCGCCAACACTACCGACTACCGAACCATCGTTACCTTGGCTCACCGGTATCCTGAAATCTACCGCGTCCTGGGGCTGCTCCTGCCCTACTGCGACGATGTCCAGCAGATTGCAGATGCCTGGCCGGGACTGGCAGACAATGAGAGATCCAAAATATTGGAACGGGTCAAGACACAGCCATCAGCTTAAATTAAAAGGATTCTGCCGATAAAAGGCAGAATCCTTTCTGTTAGTTATCACTCTCCAGTCTCAAAAAAGGCGCTTCCATTACCGGCCAGGGTGGAGTTGGCGCAACCCCGTTGAGGACATCCACCAGGATTTGAACTGCTGTGGCGCGCAGTTCAGACCCTGAATGCCAGGTAATCCCACCGCCCTCATCCGCCGCTACGATAAAAACAATGCCACTTTCAAGCGTGGGACGCGGGTAGGCGACAATGTGGGCCTCCAACCCTTCCCAACCTTTACCGATCGCAGCCAAAGCATAAGCGTAGACTTCTCCAGACTGCCTGCCTCTGGCGAGCAGTTTGTATTTATGCCCAGATTGCTTGATGGCAAAACGCACGGTTGGAACCCGCTGCGAGCCAATCAGTACCGCGCCGATCTCCAACGAATTTACCAAAACTACGCCGTTGAAATCAGTGGCTGGTTTTGCTCGTATGATCATGACCTTGACCCTCTCCGCACGTACCCGTTGGAGACAATTGCCAGGACAACTAAAAAGAGCAGTACAGCCTGTCTGGTCGGTCTCCTAAAATTTGGTTGCATACTGATTCATCCTTCTTGGGCTGCAATGTCCGGGTACATTTCCCGGTAACGATTTTGTTCCCGCTCGTAATAGGCTCGCCCGAAATCCGTGACATACAAGCGATATGGCGTTTTCGGGATATATTCCCTGAGCCTGCCGTTTTCCACGTATGTTTTGCGCTGACTCCAGAGCCACTCTCCACCACGCTCCGATACCAGCGCGCCAGCCTTGTAATTCCGCAGCCGGAGCCAGGTGCGCCAGGGGACTTCGTCATAGTAACCATGTCCATCCGATGCCAACCCGTTCTCCCCTGCCCTGTAGGCCAGTTCGAGCGCCCGCCAGTGATGTTCGCGCAGCGTCCCGGTCGGTAGTGGTTTCTCGCGTATCTCGCCAGTGCCAATGCGGACCACGCGGCGGCCCAAGGGTGTCAGGCGATACTGGTGGGCCGTCAAGCTGTTACTGGTTCGCCGTTTTCGGGTTTCGAGCAGGCCAAACTCAACGATGTCCTGGAGCACCTGTTCAGATCCAGCGAGTAGTTTTTTCTCGCGCAGGTATTTTTCCAGGATGAAGTCTGGATGGCTGTCCTTGAGCGGGACCACTAACTCCAGGAAGAACCAGCGCCATTCGCTGGCCGGTGGACGATCGTAATGTCCGTTGGCGCGCTGGTCATATTCATGATGCTCTTTGAGTTGGTCGAGATCGTATGCAACTTTTAGGGTGCGCCGTTGAACTGCGTCCAAAGACTGCCAAAGGTCGAGAGCGGTCATGGAGTACCTCCGTTGCTGATGGGCGGATTTACGTTGTAATCTTTGGTGACGATCCCGGCACTGGCATCGCCACGCGCATGCGATTCCCACCAGTACGAACCGGTCAGCCTGCCAAAGAGCGGTGCATCGTCTGTATAGGTTTTGAAGTGTCCACGGACAAAGTGCAAAGACATTGCAACGCTCTCGTGCTGGCCGCGATTGTTGCTCACACTTTTTCCACCCATCGGGCGCACCTGGAGAACATGATGGCGGCGGAGATGGCTGCGGGATGACCGCCCCCCTCTTTGTGCAGATGGCCCGCCTGTTTCTATCGCGCTCACATTTTTGCAGTGCAGCATGGTCAGGGCAAATACAACTGGGGGGAAAATTTCGGCAAGTACAATCTTTATGTCTGATTTATTTTCAAGCATCGTGCCGTTTACCCCAGGCCCTGTTTCAATTACCAGCCCTTTATCCGGGGTTGCGCTGCGCCCTGATCCATCGAGCTTAAATCTAAAGCCAAGCGGAATGTCCATCGGGCTTTTTTGCAATCCCATTTTTGCGGCCGGGAGAATCACAACCATCCAGCCGTCATTGACCACTCGTTCGGAAAGCACAAGCGCGCCCTGAAGCATCCCGCCTACCGCCCACTCGAACCACACAACCTCGTAAGGTGGTGACATCGGAGCCTCGCCAACGGTAACTGGATCAGGAAGCACCGGAATCAAGTTGCTAATCAAGAACAACTGCGCATGAGACATTCCCATCCGATAATTCGCGCTTGTTTGTGGTGACCGGAATACCCGGTCAAAAAATAAATCTCGCATCTTGCCTCCACGCAACAAAACTAAAAACCTGTTATTCAAGCACCTGGTCGAGCAATAACTCAAGCCCGTGCGCCTGGGCGATGGTCCCGAGCAGGCTCGCTCCCGCGACCATGACCGCCGCCATCGCTGGCAGGCTTGCAAAAAATAGCCCGAGCAGCACCCAGGCTGAAAAAGCCAGCACCGACAAAAGCAAATAGCTGGCGCGTTGAATGGATGCAGAAAAGGCACTGCGCTGGGTGCGCAGCTCCAGTTCCAGGAATGCAACCAGCAGCGCGCCGCTGATCAGCGCGCAGACAACGGTGATTGGTGAGAAATCGTGAGACACACAAAACCTACCCTGGCTCAACAAAGCTGGTGAGCTTTGTATCGAACCGCAGCAGGCAGTCCCCCACCGGGCCATTGCGGTGCTTGGCGAATTTCACATGCGAGAATTTTTCTGTCGGGTTGTTTCTCCAGAGAAAAATAATCGCATCGGCATCGTTCTCAATCGCGCCGCTTTCGCGCAAATCGGCCATTTTCGGCTCCTTGTTGCCATTTTCTTTCTCGGCGCGTTTCTCAACCTCCCGACTCAATTGCGCCCCAACCAGGATCGGCACCCTTAATTCTCCGGCCAGGATTTTGAGTTCGCGGCTGATACCGGCAATTTCCTGTTCGCGGTTGAAGTTTCCACGGCCTTCGCCACGCATCAGCTGGATGTAATCAACGATCAGGATATCCAAGCCATACCTGGCTTTGATCCGGTGGGCCTTGGCGCGCAACCTGGAGGGTGTCAAGCTGGGGGTGTACTCAGCCCAGCCTCCGGTCATCTTGCCCATCACTCCCATCCCTGCAACCACCTGCTCCCATTCGTCCGGTTCTGGAACGCCATCCATAAGGGTATTGGCGCTGACACCGGTCACACTCGCCATGATGCGGGAAATCACCTCGTGGCCCTCCATCTCCAGCGAAAAGACAACCGCGTTTCCCCCCTGCTCTGCCACCGTCCTGGCAACACCACCCATCCAGGAGGACTTCCCTTCGCCAGGCCGTCCGCCAACGACATACACGCGCCCAGCCCCGAAACCGCCATTTAGCATTTTGTTGATCGACGGCCACCCGGAGGCGATCCGTTTGGTGGGTGCAGGGGGAGCGTTTTCTGCCGTTTGGGACTTCTCCAAAGTTGAACGCGCGACCATCTGGTCGTAGAGTTCGCTGGCCACCTCGGCAAAATTGAGCGCGGTATCGCCACTCGCCGACAAAATTGCCTGACTGACCGCTGCGGTGGATTGATCTGCCACCTCGACAATGTCGATTGACGCATCGTAGGCCAGGGTCGCAATCTTGTTTGCGGCCAGAAGAAGCCTGCGTCTGAGCGACGTGGCGAAGACAATCTGGGCATAGGCCTCGGCGTGCAAGGTTGTCGGCACCTGGTTGAGCAGGCTGGTCAGGTAGGCCGGGCCGCCGATTTCTTTCAGCCGCCCGAAATCATCCAACTCCTCGGAAACAGTCAGACTGTCGATCGGTTGTTTTTTCTCGCGCAGGCGTAAGTAGGCCTGCCAGATAAAGCGCAGCCGGTGGATATAAAAATCCTCGGGCTTTAAATCGGCCAATTCGTCCAGAATGAATTCGTTGATCAAGACCGAACCGATCACGGCCTCCTCGGCCTCCCGGCTGTGTGGCAACGTCATTGCGGCGTCTTCAGCGCCAGATTGATCAGAATAGTTCAGCATCAGATCACCTCAGCCTTGCTTGGGTTGCAAGTTTTTGTTTTGCTTTTTCGATGGCCGCGCGGTTTTGTTCGGCCTCTTCCGGGGTCACGGTCGTTTTGTGAACACTTGGAAGATCAGGTTTTTGCTCCGGGACATCCACCGCCTGCCCACCCAAACGCGCCAGCAGTTCCTGTTTACGCACGGATGTCAGACTACCGAAGGCGGAGACAAAATCCCGATCCGAAACAAGCGCCCCGCGCAAGCTCTCCGCCACTAGATGCGTGAGTTTTCCTGGTCCGTATCCAGCCAGCGTATCGCAAACGCCACCGGCCCCTGAATTTGATTCAAGGACATTGCGAATGGCGTTTCCAACCAGGTCGGTCAAGCCCCTTCCAGTCGCGGTGTATCCGTACAGAATCCAGGATACAAAGGCGGTCGCATCCACCTTCGCCTCGCGCATTCTGCGCTGGCTTTTTGCGCTGACGCTGTTGGCTCGAAACAGAGAACTTAAATCCCAATCCTTGCCCACCACCACCGTTTTTTGCATTTTGGACGTGGGTGTTTCAAAACTTTCAGCGGTGGTGGTTTTTAAAAGAGTTTTAAGAGCTGGTTTTAAAGAGCTTAAGAGCTTAAAGACTCTGCCATTTCCGTAAAGATCGTCTGACAGTTCCGTAAGAGCGATACTGTCATTTCCGTAAAGATCGTCTGACACTTCCGTAAAGCCGATACTGACAATTCCGTAAAGATCGTCTGACACTTCCGTAAGAGCGATACTGTCATTTCCGTAAAGATGCGGGCGCTTTTGTGCGACAATCGCCGCCATAATCTCTGGCGGGATTTCTTCCAGCAGGATCTCAAACTCACGCTGACCTTCACGGAAATTTACTGCCTTCTGGCCGGTCACCTCGCGAAGGTAAACCCGCAGCGGAGAGTTAATAAATTTCCCCGCCTTTGGATTTGGTTTTTTCCCGCTTTCACTCTCTCTCGAAAGCAAGTAACTCTTCTGCCTGCCGTTCAGCCACTCGTAAACAGTCAAGGGACGCTCCAGACCCAACCAGTTAGCAATTTCGGCATACCCGCCCTTGACCGTCACCCGCTTGCGCGTTTCCCCGCTTTCAGGAGAAACCCAGCAGCGATCGCGCAGGATGGTCAACATCCAGCCAGGACCAGCGCCGAGGTGAGGTAGGACATGCTCGATAAAAAAGAGCGAGATCATCACCAGGTCGCCAGGCGGCATCAGGTGCATCTGCAAGCGTTCGATCAGAGCATTCAGGTTCGCTTCCGGGATGTCATCCGAAAACAATTCGCGGATGATTTGGCTGACAGGCATGGGGGACTGATCGCTGACGGTCGCCGCGTTGGCCGGAATGATTTCTTCCACCGGGGTTTTGCACGCCAACTCCAGCGTAGTGGCCGGGTTGGCATTGTCCCAGTGCGCCCCGATCCAACGCATGAGTGATTTTGCGTCGGTAGCGGTCAACGGCAGGGTCATGGCAACGGAATACTTGCGCGGCAGCCTTTTTGGAGTGGCGCTTTTTTCATCCCAGAGCGGCTGCTCGCCAATCAGGTTGACCAGGCCCGTCAACCGCTGCCAGGTTTCCTGACTGCCCACCCTCCGCCAAAAAGTTCGCTCAGACATACCGCTTAACGCCGCAACAGTTTTGCCTGCAAAGCGCGCTGTTCGGTTTCCGCTTCGTCCGCCAACACTGTAGGCCGCCTGGCGAAAGCCAATATACAACCAACCTAGTTCAGGCCCAATCTGTCGTAACTGGTGCAAAAAATATACATTGATGGCAATCGCTTTTTCGGGCCGAACGATTTGCTCGTAGGCAGAATCCCAGACTGCCTCAACCTGCACCTCGTTGTTCGCAATCTTAGGTTCACTAGTGCCGGATTCGTCTGCCTGGTCGCTGGCAACGACAAAGCTGACCGTCACGGAACGATTTAACATCCCCGCCAGCAAGTGCTCGACAGTAGATAACAAACGGTCATTCAACCAGTCACGCGCCCTAAGATCCTGACACCCCACCAGAAACACAGATCCAGCGCTGCTCAAAAATCGAGTGTCCGCCACCCAGGTATTAAATGCCGTGTGAGGCATGGTTGGCCGCAACTGATCCAATACAGATTGCCAAATAATTTCAGACATAACTTTTCCCTTTCTCTCTTCCTGGATGAGTTGCCGGGTTATCGGCCCGAGTGTTGAGCGCGGCATTGATTTTTGACCTGGAAAGGCTCAATTTTTGAAAAAAAATAATTGCAAAACGATTTTGCAAAAAAGGCCAAAAACGGGCCATTTTCGAACAACCCTTAGCCCAGATCAAACGGGCGGAGAAAGGCGGCTCAAAATCGCGCCTGTGAAGTCAAGACAAGCGGCAAGAAAAACGGCAAGACAAGCGGAAGACAAATAAAAGACAAGCGGTAGACAAGCAATGCCGCTTGTCTACCGCTGTGTCCCGTAAAAATCGCCCGAATTTTCTCCGGTGCGCGCCAGTTGGGTTTTTGAGCACGCTCACGTTGGCTCCCAATCGTTCACTCTTGAGACCACTTCAACGCCGATTTTGAAGTTGTATCGGCGAGATTTGTAGCCCTCGATGGCAAGCAAGAGCAGACGTACCACCAGGTCGCTCACCGGAACGGAAAACTTAAAAGGATTATTGAGGCTCTCCCCAGGCGTTCCCGCGCCAGCCAGAATCTTTACCCGCGCATCGATTTCTGGCCCCCAGCGAAAAGTCAGGACACACTTTTTCTCAGCTTTGTTTTTATCTCTCCGGACGGGTGACTTAAGTTTGACGGGGGTCTTGTCCCAGCTTTCCCAGGCTTCCCAGGAGACGGTCATCTGGCCCTTGCGGGAGCGGGCATTGGGGCGGGGGGTGATCAGCCCAGGGTTAAGCTGGACTTCTTTGAGCGCCCAGCTCATCAGATTCCTGGCGATGTCATCGGTCGTGGTGCCATCGGTCCGCGGGTTTCCCTCGGCGTCAAACTGTGCGATGCTCAAAATGTCATTGCGTACCTGAATGGCAGTCTCGCGCAAAGGGGCGGGAATTGTGTACGAGTAAGACCGGTTGCGCTTTTCCCAACCCCGACCGCGAGGCTTTTCCTGTGGCCCGGCAATCGTATCCAGCACGGATGGGGCGGGGGCTGGCTGGCCGTCTACCGCCGTTGGCCGCCTCAGCCCGCGCAGCGGATCACGGTCGCCCCAGGTCTCTGGTAGCTTTTGTTTTGGCATGGGACTATCTCTCCTTTCGCAACTTCTTCTGGCGGGTCTTTCCTTATCGCTTTGCAACCAGGTCAACCAGCTTTTGGTAGTCCCCGGCAACCACGCAATCCGGGTCTTTCTCCCAGACCGTCACGCCGCCAGACGGACACTCGCGCAGGATGGTGGAACGGCGAATGGGGGGCAGGCAGTATTCAGCGAAAGCCTCCTGCAAGGATCTCATCGCAACCTTGCTCTGTTTCGTCTGCGTGTCATAGAAAGTCGGCAGAACGCCCATTAACCCACCGGACCAACCCTTCTTACTTTTTAGATCTTCCAACAAGCCGATAATCTGACCTAACCCATCTGATGAGAGAAATTCGGTCGCGGTGGGAATAATGACAAAGCGTGAGGCCCAGATGGCCCGTTCCTGCAGGCCGCCCGCGGATGGCGCCGTGTCGAAAAAGATGTAATCGTATTCCTGGGCAAACGGCGCCATGACCGTTGCGACGGCAGAGATATCGCGGCTTTCTGCATTCAGGACGATTTGCGCGGTGGCCGTGGTCCGGTCGCCTGGGAGGACGTGCAGGTTTTCTCGTCCGGTTTCCCGCACCCATTGGTGAGGATTACCGGTAGGGGCGATCAGCAGGTTGAAAACACCTGGTTCGGGGTTCATTCCCAGAACGGTCGCACACTGGCCCTGTGGGTCGAAATCAACGATGAGCACCTTTTTACCCCGTCGGGCAAGCCCGTGAGCAACATTGACCGTGGTAGTCGTTTTCCCGACCCCGCCTTTTTGATTGGCGATGGCAAAAATTTTTGCTTTCATTTCGCATTCTCCAGGCTGATTTTTTTAGCAAGTTGACCCTTGGTTGTCTGATGTGGAGTAAACACAACCCGCATGCCTGCCACCAAATCTTGAAACTTGCAATCCTCATTCATTTCCGAACCATGAAAAAATCTTATCTGACCATCATCGCCGGTCAGAAATCCAAAGTTTTCGTTTTCTGGCAGGTTCTTAATGGTTCCCAGACAACGCAACGGGGGAGTGGCAAGCGTGGCGACAGATTTCTCAGGCTTCCGAGGTTGCCCGCCTGCGGCAAACAACGCCCGCAACCTGGCAGTGGAGCCTCGTTGCTTGATTTCGTGTCCCAGGTCAAGATACCAGTTGGCAGCCCGCTTGAGTTCTTCGGCGACACCGGCCCCATAAGGTTTGCCGTCCGGATAGCAGGCCACAAATTCGAACCCGACGATCATGGTCAGAATCCGGTAGCGAGCCAACGTTTGAACCAGCGGAACGAAGTCACCATCCCCAGCCACCAGAATGACCGCATCAATTTTGCCACCTTGCGCTGCGCGGTCAAAAGTGCCAAGGGTCAGTTCAACATCCACACCTTTTTCAACGGTATCCCCGTTCTCATTTATAAAAACTCGGCGAGGGTGAATCGTAATTTCCGCTTGACAGAGATCGGCATCAAACTCAGCCCAGTCCTGCGCGGAAGTAACGGTCAATCTTTCTCTGGCCTGTCGCCCAATGTACAAATGTTGCTCAACAATTCGTACCAGGCCCTTGTAGCTTGGGCCAAGTTCATCCGCGAGTTGCGCTCGTAAATAATCGCCAAGTGCCCGGATATTTAGCCAGGCATGTGGCTCGACATCGTACCGATAGTAACGGCGACAGATCTTGAAGAAGTTGCCGTCATAAACCAGGAGTGCATTAATGGAGGGTGGATAGTTCATTTTGGAAATCTGCTTTCATCTTCTTGGTGTACTGCTTTCGTAGTGATCTTCTGCGGCTTGTAGAACTGCAAGGGTGTTCGCTCATCCATGAGCAACCTGTGCAGCTCACCAGAACGACTTTCGCTTTTAGGTAATATCGGTGCGTGGCTCAATCTTGACTCTCGAAACTTACTCAACCATCGTAAAAGTCTTGACGCTCTCAAGCGCAACCGGCAGGTTGAGACTGGGCTTCCCAGACGCAGTTGCTGAAAAGCCCATCCAGAGCGCGGGGAATCCAGCCATGTCACCCCAGTGCATTTCAACCAAGGTCAGGCCGAGTGGGGAGTTGCCAATCGAACCAATTTCTGCCTTTTCACAATGCGGGCACAACGGGGTCAGGGCCGCTCCGTTTTCAAACGTAATTTTTTCAAGTTTGCCATCGGTTTCCGCAACGCCAATTACGCGCCGCATTCCGGCATAAGCGTTGACCGCCTCAAAGAGGCACAGACAACCTGCCTGACCCTCCGAGTCAATCACTGAAACCAGCGGGTCGCCATGTTCTGCACATTTGGCTATCCCATCCAGCAAGCCAAGGCTGGGATCAAACACAAAACCAGGTTTGCTCATTGTTCCTCCGCAAGCATCCGTAAATCATCGTTAGTCAGGCGCAGGTGTTTGGCCCAGCTCTTCGGTGATAAAAGTTGTCCTAAGCGGTACTGCTGATCGGTTTCATCAAGGGCCGCTAAATGCGCTCCCGGCAATTCGACTACCGTTAAGCTTGTCAACTGGGTTGTCACAGCCATGATTTTCTTCAATTTCCTTTCAAACACAGATATCGGCTGTTTACCCAGCCGGTGATTTTTGCCGACAACGTTGAAACCTTGGTCCAGCGGCCACCATCTGGAGCCGTCTTCATGGCCAATTCGCCGTTATCGCCGAAAACCTGGATAACCGGGTCACCGTTGTCGAGGACACCAACGATAGCGGCATTCGGATTACTGTCGACGCGCACATTTACCTGACCACCGCAAACCAGAAATATTTGAGCAGCGTTGGCCGAGACAGGCAGGTTGGGCAAGGGCGTCACAGGCGCCTCAGTAACGGCAGCGGGGTGGGTTGCATCCGGCGTGAGCGTTACCAGAGAAACGGGAACGCCTGCCAGGTTCATTGACGAGCAGGCCAGGATTGCGGTGGCCAGGACAATTAATGAGAGAACAATTCTTTTACGCATGACCTTTCCTCTCTCCCTGCCCACCGGTTAGTGGGCAGGGAGGTTGTCGATGACTTGACCCAGGGCTGTCCGGCCATCTGGCATCTCGGAGAACCGGACGCCAGGGATGACAGCGACAGCCAGCGATTTTCCATCTTGTGTTTGGGCGTTCAGATATTTCACA
This sequence comes from Chloroflexota bacterium, assembly GCA_021795965.1. Lineage (GTDB taxonomy): Bacteria > Chloroflexota > Anaerolineae > Anaerolineales > Villigracilaceae > UBA5195. Next base: position 11,765 of record JAJYOU010000004.1, read on the forward strand.
CCACCAGCCCACTTAGCAGCGGCCAGCGCGCCGATAATCAACTTAAGCGCCTCAGTCGCACCAGCCTCGCGACTCCCGCCGCCCTTGCGGGGATTGACCTGCATCTGAATGGCCTCTGCCACAAGCGGTCTTGCGCCATCCAGATGCAGGGCAGGGGGCTGGCCTAATGAAAATTTGGCGAAGTGCCGCCCGGGACGTGCCCGTTACCATTGCCGTTACCACCGGGACCGTAGCCAGCCTCAGGGATAGATTGAATGCCAGCCAACGGCGCGCCATCCAGGTTCTGGGGTTTCGCCGGGGCAGGGGAGGCGGGTCGCATCAGTTCGGCAAATAGCTCTGAAAAGTTACCCGGCGTCAGGTTGACAGGCAGCAGGTGATACTGCGAGAGCAACTCAAAAGCCTGACCCGCCTCGGTCAATTCGTACTCTGCCAGCATGGCTCGGGCTTCGTCCGGGGTCTTATCCAGGTGCTTGAGCAGTTGATCCAGGGTGTAATAGAGCGAGATTTTCGGATGAGGGATCGGCCGGACAGCGCGAGCGGCCAGCGGCGGAACCATCGGAACCGGATTGACGGTCAGAGGGCGCAGAGGGCGAAGATTGTGGTCCACTAAAGCAGGCTGACTGCCAAAGGAACCGCGCAGCGTTCCTTCAAGATTGGCCGTCGATTTGCGAATGGCAGTGGCAACTTTTTCAGGATCCAGGCCCAGATCCTGCGCGCCATCGCCCTGGAGATAGGCTTTCAGTGCGTTGACATACGCCTGCTCGATAAACGCGGGCATATCGCTCATCGTTGCTCCGAGAAGATCGTCCACCTGCCGGTCGGAGACGAATTCTCCGTACTCATCGAGGATGGTTTTCCGCGCATTGGTTACAGCGGCAACTGCGGCAGCCGTGGGGGCGATGGTCAAACGCGCCAGAACACCCGTGACCACCTTGGCCTGACTGACGAGCGCGTTGGCAGCGGCTTCTGCCCGGCGGCGCACAGATTCCGTAGAGCGCAACTGGGCAGCGATTTGCTGATTGATCACGTTCAGGTCCAGTTCTGCCTGTACATCATCGTCGAACTCGCGGGCCAGAAAGATGCAAACGAGATGTCCGATAATCGCAATGGCGTAGGCTGCGCCGACGACCCAGACCATCAGAACATTCCCGGTCACCAGCGTGCCAGCCACCTCTATCCCGCTCGAGCCCAGCACTGCGCCGGCGTAGTCAGAAATGCCAACTGCCAGGGAGGCCAGGGCCGAAACGACCATGCCGATCAGCGCCACATCCCGCTGGGTCTCATTTGCCTCCGAGTCGTAACGGAGATTGAGCCAGGCTACAAAGCCGCCTTCGGTCAGCGCTAAAGTAAACAGCGCCACCCCGAAACGCAGAACAGGCGACATGCTAGCGCTGACAGTCAGCACGGCGTCAAAAACACGAGCGGCGCCCAAAATCAGGATGGCATCCAGCAGCAGCTTCAAAATCGCAAGCTTGTCCATCTTGAGGCCCTTGCCGCCCTTTCGGGCAAACAGGCCAGTGAAGCGGGACCAAAGACCGCCCGGTTGATACTTACCAGTATTTGTTGAGTTCATCGTGTCCTCCAGTTGTCTCGTTCTAGTGTTTGATACAATTAAAGGCGCAGCGGGTTCTTTGTCTGCCGGAGAGCGCTTACCTTCTCATGGGTGGGGCGCTCTCTTGTTTTTCCTGCTGCGCCTGGGTCCTACTCATAGCGGCTAAGACCTCCCTTCATATAATTTGACATCTGCGTTGGGAAAAATCAGCGCAGTGTGGAAAAGAAGATATGTTCGCTGCGCTCGCGCATCCAGAACACGCCCGCTGATGTTTCTGCAATGCGGGTCCGAAACAGGCTAACTGGAACATCCGCAGGCTTTTCTGCTGCACAGATCGTCCAAACCATTCTCTGCGGACCTTGTTCGCAAATGAATTTGAATAGATCCGGCTCGCGGCTGACGAGTTCGTAGTCTTCCACCAGCAAGAGGATGATTCCCTTGCCAGCCTCACGGATAAATTGGGCGATGTTTTCGAGGGGAGTGGCGTATGAAAAAACGCTCATACGCTCGCCAAGTTCCCAATCCTCCGGGCGGTTAGTAATGACGGCCACTCCGGTCTTTTTGCCATTTAGCGCCAAGGCTGAATGGCCGATGGTTTGGAACAGGGCAGTGGTGGCTGGCCGCGAACCTGTGACCAGGATGGCTCCGGCGCGTGGGTCACGCAGATGCAACAAAACTGGCTTGCCATCCTGCGCCATTCCGAACAAGGAAACATCCGGCGGAAAGGCATATTTCTGAGCGATTCCCATGAGCCAGTTGGCGACGGTACTGATTTGAACAGGGCATGAACTGGGACGCGAAAGCGCAAGCATTAAATTAACCTCCTGTGTTTGATCGTATGGATGCCGAATGAGTAGGTTTTGCTGGAACGAGCCAGGCCTGGGGGTTCGTTCATTTTCTTTTCGCCGTGCCATTAACGAAGCCGGCGGTGCTTTTGACGACGCTCTTCCCTTTCTTCTTCGGTCAAAAAGACAGGCCTTGGCTGGCGCTGCCAGTAGTCGGCTGTCCGACGCCAGTCCATGACCTCCCAAAGCTGATAGAGGTCCCTGGTTGGGAAACCCGCCTCGATCAGCGCACATTCCGAGATGGTCCACAGGAAGCGGGCGGTATGGAAGGTTCCTGGATCGAAAGTGCAGCCAACGACACCGTTGTAGTTGTCCCACCAATGACCGTAAGGCTGGATCGGCATCCTGGCAAACAATTGCTCCAGGTACGCATCGTTTACTCCGCGTCCTTGGGTAAAAAAGTCGAACCCAATCCAGGCTTCCCATTCCTGGAAATCGTGAATGGTCACGCAGATGTCTGCGATCTGGGAAGCGAATACACAGGGTTTGTACGGAAAGCTTTCCTGACCTGCTGCATTAATCATTGCCCGGTGAGTGGCAATTCGTAATCTCTCCAGTTCCGACTTGCGGTGTGGGCGCATCATCCAGGAGCCAGAGTTGTGAGACGGCTCGAAATCTGCATAATTCCACGGTGCCAGGATTTCCAGATTTTCGAGGCCCAACATATCCTCAGCGATTGTCATCGCCATTTTGTCCTCCATTTTTTGAGGTTATTACCATGACCAGACTGCCATCCTGCGGCAAAAAGTGGCCTTGCGCATTGACAGCCTTGACACCCAGAGCGGGGTGCAAGCCAAAAACTGTCTCGACCTGGCAGCCCTTAAGCAGGTCTTCGATTTGGTCTCGGTCTCGATTAAGGTCAAGTCTGATAACTTTTAAGGTTTGCCCGCGATAAGGGGCAGCGGCCTGGATATCCTGTTCCAACGGCTCGGCTGGCTGCCGGTAGTGATCATCAAATTTGTAATAGCCGCCTGTGCTACTCACCCTCGCCGAGCAGGTTCGAGGTTGGGGGAGGAGCGTGGTCATGTTGGCCTCCCTGGAAAGAAATCAGATCCCCAGTGAAACCTACACCTGGCATTCACCGCGCCATAATGGGCTGCTTTTCCGCCTATCATCGGAATGAGTGTTCTGCCTTTGTAAAAGATGGACCGCATTAGCGCCCTCGCTTTTTTCGTGTTTGCGTTCTCCCCAGTGTAAAAAGCATCACCAGAAACCAGACCAGTAGGGCGAAAATCAACAGCCCGCCCGGCAGCTGATCATCCCCTTTTGCCATGCCCGTTATTCCCGCAGCAGCCAAAAACGCGCCGACTACCACGGTAACGGCCAGGATCGGGAACAAGTCGCGAGCGGCTTTGAAAAAACCGCCAGAGTTACTCATTGCTCATCTCCCCCCACCAGGTTGCCGAGGAAATCATATTCGCCTGCGTCTCCTACCAGGTTGTCATACGAAGACTTGGGGCCAGCTGGCACGCCATTGGTGGGGGTAAAGCCGGGTTGCCGATTGGTGCTTTGATTAGTTTCTATTGGGCGATAAGTGGTTTTCTGTTGCGGTTGCGAAGCTCCCGCAGGCGAAACTGGGCGCATCGGGCGGGCAGGGGCGGTTTGTGTTTGTTGGGCAGGCTGGTAGCCGCGCTCCGGTTGGCGAGAACTCTGGTCAAGAACCGGTCGGCTTATTCCCGCCGAGGCAAAGATTCGGTCACCGGCTGACGAGAAGGTGCCGATCAAGCAAATCCGAATCACCCACACCAGAACAGCGATAAAAATGGGGATCAGGGTCTTCATTTCGCCTCCCATCAACTTTTCCCCTACGCCAGTGTGTTCGGCAATCGCCACCGATACGCCCCACCAGGTCAAGGTTGCATTGAAGGCAGCCCCCAGAACCCACGCGCCAAACAGATACCAAACCTGAGTGGGGTCCGCCACCGAGTTGTCCGGCATGAACAGCTTGGCAATTCCGGCAAAGTCGATGCTGCAAAAAGCAATTGCCAGAATGGTCGCCCACGAGATGCCCAAAAAGCTCAGGTCGCCGAGAACATCCTTGAGGCTGTACTGCGTGGTCGAAAAGTTGAAAATTTCAAACGCGATCGCGCCGCCCACGATCATCCAGCCGAAAACGCGGCCGCGCTGGTTGACTGCATTGCGCACCAAACCCTCCAGACCTCGCCCGGTGGACGCGGCGCGGTTATTGCTATTGGGAGTGTTCATTACATTACCTCCTGTCATAAATGTAAATTAAAAGCGGTTGCCCTTTTTGGAAATACCGGGCAACCGCTTTTAATTGCAAATCCCCACTCTCGCTCAAGAATGGGGATTCATTTTAGAGTTGCGCCTGAATTTTGCGGTGTGTTTGCGATACTGGGCCTCCAGATCCAAATCTTCTGGTTTCTATGGATTGATCGGTGTAATCTGGGAACCAGGATAATCGCTCAGCGTTTCACCCGTCCGCCAACTTGCAAGGCTTGATGACGCCGGGCGCCGCTGCTTACCCGCGCAGTTATGCGGATCGAAACTTTTCCGTGCTGCCTAGCCTCCACGCGACCCTTGCACAGCAAATTGGTGGTGATGGTCGAGTACACGGCAACCTCCTGATTGATCTCGGCGCGGGCCGCAGTCTCAAACAGCGCTGGAACATCTTCTACATATTCGTAGGCGACCTCGACTCGGAGCAAGGGCCCAGTGGCTTGCGACTGCCGACGGGGAACATCTTGAACATAAAACGGTGTAGGTGACATTTTTCCTCCGTGTGATAGAATCAGAGGCGGGTCTCCTGTCATGGAAAAACCCGCCTTGGATGTGAAGCCTCACCTGCGCTAACAGGTGGGGTTTTGCATTAAGTAAGAAACGCGTGATCTGCGTACCCCATCCGGAAGGTCGGAGGCTGGAGAATGAAACCAGCCTCCGACCTGATACCGGTAAGGACCCCAGATGGGGGAAGAGCGGAAGGGCGGATTCGAACCACCAATCTCAGCGAGGGGGGCGCCGCGCTCTGCCATTGAGCTACTTCCGCTTACTTTGGATGATTGCTTGTCCCGCGCCGGCGTCAAATGAACGAGGGCTGCCAAAGGGGGTCGGGCTCTTCTCGTTTGACACGCGCGGCGCAGGAATGTGGGGCGGTGGCTCTTGTCACCACAGGCTTCGCATCGCGCAAACTGCGCTCACGGATGCCGCCCCGATAAAAGTTCTTAAATCGTTCGATACAGCCAGAGTATGGCTGCTTGTTTGTTGTTTTTTTTCATGTGCGTTCCCCCCGCCGGGTTGCGGATGCAAATGCTCCCGTCACAGTTTACGCACTCTCAATTGTTAATGTACTGGGCGCACCGGCTAACGGAAATCCCGCTGACCGGAGCTTCGGCTCTCAGCGGGATTGTGATAGAATGCGTCTCGCTGGTTCGGTAGAAACTATTAGGGTGATTCGACTTTGTAGAGGTTGTCGTTTCGGTTCGAACGTGAAAAGCGGTAGGATGTGCGCAAAGCTTTCATCTGAAGTTCAAATCGGAATAACGGCGTTGGTCGTTTGTCCTATCTGAAGCTTGGGCGAAGTGTTACGTTCGGCAGCCTGTTGTTCTTGCTCAAGTTCATCCAAAAGCAGATCGGCCAACAAGTCAAAGGCATGCTCGAACGCTGCCCGCTTGTGGGGCGGGAGCGGTACATAGCGCACCGTTAACTCGTGGGTGAATTGCTTCCGTTTTTGGCTCATTAGCCTATGCGGACGGGTGGGACAGTGAGGAGATGCTTGCGCTTTGGAGCATGGCGTCTGTCACCAGCCCGGCTTCTTTGGCCTCCTGCCAGGCGGCGGAAACTAATTCGCCGACCAAGGCATATTTATCCGCACCCCTCACAGCCGCCAGAATATCGACTTGGGTTTTGACCACCGGCCTGACCGCTACCTTTAGAAATTTATCGTCCATTTGGGAGAATCCTTTCGAGTGCGTCTTATGATTTGTAATTTAGTAACTATATTCAACATTATAATAAAAATGGGAAAATTGTCAACCCTATTCGATAAAATACTAAACACATTCGACGCAGAATAGTTGATAATGTTGAACATGGTTGACACTTTGTCTAGTTTTATCAATTGGGCTAATCAGATAATGAGCGAGAAAAATATCACTCAGGCCGATATTGCTCGAACTGGATTTGTCACCACGGCTGCTGTGAGTAAATTATTTACTTTTCAAGTCAAGTCAGTTGGGGTGGAAATGTGTAAGGCAATTGCCGTGGCTACCGGAATTTCGCCCATTGAGGTTTATCGTAAAGCAGGGCATTTGCCTAATGTGACGCTAACTGAAGCCGAGGCCGAGGAAATTGCTGAACTGATGTCTGAAATTACCGATCCAGATCTGCGCCAGGACGCGCATGAGCAGTTGATGCTTTTGAAGCAAAAACAAAACCGGCGCAAGAACACCGGTGGCAATATCATTCCAGACCCAAAGACGCCATAACTACATGACATTCATCGACCCCCACGAATACAATAAATTCAAACGATACTTACGGTTCCTCCAAATGAAACAAAAAGTGCGCAATGTGCTGCGGACTTGGCCGTTCGTCAACCGTCGGCGCGAGGCGCTCGGTTACTATCTGGTTGGTGACCGACGCCGTACTTGGAAACAGCGTCTCGGCCTCCTGGAACAGGGCAGTGCGTTGCGCTCGAAATTTCTAGTGTTGGTTGCTTCTGTCCAAACGCTGATCATCGTCTTAGCTGTTTCTAATCGCCACCCTGAAATGCTGCTACTGATCCCTACCTTTTGTCTTTATGTTGCTGGCCTACTGGCATATCGTCGGTATCGCCTGATACTTGGTTGGGAGTTGGCCAGTTTAAATAAAAAAGCCTATCCGGATGTGGATGGGCTGTAAGTGAGAAAAAGCTAAATCCTGGGTACCTATAACCGAAGTAAGCGCAGAATGACCAACCAGGGCAGAAAAATAAGTAGTATATAAATCCAACCTGACATCAAAGAATGACTGACTACCTTCCGCCTCCTTCCACCCTTCCACCCGGCTCAATTGCTTGGGCTTATTTGCGCGATTCGGGCGGTCCGTTGCAGGAGCGTTCCGTTGGCCAACAGAAAGCCGAAATCGAAGCCTACTGCCAGCATCATGGTCTAAGCCTGACGCTGGTTTTTGCCGATGTGGCTCGCTCTGGGGGATCCACCACCGGTCGTGACCAGTTCAACGAGATGGTCGATATGAGCAAGCACGAATCAACCCGTCCGGCTGGTTTGCTGATTTGGAACTACGCCCGCTTTGCCCGCGATCTGGACGATTCCCAATTCTACAAATCGACGCTGCGCAAGCGCGGCCTTACTATCCATTCTCTGACTGACCCGATCCCTGAAGGCGCCTACGGTCAGGTAGTTGAAGTCATCATCGATATCGCCAATCAGGAAAAGAAACGCCAGACATCTCGGGACGCCCAGCGTGGTCTGCATCAGCTTGTCCAACAATTTGGCTGTGTGCCTGGCACGCCTCCTACCGGTTTCATGCGCCAGCCGGTTGAAATTGGTACCCGCCGAGACGGTTCCACCCGAATCGCCGCGCGCTGGGTTCCAGATCCGGCTATGGCTCCCCGGGTCCAGCAAGCGTTTGCTCTGCGGGCGGCGGGCACATCTCTGGCTGAAATAAACTCCCAACTCCGGCTGTTTGGTTCGATTAATTCCTACAGAACATTCTGGAGTAATAAACTGTATATTGGCGTTCTGGAATATGCGGACATGGTGATTGAGAACTACTGCGAACCGCTGATTGACCTGGAAACCTGGGAAACTGTCCAGAAAATATCAGAGCATCATGCTAGCCATGCCAATATGAACAGTGATTCCGCCGATCATCCCCGGCGGGTTGCTTCCGAACATCTACTCTCCAAATTGCTGCGCTGTGCCCGCTGCGGGTCCCCACTTTGGGCGCATGTGACCCAAAAACCAACCGGGCAACACGTTTATTCGTACCGCTGCACTCAGAAAGCCCGACGGCATGATTGTGATCTTCCCCAGCTCCCGGCCTGGTCGCTAGAACATGGGGTGATCGACAAACTGGTTGAGGTGCTCCGGGATGAAGTCTATTACCTGCAAGCCTACCGCGCCCTGCAGCGTCGTCAAAATGAGCGTGTGGACGAAATGGACCAGCGCCGCAAGGATTTACAAAAAGATCTGGTGACTCTCCATCGGCAAATGGATAATCTGACAGCGGCCATTGCTGAGCGGGGCCACTCGCGCGCCCTGCTCGACCGGCTGGATGCGTTGGAGGTGCAGGAGAGCGATTTAAAAACGGCATTGACCGAAGTAAAAGCCGGGTTGGCACACCCGCTCCGCAATTACACAGATGAGCATCTCCGGGCGTATGCCAACCGGATGGCTGATCTCCTAGTAACCGGGGACCCAAAAATAAAATACACAATTGTCAACAGCCTGGTACAAGAAATCCGCATGGATCGCCAGGGTGACCAGCTCATTGGCACAATAACCATCTACTTGGATGCAGATGCCAGCGACGAAACGCCCAATTCTCCAGATAATTCCCCGCCCGGAGATTGGCCTTTACAGGATGGCAACATCAGGTACAATAAGCGCGAAGGTATGCGTAAATCCCGCCCCCCCTTGGGGGCACAACTCTTATAGGGAAACATTTTGCCACACAATCTTTTTCCCCATCATAAAGACCAGGCCGAGACCTGGTCCTTTTGATGGGGTATGGCGTAATGCAAAATGAAGAATAGCTGCCTGTTTTACCTAAGAGCCCCGCTACTCGTGAAGTGAAAGCTTCATGTCCGGTTCGGGATTGATGGTGAGGTGGGTAACTGCCCAACCGACCATAATAAGGCGCTTTTTCCTATAAGCCTAACCGATAGAGAACTCTGATCTCCTGAAGTCTAAAACAGCTTTCTCGACTTCTGGATTACTTCGACGATTAATCAACCATCTTTTCCGCCAATATTGAACTAAAGAGCTTAGTGGATAATCATAATAATCTAATTGTTGACTTTTACCTTGCAAAAATTCTTTATAATTTGTTGCCAATGGGGTTAAATAAATAGCCCTTTGAAAAGAATGTTTAAGCAAAAAATCAGCGTCAAAACCGAGAATATTTGCTGCGGTTCGAATTACCCTCATTCTCCAAATTGGGCCATCTCCAAATCTATTGGTAACATTCATACCTTTGCATACTAATAATTCTCTCATTGCCTCAAATGTTTCGTCGGTTAGATGTAATGTTCCATAACCCTTTGTTTCACCAATCTGGTTGTAAAGGGTTTTATCGTTAAACCTGACCCGATTATATTGAGAACTTTTACCATATAAACTGGTTGTGAATATACAAGCAATATCGTTCACTGTGCGTTTAGCAATGTTAGTTACAGCGTCTTTATATTTCTGCCGGTATATTTCTCTTACCTCGTTGGACGCAATCACATAAGAAATCAGTTTTCCCCCTAGAAGATGGTTATAGGGGGGCAATGCACCTAATACATAGGCATCCATTGTGTAAATTAGGTTGTTTGTTCGAGTAGATTTATCCCAACCAATCCATTTATCTCTATCTGGTATATGAATTATTGAACTGCCTAACGCAGCTATCCCAATAATTGGCTTATTTGGCAAAGCACTATCACGGATGATAAGTTTAAGTCTGCGCCCAACATATTCACTGTAAGGCGATGACCAATAATATCGAAATATTCGGAAAATATCGAATTCACTTTGAGATTTGCAAATTTCTATCACGGGGGTTATTTCTGACCGCCATACTTCATCACCATCCGCTAAATTCATTCTAGCTAGTTCGATATGTTTATCAATCCAAATCTTTTTTTTTGTAATAGATTCTTGGCGCTTAATTTCCATTGAACTTTTGATTACTTGCTTGTCATAAAATTGCGGTGGTTTGATGGAAATTCTATTTGGCTTGAAAGTGATCTCCCAGCCTAGCCGCAATAAATCGCGAAGAATTAATAAGATGACCTTTTCTTCGGGCGAATTGGTCTGGATTAAGAATTCATCATTATGCTCGAAGATAAAGCGCTGTACCAGGCTGTTAGGTTTGTATTGAATTTCAAGCATTGGTTATCTTTTAAGCTTGGATTGGGGATAAACCTTGTTTTCAATCAAGGGTTCAAATTCATTCACGCGAATCGGTAAGGCAAATGCTTGGTCTGAAGACACCATATATAAATTGCCTGGGATTGTTTCGCGTTGAAGGAAACTGGCAATTACACCATCGTAATTAATATTTGACTTGATGAGGGCTTTGATATCATCTGAATTGCCCATATGAAAAGCGAAGAAATTTTCGGCTTGCGTTCTAATTTCTTCCGATATAGCCGATGGTCGTTGAGTAATTGCTACTAGACCTAATCCGAATTTGCGACCTTCTTTTGCTACCCTTACAAATGGGTTGGCATTTGATTTGACAAATTCTTCTGACAAGACGTTTTGTGCTTCTTCAACAAAAACCACAGTGTTAATCACTTCTTTAGAATTGTCTGACGTAAATTGAGCCTTATTGTTATCAAAAAGTTTTCGAACAAGAATTGTCGAAATAATACTCGCATCCATATTGTCTTTGAGTGACAAGTCAATAATCACGGTTTTACCTTGTTTAAGATAGATAAAAACTTCTTCTACCAGTTTTGATGTGCTAGAGTGCAACCCCTTTCCTTCATCTATCAAGTGTCTGACACGTTTTCTAATAGCCATGACAGTTTTACGGGCACTAACGTCTTCTTTCCCTTGTTTCGCTTGTCCAAAGAAATCAGAAAAATCTTGATGTAATTTCATTGGATCATTTGCATAGGCGTCAATATTTTGGATGAAATCCCCGACTCCTTCTTCGTCAAGATATAGCAAAAACGACCTCATCACTTCTGAAAAACCAGCACCAAAATTGAGAATATCACCTACGGTTAGATGCTTGTGCATATTGAGAAGTACTTTGCCACCAAAAATAAAGCGTGCAGGACTTTGATATTCAGATGGCAATTTTTTATCTGAATAAACCACCACATTTTTCTTTATGCTGTCTTCGTCAATGTCGCCTAAGCCATATGTGGACGTGCCTCGTAAAAAGTATTCTCCATTTAAATCGAAGATCAGTTTCCCGTAAGTGTTATCACTTGTCATGTGATACAAAAGCACTTTAACCAAATTTGTTTTACCGAAGCCTGATTGAGCAAATATCATTGTACGCTTATTACGGAGCTTGTCGATTTCAAACAAGATTTGGCCCTTATCTTTGAAAACCGTTTCACCTACGCAAAGATTGCCGATCGCCACCCCGTTTTCATTTTCACGATTCAGGATAGATTCAATTTCTCGCTTGTTTAGGTAACGGGCAATGTAAGATACAGTTGGAAGCTTTCTAACAGCAGTTGTAAACGAAATAGCTGTTCCGATGTCGGTAAATGTGCCAAGAATTCTCACCTTGTAGGTATAGCTGAACATTTTCTGCTTATCGCGTTCTGAAAGCTCACGTTCTGCAATTCTCGCGTAATGGACTGCTATCAGGGTTTTATCTTGGGATTTAAAAATGGGATCTTCGTCATATATTTCTGCTTCAACTCTTGCAAGATATTTGGTATTGCCCTCGTCTTTTGGCGTTAATACGATGAAATCACCTGTTTGTGGACTTGCTTTAGCATCCTCGTAAGATGAATAAATCAATAAAGCATCTTCAGTAGTTTTTTGTCCATATAAAACGCCAAAATCAACTTTGTTCGTCATAATGGTATCTCCTAAAATCGGTCGTGCATATCTAAAAACAGGTTCTCAATGTCTACGTTATCCATTCGTTGTTCTTTGTACAACGAATACTTCAGGCGGCTGACAATTTCATCTTTGAAATCTTTCTTAAGCGAAATAAAGTTATGTGCTTCAGCAAGTGGGTAAGGATAACCCAAAATATAATGTTCTTGGGTTAATCGCGTTAATTCCTTAAAAATCGAGGCCAAAGTAGCTTTATCTCTATCGAGTTGGCTTTTCTCTATCCCTGGAATCGCGTCAAAGATATTCAAATCAGCAATTACCCAATCATAATTCTGTAACTTTTCGACATAATCTAACCGAGTCGCGAAGAATAGTCCAAATCCTCGACCGCCTTTTATGCCCTTTTTAATGAACATCGGAATACGGTCATTTCCAGATGGTTGATACGCAGCCAGTAAAATCGACTCGGATACTTCAAACCAACAACATAGCTTTTCACGTTTAGGGTTTTTCTCGACAAAAGGATAGGTTGGCTTTAACTGATCTTGCAAATAACTGTCAATTTGCTTGAACGTATAGGCTAATTCCATTTTTATTGGGGATTGCTTTGTTATGGCAACTACCCTGACATCTTTCTCGTGCAAATGCTTCCCTAACTTTACTAAATAAAGCTGTTTTATTTGCACAGGTCGCAAAGTGCCGTCGCGAAGTATAAAATCTCCAGATTTAGTGTCTTTGAGTTCGGAAATTTCAAGAATTAAGGCGATTTCCAGTACTTCTTGGCAGAAAGATAAAAGTGTTGATACGTTGATACAAACTTTATCTCTTTCGTAAGCGAAAATATTCTCTGGTGAATCAGACCAAAAAGCCAAAAGCCGTTTTACTGGGGCAAGTTCTAATAATTCATCATAGATAGCAAATAGATGGTCTTGGTTTGTTATCAAAATGTTTTCAGGATAATAAGCTTTCCCAAGAATTACAGGATCATCCATGCTGTTCATTCTGAGCTGTTTTCCCCGATGATAGCAAATGTAGCCAGCGGCATATATACCAATAGATAAACCGTTATAAAACTGTTCGCTATTATAGCTGCCATCTATAGCGTAAAAGCGAGCTTCCGAGTGATCAATTTGATCAAATGGGACAATCTCAAATATTTGAGGCGTCTCAATATTATCATCGTTTCCGACAGCAGGAATTCCATAGTTTTTGTTGCTTCTCGCATTGATATGCTTTGCGACAAGCTCAATAGCGCAATCAGGTATTTCTTTTCGTGTCATAGCTTACCTTTGACCTTATGACATTATTATGCCAGCACCCAACCAAATAGGGATTGATGCGGCGGGAAGGACAAAGTCAGAAGAGGGGCTCTATGCGCCGCCGTAATGTCCGAGTTGAACTAAGCCACCCACCAGAGATCCCAACCCGCTAAGTATCTGGAATTTAATGCCTTTTCACCCAAGCTAAATTAATCAGCGAAAACCAACATCCACCAACCACAGGATAATTGTACATCTAAAAGACCTTTTTTAGCTTCTACACCTGGCGCAATTTCTTAAAAGATACACCACCCTCTCAAGCATGGCTTTACCTTTTAATACGTAACCTCTTGGGGGCACAAAAAACATCCGCCATGACAGGCGGATGTTTGTGTGTAAAAACCTAACGGCTGGCGTTACCGGCGGCTGGGGAGAGGAAGACTGGGAAACCGCAAACTCTCATCGTTCAGAACAACTCCAAAAAACGCGCCCAGTCCCAGCCTTCCGGTGCACACTTTGTTAGGCGCTTTTTTCATGGTTTGAAACCAAGCCATCCGCAAAACAAAAATGCTCGATAGAACGAACGCACGTTTCTAAAACCACCTGCTTCTAAAATCTTCAGAACTTCATTTTCAGGTACGAATGAGATAGCTTTGATTGATTGATCGAAGTCTTCTTCCACTTCCTTCGGCGTGACTCCCGCATTATTTAGGATATGCGCTTTCCATGCTTTAAGAAACAATTCAAAGGTTGGATCTGATTGATCTGCGGTAATATCGGCAGTAATAAAAAAATCCTCCGTTGACAATTCTGTCAGCAATTGACCTGAAAAATGCAGTTCGACATTATGTGTCCTTGATAAAATGCGAAACGAGAATGGATGTTGCAGCATCAAATGTTTGACCCATTCCTAATTCGTCAACACTGCCGCAGTGGATATTAACCCTGTTGGATATTCCAGCCTTGGAAACATTGGTCTTACATATAGACAGCATTTCATCCGACAAGTCAACGGCGGTGAATGTCCATTCTGGATTCGCAATTCCTAAGGTGACCAGTTCCATCCCCGTTCCTGCCCCAACGATCAGTATATTTGCTTTTTGAGGCATGACAGCTCTCATCAGGTCATTTGTCATTTCATGAAGCGACTCATAGCCTGGAATGCTGGCTCGAATCTCTCGATCATATTTTGAAGTTTGTGACGCATTGAAGTACTCTGATGTTGAAGTTGTCATCTTTTCTCCTTGCGCCTAACTGTTTGCGTTACTAGCGGCTGACGGGACGAGACTCTCTCTCGAAACGGATAAACCCAAAGCTAAGAAAAAAGCCAATTTGGCGGTGTGAATCCAGCCGTCCGGGTGCACGCATTGTTGGGCAACCCTAAAAAACGGAAGACTCCTAAACCGAAGAACAAATCTACGGCCATCGTAGAAATGCCGTTGTACGAGATAGAGTGAGTCGCACCGCGCCTGTAATGACACCAAAGGCAGCAACCAATCGACATTTACTAAAGAGAGCAAGTATTCCAAAGCCTACAGACATAACGGATGCAGTCGTACCCACTAGAGTCCATTTTCAAGTGCAAGAGCGATAATTCCGAAGACAAAAGAAGTAAATGCGAAGCCCTCTCGACTCTGATTCTCGTTATCAGCCATAATCATTTCAATCCTTAATTCGGTTGCAGCTTGTTCTAAAAAAATGGTGTGCCTTACATGTTGGTGGCTTGAATGAGATCAAGCACCTTTTATGGCGATGATGGTTTTAGTATAAATCTCACCGTAATATTATATATGTTGTTCGCATGGACGTTTTCCATTTAGGGATGGTACTCGCGAGATTTTGGTTGCTGTTGCAACTAGATCCAATAGTTAAAAACCAGGAGTTATTGTGAAATAAATCCCAAAATTGAAATGTTACTCTCAAGATAATATAATAATCATCATCACCGGGTGGCGAAAGGTTCATTTAATTACTTCTCAAATTAGTTGAAATGATGATGTGGAGAAAATCAATTATTTCCACTAAAGCGCGAATCAATCAAGGGAAATGCAAAAGTCTTTCTGAAAGAAATTAGAAATGGATTGCGAACTTCAGAACATCACGGTTCACTATGAAATATTCGGTCAGGGTCGACCCATTATCATGGTCCACGGCTGGACTTGTGACTATCGTCAAATGATGGGTGACATGGAACCACTTTTCAGGCAGCGTAATGGATGGAAACGCATTTATCTTGATCTTCCTGGTCATGGAAGGACGCCCGGACAGACATGGATCACCAACCAAGATCGGATGCTGGACGTTATTTTGGATTTCATAGATAACGTTATTCCAAGACGAAGATTCGTGATTACAGGTGTGTCAGCCGGAGCTTATCTTGCCCGCGGCGTGGCTCATCACCGATCCACATTAATAGATGGATTACTTCTGACGGTTCCGGTGGTTGTGGCGGATGATGCAAAACGGCAATTGCCTTCCCCCGTCACACTTGTAGGGGACCCGTTGCTGGTGTCTAAATTATCCAGGGCTGAAGTGGAGGAATTTGTCCCATTGTTGGTTGTTCAAAGTCAAAAGATGGTTGATTACTGGCGGGCTAATTTTTTTCCTACTTATACCGATTTCCAGGAAAAGCTAAGAAAGCCTGAGAACTACGCATTCTCTTTTGATGTGGATGCCCTTGACACACCATGTCCTGCTCCAACGCTCATCATTACAGGCAGGCAGGATTCCGTAGCTGGTTATCGTGATGCCTGGAAAATACTGGAAAATTATCCAAGAGGAACATTCGTTGTCCTGGATCGCGCTGGACATTTATTGGCTGGTGAACAGGAAGACCTGTTCCATTCGTTAGTGGGTGAGTGGCTTGACAGAGTGGATGAGTTTGCTGGAGGGTTAAGATGAGATTAGTTTGGTTCAACAACCTCTTGCACCCCACTCGATAATGATCCATCTATGGAATTTCGTACAGTTCCAGCCAATCCCCCCGCAAATGAGTATTTACATCACCGTCGAGAGGGTGAAGTAAACCGTTTACCGCTATTCGAGAGAGGTTAGCAGATCAAGCTAAATGTGCTGACACAGTCTAGGAGAAAATCATGACTCACCCGATCAAGTTTGGAATCATTACCCTTCAAAATTTACCCTGGCCAACACTTGTTGAACACTATCAACACATTGAGTCACTTGGTTATGACAGTCTTTGGGTGGGTGACCACTTCGTCAATCCTCACGACGTTGCAAGCAATTGGTTTGATGGCTGGATGTTGTTGGCTGCCCTGGCTACCCAAACCAGCACGATTCAAATTGGTACCCTTGTCACCAATATCATATTCCGCAACCCTGCGGTAATTGCCCGGCAGGCTCAGACACTTGACCACATTTCCAACGGGCGATTGGCTCTGGGCATTGGAGCGACCTCTGAACGGGATCCAAGCCATCGCATGACCGGTGTTGAAGTTTGGTCGACGGCTGAACGAGTCCAGCGTTTTCGGGAAGCGGTCGAGATTGTGGATCAGCTTCTCCGCCAGGAGACGACCACCTATCAAGGGCGTTATTACCAGGTTACCGATGCTCAAATGCGTCCACACACAATCCAAAAGCCGCGTCCGCCCCTGGTACTTGCGGCGGTTGGACGATCGTCTTTAGGAATTGTGGCTGAATTTGCCGATAACTGGAATACGTTTGGTGGTTGGAACCTGACCCCACAACAATCCCTGGATTTGATCCGCGAACGCAGTCAACAGCTAAATGAATATTGTGTCAAAATTGGTCGTAATCCTGATGAAATTACACACTCATTTCTAGCTGGGATAACGGGAGATACTCCTTTTGCTTCGCTGGATGCCTTTCAGGATTTTGTTGGACGATACAGTGAAATTGGGATCAGCGAGTTTATCTTTTACTACGATTATCCTTTGATACCATCCGACAAGTGTTTGAATCGTGCGATGCTTGAACGCATCGCAACCGAGGCGATCCCTGCCATCAAGGCGAATTACTCCGAAAATAGCAAGCAGTAATCAAATTAACGTTGGTTGGTGGGTAGCTTCTTTTGAGAACGGTAATGCTGGTATTCCTGGATGATTCTAGATCATTCAATCAGCATCCTGTAAAAAAATTAATCCTTAATACTTTTTTCACTGATTTATTGGATAGATATAGTCTCCAGAACATATCCACTGGGAACAAAAAATCCGCCCTATTGAAGCGGATTATTTTCTATCAGAATTCTTTAAAAATCTCTCTAAGGCGGGGGATCCAAACAGAAATCTCAAAAGGGATATTTTTTGTGAATAAATTGCGGCTTAAATAAGAAAACACTTTCCGTGACAATCAAGATCATAATCAAGGCGCGCATTTCCCCACCCAGGTTGGATGTGAGGATTTCCACTCATCGATCGATTGCTGCATGCGTGTGGTGGCAATCTGCCAACCTTCTTCTGGTGACCGGTTACCCATGGCGATATCCTGCAGCATGCTGTCTATAATCCCTGGCGTGCCAAATAATTCCCGAGCCCAGGGAGGGACGACTTCAGAACGCAGGAAATGACCATCGCTCATGGATCCCATGTTCATGGCAGGATGGTTGATATATTGCGACCATTCATAAAATGAATTGATCCAATCCTTATGCTTCAATGTATAAGAGGAGGAATCTTGAAGTGCCAGCTTGCGGACACTTTCCAGTGAAGGAATCATATGCCCAGGCAGGGTCATGTCATAAAGTAATAATTGGTTGCCACTGACCAAAAATCGTAAAAAATCCTTGGCATCTGCCTGATTTTTGGTTCCTGAAGCAATTGCAAAACGGCTCCAGACCCCCAGAGTAACTTTTTCCTTGCCCCAGGGTGGAAATATAACGGTGACTTTGTCTTCCAGCTCGGGGTGGGTACTTGCCAATTGCACACCCAACCGTCCTCCATACATGGTCATTGCCACCTGCCCACTAAGAAAGGCATCGATTTGTTCACTGTAATCCCAGGTCGTAAAACCAGGTGGAGCAAACTTGGTTAACTCACTCCAGCGTTTTACGGCTTCCAGCGCCTGTGGTTGGCCAAAAACAACCTTTCCATCACAGGAAAAGTAATCTGTGCCGTTTTGCCACAAAAAAGTTGAGAAATAATTAACCGTTGCGATATTTTGACCGGCTGGTAGAGCAATTCCGTACATTCCAGCATGGGTAAGTTTCCTGGCAGCAGTCAGGACTTCATCGTATGTACTGGGTAAGGCGAGTCCAGCCTGCTCGAACAAATCCTTACGCACCCACAGCCCATAAACACTGGTTGCATACGGAAGAGCATAAACATGATTGTTGGCTCGGAAGAGACTTCCAGGTACAAAGTCGTTTTCGCCAATCGCATTGGCTACATCATCCAGGGGCAGAAGATAACCAGAATCCACCCATTCTGGCATCAGGGTCGGTTCAATTTCAAAAATTCCCAAATCTGCCCCAGATGCCAGGGAGGTTAACAACCGTCGACCCCGGGAAGCTGGGGATGCCAGTACAATGTCCACCTCCACATCCGGATGCAGTGCCTGGTATTCCTGGATGATGGTTTGTAATGCTGCTAGTTGAGCTGGGTCGCTTTCCGTGGTAAAAAATGGAATAATACGTGGCGATTCAGTAATTTCCGTGGAGGGTTCGGAAGTTGTGGAGCTGGAAAATGCGGAACCAGCTTCATTCGATATTTGCGGCAATAGACTGCAGCCAACCAATGAGGTAAGAATTAAAACAAAAAAGAGAGCGCACAAAAAAAACCGGCACGTATGGAAAACGAAGACGGAAATCCTTTGGTTCATCTGCCTATTGTACTGGTTTTCTTGATGGATAAGTTATGGAACAATGAATAAATTCATAAACTCACTGACCTGTATCTCTTCAAGTTTTTCCTGGCTGTTGCAAATTTGCAGGATTGATTCCACCTGCTGCATTGGCAGCTGGGTGGACAGGTTTGCGCGAAACTTTTCGACTAATAGTGGAATGCCTTCTTCGCGTCGCCGGCGATGTCCGAGGGGATACTCAACTGTTACGGGTCCGACGAAACTACCATCTTTAAAGAAAACTTGGACGGAATTGCTGATCGAGCGTTTATCAGGGTCCAGATAATCCCTGCTGAATTGTTTGTTCTCAACCACCTGCATTTTGGCGCGTAAAGCATCGATCCGCGGGTCAGCAGCCACATCATCCTGGTAATCGGCGGCAGTTAACCGACCGAAGATGAGCGGGACAGCGGTCATGTATTGAATGCAGTGATCGCGATCGGCTGGGTTGTGCAAAGGACCGCGTTTATCAATGATGCGAAGCGCAGATTCATGGCTGACGATTACTACGCGCTCAATCTCCTCGAGGCGCCCCTGCACCAGTGGGTGGAGCAGCATGGCACACTCGGCAGCAGTCTGGGCGTGAAACTCGGCTGGAAATGAAACTTTAAAGAGCACATTTTCCATTACATAACTACGATAAGGTTGATTGCGAACGAATGGCTTGCCTTTGAAAAGCACATCGAAGAAGCCCCAGCCAGGAGCACTCAACGCTGAAGGATATCCCATTTCTCCGCGCATAGCCAGGAGCGATAACCAAACCGCGCGGCTGGCAGCATCTCCTGCCGCCCAGGATTTGCGCGACCCGGTGTTGGGTGCATGTCGATAGGTTCTCAGCGCCTGCCCATCCACCCAGGCATTTGAAAGTGCGTTGATGATCTTTGTCTGATCGCCACCCAGCATTTGCGTGACTACCGCTGTTGACGCAGCTTTGACAAGCAAGACATGGTCCAATCCCACACGGTTGAAGCTATTTTCGAGAGCCAAAACGCCTTGAATTTCATGAGCCTTGATCGCGTATGTCAGTACATCCTTCATGGTCAGGGGATGTCCGTTGCGGTTGAGATAATCTGCGACGGCTAAAATTGCTCCCAGGTTGTCAGATGGATGACCCCATTCGGCAGCCAGCCAGGTATCGTTGTAATCCAACCATCGAATCAGCAAGCCAATATTGAAAGCGGCGGTTACCGGATCGAGCACATAATGGGTACCTGGTACTCGCGATCCTCCTGGAGTTTGCATGCCTGGCACAACTGGTCCAAGCAGCCGCGTACATTCCGAGAAGTTCAACGCCAACATAGCGCAGCCGAGCGCATCCATCAAGCAATAGCGCGCGGTTTCATATGCCAGTTCACTCTGGATTTCGAAATTAGAGATATAGTCGGCAATGGCAACCAGTTCCGAGTCTGGGGCTGGAGAAGTATTTCTATCAGTAGGAGAATTCATCGGATTATTCTGCCGGGAAGAGCAGGATCGAATCAGGCGGAAGGAAAAGGCTCAAGCGCTTTTCACTGACGGTGTCCACCGTTTCCACTTTTAGACTACCGGACCCGGTATCCACCACATGCTGCCACTTTGAACCCAGAAAAGTGGACGAGAGGATGCCTGCATGTAGAATATTGCCGCCCTGTTTGTCATCGCTGGCAACTTCAACCCGCTCTGAGCGGATCGCGACCACAACCTCATTATTCATCTGCCAGTGGCGTTCAGAATGGTCTGAGATTTTCATTTCGTCGCCATTGGATAAACGCACGCTGACCTTGTTGCCTTCGACGCTCGTGACAATACCCTTCAGGAAAGAAGTCGCCCCGATGAACTCGGCTACAAATTGCGTGGCGGGGTGCTCGTAAAGCTCCTCGGGAGGAGAATATTGCAGCAGATTCCCCTTGCTCATCACCGCGATTTTATCGGACATGGCAAAGGCTTCGGATTGGTCATGTGTCACATACACCGTGGTAATTCCCACCCGCTGTTGAAGTTCCCGCAGCCAGACGCGCGAAGTCTCGCGGATTTTTGCATCCAGGTTCGAGAGAGGTTCATCCAGCAGGAGCAAGCGTGGACGTGTAACAACCGCACGTGCCAGCGCAACACGCTGTTGCTGTCCACCGGATAGTTGGAAGGGGTATCGTCCTGACAAATCCCCCAAATCCACCAATTCCAGTGCATCAATTACCCGTTTTTTGATCTCACTCCCAGAAACTTTTTGCAGTTTCAAACTGAAAGCCACGTTGTCAAATACCTTCATATGTGGCCAGAGCGCGTAGGATTGAAAGACCATCCCAATTTGTCGTTGTTCAGGAGGCAGGATCAATTTTCGTCCAGTATCGGTCATATAAAAATCACCAATACGAATGACGCCTTCATCCGGTTGTTCCAGACCGGCGATGCAGTTCAAAGTCGTGGTCTTACCGCAACCAGAAGGTCCCAGGAGGGTGGTAAGCTGACCTTCAGTGATGGTTAAATTTATGTTTGATAATGCGGGCAGCGTACCGGTTACAAATTTCTTTGTCAAGCCTTGAATGATCAAGTCATTATTCATGCAGTTTCACTCCCAATAAACGTCCACTGACGAGGATTAAAACAGCGGTAATTAACATCTGGATCGTAGAAAGTGCAGCGACTGGTTCTGCACCACCCTGCCTCCAGAGTTCAAGCATGGTTGTTCCCATGACTCGTGAGCCTTCTGAGAATAGGAAGAGTGCTGTGGCGTATTCCTTAAGGAAAGAAATAGCCAACAAGATGTAACCTGAGAGAAGCGCTGGACGGAGGATGGGTAACATAATGTGACGAATGGTGCCTAACCAGGTTGCTCCGGCTACACGCGCAGCTCGGTCCAATTCGTCTGAGATCTGTAAAACTGCCGGACTTATGGCGCTGAAACCCAGCGGTAAGTAGCGCATGGTGAACGCTATCGACATCACTACGATTGTGTTACGCAAGGAACCGATTCCGGGTACGAGCAGAAAAGCCCACAAGAAACCGATACCGATGATGATCCCTGGGAAGGCACGGGGATAAAGTGCCAAGTACTTGACCAGGTTGCGGCCTTTGAAGGTTGAGCGATAGGCAGTTAATGCCACTAGAGCCATAAACAGGATACCGATGCCCGCGGCGAAAATTGAGATATTGATGCTATTAACCACCGATTGTCGGTAAGCTGGAGTCAGGAAGATGTCGCGATAGTTATTAAGAGTCAACACCTTGAGCGGGTTCATGAAGGGGCTCAAAAATGAAACGAAGGATTCGAGCATGATACATGCCAAAGGTAGAATTATGCCAAGGATTACGTACAACCCAACAAAGACCGAAACGAGCATCTTAGCCGGGCCGAGGTCCAACAGTTTTGGACGAGTAGCTTTGCCACCCACTGTTACAAAACGCTTCTCCAGGTTGGTCAACCGGCCTTGCAGGTAGACAAGGAAAGTGACCATAACAATCACAAAAATCGAAACCACCGCGATTGCCCCGTAATCCTTACTCACGCCGACTACGCCAAGCGTATAGAGATACGTCGAGAGGGTATCGATACCAACCGAATTGCCAAGCACCAGTGGAATGGAGAGTAATTCCAAGGAGGAGACCAGGGTCAAGAGCACGCTGTAAGTGATGGCTGGGCGCAGTAGTGGAATGGTGATGTATAGAATGGTTTGGAAGGGTGTGGCTCCGCCAATTCTGGCAGCACTTTCAAGTTGTGGATCCGATAGTGCCAGAGATGAGGATGCGTAAAGAAAAGTATAGGGAATGTAATACATGGCTGCCACAACCACGATGCCCCCAAATGTATAAAGCTGCCAGGTTGGCAAGCCGAGCATACGCACCAAGATGGTGCCAAAACCCTGCGGTCCATACATTTCCATATAGGCGAAAGCCAAAACCAGTGGCGAAACGTAATATGGAATACTAACAAGGTTGACATAAGCACCGCGCATCGGGATATTGGTACGGTTGATCAGCACCGCCAGGATGATGCCGATAATCGCGGCTACCACAGTAGTCACAAAAGCAAATGCCAATGTATAACCCAGGATTCTCCAAAAATGCATATCACCCAGAATATGGGTGTAATTATTCAGAGTAAAGTTTCGGGCCTTTTCATACAGCGGTGAATCCAGAAAACTTTGGTAGACAATCGGCCAGGAAGGAAAAACAACCAGCAGGACGGTGATGAGCACCAAGCTCCACTGGACGATGCGGTCCCAGGAAAACTTTAATCTCGAAATCGGTCCTGGCTTTAGTTCTGGTTTTGCGGCTGTCATTGGGTTTTCCCTCCAGGTTTTTAAAATGAATTCTTTTTAATTAATGCTTTAGAAAATACCAATGTTTCGATTTTTGAGGGAACCAGGCAGGTAGCTGCCCAGCCACATTTCGCAATGAAAAGGTGGGCAGCTACCATTTGTTTAGCTTATTGGGTTACGGGCGACCGAGAGCAGTTTTCCACTTTGCCACGAAGGCAGAGCGGTTTTCTGCGCTGGCGATATTCGGATCAAAGTATGAGTAAATGATGTGGTCAGCACCTACGGCATCGATGATCTTCTGCAGGTGATAAGTTGCCTTATCGGCTACGTCGGGGCGGTAGGGAGTCAATCCACCATCAGACCAGGCTAATTGGCCTTCTGAAGTGAGAACAAATTCCATCATCAGCTTGGCAGAAGCAGGGCTGGAAGCTTTCTTTGTCAAACCCATACCACGCACGATCACAATTTGGCCGCCCTTATCGTAACTCCAACCCATGACAGGTTCAGCATCCGGGAATTTCGGGAAGACAGAGATACCAGAGACGAAGTAACCCACAACTGCTTCTCCGGAGAGCACAGCCTTGACCATATTGCCAGCGGAAGTTTGCATGCTGGGAGCAGCTTTACCCAATGTTTCGAGCATCTTCCAGCCTTCGTCTCCATTTTTATTCGCCCAGAACCAGTTGATGGCGAAGCCGGTGCCGTTCTTTTCAGCATCGTAGGTGGTAATCTTGCCTTTGTTGGCAGGATTTTCAGCAAGCTTGACGACATCAGCCATTGAGGTGACAGGGGTCGGAACCAGTGACTTATTCCAGATGATGATCATTGGGTCGGTCGAGATTGCCCATACGCCATCGGCAAGTTTGGCAAAATCAGGTAAGCCAGCGCTGCTGCTTGGGTTATAAACTTCCAAACCATCTTTGGCGATGAAATCCTGCCAGCCATCTGGTGCGGTGGTAACGATCATGTCACCTGTGCGAGCACCGCCAGCAGATTCGGTATAGTAGCGCTCAAATCCTTCGGTGGTGCCCAGGTCGAGCGTGGTGACGGTGATCCACGGGTACTTGGCATTGAAAGCAGCGACGACGGGTTTCCAGTTGTTTTCCCCCATGTTTGAATAAACGAGGAGACCATCTTTTTCGTTTTTGGATGCTTCAACCAATGCGGCCAGAGGGTCAACCGCGGGGGCTGCAGCAGGAGCTTCCGTTGCCGCAGCGGCTGCCGGGACATTAGTAGCAGCTGGTGCTGCAGGGGCTTCTGTTGGGGTGGCGGGTGCTCCGCAGGCTGTTAACAGCATGGAAGCTACGACGAGCAAAGCAACGATGGACATCAACTTCTTAATCATTTTCTTCTTCTCCTTTGATAATTTTGTTGAAACAGATGAAAAAAATTGGATCTGATTTGGAACAGGATTTGAATTTGCGTGTCTTTTGCCTCCTCGCAAACTAACCTGATAAAGCCTGGTCGAGTGCCTCCCACTCGGCCAAACGAACAATTCGTTGGCGTTCATCCCAATCAAGCATGGATGAGAGTAGAAGTTCGCTGCTGTGTGTTTTTTGCAACACGCTCAGGGCACTTTGAACCGCCCTTGCGGCAATTCGCATCGTCAGATTTGGGTGGATGACAACTCGAAAACCCATTTCCTGTAGTTCATAATGTGAAAGCATGGGGGATTTGGCACCCTCGGTCATGTTAAACATCAAGGGAGCAGAGATGCGCTTCGGAAGCTCGGAGATCTGATCACGGCGAGTAGGCGCCTCCACAAAAATTAGATCTGCTCCGGCTGAGGCGTAAAGGTTCGCGCGTCTGACTGCTTCTTCGAAGCCATGCGTTGCCAGGCTGTCTGTGCGGGCAATGATCAGCATCTCTTTGCGCATGTGCAGCGCTGCGTGCAACTTTTGGACCATTTCCTCGGCTGGAATGACTTCCTTACCGTTAAAATGACCGCACTTCTTCGGGGTGACCTGATCTTCAAGCTGGATTGCGGCGACACCCGCCGCTTCGTAGATTTGAACGGTGCGCGTAACGTTCAGGATGCCACCGTAACCGGTATCGGCATCTGCGATCACTGGCACCTGGACTGCATCGACCATGTGTCGGATGGAGTCGATCATCTCATTCATACTCAGCAGACCAATATCAGGCAGCCCAAATTGTGCGTTGGCAATTCCCGCTCCCGAAGCATAGACAGCCGGGAAACCAGCCTCTTCGATCAAATGCGCAGTCAGTGCATCCACAGCACCGGGCACCACCAGAATTTCTGGCAGGACAAGGGAATCACGCAAGGCAGATGCAGGGGTGGTGGTCATCATATGCTCTAGGATACTCCCCCGATTTAAAACACAAAACTACCGGACAGGGGGTTTTTCACCCCCCATCCAGTAGTCTTTTTGCTAAATTTACTTCACCAATCCGAGGCGAATTGCCTTTACTGCAGCTTGTGTACGGTCGTTCGTACCGAGCTTATGAATGACTGTCTGTGCATAACCTTTGACGGTTCCGGCACTCAAGCCGAGCACATCTCCAATTGCCTGGTTTGTCAACCCTTCCACCATCAGCTTGAGAATGTCCATTTCACGCGCGGTCAAGACCTCGGTTGCCTCTTCGGGCATCTGCAAAGACTGCTCGCTATTCTCCAAAGAGCGCAAAACATCCTGCAAAAATTGGCTGTCGATCAGGGAAGATCCATCCGCAACCGAATAAACTGCAGCCAGTAACTCTTCCCTCGAAATGTCTTTAAGTACAAAGCCAGCGGCACCAGCTGAAAGGGAGCGTAACAGGTAAGCTGTGCTGCGATATGTGGTGACCATGATCACCCTGGTTGAGATATTGGCCTGTTTTATTGCCTCGAGTGCCTGAATCCCATCCATGATTGGCATGCGGATGTCCATCAAGACCACCGCTGGCTCCATTTCCCGCACTAATTGCAAGGCTTCCTGACCGTTGCCAGCCTCCCCTACGATACGGATGCGCGAGGCGGTTAGCATGCTGCGGAGTCCAGCGCGTACCATCGGGTGGTCATCCGCTAGAACGAGTGTAATCTCCCGGACATGCTGTGGGATCGTTTTCGAATCATCGGATATCTCGTTCACTTTTACTCCTTAACCAAGCACTTTGAGGATTAGCCAAGGCTGAAAGGGGCAGCACCACTTTGACCGTAGTCCCTTCACCTACCACACTTTCAATGGTACAAACACCGCCTAGCATTTGGGCACGTTCTTCCATTGAAACCAGGCCCAAATGGGTCATATCGTCCAAAAAAACATCAGGGTCAAAACCTCGGCCCCAATCCTGCACACTCAACATGAGATTTTCGCCTTCCAATTGGAAAACCACGCGCACCTTCTCGGTTTGGGCGTGTTTACGAGCATTCGCCAATGCTTCCTGGGCGATGCGAAAGATAGCTGTATCGACCGGCGAAGGAACTTGGAGACTGCCAATATCCGCCAGCACCTCACTTTGCCAGCGCTGCGCCTCGCTGATTTCGATGACGTAGCGACGCAACCCTTCCACCAGACCAAAATCCTCCAGTACGGTTGGACGTATTTCGGAGATCACGCGACGTGCTTCTTCAATGGCTTGTTTGACCATAGTGCGGCTCAGATCGAGTTCCTGGTTGGATTGTGAGTCGAGCTTTGGACCAGCCAGCCCTGAAAGTGCGTTCAGGTGCATATTAGCCGATATGATCAGTTGGGTAAGTCCATCGTGCAAATCCAGGCCGATCAGACGTCGTTCCTCATCCTGGATCTGAGCCAATTTGCTGATTAATGCCCGCAATCGCTCTTCCCTGCTAGCCAACCCGGTCATCATATTATTAAAAGCCTCGGCTAGTCGGTCAAGCTCGTTGCCACCGCCTTTGTCTAGGGGGACGGGTTGAACCAGGTTACCCCCAGTTACCCGGTCTGCGCCATCCAAAAGGGCTCGAACATTATCCGTCATCTGGCGTGCCAGGCGGTACACCATCCAGCCTGCCAGGAGAGAAATCGCAATTGGTAATAAAACGCTCACGAGTGTGGCTGAGGTCACAGCCTGTTGCAGTAATTTTTGAGCCAAACTTAACTGCTCGGTTTCATGAGGTTGGATTTTCTTAACAATTGTTTGCTGCCCAGCCGTGAACATTGTGGCGATAAAATTTGCAAAAAGTGATTGCTGAAGATCACGCTCGCCAATCAATTGTGAACCCAATGATTGCAGGTCATTTGATCCCGAAGTTATTCGCTCGAATTGTTTTCGTCCTTCTACGCTATTGTTCATTGACTCTAGTTGGCTGGCACCCTGCCGCAGCCTCACTGCCGAATCTGTAAAATGGACCCGTTTGACATCATCCGGGGAGGCAAGGTAAGCAGTGACAGCTGTCAGCAACGCGCGTGATGCTTCGTGCATTCCGTCCAGGTTAACCTGTAATTGAGAATCGTGAGAATAATCCATTTTCAACGAGGTAAGCAAATCAGTAAATCCAGCCTGCGCCGAAAGCATTGACTGCAAATCGGTGTTTTGTTCGTTCCTGAGTTTGATGATTCTTTGCCCGCCAGCTTCTGCCTGGAGTTTGGATGTAGCCAAGCTGGAAGCCCAATCACGTGAAATTGCATCGGTTGAAAGCTTCTGATATTGCTCAACATCCAATCCAAATTTCTGAATCTGAGTTTCAAACTGTGTGGCAAACCCCTGCTCTCCTTCGATCTGGTACCGGTAAAGCGCAGCTTCGGCATCCCGCAAGTGCGCGCTCATTTGAACCGCCACGAGTTGCCGGTCACGCACACGTTCAATCAATGTCAACGAATCTGTGACCGAATGCACTAGGTAAAACAATGCTGTGATATTTAATAATACAGCCGATGCAAACAACAAAACCACCATTGCGAGCCGTGTGCGGATTGTCATGGGCGTTAATATACCACCTTCCGTTGAGCGATCCTATTTTCTTAATTCCATTAAATTTTTAATCGTTGTTGACAGAAAAGTAGACAGTCTGTCATTCCTTCGTAATAGCATTTTCTTATGTTCTTTCAATTAAATCAGGAATTGGATTGTGCAGGGATTTCGAGATCGTTTTTTTTACCAACCGTTTGAAATAAAAGATCAGTAAGCAAATAAAAAATTTTTAATATTTTGGGTTTGTTTTGCTTATCTGGAATTATTTCTTGAATTGGATTGTTATTTGATAAAATTCCTTTACTAAAAATGTTTTCCAAAATCCGATAGTTGGTTTATGATAGAACTAATGAGGATTTCCCCAACCTTTCATGTTTTCTTGATAGGCTAATTCTAAGAGCATTAATTATGGGATTAAAATTAGGATTCATAAATTACAATATCACCTAATTTATTCTCCAGTCCGAAATTCTCAGGTTAACCAGTTTGTATAAATTCGTTGATTTGTTGTTATTCGGAGGTTTTATGAAAGTTTTACGAATTAACGTGCGAACAAAAACTGTCGTCGCAGAAGAAGTTCCTCAAAACTGGCAACGCCTGGGAGGAAGGGGACTGATCGCGCGGATTTTACTTGATGAAGTTCCGCCTAAGTGTGATCCTTTGGGACGGTATAACAAACTGATTTTTGCGAATGGATTTCTATCCGGGTATGTTTTATCTTCGTGCGATCGAATTTCAATCGGGGGAAAGTCACCCCTGACCGGTGGAATTAAAGAATCCAATTCAGGTGGTACAACAGGCTCGCAAATGGCGAGGTTGGGGTTAAAAGCCTTGATTTTGGAGGATCTTCCTGAAGAAAAAGGATTTGGAGTGATCCACATCTCCAAACAGGGTGTGGTTTTCGATGATGCTAATTCACTTGTCAACTTGGGAACCTACGAAACCACTCTTCAATTGAGATCCAAGTATGGGAAAAAAGCGGCGATGGCACTGATCGGTCCTGCCGGGGAAAGACAGCTCTTTTCAGCCTGCATAAATAATCTTGACACTGATGGTCGTCCTTCAAGAGTCTCCGGACGTGGCGGATTGGGCGCTGTCATGGGTTCGAAGGGTATTAAAGCGATCGTTTTCGATGGGTATGGCGAAAAAATGGACCCTCCATTCGACCAGGTTCTTTTTGCTGAAACCCGAAAGCAATTTACCCAGTCCTTGTTGAATAATGCCCAGGTTGCCGTGTGGCGTGATTATGGCACTGCAGCTAATGTTGCCATCACCAACATGCTGGGCTGCTTTCCGGTAAATGGATTTTCTGCAGGGCGTATGGAAAATAGTAATGAGATTTCAGGCGAAAAAATGAGGGAGCTTCTCTTGGAACGACCTGCACCAGCTAATCCGACTCATGCCTGCATGCCTGGCTGTGTCATCAGATGTTCGAACGTTTTTGGCGATGACAAAGGCAACGAAATTGTCGCCCCGCTCGAATATGAAACCATCGGATTAATGGGTGGTAATTTAGGGATTGACAGCCTGGATACGATCGGAAAAATGAATTGGTATGCAAATGATTTGGGTGTTGATACGATCGAGCTTGGCGCTACCATTGGAGTGGTTGCTGAAGCAGGTCTAATAAAATATGGAAATGTTGATCAAATATTTGATTGCATTCAGCAAATCTACCAGAACACTCCTCTCGGTCGAATTTTAGGTTCAGGTGCTTCCCTGGCCGGCAAGATTCTTGGGGTGAAACGAGTGCCCGTTGTTAAAGGACAGGCATTTGCTGCTTACGACCCGCGTGGTTTAAAAGGGACCGGAATTACCTACGCGACAAGTCCGCAAGGTGCAGACCATACGGCGGGTTTCACCATGCGAGCGAAAGTAAATCATCAAGATCCAATCGCAAATGTACCTTTGTCACGGCAGACCCAAATAAACACTGCCGCGGTTGATAGTTTGGGTGCGTGTTTGATGGTAAGCGCTGCTTTTGCTTCTTCCACATCCATGCTGAAGAATTTATTACATTCCATTCACGGCTGGGATGTTACAGAGAATATTCAACAGGAAATGGGTAAGGAAGTGATTTTGATGGAGCGCGAATTTAACCGTGGAGCAGGATTTACCGAGGTTGATGACCGTTTACCTGAATGGCTCTCTGATGAACCACTTCCTCCCACTAACGTGGTTTTTGATGTAACCAATTCTGCCATCGAAACGATTTTTAATGATATTTAACCAAACCATATCCTTTTTGCATCGAGTTGTTAGAATTTAATTCTGTTGGTTTGAATTTTACAAACCCGCCACAACTTTTTTTTGAAATTGTGGCGGGTTTGGTTTAAAAAAGACGCAATAATATACTTAATTTTGAATACTAGATTATTTCCGAGAAATTATAATCTTGGCTGGCTCTGACCCTGAAAATAGAGAAACCGGGTTGGTTAGTCAAACCCAAACCGGTAGCCATAACCACGCTCATTGTGGATATATTTTGGGTTCTCCGGATCTTTTTCAACTTTCTGGCGTAAGTGCCAAATATAACGCCGCACAAAGCCTATCTCTTCCTTGTATTGTGGTCCCCAGACTTCACGAACAAGATCTTCGGCTGAAATGATTTCGCCGGGATGACGCATGAGGGCTGTCAGTAATTTGAACTCCGTGGGAGTGAGCTGCACCAACTCTCCATCACGTGTTACGTGTCTCGAACTAAAATCCACCACCAGACCGGATGTTTCAAAATGGTCGACCGGAACTTCGCCTCCGCGGGTCAATACCGCCCGAACTCGAGCGCTCAACTGGGCAAATGAAAAAGGTTTACAGACGTAATCATCTGCTCCCAGGGAAAATCCGCGCAGCACATCGCTCTCATCACTCCGGGCAGTCAGCAGGATGACAGGAGTCTGACTCATTTCACGAATTCGAG
Organism: Chloroflexota bacterium; assembly: GCA_021795965.1. GTDB lineage: Bacteria > Chloroflexota > Anaerolineae > Anaerolineales > Villigracilaceae > UBA5195. Next base: position 42,966 of record JAJYOU010000004.1, read on the forward strand.
CGAGTGTTTCCCAGCCATCCTTAATAGGCATGGTCACATCCAGAATTACTAGATTGGGCTTGAAGTTGAAGAAGGCACGTAGCCCTTTCTGCCCATTCGGAGCCGTTTGCATGCTGTAACCCTGCTCATGCAGATATTCACCCAGAAGGTCGGATAAATTTGAATCGTCGTCAATCAATAAAATCGAACTCATCGAAATTATTCCTCGTTGAAATTTGCAACAGGAACGATAAGGAAGAACTCTGCTCCCGGCGCTTCAGGTTCCGGCCAGATCGGGCTGCGAACTCCTATGGAACCGCCCTGAGTTTGTATCAGCTTGCGGGCAAAATACAATCCCAATCCCCACCCAACAGGGGTATTTTCGCTTTTAAAACCGCGTCCAAAACGCTCAAAGATATATTGTTGAAGCTCCAATGGCACCCCGGGACCATGATCTTTGATTGATATTCGCACTTTGTCTCCATCCAGCTTGGCGCACAAATGGATCGGCGTCCCAGGAAGTGAATAATTATCAGCGTTACGCATCAGATTTCGAACTATTTCTTCCAGGTGTGTTTCATCAACCAGCAGTGGTGGAAGGTTGGGGGAAAATTCCCACTTCAGAGGTCGGTTTTTGGAAACGAATACCACATCGGCAGCTTGTTCCATTAACGGACGAAGGGCAACGGGGCCAAGGATGACCTCCAATTTGCCTGCTTCAAGTCGAGAAACATTCAAAATAGTTTGAACCAGTTTTGTCAGGCGGGCGCTTTCCCCGACCATCGTTTCGAGAGTTCGACGGGCAGCGGGGGGAAGGGTATCTGCGTTTTCCAATGCCATTTCCAGGCCGCCATTGAGGGTGGTGAGGGGACCGCGCAGCTCGTGGCTGACCAGTGAAACAAACTCGGATTTCATCTCATCCAGTTGTTGTAATTCCCGGTTTGCCTGGGCAAGCTCAAGATTTCGTTCCTCTAAAGCAGCCGTACGTTCCTCCACAATTCCTTCAAGGGTGCGGTTTAAAGTTTGAAGATCAGCAGCAGTCTGAACTTCCGTTTTTACCAGGAGCCGCATCCAGCCCAGGATCAAAGCAATGATGGTCGGTCCCATAAAGCCAAAAATTATCATTTCACCGATAAACCCTGCCCCCAACCAATCATTTTCGGACCCATGTTCGACTAATTCAAAAATAATTGCAGTGATTGCGAGGAAGGGTGGTAATGCCCACTGCAATAAATTTAGATCTAGAGATCTTTCTTTATTCACCCATTTTAAAAGGTCGTCTTTTATCATTTTTCATCGTTTCTATTGGTAAAAATATTTGTTTGAGCCCGAGCAATTTCATTATAGTCAGTTTCTCATTGTTCTGAATGAACTGGCTGTTAGAAAAGGACGCAATTGAGACATTCTGAGACATCATTTTGACGCGGACTGATGATATTTTTATGGGGTCAATAAATGGATGATTCTATTCTAATAAAATCCAGAGGAGAAAATGTATATGAAAAAGTTGCTTGTTTTGGCTGGTGTCTTGCTAGCCGTGACCGCAGTTCTGACTTCCTGCGGTGCTCCAGCAGCCACGCCTACGACTGCACCCTCCACAGTTCCTGCGACCGTGGCCCCAACGGTTGCGCCTGCTACCGAGGCTCCCACCGCAGGCCTGGAACTTTCGGGTGACTCCATTCGTGGTGGAAAACTTTATAACACTTGGTTGGAAGAAACTGGTGCAGATGCACCTACTGAATTAAATCCTGTCTGGAAAGCGGCGAATGCTGGAGATGTTTCGATCGAGTCTTCCTGGAGCTGCGTAACTTGTCATGGTTTTGACTACCAGGGTGTTAAACCATTTGCCGGCATCCTTTCGGATGCAGGCAAGGATCCAAATGTTATCCTCGCTAGTCTGAAAGGCGCGACCGATAAGAATCATGACTTTTCTTCAGTACTGGATGACCAGGCGTTGACGGACCTGGCATTATTTGTCAGCAAAGAAATGAAGGATCCATCTGCGGTTGTTGTTGATAATAAACCGGTAAATGGCAACGCAGACAACGGAAAGACTTTGTTTGACAACACCTGTAAAGATTGCCATGGTCCTCAAGGTTTAGGCATCAATTTTGAGTCAGATAGACAACCTGAATATCCAGCCACAGTTGCCGAAAATGGTCCAAAAATCCTACACAAACTTCGTTTTGGTCAACCTGGTGTGCCCAAAATGCCTGCAGGAATTGATAACAGTTGGACTGACCAGAATTATTCGGATGTAATCGCTTATCTTCAAACCTTGCCCAAAGCCAGCCCTGTTACTGAGGGCGGACGAATGTATGACAATTGGGTGGATGCCTTGGGAGTTGACGCGCCGACAACTGATCAACCACTCTGGAAAACTCAGAAAACAAACACCAGCCTCAGCGGCAGTGACACATGGTTATGCTCTACCTGCCATGGATTTGATTACAAAGGCAAGGATGGCATCAACGCTCAAGGAAGCGAAAATTACACGGGCTTCCCCGGCATTCTAGACGCACAGAAAATGAGTGATGCCGAATTAACAGCCTGGTTGGATGGCACAAAAAATAAGGATCACGATTTCAAAACTTATTTCAATTCCGATGATCTTGCGCGCATGGTGGCTTTTATCCAAAAAGGCATGATCGACCACGCTCCATATATAGGAGCGGATGGCAAAGCGGTTGGGGATGCCACTCATGGCAAGGTACTCTATACCTCGATCTGCAAAATTTGTCATGGCGATGATGGTAAGAGTATCAACTTCGCGGCTGATGAAGGCGGAACTGAGTATGTAGGCACCATTGCAACAAACGAACCCTGGGGCTTTATGCACGTAGGCACAGTTGGTTTGGCTGGTGCTCAGATGCCCGCTGGAATGAACCTGGGTTGGTCTGCTCAGGATATTGCTGATGTGCTGGCGTGGGCACAGACCCTGCCCACCAAGTAACAGTAAACGCCAAGGGGAAGGGCTTTCACCCTTCCCCTTTTTATAATATGTCGTCAGGCACCGTACCTGAATTTGGGTGCAAAGAGGCTAAAAATGAAAGTTGCTGATAGGTCAAAACGTTTCCAGCCATCCCTCCAAATCGTGATCACGATCGCCCTGATGGTGATTGGTATTTTTTCATTCATCCTTTTTTGGAGTGCCACCCCTGGACATGCTTTGCCAGAATATGCCAATCGCACCGGAGAACCTTGCGCCACCTGCCATGTCAGCCCAGGCGGCGGTGGACCTCGCACGTTACGAGGTCTGATCTGGGCTTCCAGGGGTAAACCAGATAAAGTCCCCGAGTTGGCGGGTGTCATGGCTGCCCCCGGTGCGACTGATGGAGCTGAGATTTACGAAATTGCCTGTTCTGCCTGCCACGGTAAACAAGGCGAAGGACTATTTGGCGTGGCACTGGTCAATAGTGGCTTATCTGCTGACAAGATCCGCTCACAAGTTTTAAATGGTAGGGTCCGGAGCGGTATGCCACCCTTTGAAGGAAAATTTACCTCCTCTCAATTGGATGCATTAACTGCATTTGTTGCCGATATGGCCAGTGGAATTGCAACTCCCATACCTGATTCCTATCCGCTCGATATCGGGCGTTTGACATGTATTCCTTCGCCTGAAAATCCCAATTGTGGAGGCAACTAAATGCCTGCAAATCTCTCACGTCGCGACTTTCTTAAAATCTCCAGTGCTGCTGCAGGCGCTGCTGCGGTTTTGGAGGGATTGCCTATCCTGACAGGAGGCGAGGCTGTTTCGGCCGCAGGTGCTGGCAGCCTGAAGACATCTTCAAATGATGTTATTGTCCCAGGTGCCTGCGCCCTGTGCCCATCGGCTTGCGGCACATTAGCGCGTGTAGCCGATGGCAACGTGGTCAAATTGGAAGGTAACCCGATGCATCCGGTAAATTCAGGTAGCCTGTGCCCCAAAGGGCAGGCGGCACCTGAATTACTCTATCATCCAGACCGGTTAAACGGTCCTCAGAAAAGAAAGGGTGATCGAGGCAGCGGTCAGTGGGAAGCAATCACCTGGGACGAAGCAATTAAGACCGTGTCTGACAAACTAAATGCACTTCGATCCGCCGGTCAACCCGAAAAACTTGTTTTCATGGTCGGGGATGCTCGCGGGCAATTAAATTCCTTGTTTGAACGCTTCATGCAAGCGATAGGCTCCCCCAATCTTGTGCGCAATGAAAGTTTGAACGTGGCTGCCGCCAAACTGGGTGTTTATCTAACACAAGGCGTGTATGATTTACCAGTATATGACCTTGAAAACAGCCGGTACATCCTTTCTTTCGGCGCCAGTCTGCTCGAGGCTGGGCCAAATCCGCATCGCACAATCAGCGGCATCAGTTATTCCCGCCGCGGACGAGCAACCCGCAGCAAGGTGATACTAATTGATCCACGCCAGGGGATTACTGGTGCCAAAGCCGACGAGTGGATCCCGATTAATCCTGGAACCGATGCCGCCTTGGCACTTGGTATTTGTAATGTCATTATTCGTTCCAGCCTGTTTGACTCGGATTTTATCCATAATTATTCCTTTGGCTTCGAAGATTTCTCAGATGAAAAAGGGAAAACCCATAAGGGTTTCATGAGTTTTGTTCTTGAGAATTACGACCCCGCCAACGTGGAGAAAATCACCGGTGTACCTGCCACTACCATTGCCCGCCTGGCTGGAGAATTCGCGAGCAATACTCCAGCTGTTGCGATTATGCCAGGTAAAGGTGGGTTTCTGAATGGGAGTATCAGCGGAGTTTATGCAGCCATGGCTATCCATATGCTGAATGCCTTGGTGGGAAGCCTCGATGTTCCAGGTGGCGTATTAACTCAGCGTTATTTTGATTGTGCTGTCTGGCCAGATTTGCCCTCAGATGATGTAGCCTCCAAAGGACTTGCAACTGAACGAGTGGATGGCGCAGGTACATTATTTCCCCTGGCGCGAAATGCCTACCAGGCTGTTGCCGACCGCATTCTGGAAGGCAAACCTGTGGAAGCTCTCTTCCTTTATGATGCGAACCCAATCTTTGATGCACCTGGAGGAAAACGTTTCACCGAGGCTTTTAAGAAAATTCCCCTGATCGTTTCTTTTTCAAGTTTTGCGGATGAATCTGCCAACCTGGCAGATTTGATCCTGCCTGAATCGACCTTTTTGGAACGCTGGCAGGATGGACCTATTCATGGAATGGGATACCCCGGAGTGTCTCTCAGGCAACCTGCCATAGAACCACGCTTACAGTCCCGAAATTGTGGGGATGTAATTCTCCAGGTCGCGCAGGCGATGGGGGGTGAAATTAGTAGTGCATTTCCCTGGAAAACTTTTCAGGAAGTGCTCCAATTCCGTCTCAAAGATATCGGAGTGGATTGGAAAACTTTCACAGATTTGGGAGTGTGGCTCATTCCCGGTTACCGCTATGCTCACCGTGGAAGTAATCACTGGATCAACGAAGTGGTTGGTCGCGACCGGCGCAATGCTCCCCGAGATGGTCGTTTCGACTTTTATAGCCGGGAATTAAATTGCCTGTTTGGAGGTCTTAAAAAAGATCAACTTGCCAAATATGGCATATCCGAAAGCGGGGATGCTGTTTGCCTGCCACATCATGAGGTCGGTCCCCAGGCAGGTGATGCTTCCCAGTTTGCGCTTCGCTTGAACGTGATTACCTTAATGAGTCTTGGTCCCGTTAGTGCAGCCGCCAACCTGCCCACTTTACAGGAGATTAGCGGCATGACTGTCGGTGAAACATGGAATTCCTGGTTGGAAATGAACCCAAAAACTGCCTCTGACCTGGGTCTCACCGATAAAGATATAGTCTGGGTGGAAAGTCCCTTCGGAAAACTCAAAACCAGGATGCGTCTTGTAAAGGGACTTCATCCCGCTGTGGTCAACCTGCCTTATAACCAGGGTCACACGAGCGGACGGTTTGCTGGAGGTCGGGGAGTAAATGGGTTGGAGATTCTCAACCCGGCCAGTGAACCTTCCTGTGGTCTGGCAGAATTTACCAATACAAACGTTAAAGTTTATCGGGCATAACGCTTCAAATATTGGAAATGAGAAAAACATGGCTAAATGGTCAATGGTAATTGATTTGGATAAATGTGTTGCCTGCCAGGGCTGTAGCATTGCCTGTCGCGCTGAGAACAACACCCCGGCGGTGGCACCAGACCAGGCTGAGATGGGTCGAGCGATGCGCTGGAATGATGTTTTCCCGATGCCAATTAACCCAACTGAGGACACCGGAGAGTATCCAAATGTGCGAGCTGAATACCTTCCACGTCCTTGCATGCACTGTGAGAATCCCCCCTGTATCAAGGTTTGTCCGGTTGGAGCCACATTCAAGGATGCTGATGGCATTGTCGAGCAAAACTATGCCCGCTGCATTGGCTGCCGTTTTTGTACGGTTGGTTGTCCATATAGCGTGCGTTACTTCAACTGGTATGAACCAAAATGGGAGGGGGATATGATTCTTCATCTCAATCCCGATCAAGTGGTCGGACCTGGCGTTCTGGAAGGTCCGGCAGTGAGACCACGATCCGTGGTGGAAAAATGCACGTTCTGCATTCACCGCCTGCAAAAGGTTCATGCCCAGGCGGATGCCGAAGGTCGCGCTTTTCGAGCTGATGAATACGTCCCAGCTTGCGTCCAGACTTGCACTGGTAAGGCTCGTTTCTTCGGCGATTTGGATGACCCAGAAAGTACTGTTTCACATCTAGCGAAAAATACCCGCGCCTTCCACTTATTGGAAGATGAAGGTACACATCCCAAAGTAATTTACCTGCGGGAGGGTTGAGCCGTGCTTAAAATCGATTTAAAAGATAAAGAAAAACTAATTGATCCATTGTTTGCGCCGCTGAACACCGGTTTCAAAGCGGCAGTCGGATTATTGTCGTTAATCATTGCCTGGGGAGGATTCCTCTACATTCGTCAGCTGTTCTATGGACTGGGTGTCACTGGAATGGGAAGACCGGTTTATTGGAGCATGTATATTGTCAATTTCGTCTTTTTCATTGGGATTAGCCACGCCGGGACACTGATTTCTGCAATCTTACGCGTTACGGGTGCGGAATGGCGTCGTCCTATTACACGCGTAGCCGAGGCGATCACGGTTTTTGCCCTTCTGATTGGCTCGCTTCAAATCATTATCGACATGGGCCGCCCTGATCGTTTGCCTTTTACGCTCATCTATGGTCGTTTACAATCGCCCATCATTTGGGACATCATATCGGTTACCATGTATCTCCTCGGTTCGGTGACCTATCTCTTTCTTCCCTTGATGCCTGATTTAGCCATTATCCGGGATAACATGCCAGAAAATGCTCCAAACTGGCGGAAAAAATTTTATACTATCCTGGCACTCGGCTGGCGCGGCACCCGTGAACAATGGATCCGCCTTGAAAAAGCCATCGCTTTTATGGCTGTTTTCATCATCCCTGTGGCGGTTTCGGTGCATTCGATCATATCCTGGATTTTAGCTTCCACTCTTCAACCCGGCTGGCATTCGACCATTTTTGGACCATATTTTGTGATTGGAGCAATATTTTCGGGAATTGGCGCCTTGTTCATAGCAATGACCGCAGTTCGGAAGGTGCTGGGTCTGGAAAATTACATCCTGCAGAGGCAGTACCGCAACCTGGGGTTGCTCTTTATCACCATGAACGCGCTTTGGTTCTATTTCACTTTCGCTGAAAACCTGGGGTTAGCAACTGGTCAGCAAAGTTATGAAATGCCAGTCCTGGCAGCCAAACTTTGGGGAACCTTTGCTCCCACTTTTTGGTTGATGGTTGCCCTGATGGCTGGGGCATTCTTTATTCTGGTAGTTCCCTCCTGGCTGCCGCCACAAAAAACAAAACTTCGCTACGGTCTGCCAATCGCTTCAACAATAACTGCCTTCATGCTGGTCGTGCTTTTGGCGACCGTCAGGATGGTTCCTTCCTCTCTGTTGTTCCTGCAAACGATTACCGCGCGAACAGTATTATGGGTTTTGTTAGTATTGGCAATTATCGGGATCCTGGCAGGGTTTAGTGCCTGGTTTAAATCTAACCCGATTGCTGCCAAAGTCGTTGCATCCACCTTTGTGGTGATCGGTATGTGGTTGGAGCGTTGGAATATTGTCATTCCCACCACCACTCACCCAATGTTGGCAGCTTACGGATCCTACACTCCAAGCTTGACGGAAATTTCAATCACCGCTGCATCTGTTGCCGGGTTTGTGCTGATGTTTATTGTCTTCTTCAAGCTTTTCCCGGCAATTTCGATCTGGGAAATTGCGGAAGGGCGTGTGATGGAACAGGCTCAATCCATCGTGGTCATCCCTCAGCCTGAAGCTTCGGGAGATTAGCTCGTGTCAATAACTGAACACGCCGATTTATTTACGGCTTTGGCAGAAGCCCTGTCTGATCCGTCAGAGTGGATTTGCCTGCCAGGCAGGGAATGGCCGCTTTTTGAATTGGCATCTCGCCTCCTGCCTAATTCCAGCGCATTGCCTGGAATGGCATTAATCCCAGCTGAAGCACTGCACATTCGTCAGGATCGTTATGTTGGACTTTCAAAAGGACAGGCAGGGAAACCGAATTATTGGCTTTCTGAATCCGCTTATCTTAGCGGAAGCATCCTTGGACACGCTACTTTTGAAGTCGCAAAATGTTATGCAAAGGCCGGTCTTGAAGTGGAAGGAAGCGAACTACCCGACAGTGCCTCCAATGAACTAGCTTTTTTAGCCTGGCTGGCGAGGATTAATCCGGATGCAGAAGAGGATTTCCTGAAACATCATGCTGGTCGTTGGCTGCCAGGGCTTGGTCAATCCCTGGCTCGAGGGACCGACCAGGTTTATGCGGCTGTGGGTCAGATTCTCTCTGATTGGATGACCCATGTTTTACAACCGAATAGAGTGGTTAAATCTGATGGACGGAATCATCTGCCTGAATTAATTGATCCCGAAGCTTGTAATTTGTGTGGTTTTTGCGTGCAGCGCTGCCAAACGCAAGCAATGGCTATCCAGGAAACGGTGGACCAAACTGCGCTCGAGTTAATCGCTTCTCGTTGTACCGGGTGTGGACGTTGCATTGCGGCATGTGATGCATCTCTTTTGAAAATGAAATCAACCGGTATACAACCCCAAAGCTCTCAGGTTTTGCGAATTTCTGAGAGGTTGGTTTGCAAGAAATGCGGCCAACCAATGGTCAGTCGCGCCGAGATGGATTATGTGATGCAACAACTTGGGCATCTTGCCTGGCTGGAATATTGTTTGGATTGTCGAATACCCGCCTATTCTAGAAGTGGAGCCAAGAAATGAACTTTCCGCTCGAATACCCCATCTATCAATTATTTTACTGGCTGGTCAACACACATGGAGTTGGCAGCGCATTCGCGGCGCTGGCTGGCATCGGTTCGTTGCTCGGATATTTTTTGACATTGCGCCATATTCGTGCTGCCAAGGATGATCCTGGTGAAGTTTATTCCTATCCTACACCAGCGCTGCATCACGATGAGGAAACGATTCCGCATTCAGGTAACGGGAAAATTAAATAAAGAAGCATTGGCACTCGTTATGAACGAATTTGATTGATTAAATAATGATTATTTGTTTACTGAATGGCATTGATGACAGTATGCAGAGGATTGATCCTCACCTGACTGCGTGCATTGACTTCCTTTAACGGGGCGAAAACTAAAAACTTGCTTGGTAGCTTTGCCGATCAATCGATATGTTCCGTCACTTAAAACTTGGGTATTCCAGAGCGGTTCGTCTTTTTCAGTAATTAATAAGGTATCACCTACCTTTAAGTCGACGATCGGGTTAAGCTTTGCTTCCCTGAAAGCAATATTATTCAAATCACTTAAGGTGAACGTTTTGGGCAATTCCGTCGGAGTTCCATGGCAGGTTTTGCATTGGATATATTGAATATCCAGTTTGCTGCTGTGCAGATCACCGTCGCCCATCGCTTCCACCCGGGTATGGCAATCAATGCAATCAAGGGTATATTCACATTTCGTAAATTGAGCGATGGGTTGGTAGTATGTGTGCAGTCTGTCAGTCAGCGGATCCGTGCGTTCAACGAAGGTCATCTGGCGCAAATCATAATTGCCGCGATTGTGACATGTGTTGCACTGAGTGAAAGGAATGGCAGTGGTCAGCTGGTGAACTTGTGATTTTTGGTTTGCATTGCCTGCATTCTTTGCACTTTGATTTTGTGACTGTGGGGTGTGGCATGCAGCGCACCCGGTAAAACGGGAATACGGGTTTCCCTGACGAGGAATTGCGTTGATATGACAAGTCAGACAGTTTTGACCAAATTTTTGAATAAAAGGATTGGTTTCGCTGGTTGGATCAAAGGTCAACAACGAAGGGAGACCGGTTTTGGTGGTGATGGCTGCATCCTTGATCGCTTGAATTCCATATCGAGCGGTTAAGTCTGGTTGGGCGCCAAAGGTATATCGAATGATGGCAATTGCACCGGCATAAGTGGATTGGATGCTTGTTTCAACCCTTTGGATATGGTCATGATTATCTGAGGGTGCTCCACCGTGACATTTTTCACCACCGCAGCTTTGTTCCACAACCAGCAAATCAGATGGGTTTTTGCCTCCACGCATGGAACTGTGCGCCAGGTTTGCATCCAAAGCCAGGCGTTCTCCGCCATGGCAAATGACACAGCCGAATGTCTTAATTGGATGAGAGGGGCTGATTTCGGGCAGGTCCGAGTGACAGCTCAAACAATATTCGGTTTGACCAGTCAGAGTTGGAGTTAATGAAGTCGGCACAGGAGAATGTGAATCTCTCCACATGACTCCCGCAATGGTCAACAAAAGAAATAAGGAAGCAATCAGCGTAATTGGACGATTCATTAGGAAGAGAGGAGGAAGATAATCGTCAAAAGGACAAACCAAAAAATAATAATTCCCAGCGCAATTTGAGCCAGACGGTTGGATTTTGGAAACCATCGCCCAATTTCGGAGGCATCCGGCTCAGGCAATGTGTATGGGATGATTGCAGTTAGTGTTAGCAAAATGAGAGGTGAGAAAACTCCCCAAAAGAAAGGATTTCCCCATTTGAGCATTTGCTGAACCCAGAGTAAGAACCATGGAGCCCGGTCGCTGGCAGATAGGGAGGAATATTCTGTCATGGCTGGGGCGATTGGCGCGGGGAAAAATATGGATACCAAGATTAAAACAGCCATTGAAAAAATCATTGCCAGCACTTCGCGCCGGACCAGTTCAAAGCGGTTAATCCGTTCTTGTTCCGAATTCAATTCCCTGGGAGGCGAAGCAATGCCTCCATCGCGCCTGACTCGAAAAACATGCCAGACCATTAAGATCAACGCGAGGGTCATTAATCCATATATGTGCCACGCAAAAAAATGAACCAGGACACTTGTTCCGGGTTCTGCTCCACCGGTGATGAAATTAGTTAATCCATCACCGATCAATGGAATGGATTTAATTAGGTTGGTACTCGCTGCAAGCGCCCACTTTACGCCTGTATCCCACCGTAAAACATAACCGGAAAAGTCCATCAAGACAAGTAAGGCGAATAATCCTAACCCAAGCAAATAGTTGAACCTGCGCGTAGCTGAATACGCACCGGTAAATACCACGCGAATAAGATGAATGATACTCACAACCAGCAAAAATTGACCAGCCCAGTAATGAATGTTTCGAATTAGCCATCCGACTGGTACCTGGTATGTGATGACTTGTATCGAAAGGGCGGCGCTTACAGCCGATGGAATGTAATAAAACATTTCCAGGGAGCCTGTAATAATGAGAACCAACACCAGGAAAAATGCCGTCCCTCCAGCACCGAGAGTGTACTTCCAGCGGGCTTGATCTGCTGGGATGGTGGGTGGGTGCAAATGGTGGAAAAAATTTGGACGCATGCAGAGATTATAAAAGAAAACCGCCCCGGTCGGGGCGGTTTTCAAGAAATTAATTTTCCAAAGGAATTTCTTGATGCTCTTTGGTTTCGGATGCAATTTTTTGATTGATTTCGTCTTCCCAATCTAATTCAGCTTGAATTTTCTCCCAGTACCACTTCTCATGGTGCATTTTAGCATACCAAGCCGAAACTTTCCCCGAGAACATGGAGAATAAACCTTCTTTTTCTTCGGGAAAAATTGCCCCCATGTAAACATGGATTAAAATACCTGCCACGATGGAAAATACTGAAAGGAAATGTAATGGTTGGGCGATCTGCTTCAAAATGGGAGGGAAAAACGCTTTGAAAACCATCACGGGTCCGCTGATCATGATTCCAATGGAACCAAGGATGACCACAAACATGTACAGCTTTTGCCCGCCATTATATGCATCCTGAGGGGGTAAGGGTTTGTCTTTCATAAAACCCATCATCTGGAAAGGTTTTATCATTAACCAGTCGATATCATCCTTATCGAGCAGCACACGGTGCATGGCGAAAGGAACGAAATACTTTTTCCACCCCACAAATATATTAAATAACAGCACACTTATCCACACAAACCCAACGGTATAGTGGAATGTAATCAAATTCGCGGTGCCGCCAAACATATTTCGAAACCATTCCTGCATCCAAATTGGAGATACTCCCAGCCTGGGAGAAGAAATAATGGCAATTCCTGTTGGCAGAAGCATTAGCCATATCAGGACATTAAACCAGTGTGTAATAATATTTGCCACGTTATGTTTTTTTAATAATTTTTCACGCAAACGTTTTTGTTCCGCGACTGGTACAGTTTGGTTTGAACTCATCGATTACTCCTCCACATCCTTTTCGCCTTCGATTAACTGCTTGGTGAAGTAGAATGCCTGTAGACCGAATGAACCAGCAATTCCCAGTCCGAGCACAGGAATTATCAGCTTTTTCCACAATTCTTCAGAGACTGTATATTCTGAGGCTTCAGGGACCTTGCCTTCCATTTGATTAAATTTATCGGAGGTCAGCAGGGAAACCATTTCAACAGAAGCATTGGTGTAATAGATATTCGGACCAGTGCTTTTACCGTCCTGGCGTTTGGCGTCTAAGCGGAGTACGGATTTGGCATTTTTAAGAGCTTTGGAAACAGTTGACTCCGGGTCGTTGAAATCGCCAAAAAGTCTCGATCCACCAACACAAGTAGCCACACAAGCTGGCATTTGACCTGTTTCAACACGCTGGAAACATCCGTTGCACTTGTCCACCACTCCACGCTGCTCATCAATGTAACGTACATCGTAGGGACAAGCTTCAACGCAGAATCCACAGCCAATACAGGCATCCTGATCAACCAGAACGAGTCCATTTTCCTTATTTTTATATGTTGCACCGCTGACGCAAACTTCTGTGCAAGGCGGATTATCACAATGCATGCAGTTGTAGGGAACAAATGTGCGGTTAAATAACGGCCAATCTCCTTTTACGCCTTGATCGTGCACCCAGATGCGCGTGTGAGTATAAGGTACCGTATTTTCCACACTACAGGCTACCAGACAGGCTCGACAGTCAATGCAGCGAGAGATATCGATCACAAAACCAAAGCGTTTTTTTGTATCGTTTGCCATGTTTTACCTTTTACGCTTTCTTGACAGTGACAAATGTTTGGCTGAGCGCCTGCCCGCCGCTAACCGGGTCAGTATATGTGACATGTAACACGGAATCACTTGCGCCTTCGCCGTAGGCGGTTCTTAAACCTTTGGAAAGATGCCCATATCCCGGGGTCATATATACACAATCTGGGCGGATGGTCGGAGTCACCATGACTGCCAAGTTGATTTTGCCAACTTCACTGGTCACTTCCACCAGATCCCAATCCTTGATGCTTCTTTTAGCTGCTGCGTCCGGATGCATCCAAATGCGAGGGGTATCTTCATATTTGTGCAGCAACTTATTATTATGGGTGCCAAATTGGGTATGCTGACCGACTTTTCCGGTCAGGAGATAGAATTGATCTTCACCTGGTTGAGCAGGTTCCTGCCAGGTGGGGATGGGATCAAACCCGCCCTTTTCAAGCGTGGTGGAGAATATTTCAATTTTTTCGCTGGGGGTCGCCCAATCGAATTCGGTCTTTTTCTCACCAGCTGGAAATTGCGCATAACCGTGGGTGGCGATATCATCCAGGGTCAACCCCATCGGTTTGAGTTGCTGGTTAATGTAGTCCTGTTCATCCTGATACTGGAAGTAATCACCGATACCCAGTCGTTTTCCAAGCTCTCTGAAAATCCAAAGGGCAGATTTTCCTTCTCCTTGAGGTTCGATCACGGGTTGGCGCAGGAATGCTTTGTCCCCAACTGGATTAAGGGGGTCATAGCGCTCAAGGTAAGAGGCTTCGGGCAGGACGACATCCGAGAACCAGGATGTGTCATTCATGATGATGTCGATATTGGCTATAAAATCCAATTTACCAAACAACTCGAGTGTTTTGGCACGGTCAGGCAGGTCCTGAACCGGGTTTTGACGTGAAATTAACCATCCGTGAGCTTCGTAAGGATCACCTTTAAGGGCTCCATCCCGCATTTCCTGGAATATCCCTAATTTGAGTGGAACGAACGGGAATTTCCACGGAACTCCATCCAGGCGGGGAGCTGTGATTCTTGGAAACGCAGGCTGGGGGATTGATCCTAATCCGCCAGCACCTTCGCCTGCAGCAGGATGAAGGGTTGATCCCCAATTGCCCACCAGCGAATTCAAGATTGTGATTGCTCTTTCAGTTTGGAAAGAGTTGATGAAATTGGAAGTTCGCCAGCCATTATGGGCGAGAGCATTTGAACCCGCGGCGGCAAATTCCCGGGCAATTCGTGTGATGGTGTCTGCTGAAATACCGGTAATTTTTTCTGCCCAGGCTGGGGTGTAATCTTGTACCGATGTACCGAGCTTTTCGAAGCCGGAAGTATAACTATCTACAAAGGATTTGTTGTAAAGGTTTTCCTGGATCAGGACGTTAATTAATGCCAGGTGAAAGGCGCTGTCAGTTCCAGGTTTGATTGGCAGCCATTCTGTGGATTTTGACGCCGTTTTGGTGTAGCGCGGATCAATATAGATTACTTTTGCGCCTTTGGAAATTATTTCCATGAGAGCAGATGTTTCCGAAGTGGAAATAGCTTCGGTTAAATTGCGCCCGGTTAAAATTAGATATTTTATGTTGTTATAATCTCGCGCAGGTTCTTCCATACCATAAGTCATGATATTTGCAACAATCATGGCGTTGAAACACAAAGATCGCTGCGTGCCGTAATTGGGAGATCCAAATCCATAAAGAATATTTTCAAATACTGGCTGTGAAATATTATGGGTTGATGAAAACATCATGGCTTCAGGGCCATATTTTTGTTTGATATCCAACATCTTGCTGGCAGTCAGATCCAAAGCTTCATCCCAGGAAGCTTTTCGGAATTTCCCTTCTCCACGCTTTCCCACCCGAATCAGTGGTGTAAGAACCCGGTCGGGATCATAAGTATTCATTAATCCAGATTGCCCGCGCGCGCAAAGTTTGCCAGTCGAATTGGGATGATCGGGATTGCCTTCCAATTTAACCACTCTACCATCTTTGACTTTGGCTAAAACACCACAGCGCCAGACGCACATTTCACACATGGTGGGAATGTAACCATCCCCATCCGGATCAATTAGCCCGGCTTTTACGGCTGCTTTTGCTACGAGTGGGGGGATAAACCCGCCAACAGTCACTGCTGCGGCAGCGGAGCCACCCAATTTGAGGAAGTCGCGTCGTGAAAATAATTTCGTCATGATTTACTCCAGTTGCCATGAAATTACCATCAAGGATGGCAAACTTCACCATCTTTGATTTTGGCGACTATTTCTCTTTGCGCTGCATTCCTGCTCGATCGATCAAATAGAAAAGGAAGAGTGTGATCAGAACGAATAGCAGGATGAATAAGAATGAATTGATATTCCAAAGATCAGGCATTACGACATTTCCAATTTTTGCGATTGCATTAATTGGAGGAAATACATACTGGTAAGTCAATCCGAAGATCACTGCACCAGTTAAAAATCCAAGGAAACCAGGGACAATATAATCAAGCTTACCTTCACCGCCACCGGCGGCGCAGGTTCCCGGTCAGTAACCGCTTAGAGCCATTCCTATCCCAAAAATCAAACCGCCAATCACATTTCCTGCGATGTAAGTTGCTGGAACGGCTGGGAATTTGATCAATCCGAGCGCTCTAAAACCATATAGACCGATCATTGCAACGACCAATGCGGTCATCATGAATTTCAAAACAGCCATATCGGTAAAACGAAACGCCCCGACAATTTTGTTATATTTTGTGAGTCCGGCTTTATTCAAGGAAAAGCCAAAAAACAACCCAAGTCCTGCAGCAATCACGTAGTTCATGGTTTGCTCCTAATATCGCTTGCGATAAACGATCAATGCGGTCAGGATGCCTGAAGCAAACATTGCCGCAATGAATAAGAAAGCCGAAGGAGCCAAAAGCATTCCGCCCGAGATAGCCAAACCGCTCGTGCATCCGCCGGCGATCCCTGCGCCATATTCGAGAATAATGGCGCCAACAAAAGCCAGGACCCAACGCTTCCAGACCTGCGGTCCAAAGATCTTGGACCATTTGTCATCCCCAATCAAGCGCCATTTGAAAGTGCCGCTTGTAAACGAAGCGAGCATTCCTCCGAAGAAAGTACCTACGAGAAGAACCACGCCCCAGGTGATTCCTGGCGGCATGATAAAGTTGAAATACATGTTGTTGAAAGCATCAGGTGCAACTGCTTTGCCGATCATTCCTGCCAGGTTTTCAAACGCTCCGGATGCGCCTAAAAGACTGTTGCTTAGCAATACTGCCAGAATTCCAACTATTCCGAGCAGGATCCCTGCGACGTAAGGGGACCATTCTTCTTTACGGATGTAATCCAAAACAAATTTCATTTTATTATTCTCCTGCCAGTGCGAAGAGGATGGCTTGCGCTTCGCGATCAAGCCCTTTCATTCGCTGGATTAATTCAGGGTCAATGCGGGATAATGAGAGAAGTAATTCAGATGCACCTGCCGGGTTGGCGAGTATTTTTCCGAGCGCTCTACGTCCAACTGGATTAAGTTCTTTAATCTGGGGAAGAAGGGCGATCACATCGGCAGGATAATCTTCAAGTTTGATTGCTTTGGTTCCAGTTGATGATGAAACTTCGGTTTGTACCGCTGCTCCACGCAACTTTTTTTCATTGAAATATACAAATGCACCGCCAAAGACCACCAATAGGACAATCAAAGCCCCAACAATCATATTTCCCCAATTGATTGAGACCTTGCCCAGGACTGATTGATTGTATTGTTCAACGTAGTCAACAGTGCCGGGATTATTTTCAATGACGACCTGACCACTTGGAGGTGTGGTGGCGTTACTGTTGGCAGCGGGAGCGGCCTGGGTTGTTACAGCGGTGGCACTTCCGGCAGCGGCGGCTGCTCCTCCAGTGCCAATCGTTACTCCCAATTTATCAGCATAAATCTTTGCCCGATCCATGTAATCTTTGACATGGCAGGATTGGCAGGCTGCTTTTACATCTGAGAGTGGGGAAACCATGCCAGCATGGGCGGTCGCTTTATCAGTAGACTGTTGGTTTCCGCCATGACATATATAGCAGAAATCGCCGAAAGCATGCGATTGGTGCCATCCAGTCCCATCAGAATTGACGGGTTTCTGGGCTTGAACCTCATGACAGTTCTTACAGGAAGACGCCTGGGAACCGCATTGTGCACTAACTGGTTGAGCGAAAATAAGCCAGAAACCGGTTGCTAAGACCAGAAGTAACCCGGCTGCGGTTAATATAGCGTAATAATTCTTTCGCTGCATGCAAACCTCCTCGATGAAAAATTTGGGATTCTAATGATTATTTATTTCATTCATCAATAACGCGCGATGCGTGATCCTGTCACGCATAACTCCACGCAGTAGATCCAACGCTTCGATCAAGCGAGTGTCAGTAAGTCTATAAGTAATCGAAACACCTTGCCGGCTTACTGCAACAAGCCCCCGGTCGCGCAGTATTTTCAGGTGGCGGGAGGTTGTCGGTTGAGGTATACCTAATTCAATGGTTAAATCAGTCACTGTGCGAGGAGCCTCATTCAGACTGTATAGAATCAGGATACGCGTCGGATCGGCTAATGCGAAGCAAAAATCAGCTTCTAACTGGGAAATTTCCTGTAAAAAAGTTTGAGTAATCATGGTCTATTTTTTATATATTCGCATAAACGCATATTTCGTGATTAATATATCATTATTGTGATAATATGCACAATAGTTGTTTATGTCACTAAATCGATATTACATTATTCGTTGGGAATCGGTTTTATTGATTTGTGATTAAATTTTGAATTTGATTTTCTTGAAATTGTTCGAACCGCCCTGAAAAAATAACTATTTAAATCGAAAATAAAATCAAATAGGTTAGCAATCGCCAATTCCCCATACCATCTTTTTTTAGTTAAGCAACGTTTTCGAAATCTGTCGCGAAAATGTAAAATAACAGCTCCAGGCTGAAACCTTTATCAATTCGTTTGGTTTTTATAAATTATCAGGTCCATTTTTGTTGGGGCATGTTCTAAGTTTAAAAATATTAACATCTCCAATGCCCATATTGTTTGGATTTTTGCGTAAGATTGTCCCTTTTTTTGAACCTTGCCCTCTTAGATAAAAAGAGATCGCCAGCGATCCTGAATTGTTTGAAGAATTTCTGGAAAAATATTTTGTTCACTAGCAATCTTGTCGAGATTGAACGGATTTCTCTTACTGCCGGATCGGAAATTTATAAACGAAAGCAGCAGGTTTACTTCTAGCGGATTTTTTCATTAATATATTTTTAGAATTTATCTGCCTGGCGGAATGGTTTGAATACCAATTTTATCCCTTGAGCCGTGAACCTACCTGGTAATCACAATTCCTTTTTGATTTTGTCTTTCAAATTCAATTCAAGGTCTCGTTTGTACCCCTAAGTAAAAACACAAAAAAATAAATCCATTTGAAAAAAGATATCAATCAAATTAAATTAACTCTGCCCGACATTACCTTCTCTACTCATTCCCAATTATTTTTTGAATGAACTTGAGTTTCACAATTTCTGCGAACAAAATGCTGAGGAAACCCGTAAAAATCAGGAAGATAATTTCCCAACGGTGGAGATCTCCAAATTGGAACAAGATTCTCAAAGATGGAATCGTTAAAACCAGTGTTAGGAAAAACAAAGCCCCGCCTGTAACCCACCATTGTGCCTTGTTAGGGATTTTCAGGAGCTGAAGGATGGGTAATTTCTGCGACCGGTTGGAAAAAATCAAACCCAAATTTCCGATCACCAGGGAAAAAAATGCAAACATTCGGGCTTCCCCTTCGCCCAGATTCTGGTTGAGAGCGAAAAAATAAACACCAGCTACCACCACCAAAACGCCTAGTCCTTGTATTAAACCGGATATGACCATTGAACGATCGAAAATTGGGACGTCCAATTTTCTAGGGTTGCGTTTCATAATATCAGGTTCATCATTTTCTGTTTCAAAAACGATGGTGCAGGCTGGGTCGATAATTAATTCCAGGAAAAGCACATGGACAGGTAGAAGAGCCAGCGGCATTTTAAACAGCACCGGAATTAAAGACATACCTGCAATCGGGATATGTACCGAAAAAATAAATGACATCGCCTTCTTTAAGTTATCGAAAATTCTGCGTCCTATTCGAACTGCAGAAACGATCGAAGCAAAATTATCATCTACCAGTACCAGGGCTGCAGATTCTCTCGCGACATCGGTGCCACGACTACCCATGGCAATCCCGATGTGGGCAGCTTTGAGTGCTGGAGCGTCGTTGACCCCATCGCCCGTCATTGCCACAACTTCACCGTTAGCTTTCAAAGCTTTTACAATTCGAAGTTTTTGTTCAGGAACTGCGCGGGCAAAAATACTGGTATTTTTAATCCGCTCTTTAAGTTCATCATCACTCATTAAATCCAGTTCTGCGCCGTTGATGATGTTATCAAGCGGTTTTAATCCTATTTGATCGGCGATATTGATTGCAGTACCCGCATAATCTCCAGTAATCATGATCACTCGGATTCCTGCATCGTAACATTCCTTGACTGCAGCTGGAACTTCGGGGCGAATTGGATCTGCCAACCCTAACAAGCCAATAAATTTAAAATCAAAATCATGTTGGGCTTCGGGAAGCTTAACGCTATTGAATTCCGCCTTGGATATTCCCAGAACCCTCAAACCCTTATTAGCCATGAGATCAATTTGATTATGTAGTGATTTAATTTGGTCTGCGTTGAAATGACAAAGATCCGCAATCGCTTCCGGTGCTCCTTTGGCCGCGATGATAAAAGTTTGTTGTGTTGTTGATCTCCACACATGAGACATTGCCAAAAGTTTTTCTGATAACGGATATTCGCGCATTAAATTCCAATCAGCATGCAAGTGTTCGGTATTAATCAGCGTTCTGCCCCCCAGTTCGTTAAGCGCTTTCTCCATTGGATCGAAAGGATCGGCAGGGGTTGCCAGGATGCCAAATTCAATTAGTTCATGGAACATTTCGGGCAATGTGCGCTGAGACAAACCCACTTCAAATAATTCATCATCGACCATCAAGTGTGTCACGGTCATATGATTTTGGGTTAATGTGCCAGTTTTGTCTGTGCAAAGAACTGTAGCCGCTCCAAGCATCTCAATTGCTGGGACGCGACGGGTGAGAACATGTTTTTGTGAAATGCGCCAGGCACCCAGGGCTAAAAATACTGTCAGCACTACTGGAAATTCTTCAGGTAAAATCGCCATGGCGAGTGTGATTCCCGCAAGGAAACCGTGAAGCCAATCTGCATGGGTTAATCCATAAACGATTACAACCGCCGTGCACAATACCAACCCAATTAATGCAAAATTTCGCACAATTTTTCTGGTTTGCTGCTGTAAATTTGTGTCTTCAGGTTCTAGGGACTGTATCGCCTGACCAATTTTGCCAATTTCTGTGCTCATTCCGGTTGCAATAACCTGTGCCACCCCCTGTCCACCGATCACCATCGAACCAGAATAAATATAAGGTTGATCATCTCCACCTGGTCGGTCCATCTTGATCCGACCATCCCAGGATATTTTTCTGACAGGTACAGATTCTCCAGTCAATAAGGATTCATCCACTTTTACATTCGTTCCACTCAGGAGGACAGAATCAGCAGGAACACGATCCCCTTCTGAAATCAAAATAATATCATTTTGAACCACTTCCCGCCCTGCGATGCGCTGTTGTTTTCCATCCCGGATGACCAATGCACGTGGACTTGAGAGATCTCGCAATGCATCCAAAGCTCGTTCAGTTTTTTGTTCCTGGTAGAAGGAAATTCCGATAATTACAAATACAAAGCCCATCAGCATGATGGCTTCTTCATGGTCTCCTAAAAATAAATAAAGAACACCACAAGCAATCAGCAATAAAAACATTGGTTCACGGATAACTTCGACAAGAATATGGAAAAATGAGCGTTTTTTGGTGCTTTCCAATTCATTAAAACCGTCCGTTGCCAATCTTTCCCTTGCCTCTTGTTCGCTCAAGCCTTCCAATAATTTGGATTCGGAAAAGGTATTCATATGGTAATTTGCTCCATTTGTTTGGGCTAACTAAAAATTTCATACAGGAAAGTAAAAAAATTTGGGAGGTTCTAATTTTCGTATATGATAACTTGTATTTTATTAGGATCCAAATTATTTTTCCTGGATGTGTTTAACACCTTGTTGAAAAATGGCAATGAGATGTGGATCGACGATACTGTAAAAAACTTCTTTACCATTACGCCTGGCTCGGACGATATGCATTTGCCTTAACCCCCGCATATGGTGCGAGATTGCGGATTCACTTACTCCCACCACTGCGGCTAGTGCAGTAATATTCATCTCGTGCTCCAAAATAGCGAACAGAATTTTAACCCGGCTGGCATCAGAAAATGCGCTGAAAAGTTCCGCGACATGGGCTGCTGAAACTTCATCTAGGTGATTGATCATTTTCGAATTAATATCTGAACAACTGCTCATATATAGGTTGTATTTTATCATCAATTAATACTCACTTATATTATTCTCATGAACCCATCAGAACGTTAATCTTTTACCTGTGCTATACTATTAGATACGATATTTAATCTTTCACATAGGAGGATCAGATGAAAATTATTGAAATTGAAGGTATTGGTCCTGTATTTGCAGAAAAACTCTCCTCAATCGGGGTAGTTAAAGTAGAAGATCTTTTGGCAAAAGGTGCCACACCCAAAGGACGCAAGGAACTTGCTGCCCAATCAGGAATTAACGAAGCGAAGATTCTTGAATGGGTTAATCGGGCGGATTTATTCCGGGTTAAAGGGATTGGATCCGAATACAGCGATCTGCTCGAAGCCGCTGGAGTGGATACCGTGATTGAACTTGCAACCCGCAAGGCAGACAACCTGACAAAGAAGTTGGCTGAGGTTAATGCCCAAAAGAAACTTGTGCGCCAACTCCCAAGTGCCAAAATGGTTGCTGCCTGGATTGAAAATGCCAAGACTTTACCAAGGGGAGTTACTTACTAATCCAGTAGAATCAACCTAATCTATCACAAAAACTGGGGGCTCCTGCTCCTCAGTTTTTTATTTTAATTTAGGTGTACTTATCAAACTTTCAGAGTGACCGGGCTTTAGTACCTGTGTCGCGGATTTCCTCTGAAACCTGAGGTCGAAAACCGAACGAAATAATTTTTTCCTTTTATTTTTGCAAACGTAAATTCTTCAACCGGAAAAAATGAATTCAGCCAGGCAAAGAAAATTCCCCATTTAAAATAAACCGGCTGCCTCCGTGATGAAGACAGCCTGTTTTGTGAAGAGTGCGATTATTTAAGGATGAACAGCCAGTGTAACGTT
This sequence comes from Chloroflexota bacterium, assembly GCA_021795965.1. Classification (GTDB taxonomy): domain Bacteria; phylum Chloroflexota; class Anaerolineae; order Anaerolineales; family Villigracilaceae; genus UBA5195. The sequence continues at coordinate 65,783 of JAJYOU010000004.1, forward strand.
GATTGTAATTTCTTTACCATCCCTCAGGATGCTTACTTTCACTTCCTGACCTGGCTTTGCGCTTTGAATGAACGATTGCAGGTCGCTGGTAGTGCTGATGGCATTTCCTTCGATGGCAGTGATGATATCTCCACCGACTAAAACACGTTCACCGTTAATCAACACCGGTTTGTAACTCCCCTGAATTCCCGCCAGGTCTGCTGGACTACCTGCCTGAACCTGTTCAATCAGAACACCAACCTGGGTACTGGACAGTTTCATTTCTTTGGCGATATCAGGTGTCAGTGTTTGGCCAGCGATTCCCAGCCAGGCGCTCTGGCTTGACGAATTGTTGCTTTGGGTGGCAACCTGTATAGTCTGTGCGGGTCTTGCTTCCAATGTGACGTCAATCTTCTGTTGGGAGTTGTTGCGCAGGATCGTCAGGGTAACTTTTTGTCCGATGCTGGTATGTTCTTCCAGATAGGCGATCAAATCTGTAATCGAATTAACTGGTGAGCCTTCAATTGCTGTAATAATATCGCCGCCAACCATGATATTTTGTCCATCGATGGTCACCTGCGAAGCACTGCCTTTCAATCCAGCCTTATCAGCAGGACCATTTGGAACGATCTCTTCCACCAGTGCTCCACGTTGAGTAGCATTCAGTTTCATGGCTTGGGCGAGGCTGGGTGTGAGTGCTGTGCCGCTGATTCCCAGATAAGGATGTTCATATTTCCCTGATTTGATCAATTCGGGGATGACTTTTTGAACTATGGAAGCTGGAATGGCAAAACCAATGCCCGAATTTGAATTAGAGGTCGATTCTATTGCGGAGGTTACTCCTATCAATGCTCCCTGGTCATTAACCAGTGGTCCACCAGAATTTCCTGGATTAATTGGGGCATCCGTTTGAATAATATCCGGGATGGTGTAAGTCGCTCCACTTGAATTAGTGCTGGTACCTTCATTGGCGGGCAATTCACGCCCCAGGGCGCTGACAATTCCCACCGTCATTGAATTTTCCAATCCGAACGGATTGCCAATTGCTACGGCAACCTGCCCTACCTTAACCTGCGTCGAATCGGTGATCGCGATCGGTGATAATTTCAAACCAGAATTATCCACTTTAACTACAGCCAGGTCGCTGTTTGGATCTGCACCGACCAATTTTGCGGAAAGAATAGTCCCATCGTAAAACTGAACTTCGATTGTATCTGCCCCGCTAATCACATGATTGTTTGTAACAATGTATCCGTCAGAATTCCAAACTATGCCTGACCCGAGTGCCTGGCTATATTGAGGTTGAACATTTTGGTTATTATTTTGATTGGGAGAACCAAAGAAATTTGGAAATCCGGGGATATTATATGGGTTATTTCCGCTTGGAAGTTGAGAAGCGGTTTGTTTGGAAACTACCTTGATGCTTACAACGGATGGATTAACCTGGGTGTAAATCTCTTCGAGAGCTGTTTCGTAAGAGCTCAAGGTGGTAGTCCCTCCCGCTGGGACCACCGCTGGACTGCCAAGCGTTGTTTGGGTGGCTTGGGGCTGCTGATTGATTGTCTTATTATCGATTTGCGCTGCAAGACCCCCACTGGCTGCGCCAGATAAAAGAGAGGTGATCCCAGGAACCGATCCGCAAGCTGAAAGTAGAATGCTTGCGATGAGAATTGTGATGCTGAAAAGAAAAGTTTTTTGTTTCATGATAGAGTCTCCTTATACTTCCTATGATCGAAGTATATAAAATAAACTCTACCAAGTCTTTAAGGGAGATTGAAGAAAACCTTAAGGAATCCTTATGGAATAATTTTACCGGGTAAAAGAACAGTAAATTCACTTCCCTCCCCTGTTAAGCTGACCGCACTGATCTGTCCCCCATGTGCTGTCACTATTTCTTTTGCAATTGTCAAGCCAATCCCCATGCCCTGTTTGATCCTCTTACCGGTATTTCCCTGGTAAAAGGGGAGAAAAATTTTCTCCGAATCTTCCTCGCTAATTCCAGCGCCATTATCTTTTACGATGAACAAAATATTGCCGTTTTCAAATTTTGTTGAAAATTTGATCAAGCCGCCTTTGGAAGTAAATTTGACTGCATTGCTGAGAAGATTCCCAAGTACCTGTGCCATACGTTGTGGATCGATGGTGATGGAAGGTAGTGAGGGGGGAACTTCCTCCAGCCATTCAATCCGTTTTTCTTCGGCTGCTGCCCGCCATGGTGCCAAGATATCCTGCAGCCATTGATTGGTATCAATCTTTTCCAGATTGAGTTCGAGGCTGCCCCTGGTTTTATCGTAAAGATTTGCCAATTCATCGAGGAGAAACTGAAGTCGGTACAATTCTTCGTCCATTCCATGAGTCAAATCCATTAATAACTTGGGATCCTGATTGGCTCCTTTACTTAGAGCGTGAATGGCTGAACGTAAAGCTCCCAGCGGACGCCCCAATTCGTGTACCAGGTTGGCTAATAACTGCCGCCGGGAAGTTTCCAGCTCACGCATTTGTTCCACTAAAAAATTTACTGCCCTGGCTTGAGATCGAATTTCTTCAGGACCTTTTTCCTGTACAAGCTCCATGCGTTTACCGGTTGCGAGGTCATAAATGGCGCTGGTTACTTCATCCACAGGGCGACTGATACTGATTGCCAGCCACATTCCCAAAATTGAACTCGGAAGAAGCCCAAGAAGGACCGCTAGTAAGATCTGCCAGCGAAGACGGTCAAAAATCTCGTAAATTGAACTGACTTGATAAGTCAGGCGAACAATACCAATAACCTGGTGATCGGTGTTGAAGACTGGTTCATAGGTATCCACTAGAATACTGCCCATATTAAAGAGGGAGTAATTCGTCAAGGAAGTTTCTTTACCGGAGATGACCGAAGAAATTCCCGGAAGCTGGATGGTCCGGCCTCTTAAATTCTGATCCCCCGGATCGCTCGAAAAAAGCAAAGTTCCTTCGCCATCCAGGAACATGACCTGGATACTTGGGTCAAGTTGTACGCGGGAAATGAGATTCTCAAACAGGAGGGGATCGCCCCAAAGCTCGTATTCTGCGCTTGTTATTTCTGCCAATAGCCGCCCGTTGCTCACCAAATTTCGAGCCAGGTTAGGAATTAAGAATTGACCTTCCAGAATATAAACCAGCCATATTCCCATTAATGGTAAAGCAATCAAAATGGGCAAAATATGACTCCAAATTAAACGTTGGCGTAAATATTTGAACATTATCCCTCAGGAACGAATTTGTAACCAACCCCACGTACTGTTAAAATACGATGAGGTTTTGCTGGATCCAGTTCCAATTTCTCTCGCAGCCACCGGATATGAACATACACCACCTGGGGTTGTCCTAAAAATTCTGTACCCCAAACACTACTTAATAATTCATCGATCGAATGAACCTGATTGGGTCTCATCATAAGGTTTTGCAGGAGGTTAAACTCTTTTGGAGAAAGATCGATAGTTTTTCCCTCAAGTTGAACAGTATGTTCCGAAGGGTTGATGATTAAATCCCCCGCTTTAAGGATTGGGTCTGGCTGTGGTTGGGTTGAAATTGATTTCTCGTTTCTCCGGAAAACAGCTTTAATATGAGCGATCAAGACGTCCACATCAAAAGGTTTCGTTACATAATCGTCTGCACCGAGTTCCAAACCAAGAACCTGATCCAAATTACGCCGGCGAGCTGAAACAAAAATAACCGGGACGTTAAATTTTTCCTTAAACAGCTTGAGTGCATCCAACCCGTCCATTCCCGGTAAACCAATATCCAATAAAACCAAATCAGGCGAACTTTTTTGGGCATTTGTAAGGGCTTCTTCAGCGCTGGCTGCGCTGATCGTTTTAAACCCGGCTTGCTCAAGATTAAATGCCAGGCTGCGTCTCATCAGAGCATCATCATCAATGATTAATAAGTGTCTTGTCATGGGTTTGATTATATCTTTCGGAATAGCTTTCTGAAATTCAAGAAACTAACCAAGATTAAATTGACGGGGTTGACTTAAATGAAATTGGTTTCATAAAGCCTTTAAAAAAAAAGAAAGTTCGGCAGATCTTTTGAGGTAAATTGTTTTAATATTCATCTTTCAAAATCTTAACTTTGGGAAAATCGATCCGGTTTTTTGCACATATTCTTCATACTCTTTGCCGAAAGTCTCCGTCATCATCTTCTCCTCTTCGGAAACTCGAAAAAAATAGAATGGAATAAAAAAAACCAGATTTCCAAAACCAGAAATCCAATTTGGCAAAAGGAGAGGTTGAGCTAAAGACATGATCCAGAGAGATGTGTACATTGGGTGACGGATCCGTTTGTAAATGCCATGAGTGACCAAATTATGTTTTTCGCGAATTTCAAGGGATGGGGACCAATTTATTCCGAGGTCCAGGTGGCTGCGCCAAAAAAACAGGATTCCGCTCGCCAGCAAAAATGCCCCAAACCATTGAGACCAGGTGGGTAAAGAAAAATTTGCAAAGACGATCAAGTTCGTGAAAGAATAAATAAATGGAAGAACCAATCCACCTAACGTCAGCATCACCAGGAGAATGTTTTCAAGTTTTGTTTTTAATTGAATAATTTTCTTCTCTTTGCGTTGAGCGCGGTCGAATGGGGAACGAATGATCACTTGCAAAATCAACCCCAACCAGAATAAAATCGCAAAAATGTTCATTTGATTTTCACAACCTATATGTCATAATGGCTGATAAAACACTTGAAATTTGGTTTCATAAAACATGATTTTTAAACCAGTCGAAAGCACAAGTTGAAAGCTTTGATTTTCTGACGGAATTCAATCTGGCCATGATTTCTTAAAAGCAAATAGTAATCATATTAATGTCGTGTAACTATCAGGATGGTATCGCATCTAAATTTAAGTTATTATATACACGATTATTCACATTTGAAGGTATGGGCTCTAGCATATCCAAACCCGCAAAATCTGAACCAGTTAAAATTATTGATGAAAACCCGGTTTGGAAATTGTGTTGTGTAAAACTTTTGAAAATACTCGCTTGGTTACCTCGGAAATACTGACATCAAAAGAAAAATAGTTAAACCAAATTAGTCAAGAGAGTGGATCGATAAATTTAATTTTATTCCAAATGGAGTTAATTTATGCCGCTGTATGAATACCGTTGTAAAGATTGCGGGTCAGAATTTGAAAAAATGATTCGCTTCACTGAAGCAAATCAGTTGCCAGCCTGCCCAAAATGCGAAAGTTTAAATACCCAGAAAAAACTCTCGCATGTTTCCTCTTTTGGTGCTTCATCAAGTGGAGTAATTTCAACAAGTTCCAGTTGCGGTAGTTCTGGTGGTTTTGGTTGAGCAGGTTAAACTAAACGACCGTGAGTCGTTTTAAAAATTATCAACTTTTAAAATTATTTTGAGGAATTTCATGACAATACCGATTGTGAAATGGATTGATGGACACAAATTTATTGGAATAGACTCGACCAGTCATTCGGTTGTGCTTTCTTCCAAAGATGAAGGGATTGGGATTAAGCCTTCCGAATTGCTATTACTAGGAGTTGCATCCTGCTCAGCAGTGGACGTGGTTGATATTTTGACGAAAAAGCGTATGCCGCTGACTTTCTTCGAAGTAACTTCATCTGGTGAACAGGACGCAGATCCCCCCTGGACTTTTCGAAAAATCCATCTGCATTACAAACTGGCAGGCAAAAATCTGACCGCCAAAGCGGTTGAGCAGGCAATTCATCTTTCACATGAGAAATATTGCTCTGTGGCAGCCACGATTAAGGCAACCGCTGAAATAATTTCAGATTTCGAGATTCTTCCGGATTAAAGAATCTTTACTTCCTTTAGAAAAACTTTGGTAGTTCTGCCCCTAATAAAATTCTTTCCTGTAGTTGAATAAATAATATTTCTGGATCAAGATCAAATCCCTCGGACTGATGTTTTCTGAAGTGGTCGAACGTTGTCGGAAAAGACGGGGAAGAGATTATTGAAAAGAAAATAATTTGACCAGATTTGATATTTTCACCAGGTCCGATAAAAGTAAATTGACCTTTGGCTCATGGTTCGATTCGGTGACCTGTTTTTTTCCAGGCAGACATACCCCTATCAATACTGGTTACAATTGTAAATCCTGCTTGAATTGAACTCTCACGTGCAATGGCTGATTGCAAACCCATCTGACGAACGAATACAATCCGACGATCCTTCGGAAGATCAGTTAAATAATTTGGGAGTTCTTTTAAATGGACTGATTGACTATCGGGAATATGATATAAGTCCCAATTGGTATTATTGCGTACATCGATGAATAAGGTGTTTTTTTGATTGAATATCAATTCCGTATGATCAGGATTGATCATCGCAGGGAAGTGGTTCCCGCTGCTCCAATCAACGTGATATACAATGCAAAAACCACCAAGAGAAGGACAAATATTCCACCGATTAAAGGTGCAGGATGACTCATTATATTTTGGAATGGATTTTTTTTCTGATCGATTTGAGGGGGAGTATTCGTCATCGATTGACCTCAAGGATTTTCTAATCTGGAAAAAGGAAAATTAATCAGCTTTGAGTGTAGCATAAATTCATGCCAACATTTTACGAAATTTATTATGAAATCAGATCTCCTTACAATGGTAATTATTCCTTCATGTTCCTTATGTTATCATTTCTTGAAACGAATCAACTATGTTAGCCAAAAATTTTCGCGGGAATGGAATCTTCATTCCTTAAGAATAATAAAAGAATCTAATTAAGAAAAATGAAATGATTGCGAGGCACTGATGAATAATAATACGCTTTCCTTGCTCAGTCTGCTGCCTGAATATCGTGACTATGTTTGGGGAGGGCAAAAGCTTCGTCCCGGCAAAAGAACAGCCGAAGCCTGGATCATACACGAAACTGATCAGGTTGGACCTGGCAGTCCATTTGCAGGAAAAACACTTGGAGAACTATCCGAAACTTTTGGTGAATTATTGTTGGGGTCAATCACTATAAAAAAAACAGGGCAACGCTTCCCCTTGCTCGTCAAAATATTGGAAAGCGTTGAATGGCTTTCCATCCAGGTTCATCCAAATGATCTTCAAGCTGTTGCTTTGGAAGGTCCCGGTCATTTTGGCAAAACAGAAGCATGGGTTGTCTTGGAAGCTGAGGTTGGTTCTTCTTTATTAGCCGGGTTGAAACCTGGTGTTTCTTCAGAAAAGTTGAGGGATTCGATCCGATCTGGTGAGGTTGCAGAAATCTGCCAGAAATTCCCGGTTCAACCGGGTCAGGCCTTTTTTATCGAACCTGGAACGCTGCATTCCATCGGACCGGGCTTGCTGATTTATGAAATTCAACAGGCTTCTGATATCACTTATCGAGTTTTTGACTGGAATCGTCCAGCAGCTGCAGGCAGGCAATTGCATATCGAGAAATCCATCGAGGTTACCAAATTTGACTCCGTTGTCAAACCAATTTCAGCACCTAATCTTAATAAGAACGATCAAATTACGTTATTGGATTGTGATTATTTCAGGCTGATGTTGCTTTCAGTGAAAGGCACCTCTTTAATCCAAGAAACTCGCGGAGAATCATTTCATATCTTGACTGTCATCGAGGGCGAGGTAAAAGTGGAATATGAATCAAAAACAGTAAAACTAAAGCAATTTGAAACCATACTGGTGCCTGCTTGTTGCAGCCTTTACACAATCATTTCCGAAGGATCAGCGAAGATATTAAAATCCAAGGTTATTTAATTCGAGACAAATTTTCAGAATCAAAATTCGATGACAAGAAAAAAACTGGCATTTATTCGCCAGTTTTTTTCTTAATCTTGGAACATTATTTTTATAAATATTTTTTAAATTTTATTGGACCGTTTCAAATTGACTGTTATGGAGTTCGGCATAGAAACCGCCACGATCTAACAGCTCTTGGTGCGTACCTTGTTCCACAATATCACCATGATTCATCACCAGGATTAAATCTGCATCTCGAATGGTAGAGAGACGGTGCGCGATCACAAAGCTGGTGCGAGCCTTCATCAAATTATCCATCGCATGTTGGATCAGGACTTCCGTACGGGTATCGACTGAACTGGTTGCCTCATCCAAAATAAGGATTTTGGGGTTTGCCAGGAATGCACGAGCGATCGTGAGTAATTGCATTTGTCCTTGAGAAATGTTGGAAGTTTCTTCATTGAGAACCATATTGTAACCATCAGGCAATGTGTGAACAAAGTGATCGATATGGGCAGCCCGAGCTGCAGCGAATACCTCTTCATCAGTGGCGTTTTGTTTTCCATAGCGAATATTTTCCATGATCGTACCGTTATAGAGCCAGGTGTCTTGAAGAACCATGCCGAATAATTTTCGCAGGTCAAACCTGGTGAGATCACGTATATCCTGACCGTCAATTAATATGCTACCCGAATTGACATCATAGAATCGCATCAATAGCTTCACCATGGTAGTCTTCCCTGCACCGGTTGGTCCGACGATCGCGATTTTGTGTCCTGCTTCAGCAACTGCTGAAAAATCATTAATAATGGTCTTATCGGGGGAATAACCAAATTGGACGTCTTTAAACTCCACCTGACCTTTTACGTTTTCCAAAATAATAGGCGAAGATGTTTCTGAAATTTCTTCTTCTTCGCTTAGGAATTCAAAGACACGTTCAGATGCAGCAGCGGTTTGCTGCAAAACGTTGGAGATGTTCGCGAGTTGCGAAATTGGCTGGGTGAAAGTTCGAACATATTGTATGAATGCCTGGATTGAGCCAATGGTTATAGTGCCATTAATGGTCAAATAGCCGCCTAAAATCGCAACAACCACATATCCAAGGTTGCCGATGAATGTCATCAGCGGCATCATCAGGCCGGAGAAGAATTGTGATTTCCACGCAGAGTCATATAGTCTGTTATTGAATTGATCAAATTTTCGAATACTTTCTTCCTCCCCATTGAAAGATTTCATCACAATGTGACCACCAAACATTTCTTCGACGTGTCCATTGACATGACCAAGGTAATCCTGTTGTTCTTTGAAATATTTTTGAGATTGGCGAACAATTAGAGTAACCACTATCGTTGAAATCGGTATGGTTGCCAGGGCAACCAGCGTCATTAACCAATTGATCGAAAACATTGCAATGATCACGCCAACGACTGTGACGATTGATGTAATGATTTGAGACATTGATTGGCTGAGCGTTTGGTTGATCGTATCAACATCATTTGTAATACGGGACAGAACCTCTCCGTGAGTAGTTTGGTCGAAATATCGCAAAGGCATACGATTTATTTTCTCAGAAATTTCACGGCGGAAGCGATATGCAATATCAGTGGAGACCCTGGCCATGATCAAACCCTGGGCGATCATGAAAAGGGAGGATCCGACGTATAGTCCAAGGGTGATCAATACAATCTTTCCGATTGCGTTGAAATCGATCGATCCGCTGCCGTTTAGCTGGGCTACTACGCCTTCGAAAAGTTTTGTCGTAGCTTCGCCTAATATTTTTGGTCCAATAATGTTTGCAGTGGTTGATATTGCTGCAAAAATGACCACAATCACTAATTGCCAACGGTATTTGTCCAAATAGCTGATCAATTTGGTCATTGTGCCTTTGAAATCACGGGCTTTCTCACCCGCCATCATAGTTCCGTGTCCCATCGGACCACCACCGATTGGACCGCGCGACCTTATCGATCCGGAGGTTCCCGGTCTACCTTGCATCATAGTAATTCCTCCTTGTTGAGTTGTGATGTGGCAATTTCGCGGTAAGTTTCACAATTCTCCAATAATTCTTTGTGGGTGCCTTTACCAACAATGTGACCATCATCCAGCACAATAATTTGTTCTGCATTTTTAATGGTCGAAACTCGTTGAGTGACGATCAACAGGGTGCTTTCTGAAGATTTTTCCTTAAAGGCGCGCCTCAGGGCTGAGTCGGTCTTAAAATCAAGGGCGGAGAAGCTGTCGTCGAGAATATAAATGGGAGGTCTTTTAACGATTGCCCGGGCGATGGAAAGACGCTGTTTTTGTCCACCAGAAACGTTCGCTCCACCTTGCGAGATTTCAGTATCCAACCCGGCATCAGTCGACTTAATGAATTCTTCGGCTTGAGCAATATCAATTGCAGTATAGAGCATTTCATCTGTTGCATTTTTATCAGCGTAGAGCAGATTACTCTTAATCGTGCCGGAAAAAAGCGAACTTTTTTGTGGTACATACCCGATTTTCGCCCGCAGATCGTGTTGTGTCACTTTTCGAATATCAACACTGTCGATCAATATCACTCCTTCGGTCACATCATACAAACGCGGGATGAGGTTGACAATTGTGGATTTTCCCGCTCCAGTTGAACCAATGAAGGCAGTGGTTTGACCGGATCTGGCAGTAAAGTTTATATTTTCCAGCGCATTGGTATCTGCTCCCGGGTAGCGGAAAGATACATCTCGAAATTCCACATCGCCCTTGAAAACTGAAGGGAAAGATTCTGGATTTTCAATGTCTTTAATATGTGGATCGGTGTCAATAACCTCTGCAATACGGTCGCCCGAGACAGAAGCCCGAGGAATGATAATGAACATCATGGAGAGCATCACAAAGGACATCACGATCTGCATGGCATACTGCATGTAAGCGATCATATCTCCGACTTGCATGTTCGCAGCAGCAACTTGTTTTGCTCCGAACCAGACGATTCCCAGCATGAGAGTATTCATGATGAGCATCATGATCGGGAACATCATCACCATCAATCTGTTGATGAATAAACTGACTGCAGTAACATCGACATTGGCATTATCGAAGCGTTCTTCTTCAAATTTCTGCTTATTAAAGGATCGGATTACCATCATTCCGGTCAGGTTTTCACGGGACACAAGATTGATACGGTCGACCAACTTTTGATTGAGTCGGAATTTCGGCAATGCAACTGAAAAAATGGTCAAAATTAAACTGACAAGCATCAGAACAGCAATTAATATCAGCCATGCAAGTGGTGAGTCTTTCGATAGAACCTTGATAATCCCGCCGATACCAATTAATGGTGCGTAAAAAACCATGCGGACCATCATGATCACCACCATTTGGATTTGGGTGATATCGTTTGTGTTACGAGTGATCAGGGAAGCTGTTGAAAATTTATCAAACTCCGTACTCGCAAAACTTTCCACCTTGCTAAACACATCTCGGCGGATATCACGAGCCATACCTGCTGCGATCCGTGATGCGAGGTAACCGACAATGATCGCGATGGTTCCTGAAATAAGCGTCAGCAGCAGCATCCAAGCTCCTGCTTTAAGAATGTAGTTATTCTGGTATTTGCCTGTATCCAAACCGACAGCCTGGTATTCCTTCTTTACCTCCAATACAGCGGCTTGATTGATTATCTTGTTGCCAAGAACTTCAATTTTTTGATTTAATTTATCTGTAATCTGGGTAAGATTGGAGGCAGGTAGTTTAGCGAGGAGGGCAAAGAGATCCGTTCCAGCGGGCAGCTTGGAAAGATCAAATCCACCCAATCCAGGACCCATCTGCGCAGCTTTTGAAGGATCAGCCATGATTCCTTCGATCGACGCGACCGCCATTAATGCTTTGCCTATAATAGGATCAATCCGTGAAATTTCAGTCTGATTAATATTATTAAGAATAAAAACTGGTTCATTCGCAAGAATGGGATATTTTTCCAGATTTTGCTGGAAATCGACGGAATTATGATCCACCAAGGTGTAATCTGCCAATATGGAATCTTTCTGGTCCGGTTCAATGAACATCAGGACCCGATTCATTTCGCTCTGGCGAATGACAATCGGGATTGCATTTTCTATTCCACCTTGTTGGATTCCTGTGTTTACTATTCCGGAAAGATAATCGGGTAACGCCAGGTCAATGTTTGCCTGAGCAAATAATAAAATGATGGACAGCGCTAACAATAAAAGATACGGTTTTGTGTACTTAAGCAATTTCAGCATAATTACTTTTGCTCCTTAAAGGAATGGTGATGGTTTTTTGTGGATAAGTTATTATCGATCCGCCGTGTTGCCCTCGATAAGGTATTGAATGCAGCAGCGACCGTTTCATACTCATCTTGATTAAGATTGTTAATTAATTCTTCCACCCATAAAGTCCGAACATTAATTCCTTCTTCAATCAAATTTAAAGCTTTTGGGGATAAATTAATAATTTTTTCGCGTCGATCATTGGGATTTTCACTTCGTTCCAGTAATCCATTCACTACAAGTTTTTCTACGAGCTGGCTTGCCGCGGCTGGCGAGACCTGCAGCAAATCACTAATGTAATTTAAGCCGTTTCCTTTTGCATAATGAAGATGCATGAGTATGGTAAATTGTGGCATGGAAAGTCCTGCGGAGCGGATAAAACGCATACCATCGCGCATTGAACGCGTGGTCGAAACGTCTATCCATTTCCTTACCTCTTCGGTAAGTTCGAGTTTATTGATCATGTGGCACCCTTATTAGTTAAGATTTGTGAAATATATTGTGTGCTTAAGTATTTGTCAAGATTTTGAAGGAAGGTCTAATATGTCTCTTACAAATCAATAAAAATTTACTCTGATTATCAGGATTTATTTTCAAAGAAGTCAATTTAAATAAAAAAAAGCGAGGGAATCATCACCCTTCGCTTTATTTTTTATATGATTAAATTAATTCGTAAATTTTCTAATCAGGTTTCGCTTCAAGAACTATTTGGTCCAGGGTTTTAATTATTTCATCGGGTAAGGGTTCTGGCTTATGCGTTTCCAGGATTTGCAGTGCTTTGTCTTGGGCACGTTCGCGCATGGTTTTTCCACCGGCTTTTTTCCAACCGTCATAATTGTGTCGTTCGAAAAGTTTGGAATAAAAATCTTTGCGATAATTTTTATTTGTATGTTTTGTACCCATAAAATCACCGTCTGGACCCACTTGGTGAATCAAATCAAGAGCCAGGGTGTCATCATTGACCTCAACTTCCTGGAGAAAGTGACGGGTATAGGCAATGATTTCATCGCAGATCACAACCTGTTCAATGGAATTTGTCATGCCACTATCCAAGTATCCAACATCATGTGCCATTTGAGCACCCGCCAGGCTTTCAAGCATGATCGAAAGTGCAGCTTCGGCGGCTGCCTGGGAATCGGGCAGTTTAGAATCTGAACAACCCGTCAGACCAAAAATCGGTAGACCGTAGCCATGGGCATTTTCCACCAGCATGACCCGGTTGGTTGGGTCGGAGTAACAATCTATGGCTGTCCGCATTTCAAGCATGTCATTGACTCCCCCGGTCAGAATAACCGGGGCACCTTCACGTTTGATCTGCGAGATAACGAGACCAGCCAATTCTCCCGCGTTTGCGAGAGCTATGGCTCCAGCAGCGGTGACTGGACCTGTTGCGCCACGTAGAACCACCGGTGTGTATGTGGTGGGTATTCCTTTTCCAGCCAGAAAAATCAATTTTTTTAGGGCGTCCTCATTATGTTTTAAGGGATGGCTGACATTGATATAACAGGCAGTTAAAGGCTTTTCTCGCAGGGCATCTTCTCCACCCACGACTGCCTCCGCCATTTTGATTGCATCCACACAACCGCTGAATTCAAGCGTTACAAACAGAATGGGTTTGATGCTGTTGGCAAGCATAGCTCGCATTTGTTGACGATCGTATGTTCTGGGATCGAGTTCTGAAGCAATCGCGAATGACATCAGGAAATCAATATTTTCCAGCGCATCACAAACGATGGACGCATCGATCACATCCTGTAAAATACCTGGACGTCGTTCGCCAGTTTTGAGATCGATCACATTTGGACAGTCTGAACCAGTGCCAAAATAGGTATTGTATCCTTCGAGAGCCATAGCAGGTTCGCCGTGACGGTTGAAAAGCGTGACGCTTTTCGGAGCCGTGTTTAGAGCCCATTCCACCATTTTTGCTGGCAAATGAACCCGATTCCCTTCTTCGACAGTGACGCCTTTTGATTGAAGCAGTTCTAAAGCTTCATGATCAAAAAGGCGTAGACCAGTTTTTTCGAGGATTTCGAGACTGGCGTTTTGAATTCGGCTTATTTTCTCATCCGACAGTTTGCGAAAATTCAATCCATATGGTGTTTTGAGCATGTTGATTCTCCTGATCGTTACGGAATCTGAAATTTGTGAAACACAATTTATTTTAAATGGTTTTCAATGGCTTGCTGTCTGGCTTGAATGAGTGCTCGCTGAACAATTATCGGAATGATTTCAAGACGATATTCTCGGGATGCTCTTAGCGGGTTGCTGCGCGGCAATGCTTCCTTCTGGACGAACATTCCCGCTTCGGCAATTATCTCGTCGGTTGGCGGTTTATTAATCAAATACCTTTCAGCGGTATGGGCTCGATAAGGAGTCGAACCCACCGGTCCAAGAGCGATAATGGCACTTTGGATTAAATCCTCTAAAAATTCGAGTTTTACTGCGCAGTTCAGGATCGGCAGGGTCAGGTTTGTGCGGCGCCCAATCCTTTGCCAGCCGGCGCCCCATGTTTTTTGCGGAATCTGGAAACGCAAATGAGTTGCAAGCTGGCTCGTTGAATCAATTTTAGATTCTCCGGGTCGGATGAAAAAGTTCTCTACAGGCAGCCAGGTTTCCCCTTCCAATGAGACAACTTTAATCTCAGCTTCCAAGGCAAGAGCAGCGATTGCACCATCTGCAGCCGGCATGCCATTGACCAGGTTGCCAACCCAAGTGGCGCGCGTTTGAATGCCGGTTGCTCCGACCGATGCAGCAGCCAGTGTCAGCATGGGAAATTCATTCTGTAAAAATTTGTGCTTTTTGATGTCAGAAAAAGTGACCGCCGCACCCACCTCCACAAAATCCCCTTCAACTTTAACCTGAGTTAATTGGGCGATCCTCGTAATATCCACCAGCACATCAGCAGATTTGCGACCTTTTCGCAGATCTATCGCCAGGTCAGTACCGCCTGCGATGATGCGAGCTTTCCCTTCGTACGAGGCTAAAATTTCAAGCGTTTCTTTCACGCTGGAAGGGATCATGTAAAGTATCATGATCTCCGCCTTTGGATGGCACTCAAAATTTGCTCTGGCGTGGCGGGGATGGATCGGATTCTTTCGTGAATGGAGCGCGAAATTGCATTAATGATGGCTGGAGTAGTGGGGAGCATTGCGGCTTCTCCCAATCCTTTTGCTCCCATAGGTCCATACTTGCTGGGTACTTCCACCAGGATAGTTTTAATTTCAGGCGTGGAACCAATGGTTGGAAGATGATAATGACTGAATCCAGTCGTCAATCCC
The DNA here is from genome assembly GCA_021795965.1 of Chloroflexota bacterium. Lineage (GTDB taxonomy): Bacteria > Chloroflexota > Anaerolineae > Anaerolineales > Villigracilaceae > UBA5195. The sequence goes on from JAJYOU010000004.1 coordinate 80,990, forward strand.
GGCAAATATTCTTCTTGCAAGGTTGCGCCTAAACCCATTAACACCGCTCCTTCGATTTGGCCGGAAGAATCAACAGGGTTGACAGCTTTTCCCACATCATGCGCGGCGACCACTCGTACAACCTGCACCATGCCAGTTTCCATGTCCACGGTTAAATCCGCAAGATGGGCACCAGTAATAAAAATAGGCAGATATTCAGGTCTCTGATCACCGAGATTAGGGGAGACGTCAAATATCCCTGTCACTCTGCGGGACTTGCCCATCAGGTCAAATTCGTGGGCAATATCCATCGTTGAAACAAATCGGTTCGGTTGGGCTGTGACAATGACGCGATCTGATTTCAATTCGAGATCTTTACCAGGTACGTCAAGCATCTCCGCGGCAACAGAAAATATTGAATCCTTGAGAACCTGGACCGCTTTGGTGACAGCACCTCCAACGAAATAGACCGCGCGGGATGCTCCTTGAATATTACTATCGGGTACCTGCCCGGTATCTGCATTCACCACATTCACCCAATTTCGGCTTACACCCAGAGCCTCGGCAGCAATTTGGTTCATTGCAGTTGTTGTGCCTTGCCCGTAATCAGGTGCGGAACAGTAAACGATGTAATGACCCTCGCTTGATAGAGCTGCTTGAGCTTCGATCTTGAGTGTTCCGGCTTTTCCGAAACGGTACCACATTCCAGCCAGTCCAACCCCGCGTCGGACCTTATCAGGATCATGATCAGCATTAAATTTCTTCGCTTCCTCCGAAAAAAGCTTGTGATAAGGTCTGATTTGTTCCAGAACTTCTTTATAACCAAGAGTTTCAATCAATGGATACCCCAGGAAGGTATTTTCTCCAGGCCGAATACAGTTTTTTATCCGAAATTCAACCGGATCCAGATCCAATTTTTCGATTATTTCATCCAGAGCACATTCCAGAGCGAAATTTGATTGAGCTGTTCCGAAACCACGATATTGACCAGCTTTGGGTCCATTTGTGTAGATGCTCCGCGCCAGTAAATTAACAGCCTGCCAACGATAAGCTCCTCCTATGGCTGTAACGGCGTAATTTGTAATATAGCGGCCAGAACTGTCATAACCGCCTGTATTGCAAAGGATGCTTGCGCTCAGCCCGGTTAATTTTCCATCTGCCCGGGAGCCAAGTTTTAGGTGAACTTTATAAGGATGCCTTTTGGGAGAGGCATCGAACGATTCGAGACGGGAGTAAACCAGGCGGATAGGTTTTCGAAGCAGGTACACCCCTAGAGCGACAGCCATCATCGGCCAGGGATCCTGTTTCCCTCCAAAACTGCCGCCTATGGGAGGGGTAATGACACGCACGTTTTCAAGAGGAATTCCTAACATTTCCGAAACATAACGTTGTTGATTATGTGGCTGATGGGTTGCGCCTGAGACTGTGACCCTTCCCTTTTCATCGATAAATCCGAAAGCTGATTCTCGTTCGAGCGCAGAGTGTTCCAGAAAAGCTGTTTCATAAGTTGCATCAATAACGTTCTTCGAAGCTTTTAGGGAAGTCTCCAAATCACCTTGGGTGATTACAAAGCTCGAAAGTTCATTATTATTTCCTGCAATCAGTGTGGCACCAGGTTTGAGAGCTTCCTCCGGGTCGAATGTAAACGGGAGAGGGTCAATTTTGATTTTAATTGCCTTACACCCAGCCTGTGCCTGGTCTTCAGTATCGGCGATTACAAGTGCAATCGGCGCACCTTTCATCCGCAAGGTGTCTGATTCAGGCGTAAGAACCGGTTCTTCCAAGCTGTATTCTGGAAAACCATTTATTCCAGGAATATCTTTCCAACTGATCACCCGCCGGATTCCCGGCATTGCAGATACGCTGGATGTGTCAATGTTGTCCAGACGCGCGTGGTGGAGTGGGCTTCTCAGGACCTTCATATGAAGCATATCCGGGAGAACTATATCTTCTACATACGGTGTCTGACCTGTTACTTTTCCTTCTGAATCCATACGAAGATAATCTTCACCAGCAGTCATTTCGTGTGGAGTTTTCTCCGGAGTCATGCCTGCAGCAAATTCCACTGCATCAATAATTCGGGTATAACCCGTACAGCGGCAAAGATTTCCATCCAGAGCCTCAATGATTTGCTGCCTATTGGGTTTTGGTTCCCGGATCAAAAGGGCTTTGGCAGCCATAAGCATGCCTGGAGTGCAATATCCACATTGCACCGCACCGGTTTGAATGAAAGCCTGCTGAAGAGGATCTAATTTCTCAAATTGTTTGAGTCCTTCAATTGTCAGGACATGCCGGTCAGCAACCGCTCCCAAAAGTGTCAGGCACGATTGAACGGGTTCATTATCAATTAAAACAGTACAAGCGCCGCATTCCCCTTCGTGGTCGCAGCCCTGTTTGGTACCGGTAAGTCTTAATTCGGTCCGCAAAACATCCAGCAAAGGTGTGGATGGATCGCTTTGAACCTCAGTTGGAAGTCCGTTTAAATTAAATCTTGTTGACATGGGAGAACCAGAAAAGTTGAAAATTCATTTTGGTTTTAATTCTTGTTGAATAAGCTAAAAGAAAATTTGAATAAAAAATTGTCGGATTGAGATTGAATTAATAAAAAGTTATATTAAATCTGCCAAGGTGAGAACTGTTTGATTAATGATTTAAGAGCTCAGATTCCCGACCGATTTGATCTTGAAAATGACAAGCTGCCCACTGAGTGGAATTTTGAAAAGACTCCAACTTCGGTGGTACCCGAGTGCAGAGTTCCTCTTTATAGCGGCAGCGAGGATGAAATGGGCATCCGCTGGGTGGGTTACGCGGGCTTGGAATCTCACCTTCGAGCATGATGCGTTTGCGTTTATCACGTAGTGAAGGATCAGGAATTGCTACTGCAGACATAAGCGCTTCAGTATAAGGGTGGCGTGGATGCGAAAAGAGTGTTTCAGTCTCACCAATTTCGACCAGTTTTCCCAAATACATGACCGCCACTCGATCTGCGATAAAGTTAATGATGTTCAGGTTATGTGTGATCAGTATGTATGTGAGGCCGAATTCATCCTGCAAATCCTTCATGAGGTTGAGAATTCCTGCCGCCACGGAAACATCCAATCCAGCAGTGGGTTCGTCAGCTATCATGAGTGAAGGTTTAAGGGCCAATGCGCGGGCAATACCAACTCTGCGTGCCTGCCCGCCTGAGAGCTGGTGAGGATATTTATCCGCTTGTTCCGAGGAGAGCCCGACCATTTCCAGCAGCTCATCCACTTTTTTGTCAGAATCAACCCTGATTTTGTGGATTTTGAAAGGTTCCAGGAGTAATTGGGATACGGTTTTCCGCGGGCTAAGGCTGGAAATGGGGTCCTGAAATATCATTTGCATCCCAACCCGCAGATGACGAATATCTTTTTGTGACGTATGGGTGATTTCTTGCCCGTTTATCAGCACATCACCACTGGTGGGTTTTTCGAGACGTAAAATTGTGCGGCCGAGTGTGGTTTTCCCCGAACCACTTTCCCCCACCAATGCCAGGCTTTCACCATGAAAAACCTCAACGTCCACCCCATCAACAGCGCGGACAAGTCCCTGCTTTTCACCGATTAACTTTCCCAGGAAACCGATAGAGTCTTTAAAATGTACTTTTAAATCTTTGGTTTGTACCGTTTGTTCACTTTCTGAAACCAATAACCTTTGAGGTGTTTTTTCTTTGGTGGGTTGGTAATTATTCGAACTATTAAGGTATGTCTCTGCTGCTTTTCCCTGCCAATTTTGCGCGTATGCATGGCAAAGTACAAAATGAGAGTTCACGTTTGTTTGAACAGGTTCTTGTTCAAAACAAATCGACTCAGCCAGGTCACAACGGGGAGCAAATTTACAGCCAACCGGTAAATCTTTCAGACTTGGCACCCTTCCCTTGATTGTTGTCAGCCGTACGGTCTTATTCTTGTTGGATGGGTGAGACAATAATAGAGCTCGAGTATATGGATGAAGCGGAGAATTGAAAACCTGGTGAATTTCTCCATTTTCGACCACGTTTCCAGCATAAAACACAACAACCTGGTCGCAAAGTTCAGCTACGATCCCCAGATCATGTGTGATATACAAAATGGAAGTTTGCAGATCATCCCGCAGTTTGCGGATAAGATCTGTAATTTGCGCTTCAAGTGTCACGTCCAGTGCAGAAGTAGGCTCATCTGCAATCAAGAGCGAGGGATTTGTCTGTAAGGCAGTCGCAATCATGATCCTCTGGCGCATTCCTCCGGAAAATTGATGAGGAAAATTGCGGATGTGGCTGGCAGCGTCCGGAATCCCAACCCGGTTTAGCATGGATATGGCTTGTTCCCTGGCTTCAGAGCGACTTTTAGATTGATTTCGGCTGCGATGGGCAAGAATAGCATCGACCATTTGTTCTTCAATATTGAAAACTGGATTGAGACTGGTCATCGGATCTTGAAAGATCATGGAAATGTCTTGCCCGCGACGATGGCGCATCTCATCTTCAGAAAGACCAAGCAAATCTGTCCCTTTGAAAAGCAATTTTCCCTGGGTGATTTCCCCATTGGGAGGAAGGAGACGCATGATGGCAGAGGCAATTGTGCTTTTTCCGCAGCCAGATTCCCCCACCAGGCCAACAATTTGTCCCTTAATAATTTCAAAATTTGCCTTATGAACAGCGCTGAGGGTCGCCTGGCGAGTGTGATACTTGATTTCCAGGTTTTCGACTTTTAAAATCGATTCCATTACAACCCTCTCGTTCCCGAAACTCTGGGATCCAGCACATCCCGCAATGCTTCACCAAAAAGTGTAAACCCGAGGGTCGTGAGTGCAAGCGTAACTCCTGACCAGATAATGGGCCACTGGGACTCAAATATATGCGCATAGCCGTCAGATAAAATGACCCCCCAGGATGGTGTTGGGGGTCGAACTCCCATGCCAAGGAAGGATAAGCCCGCTTCAAACGTGATCACCCAGGGTAAATCCATGGCTGCCAGGAGCAAAGCAGGGGCGATAACGTTGGGTAGAATATGGGAGAGTAATATGCTGCCATCGGTCGCTCCAATTGAACGTTCCGATTCAATATAAGTTTTTTCCCGGATGGACAGCGTTTGCGCGCGAATCACACGTGCATAATTTGGCATCCAGGTCAGGCCAATGACGATGATCACATTTACCAGGGAAGGACCCAGTAAAGCCAGTATGGCTAACGAGAGCATGATCGATGGGAAAGCTTGAAGAGAATCCATCAAGACGACGATTATATTATCAACTTTGTTACCCAGGTAACCAGCGATCAGTCCGAGCAACGTGCCTATTGTCAATGCAATTGCCACAGACGGCAAGGCCGTTCCGAAAGCGATTCGCGACCCGTACACCAGCCTGGAAAAAATGTCTCTGCCGATATGATCTGTCCCAAGCCAATATTGAGCTGAGGGTCCTGCCAGGCGGTTGGGGATGTCCTGACGTGAATAATCATAGGGTGCAATCAGAGGTGCAAAAATAACACAAATGATGAAGGCCAGGACAATAATAAAACCAATCGCACCCAGAGGTTGCCTGATGACGTCACCAAGGATCGGGACATGATCGAGGATGCGGTTAAAAGGGTGAACGGGTTTCTCAATGTATTGCATAATTAGCTTTGGCCTTTATTTAACTGGATGCGCGGGTCCAGGAATGTATAGATCAAATCGGCAATGAAATTTGTCAGAATAAACAGGAACGAGACAATCAAAACTCCTGAGCGAACCATGGGGTAATTTCGAATCTGGATGGCATTATAGATGAGCAGACCCATCCCCGGACGTGAAAAAATAATTTCAATAAAGACAGCTCCACCCATCAAACTGCCTAACCCAACTCCGAGCACTGCGATGGTGGGGATTAAAGCGTTTTTCAGTGCGTATTTGTAACGGATTAATCCTTCCGATAATCCTTCAGAGCGGGATGTTCGCACGTACGGTTCATTAAGCACTTCCAAAAGACTTGTGCGTACCAATCTGGCAAGGTACCCAATCCATGTAATCGCCAGGGCAATTGAAGGCAAAATTAAATGCCGGATGTAATCGATTGTGTCTCCGGCTTTTCCCAAACCCATTGCCGGAAGTGTGTGAAGTTGAACAGCGAAAATAAGGAGGAGGAATAATCCTGCCACATATGAAGGAATGGTTGTAAATGAAATTGAAATAATTGCCATCAGATGATCCATCCATGAATCTGGATGGGTCGCTGAGAAAACACCCATCGGAATCCCGATCAAGACAGCCAAACTGAGGCTTGTAATTGCGAGGATCAGTGTGTGGGGGAGGACTGAAAAGACAAACCTGCTGATTGGCTGACCCGTGATGATATCTGTTCCCAAACTTCCGTGGAGAAGGTTTAGCACCATATTTCCCACCTGGTAATAGAATGGTTTATCCAGATCCATTGCAGAACGAACTTTTTGGATTAATGCAGGCGTGGCTCGTGGCCCAAGAATGGCGCTCGCCGGGTCTCCCGGTACGATGTGAACCAAAAGGGATAAAAAGGTTATCACCAGCAAAAGAACCAAAATGGTCATGAAAAAGCGCTTAACTACATATACAAGCACTGGGATCTCCAATCCTTTCGCATTTGACCATTATTGAAAGCAGTATGATGTGCTAAATTTTTTGGTCCCTGCTTTATTAAAACTTTAACATGTGAAACGATGGATTAAATTCGGTTAGTTTTGAAAAGAAATATAACATAATATCGATTTGGATTGAGGAGAGTGAGCAGTTTTAACTGCTCACTCTCGAAATCCTGACGTTGAAAATTACATTTCAAATCTTAGGTTTGCAAACTTCTGCGAGTATTCCTTTATCTTAATCGATCCAATTACTCTCCTTTAAATTCTCGCAGCATGGGCGAAAGACCTCCAGGGTAGATCACCGATTTGAAACCTTGTTTCGTAACATAAACCTGTGGAACGTTTGTAACCATGATTGAGTTGACGCTTTCGTCCCAGAGCTTTTGCATTTGGATGTAAATTTGTTCACGAACTCCTGAGTCAATCGTTTCAATGCCTTTCACATGCAGGGCATCAAAATCCTTGTTACACCAGCGCATCCAATTCCAAAGGTCGACCTGATCGCAGGTGAACCACATGGTTGACCAGGCCGGTTCCGGACCGACAGAGGAATAACCAACAGCGAATAGTTCTAGTTCCTTGTCTTTACCATCAGCACCATAAGCCCAGAATGAACTGGAATCCAGCGGATTGAGGGTAACTTTGATGCCGGTTTCAGCAAGGTTTTGTTGAACGATTTGAGCCCACGTACTATATTCGTCAGTATTCTCATAAGTCATGGTCAATTCCAGGGAAGTGACACCTGCCTTGCTCAAATAATCCTTTGCTTTGGCAACATCGCGGTCATAAACCGGTGCATCTTTCCAATAACCGAGAGTGCCTTCAGGGATAAGGGCGTTTGCGCGCGGAGCTTTGTTGTTATAAGCAGCTTTAAGAATACTTGGAACATCAATGCTGTAACGAATAGCCTGGCGAACGTTGACATCCTGTAATTTAGGACTTTCAACATTCATTCCGATCCAGCTGTATGCTGTCGATGGGATCAGATCAACTTTAAATTTATTATCTGCCTGGAACTTATCGACAGAGGTCAATGAAATGCTGCTGAAATCTAATTCACCAGCCTGCAAGGCAACTTCGGCGGCTTTATCGTCATCCATCGGAATAAGATCAATTTCGTCAAAACTGGGTTGAATTCCCCAATAGTCCGGGTTTCGTTTTAGCACGATTTGTTGTTTTGGAGTCCAGGAATCAAAAATGTAAGGCCCAGTGCCAACGATTTCGGTTTTGATTTTGTCTGGTCCAGCTTCCGTGTAAAATTTCTTGCTGACGATTAACCCTGATGTCATTGGGAGTACCACAGTCCACAAGGTCGCTTGCGGTTTTTTGAAGATCAGCTTCCCGGTGTACTGGTCTACGATTTCGACATGATCAAGCGATGCCCAGTCATCTGCATATGCTGGTTTCGGATCTGTGACGAGGAAACGTTCGAAAGAGAATTTTACGTCATCAGTTGTCAATTCTCCGTACCCTTTTTGCCATTTGACCCCCTTGCGCAGGGTAAAGTCGATGGTCAAACCATCATCAGAAACCTTGTATGTTTCAGCCAATTGAGGCACAAGCTTACCCGTGATGTCATAACGGAAGAGTCCTTCCATGACGGCGCGGTCAACTGTGTCTTCTTCCTTTCCAGTCACATTAGCTGTATCAAGGTTACTGATATCCTTCGAAAGACGTGCCTTGAGGATTTTAGGTGGGGCAGGGGTCGCGGTAGGAGCAACACTGGCCAATCCACCGCATGCACTCATGATCATGCTTGCCACCAGGAACAAACTTATTAATAACCAAAATTTCCTTTTCATTTCTCTCTATTCTCCTTTTCCAATCGTAAATGGCTTTTGAGGTTAAGTTCAATTCTTTGAAGGTGTGTACCTCCTTTATCGCAAAGGCATTAAATCAATAAGCATCAAATTAAACTAGATTTCTTAGGATTATTTTGAACCAACTTTTTTCAAGTACACAATTTAAACCTTCATTGGCAGTCAAGTGATTTGAAAGATGGAAAAAATCCTCATCACTGGTCATGGTGCTGACGGTCCTGATGCTTGTATCCCAATCTCCGCGTTGAATCTCGATCTGTCGAATGCATTCCACTTTTGCAGAAGTTGGATTCTCTTCGTTAATGGAATAGGTATTAATAATTTGGTTGTCGAAGATCAAACCATCTTGAAATTGGATTCTTCCATCATCAATCGTGTCAACCATCGTTAATTGCTGATCTATTTCATTATATAGGAATTTTCGAAATGAGTTTCCTTTTCTTAAAAATACTTTTTCAATTGAAGGTGCTCCTTCAGGCTCTTCGAAAGAATTTGCGGTTATTTTTTTAGGTTTTATCAGGTGAATTGGTAAAACAAGACTGCAAGTTGCACCAAGATGGAGTGTCAATTGAACTTTTTGGGGGGATGGCCAGGCATGGGGCCAGTAAGTGGGTGAGATTGCCAATCTCCAATGATGTCCCGGCGGCAAATTGTAAGCTGTAAAATTCAGCAGGGTGGTGATTTGATATATTTTCCCTGGGATTAAGGGTTCAGGTTTTTCGTGACTCTTGTAGTGGGTGAGGTTGAGAAGACCCCAGCTCACCAGTCGAGAAACTCCATTGGAATCAATGTCACAAAGGCGAATTGCCAGCAATGCCTTCGGTTGATCAACAGAAATTGCAAGGTTTACCTTTGGAAATCCAAATATTTCCTGGGAATTTTCGAGGGAAACCGCATTGAAGGTTAACGAGGTTTCATCATCGATCCCTTGATCTATTGGAAAGCCAAAAGTATTTCCATATGGGCACCATACCCCAGCTGCTTTCCCATTGGTCTGGTCACCGGTGATCGTGAGCCTGAAATTTTCTGGTTCGTCCTCGGCAAGCAGACCCTCCCCAAGCCATAATGTTTTTGTGGATGAATTTTTTGACGGCCAGCCGGATTCTTCCATCCAGTGACCAGGCCAATCTTCTTCCAGGGGCTCAGGAGTTCGTGGATCGGGCATCCAAACCTTTAACATGGGCTCAGCCATGATATTTGTTTCAATTCCCTTTAACCAATAATCCCACCAGCGTAAACATTCCTGCAGGAATCCAATAGCAGGTTGAGGTATTCCGGTATGAGGATATGTATGTGCCCATGGACCAATCAAGCCTTTGCGCGGAACTTTTAATCCCTCAAGGAGCCTTGGAATCGAGTTCGTGTATGGGTCCACCCAACCACCGATAACATAAACCGGGCATTGGATATGCCCATAATCTTCAATGACAGAACCTTGTTTCCAGAATTCATCCCGGGTTTGATGACTTAGCCAATTTTCAATAAATGGAGGTGTATTTTCCATCCGGTTGAACCACATTTCCCGCCACCGTTCCCCGACAACACTCGGGTCAGGTGGAAGGGCATTGTACGATAACATGATCGAAGCCCAGCTCAGCATGTCTGAGCCGAGAATACACCCGCCCATATAATGACAATCATCGTTATAACGATCATCAGTGGAAAAGGCAGTTATGATGGCTTTCAATTCAGGTGGTCGACGTGCTGCCACCTGTAAACTGTTGAAACCTCCCCAGGATTTTCCCATCATTCCGACCGAACCTGAACACCAGGGCTGGACTGCCAGCCAGGTAATCACTTCCACAGCATCAAGCTGTTCCTGAGGAAGGTATTCATCTAAGAGTAATCCGTCTGAGTCGCCACTGCCGCGCATGTCAACACGCACAGAAGCGTACCCGTGTCCCGCAAAATATTCATGAATCGGATTGTCACGCAATGCAGTGCCGTCATCTTTGCGATATGGGATGTATTCTAAAATGGCTGGAACAGGTTTTTTTTCGGCATCTTCAGGCAGCCAAATACATGCTGCCAGGTGAGTACCATCTGCCAAAATGATCCAGGTGTTCTTTATAATCCTGACTTTTCGCGGAAAATTTGTAACGGTGTGATATGAATTTTTTTTATTCATCGTTAAAGTCTGGTAATGGACGGGTTAGCGATTGAATTTTAAAGTCGAATAATTGATCCGACCTCAAACTCTAAAAATTTATCTGAAATGTGCAAATCTGAAAGACTATCATCCTCGAGGAAATCCGGTCTCAAACTTGAAAAATCACAAGCTAATTTTGTGAAGAATCAAAGCATTTAATTTTTTATTAAGAACATGTCACTCAGTTTTCCCCTCACGTACAAACCGTGTTAACTCGCTGACACTCCATTGTTCCAGACCAAGCCGTTCAACGGTTCGACCACGCCGCCAGTAATCGGTGCGATGGATGATACTTCCGAGCCGTATGATACTTTCCATTCCCGACACGCTGACTCCATATCGTTTGCCAAGAGAAGCGATAGGCACAAGGCTCATGGGCACATCTTCGAAAATATAACGATGATTGAGAGTTGGAGGGGCTTTAATGCCGTAATAACCAGGTTGGTTTTGAATAGCCTCGTGTAAATTTTCTCCATATGTATTGTATGCCAATTGCAACCATTCCGTTGCGGTGCGAGCACGTATACCAACCGAAGAGGCTACAGTGACACGCTCACGATCTAAAACCTCTAGAACTCGTGCAACGGAAGGAGTTACCCCATCGATGTAGAATTGATATTCACCATGCGTGTGTTCGATCCAGCCAGCATTTAAAAGTGTCAGGGTGGGGTGGAAGATGGCACCCATGTTATTGAGACCCGTATGCAGCACATCAATACCGTCAATAAACTCCGGGTAACTGTGTTTAATGGCTTCAAGCACCATTTCGGTGCGAACAGCCGGAAGGGCTGCCAAGGGTACAGCTTCCTTGATACGAAAAATCCGTGCTTGGGCAGGTCCATCAGACCGGCTGGCGTAAATAAATGTTTCAGCTTCTGCCACGGTTACATCTGCATTGCAGCCATTATCGCGCATCACTTTGACAAATTCGATCGCTCCGAGTGTGCGTCCGGGATGCAAAATAACGATTTGACCGTCCTTGAGATGGGGCGCCATGATTTTTGCCATATCTGCATGAGCTGATGAAGGAAGTACTACCATCAATACCTGGGCAAAGGAAACGGCTTTTTGAATGTCTGAAGTCACCAGTGCTAATTTGCCAAATCCATGCGGACCTCCCTCATAACTTTCAAGGTCAATTCCCTGCCGTTTTTCAATCATGGATATGTGATCATAGGTTCGATTCCAGAGAGCTACTTCTGCGCCCATTAAAGAAAGATGGGCAGCCATCGCTTTACCGCCATGACCAGCACCGATGATCGTATATTTATCGATATTTTTCATTTCCGCACTCCTTTTTTGGATAAAATCTTAGCGATCCGTTCTTTTTGTGAGATCGGTTTTCCATCATCGTCCACTTCCTGACAGGCTCCTTTGATGATTTGTGTCTTGACCTGCCCACGCCCATACTGATTATTTCGAAGCTGGGGGGCATCCATTAAACCGAGGGCTACCGACCGTGTCAATGTTTCAGGATCGCACCATGGATCAATTACACCTGGACGCGCCATTGATTGAATAGCTTTGAGTAAGGTCCAGGTTTCTTCGATCAAAAACTCTTTCCTTGCCTGCACTTCTGGCGCCAGTGCCATATTTGGGGCACCCTGCGCATCTGTGATGGCGCGTCGCACAATTTTACTGGCTTCAATTACATCTGGAGCTGTGGCAGCATGATTTGCTTCTGTGTGTCCGACAATATGATAAATATGGGGTTTTAAAGACATTTGCAAATAAGTGCTGGCAGCCAGGTGCCCTCGTGCAGCATCGAGATCGACTGGGTGAGAAAGCAAACCAATTCGAGTTTGCCGCCAGATTCGAAACTCACCTTTGACCGCATCATGGCTGGTTAGCGGTTCGATCATTTCGAGCAAGGCCAGCATTTTGGCCAAATCCATTGCATCAGCCGTTCCAGGAGGACAGTTGAACATCATTTGGGCAATATAATCTTTAACACCAAATTTTCGGGCATTATATGCCGAAAGGTAAGCGGCAGCCACAAAAACAACATCGGATGAATCGCGCATCCCCCAGTGGTGAGGCTCATTGAGTTCCACGGGGATGTTTTTATCTCCATACCAGGCCATCACCTTTTGATGTTCAGCAATGGATCCTTGCAAATCCCAGGGTCCGCGTTTGTCCATTTGATTGAACCAGAATAAGGGAATTGCGCACCAGGCATTGTTAATTGTGCGGGTCAATAACTTTGCATATTCAATAAAATCATCACTGCCAGAATAAGCACGCATGATGGGGTAATTACCAGTCCGACTAGCCTGGTAAAGAGCTTGGAAATCCTCTGCAGAACGAACTGGAACCCCTCCAGCTCCTTTCCGCCTGGGATCCTGCTTTTCGGGATGGAAAAAATTTTCCTGGGCATCCTGATCAGTTCCGAGAGAGATCACATCGATCACATTGGCTTCGGCAATTTGCTGGATTCCTTCGAGTGTAGCTTCGAGGGTTGGCAGACCGAAATGATGTCGCAGTATTGGGAACGGATTGCGTAGATGGATGCGGTCTATGACGTTTTGGGGATAATCCATCTCAGACTTGGAATCAGTGGATTGCCCTTTGAGATATGCCAGCACCTGATCCGGACTTTCGCTCCCATCGAACAACTTTTCGAAAAAAGAAAGTCGGACTGCTCGTTCCACAACTGGAGGGGTACCCCCGAATGCAAACCGCACACCAGAATCATGTAAGTCACTGGCTTCTTCGGCAAATTGACCGAGGAGCCTTTCTCCGGTTTCTGGAGTCAAACGATAGGAAACTCCTACCATTTCTGCATTTTCCTTCCGGGCTGTTTCGATGACAGATTGAATGGATACTGCAGGTCCAAGAAAAATCGTTTTCCATCCCGCTAATTCTGCAAGCCTCAAAAAATTTATCACGCCGGCAATATGCACACATTCCCCCAAGGCAGCAGCCACAATGGTTTTTTGTTTCATCTGAAACTCCATGTAGACTTCAATTAGGATCAAATAGGGATGTAAATCTCCAATTTTTAGTGATCATAATAATTCAAGCTCATACTGGCAGATTTTGTACAAAAAAAGTTGTTATTAATGAAAAGACGATACATTTTTTTGTTTCCTTGGCATCCAACAATGGTGTACTCTGTTTCAATCTCGATTTATTTCCTCAAAAGGAGACTGAAATATGTCGATGATCAGGAAGAAAGTCAAAAGTGTATAATTAAAAATAACATATTCTCGGCACAATGCAAGGAATTAAAGGAGTTGAAAATGGTAGATCTGGTTGATTCTGATATCTGGCGGGCATTGATCGCAAACCACCGTGAAATGGAAAATGTGACCATGCGGAATATGTTTGAAAAGGACTCCCAGCGATTTGAAATGTTTTCGGCTCAGGTTGGCGAGATTATTTTTGACTATTCAAAAAACCGCATTTCTCAAAAAACCATGGACTTGCTTTTTGAACTTGCAAACGAGGCAGGTTTGCAGGGCAGAATTGAAGCCATGTTTTCGGGTGTAAAGATCAATATTACCGAAGGTCGTGCCGTTTTACACACAGCTTTGCGAAATCGCAGCAATTCACCTGTTCTGGTTGATGGTCAGGATGTCATGCCTGAGATTAACCGTGTTTTGGAAAAAATGCGTTCATTTAGTGAATCAATCCGTTCTGGTGATTGGAAAGGTTACACAGGTAAAAGCATCACGGATGTGGTGAATATTGGCATCGGGGGTTCAGATCTCGGTCCGAAAATGGTCTGTGAGGCACTGAAACCCTATGGCAAGCCAGGCATGCGAGTCCACTTTGTCTCAAACGTCGATGGCACAGACCTGGCTGAGACGTTAAAAATACTTAATTCTGAGACTGTACTGTTCTTGATAGCATCAAAAACCTTTACGACTCAGGAAACGATGACCAATGCACATTCGGCTCGAGATTGGTTCCTCTCACATGCCAAAAATCCTGAATTTGTTGCCAAACATTTTGTTGCCATGTCGACAAATACTGTCGAGGTTAGAAAATTTGGCATCGATCCGGATAATATGTTCGAATTTTGGGATTGGGTCGGTGGACGTTACTCACTTTGGTCAGCCATTGGCCTTTCGATAGCCATTTACCTCGGTATGGATCGCTTTGAAGAATTATTGGGTGGAGCTTACAAAGTGGATTTACACTTTCGTACTACTCCATTTGAAAAAAATATTCCGGTGATCATGGGCTTACTTGGAATCTGGTACATCAACTTTTTTGGAGCAGAATCGCATGCCATCCTGCCTTACGATCAATATATGGTCCACTTCCCTGCTTATTTCCAGCAGGGGGATATGGAAAGTAATGGCAAAAGTGTCACAAGAATTGGTAAATGGGTAAACTACGCCACTGGACCTGTAATTTGGGGTCAACCTGGAACAAATGGACAGCATGCTTTTTACCAGCTAATACACCAGGGAACCCGGTTGATTCCGTGTGATTTTTTGGCCGCCGTACACAGTCAAAACCCTATGGGAGAACATCAAACGATCCTGTTGTCAAATTTCCTGGCGCAAACTGAAGCGCTGATGAAAGGTAAAAACGCTGAGGAAGCTCGAGCTGAACTGGATGGGCAGGGATATTCCGGTGTGCAGCTTGAAGTGTTGGTAGCGTCTCGCACTTTTCCAGGCAACCGCCCGACCAATTCATTTTTGTATCCAAAGCTGACTCCCGAAGTTTTGGGAATGTTAATTGCCCTTTACGAGCATAAAATCTTCACCCAGGGAGTGATTTGGAATATCAACTCATTCGATCAGATGGGTGTTGAGCTTGGAAAAGTGCTTGCTAAAAAGATTTTACCTGAACTGGAAAGCGATCAGACGGTAAACAGCCATGATTCTTCAACAAATGGATTGATCAGAACGATCAAGAAATTGAAACATCTCCCAGGATAATCAACCTGTTCTTAAAATTTGTTTATTTTGACAGACGTGTTTCAAATTTGCTTTTAAATAAAATTATTTCGAATGGTATTAAGTATGACTGAATTTGATTTAAAACAAGTTTTTGATCAACGCCGGGAATATTATAGATCCAACTTAACTCTGTGTCAGAATCAGTTTTCTGAAAAAGGTGTTCATGATCTGCGCACATCGATCCGTAGATTGCTGGCAGCGATTGAAATCTTTCAAAATCTTGATCCAAAATTGCGTTGTCGTAAATTAACTCGCATGTTGAAAAATCAGCTTGATTCTTTCGATCGCTTGAGGGATACACAAGTCATGCTCATTGAGATTTCGGCACATGTGATTGAATTCCCAGATCTCAAGCGATTCAAGGAGTTTCTAAGCTTGAAAGAAAAGGACCTTTTAGATCGCTCAAATTCAAAAATTAAAAAGTTCCACCTTGATGATTTCGATAGTCTTGCCGATAGATTGCTCAATAAAATTTCTGAATACCCCGAAACCGGTTTGACAGAATCTCTGATCGAGTTGACAGACAATGTTTATTCTGGCGTTCTCAAAAAATATAAGGAAATAGATCCTGCCAGACCTTTAAGCATTCATAAAATGCGAATTGCTTTTAAAAAATTTCGTTATACGGTTGAATGTATCCAACCGATATTATTTGATTTCCCAGAAGACCTTCTGAAACGGATGCAAAATTACCAGACTTTGATGGGAAACATACAGGATGCGATCGTCATGGACGAGGAAATTAAAAAATTTTACAGGCGGGATACTTCTCTGGATAATCGCGATTTAATCAATTTCTTTCAGGAACGGTTCCTTATTGCCAATCAGAAATTTTTGAGTGGTATTAGGGAATTGGATAAATTTTGGCGATTATCGGCTTCAGAAGAATTTTCTTGGCGGAGTAAGGAGAAATAATGGATCTATATGTCATTCGTCATGGAATTGCCGTTGACTTGGATTCCCCGGGGTTGGGTGACGATAGCCTTCGTCCGCTTTCAGATAAAGGTAGAAAAAAAATGCTGCTTATAGCCGCTGGATTATTAAAAATGGGGGTACGTTTTAATTTAATTTTATCCAGCCCGTATGCCCGCGCCAGGGAAACAGCCGAAATCCTGGCGGATGTTTTGCAAACGGAAGATAAACCATTCTTGAGCGAACATCTCAGTCTCCTCGGAGATTTGGATTTGTTGGTCGATGAAATTTTTGAGCACAGGCAGTTGGAATCCCTGGCTCTGGTTGGTCATGAACCTGGGTTGACAAGTTTGATCAGTTTCCTGTTGACCGGGAATTTTTCTGCAGTGATTAACTTGAAGAAAGGTGCGGTTTGTTGCCTGACCATGGATCAAGCCAATTTGACGAAAAAAGCAGTCTTGGATTGGATGTTGACTCCCTCCCAACTTGCATTCTTTGGCGAAAAAACAGGTATTGGACGATAGGATTTCACCACAGGTTTCAGAAGAAACCAAATTTATGATATTTGCTCATCTTGCGAAAAAGTTGAATTTATGAATCCAAGAGACGACGTAAGAGATTATTTTTCTAATAAATTTGGTTTTTCTCCTCAATTTATCGGGCACGCTCCTGGCAGGATAAACCTTCTAGGAGAACATGTCGATTACAATCAGGGTTTTGTTATTCCAGCTGCCATAGATCGCGAAACTTTTATTGCCTTCTCACCCTCAAAGCTTCCTTTTTCAACCGTGTGGGCGGCAGATTTTGATGAAATGGTAAGATTTTCAGAAAACATCCTGATCTCCCGAACTCAGATTGATGGAAAAATATTGCCGGAATGGGCATGGTATCCAGCTGGCGTTATGTGGTCGCTGAAATTATCCGGTCTTTCGGTTGAACCGATCAACGCAGTTATTTCATCGAATGTTCCTCGTGGATCCGGATTAAGTTCTTCTGCATCCGTTGAAATGGCTTTTATTATTGCCTGGCAAAAAATCGGTGGTTGGCACCGAGCACCATTGGAACTTGCTCAGATCAGCCAGCGAGCCGAGGTGGGTTATGTAGGTTTAAATTGTGGAATCATGGATCAGTTTGCCTCCGCTTGTGGTCAAAAAGATCATTTGTTATTCCTCGATTGTCGCTCCTTTGAATGGAAAAGCTTGAAACTCTCGAGCGATCTGGTCATTGTTGCGGCAGACACCAGTGTTCGTCGAAAATTAACCCGCGGAGAATATAATAACCGTCATGATGCCTGCGACCAGGCGGTCAAGCTTTTGAAGACAAAACTCCCGAATATAAAGTCCTTGCGAGATGTCAGCGTGGCGGATTTTTATGAATTTAGAAATATTTTACCGGGTGAGGTTCAAAAACGCGCGAGGCATGTCGTGGAGGAAATTGCAAGGACCCAGAAAGCTTTCGCTTTGATTGAAAACGGGAATTTTGGAGATTTCGGGGAATTGATGAATGCCTGCCATGCAAGTTTGCGGGATTTATACGAGGTATCCAGCCCTGAATTGAACCTTATGGTTGAGATTGCGCAATATATTAAAGGTTGTTATGGTGCCCGGTTGACAGGTGCGGGATTTGGGGGATGTACTGTCAACCTGGTTGATCGGAAATTGGCTGAAGAATTTGCAATAGAACTGGGAATTCGTTATAAAGAGGCAAGCGGTTTGAATCCTGAAATCCTGATTTGCCGTGCTTCTGATGGTGCATCAATGGATGAATAAATGTTAAAGGCAACTCTGTTTAGCGAGTTGCCTTTAACATTGATTTGTAAATAGTTAAAGTTTACTGTGACTGGTAAAGTAAAAGAATGCCCGGGCAACAGTCAGAATCAGCAGGCTTGCCGATAAGATACCTCCCAAAATCATCAGGATCGAAGATCGATCATGAATTCGACGGGATATTTCCACCGGTGATCTCGTGATGATACGACGCCGAATTGCCTGGACATAATGATTGGAAGGGCGGACCGGACGAAAAACTGCTTCGAGGCGGGCTTCAAATGGGTTGGTACTGATTGATTCCTGGTTCATAACTTTACTCCAACGGAACGACAACGATACCTAAAGTACCGGGACCAAAATTAGCAGCTAGTGAGATCGATAAATCATGCAATATAATCTCTTTGACGTTAAGTTCAACACTAGCCAGCTCCAAAAGTTCCTTCCCTTCCTTCGGTGCTCTTGCGTGTAAAACGGCTACCATCAAAGGCAGATTTGCCATTTCTTCTTTAACAATTTGTATCAACCGCTGGATCGAAGCTTTCCGTGTTCGAACCTTTTCGGTCATGAAAACCTGTCCATTTCGAACTACTGCGATTGGTTTTACGTTCAGAAGAGATGCCATGGCGGCTTGCATCGTGCTCACTCTGCCGCACATTCGGGCGTATTCGAGGGTATCGAGAGCCAAAACAATTCGGACCGTATCCCGAATATTTTCGAGTTTTGCCAGGATCATCTCCAGGGATAATCCAGCCCTTTCCATAATTCTGGCTTGCCGGCACATGAATCCTAATCCCATCGAGCCGGTCAGAGAATCAAATGTTAAAACTTTAAACAAATCTGCAACTTCCCTGGCTGCTGCTACAGCAGAGTTATAAGTGCCTGAAAGTTTACTGGTTACATGAATGGAAAGAATCGTATCCCCCGGCAATGCAATTTTCTTGTAAAAATTTGCAAATTGTTGCGGGTTGGGTTGAGAGGTTTTTGGAATTTTTTTTGTTTCTTCCACGAGTTGATAAAAACCTTCATTATCAAGGTCGACACCTTGAAGAAAAGTTTCTTTACCAAAGTGAATATTGATTGGACAAACATCAATCTCAAATTCCTTAATCCACTCTTCAGGGATGTCTGCTGCTCCATCTGTGACAATTCTTAACATATGAAAACCTTCCAATAATTCGACTCAATATTTAGGTAATATGAACCAAAATATTTTAAAAATTATGAAAATTTAAAGCTTTAAATAAAATTTATTCAACATAGAGGTCGGGATCACCAATATCATTCCTGAGGGCTAACAGCGTGCGATGATAGAGGCTTTTTACCGCTCCTTCACTGCGCCCAAGAATTTCACCAATCTCTGCGTTCGAAAGATGTTCGACAAATTTTAGGATGAGCAAAGACTGCCGTTCAGCGGGAAGGTCACGGATGATTTTGAGTAATGCTTCCTGCTGCTGATTGTGGATCAAATTTGACTCGGGAGGCTCCCCCTTAGAGACGAGAGGCACATCAGAGAGTGGAATTTCCTGTTTCCTGGTTCGGTCGCGATGCCAGTTGGCAATTAAATTATGTGCAATCCGGTATAACCAGGCTGAGAAAGGGACACCCCGATCCGTATAATTCACAATATGGTTCATGGCGCGCTGAAAGACCCTGGCAGTCAGGTCCTCGGCATCACTAATATTCCCTGTCCGGTAATAGACATAATTGTAAATACGATCGATATATCGTTCATAAAGTAACCCAAACGCTGCACGGTCTCCCTTGGATGCCAAATTTAGAATTTCAACTTCATCAAATTCCATTATTGTCCTCAAAACACCTGCAGCTTGAAAACATTTCACAGATTCGGGAGTATTAATAATTTTACAGAGCGAGTATATCATGCCCTTTTAAAGGTTTTAAGGACACTTCTTTCTATTTTTGGACTGGTATAATATATATTTTGCTTCGTGATTCAGGCTGGATCGTTCCCTAACCTGAAAGTTAATGACCTGTCTGTAGGATTTGGCATGTTCAAACCACGCTAAAAAATTTATAAAACAAATGTGCTATAATAATGTGACTTTTTTGGTTTTCATAAGTCCTGAAATTACAATAGGGTGAAACGCTTCAAAGAGGCTATTTTCAAAAGGTTTAATTAGCCCGAAATAACCAATTATGGCGATTAATTCACCTGTAGAAGATGTTACCCTTTCATCGGACAAAATAAGTTAATTGACTGATGATTTTAAAAGATTTTGCAAAACCAGAAAGTCTTTGAGAAAAATAAATTTGTTCTTTTATCCATATGAATTTAATTTCAGGTTCAAAAAAGAAAAATCATGACACAAAATGTTATTCGTGTAGTAGGCGCTCGTCAGCACAACCTTAAGAATATCACCGTCGAAATACCGCGGGACAAATTTGTTGTAATTACCGGTTTATCTGGTTCGGGAAAATCCTCTCTCGCGTTCGATACTATCTTCGCCGAAGGTCAGCGTCGCTATGTAGAATCTCTTTCTGCTTATGCGCGACAATTCATTGGCCAGATGGACAAACCCGACGTTGATTACATCGAAGGCTTGTCGCCAGCAGTTTCGATTGATCAAAAATCTACATCCCACAACCCGCGCTCAACGGTTGGAACGGTCACCGAAATTTATGATTATCTTCGGCTTCTTTACGCTCGAATCGGGATTCCTCATTGTCCTGTTTGCGGCAGGGAAGTAGTCAGGCAGTCAGCCCAGGAGATTGTCGAAGCCATCGAAAACCTACCTGAAAAAACACGAATTATCATCCTCGCTCCAATGGTTCGTGGTCGTAAAGGTACCTACCAGGCGGTATTTGAAGAAATTCGAAAAGCAGGGTTTAACCGCGTAAGGGTGGATGGAACGACTTTCAACCTGGAAGATGATATCACTTTGGACCGCTATAAAATCCATAATATTGATGCGGTGGTGGATCGTTTAATCATCACTCCATCGGCTGATGAGGAAGATGAGAAAACTGCACGTACCCGCTTGACAGATTCTGTCGAAACAGCCTTGAAATTTGGTGAAGGATTCGTCACGGTTCAGATCATGGATCAAAATGATTCCAAACCAGCCCTCGAAAATTTAACCGAAAAAACCCCCGCCAATCGAGATTTGTTTTTTTCGGAAAATCTCTCCTGCCCGGAACATGGTATTTCATTACCAGAAATTGAACCGCGAACTTTTTCTTTTAACACCCCGCATGGAGCCTGCCCGGATTGCCAGGGATTGGGTGCAAAACTCGAAATTGATCCTGATAAAGTCATCGACCCGGAAAAACCACTTTCTGACGGCGCCTTAATCGCAATGGAATGGGCTAATGTTCGCGAAGATGGCAACCCTGGTTATTACTGGCAAATGTTGGAAGCAATTTCACATCACTATCATATGGAAATTAACAAGCCATTTAAAGATTTGTCTCCCGAGCATCAGGATCTCATTTTAAGAGGGACAAAAGGTGAAAAAGTGCGTGTGCATTATCATAACCGTGACGGGCGCACTGCGACTTTTGATGCCCCCTTTGAGGGAATTATCGGAAACTTGGAACGACGATTTCGCGAGACGAATTCCGATTTTATTCGCGCCAAAATATCCGAATATATGACCAATCGACCTTGTCCCACTTGCGGTGGAAAACGATTGCGACCCGAAGCCCTGGCTGTTACCATCGCAGATGTCAACATTCTTAATGTTACTGAATGGCCTGTCAACCGGTCTTTAATTTGGGCAGAACGACTTTCGGGGAAGAATTCTCCTCTGAATCCACGGCAGATGGCGATATCAGAGCGCATTCTTAAGGAAATCATCGGTCGACTTGGTTTCCTGGTGAATGTAGGCTTGGACTACTTAACTTTACATCGTTCTGCTGCCACGCTTTCTGGCGGTGAAGCTCAGCGGATTCGACTTGCCACACAGGTTGGTTCTCAATTGATGGGTGTTCTTTATGTTTTGGACGAACCTTCCATCGGATTACATCCCCGGGATAATGACCGGTTGCTGACAACTCTCAAAGGCTTGCGGGATTTGGGAAACACCGTACTCGTGGTGGAACATGACGATGACACCATTCGCAAGGCTGATTGGATTATTGATTTGGGTCCTGCTGCTGGGGCACATGGTGGAGAGGTGATTGCCGAAGGTAAGCCTGAAGAGATCCTGGTTAATCCTAGATCACTGACTGGCGCTTATTTATCCGGTCGGTTGAGCATTCCCATCCCGAAAGAACGTCGAAAGGGAAACGGAAAAACTTTAACCATCGTGGGAGCAAAAGCAAACAATTTGCGTGACCTTACCGTGCAAATTCCCCTCGGGAAACTGGTCTGTATTACAGGTGTTTCCGGTTCAGGTAAATCAACCCTCATGACAGAGATCCTTTACAATGCCCTGGCTTCGCGGCTTAACGGTGCGCATACAATCGCAGGGGAATATTTACGGATTGATGGGGTCGAACATCTCGATAAAATCATTGAAATCGATCAATCTCCCATTGGGCGTACACCACGTTCAAATCCGGGAACTTATACTGGATTATTTGATGAAATTCGCAAACTGTATTCCGAGATGCCTGAAAGCAAAATGCGGGGTTATAAACCCGGACGCTTTTCATTTAATGTTCATGGCGGACGCTGTGAAGCCTGCCAGGGGCAGGGTATGCTTAGAATCGAAATGCAATTCTTGCCAGATATTTATGTCCCTTGTGATGTATGTCACGGGACCCGCTTCAATCGTGAGACGCTTCACGTCCATTTTAAGGGTAAATCCATTGCTGATGTTCTCGATATGACTGTTGAAGAAGGCGTTGCTTTATTTTCCGCTTTTCCCAACATGGTGAATAAATTAGCGTTGCTGCAGGAAGTCGGTTTGGGTTACGTCAAAATTGGACAGTCGGGTACAACTCTTTCCGGCGGCGAAGCACAAAGGGTAAAACTTGCCAAAGAGTTATCTCGCAGAGCAACTGGTAGAACCTTGTATGTTTTGGATGAACCTTCAGTAGGATTGCATGCCGCAGATGTCCATAAATTGATCGAAGTGATTCAGCGCCTGGTCGAAACCGGGAACACGGTACTTATTATTGAACATAACTTGGATATTATCAAAGTTGCGGATTGGATTATTGATCTCGGCCCTGAAGGTGGGGATGGCGGAGGGAGCCTGGTTGCTGAAGGAACCCCCGAAGATATTATGAAAGTGGAAGCAAGCTATACAGGACAATTTTTACTTAAACATTTAAATAGGTAAAACAACTCCAAACCGGACTGTCGTGGAACCAACTGATATAATTCTTTGATCATTTAACCAAATATCAAAAATTGAAAATTATCAGGTAGAATAAGCATGGAATTCCAGGTAATCCCTGGTTTATCGGCACTGAAAGGCAAAAATATGACTGAAGAAAATCTAACACCGACACCAAAGAAAACCCCCAAGGTTAAATTGAAACCAATGGTCAATCCGGCTATTTCCAAGGATCCATCATCATTGATTTCAACCTATCGAAAACGGCAGCAGGTTGGACCTTTTATCATCTGGGGGCTTGTGGTTGTGTTGCTCGTGGTTGGGATTATTTTGTTAGTGGTCAGTATGGCAAATGGTAATGGACCGAAGATATCATGGTTTGCCACGGCAACACCCACACCAACAATGACCTTTACTCCCACCAGTTCACCCACCGTTACAGCGACTGCCTCCGAAACATCCACGCCAACCGAGACGTTGACGCCCACACCCGATGCTCCTTTCGATTACACCGTCCAGGAAAATGATAACCTTTTTGGTATAGCGGAAAAATTTAACTTGGGCGATCAAGGAGTTGCAAAACTGCTGGCTCTGAACCCTGAAATTGACCCCACAACTGGTAATATGAGCATTGGACAGAAGATTAAGATCCCTAATCCTGGTTACCAGCTTCCTACTGCTACACCTTTGCCGACTGGAATGGCTTATGGTACTAAGGTGACTTATGTAATTCAACCGGGTGACACCCTTGCTGGCATTGCATCCTTGTTCAACAGTACCATTGAAGATATCATGACTCAAAATAAGATTACAGATGCAAATTCGATCTCTGTCGGACAAAAGATTGTTGTGCGAGTCAACCTGGTGACACCAACCCCTAAACCTAAACCAACCATCACCCCAGGTCCTTCTCCGACGTCGCCTTCGCCTTATACTCCCACTCCCGGTTGATCATCCCTATTACAGACTGCGACCCCAACCAAATAATCTCTGCCACTATAATTTTATGGGTTTGAGATATATTCCCGGAATTATCATTCTGGATGGAATATTAAAAGACTAATAATTATTGACGGAGATCTGGACAAAAAACCGTCTCTCGTGTAAAATCTAACCCCGTTGTGTTGGAATCATTTTTGGAGGAAAGACCTTGGCAAATATTAAATCTCAAATCAAGCGCAATCGCCAGAACGAAAAACGCCGCTTGCGCAATCGCACCTTCCGGGGCGCCGCTCGCGCAGCAGTTCGCGATGCTCGTACTGCAATCGAAACTGGCACACCAGATCAGGCTGTAATCCGAGAAGCGATAAGTCGTCTCGACAAGGCTGTTGGGAAGGGTGTCATTCATAAGAATAACGCTGCACGTCGCAAGAGTCGCCTGATGAAGGCGCTCGCTGCCGCCGCGAAGTAAAATAATTTTTTGTAGTATGCACATCCAGCGGAAGCAATTCGCTTCCGCTTTTGTGTTTTAAACTAACGAACGATCTTTTCATTTTTTATTTGTTCACTTGATAATTCAGGAAAATAACATTAAAAACATAGATCGATATTGGTCATAAATAATATTCGATCATGGACATCATAAAAAAATTTCGAGTTTTCAATCACGATCAGATGTTATAATCATTTCCGCCAGTAATCTGGACCAAGTTGTTAATCTTTTGGAGAATTACTGGAATTACCAATCTTTTTCAAGACCGTCATCATTACTTTTTGTAAAATAAAAGGTCGGTTCAGGAAGATTTTGGTTTTGAGAAAATATTTTAATTGGGTGAATTTATGTTCGAAATAGAGCAGAAAACCATTGAAGAAAAAATAAAAAAGTTTGTTATTCGAAATGACATTCCTTATATCGATCTTAAGTGGTCTACTATCCCTTTTAATGGTGAATGGGGTATTTCAGTTTCATTTTTCCAAATCGCTGCGAATGAAGCCAAGCTCGGAAGAAACAAGGGGATTCCGGTTTCGCAAAGGGCTGCAGAGATATCGAAACAGGTTAAAGAATATTTGGGCTCAGTTCCGAGTTTCAGTCATATCGAATCTGTTAACGCTTATTTGAACCTGTATTATTCAACCTCCGATTATGCAGCGCGGGTGGTCAATTCGGTCTTTGATACAGGTGATAAATTTGGAGCGGGCGTCCCAAAAAACGAACGTGTTATGGTCGAATATGCGCAACCCAACACGCACCATTCATTTCATATTGGTCACGCACGCAATACTCTTCTCGGTGAATCTTTGGCGCGAATTGTCCAATTTGCTGGTTTTGATACGATTCGCGCATCCTACCCGGGCGATATCGGGCTTGGCGTGATCACAGTTTTATGGGCGTATAACAAATTTTACCGTGGCAAGGAACCTGAAGGAATTCACGAACGCGGTCAATGGTTGGCTAATATTTATACTGAAGCCAGCCGGTTACTAGAACCCAGGGACGGGGAAACACCTCAAGAAAAAAATCAAAGAGAATTATATGATTCCGAAAGGCGAGAAATGTATCGTCGCTGGGATGCGGGAGATCCTGAGGTTCGGAACTTGTGGTCGATGACTCGCGAGTGGAGCCTTGAGGAACTAAGAGACATATTACGCATTCTCGGAACGAAAATTGATGTCTGGTTTTTTGAGAGCGAAGTGGATGAACCTTCCAAGGCAATTGTTGATGAATTGATTGCCCGCGATATCGCTACTGATGAAAGAAAATCCGGCGGTGCGGTGATTGTCAAAATTGATGAGAAGCTTGGTCTGAAAAAAGAAAAATACAGGACCAATGTGATTTTGCGTTCGGATGGTACTACGCTCTACCTCACCAAAGACCTGGCACTCGCCAAGGAAAAATTTGAAAAATATCATGTCGATCGCTCCATTTACGTGATCGATGTGCGTCAATCTCTTCATATGCAGCAAACTTTCGCTATTCTTAGGCTATGGGGTTTTCCGCAGGCTGATAAATGTTACCATCTGGCGTATGGGTATGTCAGTTTGCCTGAAGGAGCGATGTCAGCCCGGCGTGGAAGGGTGGTTCTTTTTAAGGAAGTTTATAATGAAGCAATCCAGAGGGTTCTAAAAGTTATCGTTGAAAAGAATCCGAACATGCCCCAGGATGAACGCGAAGGGGTTGCCCAAAAGATTGGGCTTGGCGCTTTAACTTATTCAATGCTTTCAGTGGATAATAACAAAGACATCATTTTCGATATTGATGAAGCGCTTAATTTTGAAGGACGAACCGGTCCTTATATTCAAAATGCTTACGTTCGGGCAAATTCAATTCTAAAGAAATATTGGGCTGAAAACCAACTTTCAGCCGGAAAAAATCTGCCTTCGTTCGAATTCGATTATATTCTTGGCAATCACGAAATTGAATTAATCGAGCAGATCGCTCGCTTCCCGGGATTGGTGCAACAAGCTGCGAGGGAATACCGCCCAATGATTATTGCAGCCTATGTTTATGATTTGGCTAACTGCTTTCATAGTTTTTATCACGCCGTGCCTGTTCTTCAGACCGATCAAAATTCCATCCGGAATGCCCGGTTAAACCTGGTTGCGGCTGCGAAGCAAACGATCGCAAACGCCTTGGCGCTTTTGGGCATCACAGCCCCAGAAGTGATGTGACGTAGCCGGGTAGACCGGCTGCGAAAATCAGGAATTACCTGCCTTTTCACGGTTTGTCCCGGCAGGGGCAAGGAATCTCCTATAAAGCGCTGGAGGATCCTTCCGTTTTGCATGAACGCAAACGATCATCGTGATAATCGTCGGTTAATACTGATCATTCATCTTTTCTGTAAAGGAGAATTCATATGTCACCCGTCAAAACTCTGATCATGGGAGCCGCAGGTCGCGACTTTCACAATTTCAATACCTTCTTTCGCGGGAATAAGGATTATGAGGTCGTGGCTTTTACTGCCACCCAAATCCCCGATATCGAAGGGAGGGTTTATCCCAAGGAGCTTGCTGGTGATTTATATCCCGCTGGGATTCCCATCTTTGCGGAATCGGAATTAACAGACCTTATAAAAAAATTCAAAGTTGAACAAGTTATTTTTGCTTATTCAGATCTGCCTTACGAATATGTAATGCATAAAGCAGCGCTGGTAAATTCGCTCGGAGCTGATTTTCGCCTGATGGGTACCCACTACACCCAGGTTAAATCCATCAAGCCGGTTGTGTCAGTTTGTGCAGTACGCACGGGTTCAGGAAAATCCCAGACCACTCGTCGCGTTTCACTAATTTTGCGCGAGATGGGTTACAAGGTTGCGGCGATCCGACATCCCATGCCCTATGGAAATTTGGTCCGCCAGGAAGTTCAGCGCTTTGCTAATTATGATGATCTGGACGAGTATGAATGCACCATTGAAGAACGCGAAGAATATGAACCACACATTGACAATGGTGTCATTGTTTATGCAGGGGTGGATTATGAAAAAATTCTACGCCAGGCTGAAAAGGAAGTGGATATCATCCTTTGGGATGGAGGAAATAATGATTTTTCCTTTTATGTCTCCGATTACCAGATCGTGGTTGCAGATCCACATCGGGCTGGTAATGAAAGCACTTATTATCCCGGGGAAACGAATGTTCGCATGGCGGATGTGTTTGTAATCAACAAGGTCGATACAGCAGATCCCGAAAAGGTGATCGCAGTCAGGGAGAACCTGAGAAGATTGAATCCAAAAGCTGTTGTGATTGAAGCTGCCTCCCCATTATTTGTGGATGATCCAGCTGCCATTCAGGGCAAACGGGTTTTGGTTGTAGAAGATGGACCAACCCTTACTCATGGCGAAATGGCGTACGGGGCTGGGTACATTGCCGCCCGTCGCTTCGGTGCAGCCGAAATAGTCGATCCGCGTCCATTTGCAGTCAAGTCCATTGCTGCCACCTATCAAAAATATCCAAAGACTGGCCCCATATTGCCGGCAATGGGATACGGTGAAGCCCAAACCAGGGATTTGGAAGCGACAATCAATGCTTCAGATGTCGACCTCGTTATTGTCGGTACTCCCATCGATTTAACTCGCGTCCTTAAAATCAACAAACCTTTCCAGCGGGTACGCTATGAACTTCAAGAAATCGGTGTACCAACCCTTAAAGAATTGTTATTTGAAAAATTTGGCATGAAAAAATAAGAATTTTTCAATGGGAATTAGGGCTGTCCAATCGAAATGGGACAGCCCATTAATTTATGGGTATGGTGGATTGTGAACTTTGAAATGAAGGGCTCCAGTCACAAATCTTTTTATTCGAAGAAAAAATGTACCGAAACTTTTTGCCAGGCGGAAAATATTTATTTTCTGAAGAAATGGTAGAATCTTTTGATGAAAATGATGATTTTCTTTTTAAATTCAGAATTAAACAAAAATTGAGTGAGAATTAACTAATGTTTATTGATCAAGCAGAAATTTTCGTTCGTTCCGGAAACGGTGGAAATGGAATGATGCACTTCCATCGCGAAAAATTCGTTTCCAGAGGTGGACCGGATGGAGGAGATGGCGGTAAAGGTGGCGACGTAATTTTTGAAGTCCGTGCCACGCTGAACACCCTTACTGAATATCGTCATAAAATGCGTTTCCTCGCCCCAAATGGTAAAAATGGCGGTCCCAATAATATGTCAGGACGCAACGCTGAGGATTTGGTCATCCCAGTGCCCCCCGGAACTGTCATTTTCGATAGCATGTCGAATGAACTGATTGGTGATTTAACCGAACCGGGACAGCGTTTGCTGGTTTGCACAGGTGGGCGGGGAGGTAGAGGTAACCAGCACTTTGCCACTGCGCGAAACCAGGCTCCTCGAACTGCAGAAAAAGGGGAACCCTGTGAAGAAAAAACTCTTCGCCTCGAGTTAAAACTAATTGCTGACATCGGAATTATTGGCGTCCCCAATGCAGGAAAATCCACCCTTCTTTCGGTTCTCACCAATGCCAAACCGAGAATTGCCCCTTACCCATTCACCACGATCGAACCTAACCTGGGTGTGGCAAGGATTGATGAAGACACAAGTGTTGTTTTGGCTGATATTCCAGGTTTAATCGAAGGTGCCAGTCAGGGTGCTGGTTTAGGACATGATTTCCTCCGCCACATTCAACGCACGAGAGTTCTGATTCACTTACTGGATGGTCTTTCCCAAGATCCATTGGCAGATTTCAGCCAAACAAACGGCGAGCTATCACTTTTTGATCCAAATCTGGCGAAAAAGCCCCAAGTGGTCGCATTTAATAAAATGGACCAGGTTGAAGCTCAGGAGCTATACCCAAAGATAAAAAAGCAATTAAAACAAAAAGGATACGAATTGTTACCTGTTTCAGCGATGGCACGCACAGATACCCGGGAATTACTATTAAAAGCATTCAATATTCTCGCTACCACGCCTGTCTTGGCAGATGTTGAAGCTCCTGTTCCTGTTTATCGCCCCAAGGAAGATGTGAAGCAATTTGAAATTCTTCGAGAAGGAACAAATGAGTGGAGAGTTGTAGGTGCCGGAATTGAACGAACGGTAAAAATGACTTATTTTGAGCATTCCGGATCCTTGCGACGCTTTCAAAAATTGCTGGAAGTATTGGGAATTGAAGCCGCTTTACGCGAAGCAGGCGTTAGAGATGGCGATTCAGTCATGATCGGCGATTATGAGTTGGAGTGGCAGGACTGATTTTTTTCAAAAGATGTTTCAACCAGTAGAATAAAATCGGCAGCCTTTTGGCTGCCGATTTTGCTTGATTGCTCGCTGCATCTATCTTCGGTTCCGCAGGAAAGTTGGGATATCAAGATCCTCTTGATATGATGTTTGTGGTTTGAGTTCCGGCGGGTTGATGCTCGCAGGAGGTAAATTAGCCGGGTGATTAATCCCTACTGATTCATATGGACGTGACTCAACCGTGGAAGGAGTATTTGATTGATGATCAGTTTGAAGGTGGATATTATTTACCGTTTGAGGTTTGTCAGCGGGTCGCGGTGTCACAACAGTCGGTCGTGATTCCATCCGAATCCCTCGAGTTGTAGCCCGTTCGAAGCCAGTAGCAATGACCGTGATTCTAATCTGGTCGCCCATATTCGGGTCGATCACAGAACCAAATATCATATTGACATCAGGATGCGCAGTTTCGCGGATGATCGCAGCTGCCTGGTTGACTTCAAATAGGGTCATGCTGGGACCACCGGTCACGTTGAATAGAACGCCGCGTGCTCCGTCGATGGTGATGTCGAGAAGTTGGCTGCTGATGGCCTGTTCAGCTGCAACTCGGGCACGATCTTCTCCCTCAGCATTTCCGACTGCCATAAGGGCAGCTCCTCCTTCGGACATAATTGCCTTGACATCAGCAAAATCAAGATTAATCAAACCAGGTACGGTGATTAATTCGGAAATACCTTGAATACCCTGGCGCAGCACATCATCAGCCAGGCGGAAAGCATCACTCAAGCTGGCTTTTTTATCCACAATTTGAAGGAGCCGGTCATTGGGAATGACAATCAAAGTATCGGCGTGTTCTTTGAGCATTTCCATGCCACTTTCAGCAGATTGCATCCGGCGACCGCCTTCAAAAGTAAAGGGGCGCGTCACCACTCCAATCGTCAGGGCGCCAACTTCCTTGGAAATTTGAGCCACAATCGGGGCCGCACCTGTTCCCGTTCCGCCGCCAAGACCTGCAGTTACGAAAACCATGTCGGCACCTTTGAGAACATTATAGAGTTCGTCCGCGGTTTCTTCAGCAGATTTTCGACCAATTTCTGGGTTTCCCCCAGCACCCAAACCGCGCGTCAGTTTATCACCAATACGAACTTTTGTAGGAGCTTTGGACATGAGGAGTGCCTGGGCGTCGGTGTTAATGGCAACAAATTCAACGCCTTGAATACCTTCAGCGATCATGCGATTAACTGCATTACAACCGCCACCACCAACCCCGACGACCTTGATTCGAGCAAAAGATTCAACAGGTTTTAGATCCATTTTTCCTCCAGTGAAGTTTACCAATTATAAGTGATAAGTAATTTATTTAGTGTTTCGCGAAATAATCCGCATTTCAGTTTCTTTGCCTAAGGGAGCAGGCGTTTGAGTAAATTTTTGACATTGTTCCAATTTTCGCCATCCCCTTTCATATTTCTGGTTTTTTTTCTGGTTGTATCTTTTTCGTTGATAGGGAGTGATTGAAGGGCTGCAGCCCAGGTGAGTAGCCCAACACTTGTCGAAAAAGCGGGCGAATTTAGCCTGTCAGCCAACCCCAAAAGTTTTTCGGGCTGGGCAGTTCGAACAGGCATTTCGAGGACACGGCTGGCAAGTGGTCTGATTCCTGGTAATAGGCTGGTGCCACCGGTAAGGATCATGCCGGCAGGCAGCAGACCGTCATATCCGGATCGCTTAATTTCTTGGAGCGCCAGCTCAAATATTTCTTCAACTCTAGCTTCAATGATCAGGCATAAATCGCGGCGATTCATTCGGATGGGGCTTTCTGATCCAAAAGGTCTGATATTGAATGCCTCTTCAAGACCAATCTCAGATTGCAAGGCGTGACCATGTTGTTTTTTTACATCTTCCGCCAGGTCGATCGGAAGCCTGAGACCATGCGCAATATCCTGGGTGATGTGATTGCCGCCTACTGCCAGAACCATGGTATGCCAGACATCACCGTTAACATAAATTGCCAGATCGGTAGTTCCGCCACCAATGTCACATACGACTGCACCCATGTTGCGTTCAGTATCCGTCAAGACAACTTCGGCAGAAGCGAGTGGATTAAGGACAAATTGGGCAACTTGAACCCCCGCCACTCCGACTGCTTGTCTCAGATTTTCGGCGGTTGCGGCGGCCGCTGTGATGACATGTGCTTCCACTTCCAGGCGATACCCGTGCATACCGATCGGTTGATGGATTCCATCCTGACCGTCGAGAGAAAAACCGCGCTGAATTACATGAATTACTTCACGACTGTTGGGAATTGCCACCCCTTTTGCTGCGTCCATCGCCCGCTCAATATCGGCAATAGTGACGGTATGACCGGAAACCGCAACCACTCCCCGGCTGTTAATGGATGCTACATGTGCTCCTGCAAGACTGACAATAGCCGTTTCAATCTTAACACCCGAAGTTTGCTCAGCTTGGGTTATGGATCTGGCAATCGCCTGGGAGGCATTGGTTAAATCAACAATGACTCCTTTTCTGATACCCTCTGAAGGTTCAATACCCACTCCCATGATTCGCAGCGCATCGTCCTGTTCCACACGGGCGACCAAAGTGCAAATTTTGGTGGTTCCAACATCAATTCCAACAACAATATCGTCCATATTTATTGCTCCACTCTATAGAACGGGGCGTCAGGATATTCAACACTGATCAACGAGGGTTTAATATTATTTTTAGTCAGATAATCCAGTAAGCTTTTGTAAACATTCAGCTTAAACGCATTATCACCATCTTCTTTGCCGAAAAATACCTTCCAACCTTTCGGGTCACTCCAGCCGAGTCCATAACTCGGATCATATAAGAGCGTTGCACCCTCGGGCAGGATCGAGGTAAGTGCAATGATTTCCTCGGATAGACTGGTTGGTAAAAATTGTTTTGCGCCAAATAACTGTTTAGGATCTGCCTGAATGATGTTGATCGGGGTGCCCAAAGCATTCACAACAGGAAGGGTGTCTATTGCTCCGCGGGGATTGAAGGAATAACCTTTGGCATCCACCCAGAGAGTCTGTCCATCCTGTTGCCAGACTGCGACTGGAGTTCTTTCAACTACTGATACATCCACATTGTTTGGAAAGGTTACTTTGACAATCGCAGATGAAATTTCCGGAAAAGCGACCAGAATATTGGTTTCGACCTGTGCCGGATTTATTTCAGCAGCAGAGAGGTTATCAATGCGAAGGACATTTTCTATTTCTTGGGTGGAAATTCGGTTATTTCCAGAAATCGCAGCCGCATGCGCAGTGAAAGATTCGGTAGTCAAAATCAAATAAAGGTCAGCCAGGCAAAAAATTGCCAACAATAAAGCCATCCAGCGGGGTCCCCAAACGATTTTTGGCAGGTGAATGGAAATCTTCGGTAGTGAGGGGAGTGAAAAACCTTTAGCCTTTTTCTGGTCGGGATAAGGTGCACCTACCGCAATATCATAGCGATGCTCCCAGCGGCTGGTGATTGCAGGTGGAACACTCCGCGTACGCGGAGTCCAGGTTTGGTTAATTCTTGTTGTCGGATGGGTTGGAATCCCAACCTGGTTTTTTGGAAGATTATTTGACAGAACTTTTTTGCCCTGATTCTGTTCTTCTTCTTTGCGCCGGCGAATCGCTTCTGAGCGGGTGATGGTTGTTCTGTCTGGGCTCATTGGTACCTCTTGAACTGATGTATGGTGTGATCCCGATCTGCTTTGCGTTCCAAAGCGAGCTCGATGAGTTTATTAATCAGATTCTCATAGGGCAGCCCGCTGGCTTCCCATAATTTCGGATACATGCTGATTTTTGTGAACCCCGGAATCGTGTTGATCTCATTCAGAAAAATTTCTCCGCTTTTAGAATCAAGAAGGAAATCTACCCTCGCCATGCCGAAGCAATCAATTGCTTTGAATGCACGGATGGCATAATCTTTAACCAGCAGGGTTATTTCATTGCTTAAAACAGCGGGGATGCAGGATGTGGATGAATCCAGGAAATATTTCGCATCATACGAATAAAAATCAGCTCCAGGGAATATTTCTCCGAGAACAGAAGCAACTGGCTGATCATTTCCAAGAACAGAAATTTCAATTTCCCGCGGGTTGGGTACTCCATGTTCGATCAGAACCCTACGATCATATTGAGCTGCTTCCATCAATCCTTCAATCACATCTTCCTGTGATCGGCATTTCGTAATTCCAACGGATGAGCCAAGATTAGCAGGTTTAATAAATAATGGATAAGACCCAAGTTCTTGAATTTTATTAATAACATCTTTCAGATTATGTTCAATTTCTGAGCGCAACACGATTGTCGATTTTACTATAGGGATGTTGTTGGAAGCCATAACATATTTAAAAACACCTTTATCCATTCCAACAGCTGAACCAAGCACTCCACTCCCCACATAAGCGACATCTGCCATTTCAAATAATCCTTGCAGGGTGCCATCTTCTCCAAAAGTTCCGTGAATCACAGGAAAATAAACATCGATGTTGATTAGCTGGCCATTTACAAGGTGGCCATTTTTCGTGGGATCCGGGGAAAGGGTGACCGGGAGTAAATTATTTGTTTTTCCTTGTTCAAAGGCTGCCAGCGTATCCTCACCAGTCAACCATACTCCATCGTGGGTGATCCCAATTTCGAAAACGTTATATTTATT
This sequence comes from Chloroflexota bacterium, assembly GCA_021795965.1. GTDB lineage: Bacteria > Chloroflexota > Anaerolineae > Anaerolineales > Villigracilaceae > UBA5195. Next base: position 115,660 of record JAJYOU010000004.1, read on the forward strand.
TTGATCCAACACAGAAAGTACAGAACGAGCAGACATGAGTGAAACTTCATGTTCACCTGAACGTCCACCAAAGATAAGGCAAATATTGCGTTTGATCTTCGACGATTTCATTCCCATTCACCTATAAATTCAATTTCAAGATCCAAATCGACATTAAATTTTTCTTTAACATTTTGTTGTGCCAATAAAATCAAAGTTTTAATATCCTTGGCCAAAGTTTGTCCGTGATTGATAAAGAAATTTGCGTGTATGGGACTTATTTCAGCATTCCCGACGCGCATTCCCTTAAGGTTGGCAGCCTCAATCAGGCGACCAGCGTAGTCACCGTCTGGGTTTTTAAACATCGAGCCCATGCTTGCTCCAGGTGGTTGAGTTGCTTTTCGTCGAGTTGAAAAGATTTCGATGGTTGACTTGAGGGCTTCGATACTGCCTTTAACCAGTTCAAATTCGGCTCTTAAAATATATGCTCCCTGGTATTTGATTTTTAGAACACTACTGCGATAGCCATATTCCATTTTTTCCACAGGCCACCACGAAATCCCATCAACAGTCAGGATTTCTGCGCGCTTCAAATTACGTGCAATATCACTGCCAAAAGCACCTGCATTTCCATATACTGCTCCACCGACAGTTCCGGGGATTGTGGCAGCCCATTCCAGACCAGCCAAACCTTGCGCTGCACAACGGTGAGCAAGGTTGGATAAAACCACTCCAGATTCTGCTTGCAGAATTGGTGGTTCCTCGTTGATCAAAATTGATTTTTTCGCCTTATTCAAAATAACAGCACCGCGAAAGCCAAGATCACTCACCAATAGATTGGATCCACCACCGATGACAATCATCGGTATTTTGGCTGTCTGGCAAAATTGAATTGAATGGATTAATTCATCTCGACTCATAACCGTAATCAGGATATCAGCAGGACCACCTATTCGCGCGGAAGTATACGGCGCCAGGATTACATTTTCCTGAAACCTGTCGCCGAATTCTTGTCGAAAAATCTCAATACCTTCCAAAGCAGCCTGCATGCACTTTCCTTGCGAATTGATTATGGTAAAAAAATTAGCTAATTCCAAACGTAAAATTCATTCTTTATTTTTTCAATCAGTTTTTATTCATGGTCAGATTTCTTGATATAACCTATTAACTTATTGATGACATTTCGAGCCTGAAGCTCAGCTTCTTCATCTTTCGCGTAAAAATTTCCCTGAGGAGGAACATTTCGGACCGGGTCCGGTGAAGGGATCTCACCAATTTCAAGCTGGAAGGTTGGAAGGTCATGAAAATCAGTTTTCAGAGTAGATTTACTTTTTCCCATTTTGAACCTGGCCTTTTTTATTTGCGATATTTGTCTTGAGGCTCTTTAATATATTGCGACTGATTTGGTCAGCATCACCTGCAGACATGACAACCAACACATCGCCTGATTTTAGATTTGAGATTAAATACTCACTAATCTTTTCCACAGTCGGAATAAATCTTGCGGATGGATGTTTTAATTTCGAAACAACTTGGATTGCCGAAAAATTTTGGTATGGTTCGCGGGCTGCATATATTTCACTGACTATTACCTGATCTGCTCCATCGAAGGCGGTTGTAAATTCTTGGTATAGTGTCTGAACCCGCGAATAAGTATGGGGCTGCCAAACCACCCAAAGTCTTCTGGACGGGAACTTGACCCTGGCAGCTTCAATCGTGGCTCTAATCTCAGTCGGGTGGTGTGCATAATCATCTATAACAACGATATTATCTACCTCACCTTTGATTTCAAAACGCCTGCCGGTTCCTTTAAATTTGCTCAGCGCTAGAGCTGCACTTTCAAGTGGATAGCCCAGTAAACAAGTTATACCCAGAGTAGCGAGCGAGTTTCGAACATTATGGAGACCAGGCAGGATAAGTTGAACATCCGCTGCAGTATTTGGAAAATCAACCATCTGGACTTCAACTTCGAAGGAAAACCCTCCAGTTTGATTCGGAATCAAATTCTTTGCCAATAAGGTTTCGCCTGGATAGGTTTGATTTTTCTCCGCGATGCGGTAGCCAATTACACGTTTGCCCATCCTGGCAGCTTCCACGGAGAGTTTGTTTGCTCCCGGATCTTCAGCGCAAAAGATCAATCCTCCGTTTTCAGGGATAAGGTTGGAGAAATCTTTAAACGCCGCGAAAAAATCTGATGGCGTTGGATAGATATCCGGGTGATCGTGCTCAATATTTGTCACGACCTCGTAACGCGGTTTCAACCCAAGGAACATCCGGTCGTATTCATCCGCTTCAATCACAAACTCTTTTCCTTTTCCGGCTCTGGCATTTACACCAAAATTTTTAGAAATTCCACCGATTATAAAGGAGGGATTTGCACCAAGTTGATCAAGGGTCCAGGCAATCATGGCGGTAGTGGTGGTTTTTCCATGGGTTCCGGCAATTGCAATCCCGTTCTTTGCGGGTGGCGCCATTAATTGTCCAAGAAAATCAGCTCTTTTGTAGACAGGGATACCTGAAGCGTGGGCTGCCACAACCTCTGGATTATCATCCTGAACAGCGGATGACCGTACAACAAAATCTGCCCCAATCACATTTTCTTTAAAATGACCGATAGTCACTTGAATGTTATCTTTTTTGAGAGCAGCGGCAAGTGGAGAAAGAATTTGATCAGAACCGCTAACCTGATAGCCTAATTCATTCAACAGGCGAGCGATTGCTGATAGTCCACTACCACCGATCCCAACAAAATGAGCGTGTGTCATTAGATAAAAACCACCAGTACAAAGATGAAACAAATCATGACTGCAAAATAAATGGCGGGTTCGCCAAGAAGGTGAGGGGCGAGGATGGGCATCAGTGACATGGCTGAATCGCCCATGGGAGTGCCAACAATCGGCTGGCTGATGTAATCAGGGAATGGGTAATTTGCCTGCGCCATATAAAACCAGAGCGTTCCAAAAACCAGGAAACCGTTTAGGCCTCCCAGAACAAAACCCAAAAGGCTGTCCTGTAATTTCTCCCGGCTGGCTTTGGCAGCAAAATTTGGCAATCCAACGCTTTGGTATCCAAAGAAAACCAAGAGTACAACGATGATGGTGCGAATCCAAAACAAGGGTGTTTCAGTGGCTGGCAGTGCTTTGATAAACGGGACATAACGCATCAATAACGCGTTGAACGCTAAACCCAGGATTAAGCTGAAGGAAACCAAAAGTTCCTTTGCCCATCCACGCATCATGCCGACAAGACCGAACAAGGTCACCAGCATCCAGAAGGTAAAGTTAAGGCTAATCATGGTCTTCCTCCCCAAGCGAAATTAATTGATCGGCAATCATTTTTGCGGCATTGGGTGAGGCGAATTTTTTCATAGCCGCACTCATATGGTTAAGTTTTTCAGGATCATTCAACAATCTTTTGATTAATGGACAGAGATCATTTCCCGACTTTGAATCATCAAGGATAATGGCTGCCCCTTTGCTGGCGAGCGTGTCAGCATTTACTTTTTGGTATCGCCAGGCGTGAGGATAGGGGATCAGAATGGCAGGTAACCCAAATAATGGGAATTCTCCCAAAATTGACGCTCCCGCCCTTGAAACAACAAGGTCGGCAGCCGCCAGCGCTGCTCCCATATCTTCATGCAGATATCGAAAGGTGTGATAGTACTCGCTTAGTTGCGCGGGTATTGATTTAGAACTGGCTTCAACCTCCGCCCAATCGAGATCACCAGTGATGTGAATGATTTCTGCAAATTCGATTAATTCCTGAAGATTTGCTAACAAAGCTTTGTTGATGGAGCGGGCGCCTTTGCTGCCACCAAAAATTAGCAGGACTGCTCGATCATCATGAAGTCCGAAGTGTTCTCGAGCCGAATTTTTACTCCAAACAGTTAATTCCTGGCGCACAGGGTAGCCAGTTACGACGACTGGCGCATTCTTGGAAAAATATTGGCGCGAATCTTCAGAAGTAACCGTTATGCGCCTGACAATATGGGAGAGACTTTTCAAAGCTAAGCCTGGTTCTATATCCGGAACGTACATCACGGAAGGGATTTTCCAACCAACTAAGGATAATGGGAGAGCCACGAACCCGCCGGTATAGAAAATTGCGTCCGGCTTGAAATCTCGTAAGATGTCATAAGCGCTTTTTAAGCCGCGAAGGTTGGTGATTATATTCCCGGGAAGCTGGCGCAAGGAAACACCATGAATCCCGGCTGCGGGGATCGATTTAAATGGAATACGGGCTCGGTTCACGAGCACTGTTTCCATGCCACCTTCACCACCAACCCAGAGAATCTCAGTCATTGGTAAAACGGTTTTCAGCGCATTATGAACGGCTAACGCGGGATAAACTCCGCCGCCGGTTCCGCCCGCGCAAATCAAAACTTTCACCAAAACTTCTCCATTCTTTCTTCTCACTTTCCGGCTCAGTTTGCCGGGATACGCTCATCAATATGCCGATTCCCAAAAATGCCGAAAAAAGGCTGGATCCACCATAACTGATGAAAGGCAGAGCATTTCCTGCGAAAGGGAACAATCCAACCATGACCAGCATGTTGATCAGTGCTTCCATGGTGATCCAAATTGTTAACCCTGCAGCAAGCAGACTGCCCATCATATCTGGGGCATGGAAGGCAATCCGCAGCCCACGCCAAAGAATCATAAGGTAAAGGAATACGGTGAACGTTGCCCCGACCAGACC
>JAJYOU010000017.1 GCA_021795965.1 Chloroflexota bacterium
CGCACATAATATGCAAAAACTGGCGGGGTGATTTCCGCCAGTTTTTTTATCTTCGCGCGTAATAGCCAATTCTTGGCTTTTTTTGAACTTCTTTGGCTATTCCAGATTTACTTTCTGGACAGCCCCAGTTTAATTATTTAGTTTTTTCCAGATTTTCCAGTGTTGTCAGTGCTAAAACCCTGTTTTTGTGTTTTAAAACCAGTTGGGTAATTTCTGGATTATTAAAAATTAGAGGTGCGATTAATGCATAAATCGTGAATGTTTGAACAGGATATGAAACAGGCATATATTCTTGTAGAGGGATCAAACCGAATTTCTGATACATGGGACGGTATGGTTTCAGGGGATACATGCTCACGTCCATTCTGAGTAGGCTGGAATAAATTTCTGATTTCTATTTTTATCACCTTTAATCGGTATAAATCATGACAGAATAATTACCATGAATTTCAAAATCATTGCAAGGGACTTTATCAATGAAATTGATTAAATCAACAGGGACCTTAGCAGCTGCAAGGCGCTGTTGGCGCCCCACTCCTGAGCATTTTTTGGATGGCCACCGTAACCGCGTTTTTCAAAAGTTTGACCTTTTGGTGTGATGATCAGTAATTCCAATTCGGACTTCCCTGTCTCTTCTTTGACCGAGATTGCGATCCCCACCTCGGCATTGTGAGCGTCAATTTCATTTTTCAACCAGTTTTCAAGGTTCGATGTTTCCTGATTTCCGGGTATTATTTTTCCGCTTAAGAACCGGTCAGTTCCTGTGCTTCCAAGTTTACGAGTCAAGGTTCCGTCTGTGTTTAATTCAAGGGTGACCAATTTCCAATCCCGGGCTTGCAAAGCATCAATGACCACGCTTTCGAGTGTTTGAAAATCTGTGCCGTAAACAACCTTACCTAGCCTTTGTCGGATATCTTGTTCGATTGTTGCAATCATATCATCAGCAGCCAACGCAGACTCAGCTTTGGCAGTGATACGAATATCCACTTTGCCATAATGTGCCGCTAGACCCACGGTCGGATTGGTTAGCATTTCCAGGTCACCGATCTTGTCATCGATCATCCCTTCACCCAGACCTGTGGTATGGAGGATACGAGCTTTTATGATCCCTTTGAGTTGATATCTTTCCCGAAGGTATGGGAAAACAAACTGTTCCGCCAGATATTCCATCTCTAATGGCACCCCTGGAAGAGCGATCAGGCAACGATTTTCTTTTTCGATGAAAAACGCAGGTGCGGTGCCAACATCATTTTTAATCGGAGTTGCCCCTTCTGGAATAAACGCCTGCCGTTTCTGGTTCTCGGTGGGTGCTCTCCCGTAACGGCTCATCCGCTCTGAAATTTGTTCCCACAAATCCGCGCGATATTCAAGCTTAGTCTGGAAGGCAACCGCAATTGCTTCACGGGTGGGATCATCGACTGTCGGACCAAGCCCACCAGTTGTGATGATAATCCGAGCGCGTTTCAGAGTCTCCTGTACAATTTCCGCAATTCTTTGGACGTTATCCCCGATGGTGGAAGTTCGATAAATATCCACATTCAGATCTCTCAGATGCCTGGTCAGGTAGGTGGAATTGGTATCGACAATTTCACCTAATAATAATTCGGTTCCAATCGTGATGATTTCTGCAGATGGCATTTTGCACCTCTGATTTTATTTTACCGTGAATTGCTTTGAGTTCTGAGGTAGAAACTTTTTCTATCTTATGATGGGCAAAAAAGAATTTCTATTCCCAACCCCTATTTTGTGGGGGGCACCAGAAAACCAAAAAAATCTGCTGACAAACAATAAACGGAATTTTTTTTTTGATGGATATTTATTGAAAAAAATGACTGGTTTCGAGACCATCTCAATACTCTTTTTCAAAACAAAAGAGCGAAGAATCCTTTCTCGAAAAGATTCTTCGCTCTTTATCGGCTTTTTGTAAAATTTATTCCATTCCTAAATAAGCCTGTTGAACGATCTCATTATTTTTTAAGTTGGCAGCGGTATCGAAAATTACAATTTGTCCATTTTGGAGCACATAACCGCGATGAGCAACCGATAGCGCCATCAAAGCATTCTGTTCAACCAGAAGAATGGTTGTCCCGTTGTCGTTTAATGTCTTAATAATATCGAAGATCAACTCAACCAGCATAGGGGAGAGACCCATTGAGGGTTCATCCAGCATCAAGATGTGGGGATTGAGCATCAACCCACGCGCAATGGCGAGCATTTGCTGTTCCCCGCCAGATAAGGTGCCACCTTTTTGCGAGATTCGTTCCTTCAAGCGTGGGAATAATTTAAAACCGTACTCCAACCGCCTTTCCAATTCGATTGGATCATTCAATATGAATGCGCCAATTTCCAGGTTTTCCATGACGGTTAATTTTGGAAAAATACCGCGACCTTCCGGAACGTGGCCAATGCCCTCACTCACGATTAAATGGGGGTCCATCCGTGAAATATCTTTTCCGTTCAGAGTAATGTTTCCCTCGCGCGGATGGATAATACCTGAAATGGATCGGAGGGTAGTGCTTTTACCCGCGCCATTGGCGCCGATCAGCGTGACGATTTCGCCTTCTTCAACCGTTAGGGAAATCCCCTTCAGCGCATGAATATGCCCGTAATAAGAGTGGACGTTTTCAAGGGATAACAGACTCATTGGACCGCCTTCACTTCATGTTGGTTGGCAACTGCGCCGCGCCCAAGATAAGCTTCGATCACCTGCGGGTTCGAACGGATTTCAGCTGGGGTACCCTCTGCAATCAAACCGCCGTAATCCATGACGCTTATTCTCTCAGAAATGTTCATCACCACACGCATATCATGTTCGATCAGTAACACGGTAATCCCCTTTTCATCGCGGATCCGGCGAAAGAGGCGGATTGCATCTTCGGTTTCTTGCGGGTTCATGCCGGCTGTCGGTTCATCGAGTAATATCAGCTGGGGGTTGGCCGCGAGTGCACGGGCAACTTCCACCCGCCGTTGACCCCCATAAGGGAGGTTTTTTGCCAATTCATTGCCGACATTTTTCAAGCCAACAAACAGCATGATTTCCTCAGCCTTTTTTTCAGAGATAGATTCCTCTTTTTTGAAGGCAGGGAGCCGCAAAAGGATGTCAAGCGATGATTGTGTCAAGCGGGGGTGCATACCCACCAAGATGTTCTCAATAACGGTCATATTACTAAATAAGCGGATATTTTGAAAAGTGCGCGAAATTCCCCGGTCAGCGATCTGATCAGGGCGCAACCCAAGGATAGACTTGTTATCAAACTCGATTGTTCCTTCTTCAGGGCTGTAAATTCCGGTCAGTGTATTGAAAAAAGTGGTTTTTCCAGCGCCATTCGGTCCAATAATGCTGACAATTTCGCCCTTTTCAAGCGAAAAATTCATTTTATTAACGGCGGTCAGGCCGCCGAAGCGTTTCACAACATCAATGGTTTTGAGAAGAGTCATAATATCCTCAACCTAACCCTTAACTTCAACTTTATCTGAGGCAAGTTCCCGCTTTTGGCGTTTTGCCGGGATCAAGCCTTCAGGGCGAAAGATCATCATCAAGATCAAAATCAAACCAAAAAGAAGACGCTGGTATTTCGCCGGATCAAGCTGGTTGGACAAGTTCTTCCAGGCAAAGTTTATGATAGGGATGACTGCATCGCTCTGGCGGAGTTGGCTCAGGTAGAGCGACAATCCCTGCAGAATTTGCAAATTCAAGATGGTGACAGTAGCGGCGCCTAAAATAACCCCCGGAATGCTCCCTGAACCTCCCAGGATGACCATGGTGAGCACACCGATGGATTGCATAAACGAAAACGATTCTGGGCTGACGAAGGTGCGACTCCCAGCCAGCAGGACTCCCATGACACCCGCAAAAGAAGCCCCGGTGGCGAATGCTGCCAGTTTCATCTTGACCAGCGGGATGCCCATTGCGATCGCTGCGGTTTCATCTTCCCGAATAGCAGTCCATGCACGCCCAATCTTGGAATCATTCAGACGGCGGGTGACTACGATAATAATGATAATCACCACTAAAGCGTAAATGTAAAACATGACATTATACATATCCGCTACGCTGGCTGTATGTCCAACGAACCTGCCGAAAACCGAATTGAAAATATCAACAAAGGCTGGCGGCATGGGCGGTTTCTGGATTGGTGTGATGCCTTGTGGCCCGTTTGTAAAATTGAGTGGTTTATCCAAATTATTCGCGAGAACTCTGATCACCTCTCCGAACCCAAGCGTCACGATCGCCAAATAATCACCTCGTAAACGCAGGACTGGTGTCCCGAGCAGTATCCCGGTTAAAGCAGCTGCGATGATTGCCAGGAATATGAACAGGTAGAACATATCGCTGGGCAGCAGGAATGGTAGATTGGATGGCTGGGTACCTGGCGCGAAATGTAATACATAATACTGTTGGGAGCCAAAAAAAGCCCACAAGTATGCTCCGACAGCGTAAAAAGCCACGTAACCTAGGTCGAGCAAACCTGCAAAGCCAACTACAATGTTCAATCCAAGGGCGAGTGCTGAGAAAACACTGATCTGGAAAATAACTTCCAGATAAAAGATATTACGAACACCAATGACAGGGATAATCACTAAAGCCAGCAAAGCGCCGGTGACCAGTTTAAACAAGACAGGGGTTTTTAAGGCATAAAGGGAGAGGAACGAGCTAATCATAAGTAGAAAAGCAAGGTTTGACCGCGGATTTAAATAAACCAGCGTGACGCCCAGTATCAAATGTGCCAAAGTGATAATGATTGGCCACACACCCTGCTGTATTTTTTGTGTCAATTTGTTCAAATCGAAATTGGCCATGGTTTACTCCTATGCCTTTTGGCTGACATTCTCGCCCATCAAGCCTTGTGGGCGGAAGATCAACACGAGGATCAGGATGCCAAAGGCGAAAATATCTTTGTATTCAGTGCCGGCTGCGCCTATTGTGAAGACACCCAGGTAGGAACCTGCAAACGTTTCGAGCATACCCAGCACAATCCCTCCCAGCAGGGCGCCGGTAATGTTACCGATGCCTCCCAAAACTGCCGCGGTAAAGGCTTTCAAGCCGGGAAAAAATCCGACAAACGGATCGATCCGGGTGAATTTTAAGGCATAAAGGACACCAGCTGCACCGCCAAGTAGCCCCCCTACTAAAAAGGTAAAGGATATGATGTAATTTACATTGATCCCCATCAGGTTCGCAGTGGTCCGATCTTGGGCTACTGCCCGGATGGCTTTTCCAATCTTCGTCGCATTCACCAAATAATTTAATCCAACCAACATCAGGACAGCTGCGATAATTACAATGATCGATTTGATTGAAACACCCAGGGTGATCATGTTGGCACCCATTGGAAGCTCTCCAAATTTCAGACGATCGTCGAAATTACCGAATGTTGGGAAAATACGATTGAATTGACCAGTGGTCAAACTTTCGGTCATGCGGATGGCATCTTGTAGAAAAAAAGAAACTCCAATCGCGGATATCAAGGGCACCAGACGGGATGATGCACCCCGCAAGGGGCGATAGGCAACTCTTTCTACCGCTACGGCAAGCAAACCCGAAGCAAGCATGCCAGCCAGGATAGCGCCGATCAAAATCAAGAAAGCAGCCCAATTTGGCACTGCTGAAAGAATTCCGAGTCCGTCCAAAAATATTAAAATTTCGACGCCTACAAAGGCGCCGACTGCAAAAATTTCGCTATGGGCGAAGTTGATAAACTCCAGTACACCATAGACCATGGTGTAACCGAGCGCAATTGCCGCATACACAAAACCAATCGTCAACCCATCAATTAAAACCTGGGGCAGGTTGACCAGCGTGTATGTAAATAAAGATACGTGAAACCTGGCTAATACACCCAGGCCAACCGCCGTCTTATCCATAATGAGTGCAAGCAGTAACACGATTGCTGAAAGGATTACTGCACTGCCCAAGGAGAAGATAGCCAGCTGCCCAATCGGACGGAGAAGTTCTCGGATGTTAATAGAGGAAAATAACCTTTTCATTAAAGCTCCCTGAATACTCCTTTTAATTAAAATTCTCCCGGCCTCAATAAATGAGGCCGGAAGAGTAAAATTGGGAACTTTTATTGAGGAGGAGCAATATCCAAAGTTTCTGCAATACTGTTCTTGCTCCAGGCAGTAGGATCAGCGGAGTCAACTTTGATAACGAAGTATTTCGCTGAGGTCGGGTCGCCAATGGAGTTGAAGGTGAAGGTTCCGGTGATTCCGACGAAGTCCTTCAGAGCGCGGATGGCTTTGGCGACCGATTCGCGGGTGGGGACAGCGTTGTTGTTCGCCTTGGCTGCATCTTCAATTGCTTTCAAGCAGATGGCCATGGAGTCATAGCCCTGGGCAGCGAATGGTTGAGGATCTGAATTGTATGCTGCTTTGAAGTCTGTGATAAATTTGGCTGTGCCGGGGTAAAGTGTGGCTGGACCAGAAACGGTGGAGTAATAAGTCCCAGCTCCATCAATCAAACTCTGGCCGCCAATCTTGGCAGCATCAGAAGAGTCGAAACCATCATCGCTCATGAACATGCCCTGGAAGCCTTTTGCACGAGCTTGCTTGAACAGCACGGCAGCCTGTCCGTACATACCGCCAAAGTAAACGAGGTCAGGATTGGCAGCCATGATTGGGGAGAGGAGGGCGTCAAAATTAGCCTTTTCCTCGGTGCCTTCAAAACCGAGTACCTGCATACCCTTGGCTTCGGATTCTTTCTTGAAGAATTCCGCAATACCCTGTCCGTAAGCGGTTTTATCATGAACAACGAATACGCTTTTGACACCTTTTTCGGCAGCAAAGTCGGCGCCAACAACACCCTGAACATCATCACGACCCACGATTCTGTTTATTTCGGGATAGCCGCGGGTGGTGACTTTCGGGTTGGTATTGGCAGGCGAGACGTTCGCGAGTCCGGAGGTATGATAAACCTCGGAGGATGGGATTTGGACACCAGAGTTGTAGTGTCCGACCACGCACAAGATGGCGGGATCTGAAACAATCTGTTTGGCGTTCGCGACACCGGTATCGGGGTTGCCTTGGTCATCAAATGGGGCCAGTTCAACTTTGAAACCCATGCCAGCCAGCGGTGCACCCAGCTGATTAAGAGCCAGCTCAGCACCGCGCTTGATGTCAACACCAACGGCGGACATATCGCCGGAGAGTGGTGACTGGGTGGCAATCTTGATAACCTTATCGGCAGCTGCAGGGGCCTGGGTCGCAGCAGCCGGAGCGCCGCATGCGGCTAAAAGCATGCTTGCGACGATCAATAATGAAGCCACAGCAAATAATCGTTTCGACATCTTTCTTCTCCTTTTGAAATTGTGAAACAGAGTTTGATATTAGCCAGTACGTTTTTAACCGAGAACATTTCGGCGTCTTTACCGCACTAGCCGAAACCAGAAAAATATTACATTTGTTTCCTGAAACGGTCAAGAGTGAATATCCCTATTAACCGAGTAATCAGTAAATCTAATGAATCCTCATTTTTATTATAAGGTAAATTAATAAAAAAGAGGATTCATTCTACCAACAGTATTTATTTTTATAATTCTCATCTTTAAACAAAACAAATGAGTCAGATTTAATAATGAATTATTGACCGCCTAAGTATGCTTTAATCACCCGGGGGTCTTCGAGCAGTTCTGAACCCTTGCCTTGCATGGCAATTATGCCACTCTCCAAGACGTAAGCCCGGTCAGCAATAGTCAAGGCCATCTGCGCGTTTTGCTCCACCAGCAGGATGGTGGTTCCTTGCCGGTTGATGTCTTTAACCGTACTGAAAATACTTTCCACTAGAATAGGTGATAAACCCATGGATGGTTCATCCAGTAAAAGCAAGCGTGGATGTGCCATGAGAGCGCGTCCTATTGCCAGCATTTGCTGTTCTCCACCCGAAAGGGTTCCTGCAATCTGTTTTTCGCGTTCTTTCAAACGCGGAAAAATTGTAAAAACCTTTTCCAGGTCGGCATCACGAGTTTTTCGGTCTGGCAGACTGTAAGCGCCAAGATCGAGGTTTTCTGACACAGAAAGCCTGGCAAATACCCCCCTGCCTTCAGGAACCATGGAAACACCTTTGTAAACGATCTGGTGAGCTTTATATGGATTAAGGTCCTCGCTCTCGAGCTGGATTGTGCCTCCTTGAGTTTTAACCAGACCGCAAATAGCTCGCAACGTCGTGGTCTTTCCAGCACCGTTGGCGCCGATCAGGGTTACGATTTCACCTTGTTCAATAGTGAGCGAAATTCCCTTAAGAGCATGGATATTTCCATAATAAGTATGTAAATTTGTCACTTCAAGCATGGCCATGGGTTTATTCCTTTGCCTCAGCAGGTTGAGGAGTATTGCTTTTTTGGCCAAAGGCAGCGCCACGGCCTAGATAGGCTTCAATAACTCGCGGGTTATTTTGAATTTCAGCGGGGGTGCCTTCAGCTATCTTGGCACCGTAATCCAGTACGACGATATATTCGCTAACACCCATCACCATGCGCATGTCATGTTCGATCAATAAAATCGTGATACCCACTTCATCACGAAGGGCTCGAACAAAATCCATCATTTCACCGGTTTCGTTTGGATTCATCCCGGCTGTTGGTTCATCCAAAAGCAAAAGTTTGGGTTTGGATGCCAGTGCGCGCGCAATTTCGAGGCGACGCTGCGCACCGTAAGGTAAGTTCCGGGCTAAATGATCGCCCATGCCGGCTAAACCGACGAAATTTAATAACCTTCGTGCTTCTTCTAACGCCTGTTTTTCTTCAGCATTCATTCGTGGGGTTCGGATGAGCGCCTCCAACCAATTTGAGCGCAGCCGGGTATGTTCGCCAACCAATATGTTTTCGAGAGCGCTCATATTCGAGAACAATCGGATGTTTTGATATGTGCGGGAAATACCACGGTAAGCAATTTGATTCGGTGATAATCCAACGATTGAATGATCGAAGAATATTACATCACCTTCCTCTGGTACATAAAAACCGGTGATACAGTTGTAGAAAGTCGTTTTTCCGGCACCGTTTGGACCGATGACGCTGAAAATTGAATGCTCTGGGACAGCAAGATTTACATTATTGACCGCGACGAGACCGCCAAAACTTTTGCTCAGGTTGCGTGCTTCAAGTGCGATGCTCATTCTGGCCTCTCATCTTGTTTTTTAGAATCCAGCACTGCATCCTGATTTGTATCAAGTTTGCGGCGTGAAGGTGGAATTAAACCTTCAGGTCGGACGAGCATCATGATTACCAGCAGGGCACCAAAGGTGAGTACCCGGTAATTCTCCAATTCGCGAAGTATTTCCGGTAATCCTTTTAGCACAAATGCACCTGCGATAACTCCAGGAATGCTTCCCATCCCACCTACAATCACAACGGATAGAACATTAATTGAAACCATCAGGGAGTGATCTTCTGGTCCAGTGAATTGATTTCTGGATGCAAAAAACACGCCAGCCAAGCCAGCTAGAGCCGCGCCAATCGCGAAAGCTAATAATTTCTGCCAAAGCGTATCGATACCCATCGCTCGCGAGACAGTTTCATCTTCGCGCATGGCTTCCCATGCACGACCTACCCGCGAATTTTGCAAGCGAACCGTCACAAAAATCGCAAACAGAACGGCGAGAAAAATCAGATAAACAAAATCAATTTCACTGCTGAAAGGTCGACCAAAAAGGGTTGGCCCTCCCACCGCGGTCACACCTTTTGGGCCACCAGTGAAAGATGTCAGGAGATCACTCTTGATCAGGATGCGAATAATTTCACCGAACCCGAGCGTCACAATCGCAAGGTAGTCCCCGCGCATCCTTAAAACTGGTATGCCCAGCAGGATACCAGCCAAGGCTGCCAGTAACATGGCGATGGGTATGGTCCACCAGAAATTCCACATCAGGTGATGGGGTAAAGGTGCCGTCAGAAGGGATACTGTATATGCACCAATCGCGAAAAATGCCACGTAACCCAGGACGAGCAAACCAGACATGCCCACGATAATATTGAGTCCAAGTCCTAACAGAACATAAATCCCAACTGTGCCAATTGTATAATTCCAATATGAACCGGCTATCAGTGGCACAACGATCAGGCAGATCAGGATCAAACCGTACAGGATATACCGGGTCAGCGGGTTGGTCTGGATGTGGCGTACCACCGGCTGTTGATTAATTTTCACTGTCAAATTCTTCCAACCGCTTACCATTTTTTGCCTGGTATTTGCTCGATCGTAAGAAAAACTTACCAATCCGCCCAATGCCCCCATAATCGTCAGGAAGATTAACATGAAAACTGCACCGGCAAGGGGTGTTTTGTCAAGCAGGAATAATTTTATGGTTTGTGTCAGCATCGCAGCCAGGTAAGTATTGATTTTGAGTCCGCTCTCGCTCAAGGAACCGATCGTGTATGAAACTAAGGCGACGAGAACTCCGTGTGTTAAACCTGCGAGCGTACTCAAAATGATCACACTGGAAGTCTTGTTCTTGATTTTTCGACCGCTGTTTGTACCAGCCCAGAACCCAATCACCCCCATGAACATCAGTAAAGCGAGTGGGCGGGAGGTCAACCCAAAAACAACTGTTTTGTCATCGATCTTGATGAATTTCAGGATAATATCCGCAATTGTGCTGTTAAAACCAATCAGGAACAGAAAAATACTCACGATGCCAAATGGGATACCGGCTTTCAAGCCATTTTTAAGGAGAGTTTTCACTAGACTTTATCCTCGCTCAATACTTCGCCAAGAATACCGGTCGGGCGGAATATCAGAACCAACACCAGGATCGTAAAGGCAATCACATCTTTAAGTTGAAAATCAATTCCCATAATTCCAGGTCCAAGAGACTCAACCAGACCGAGGAACAAACCGCCCAACATTGCACCCGGTAAATTTCCGATACCTCCAAGCACCGCTGCTGTAAACGCTTTGATCCCTGGAATAAACCCGACGAAATAATAAACTAGGCCCAGGTGAATACCCCACATCACACCAGCGGCGCCTGCCAAGGCACCGCTCAGCAGGAATGTTCGACTGATGATCCCGTCCACATCAATACCCATCAATGAAGCGGATGTTTTGTTCTCAGCAACTGCACGCATGGCTCGCCCCATACGGGATTTTTGGACAAGCAGATAAAGAGACACTAGGATGATCAGGGTGAGAACCAGGGTCAGGATACCCGTATATGGAACCGTTACAATCCCCGCTCCGATTTTAATATTCCATCCGGCACCGCGAGAGAGTATGACTGGGTTGGTGTAATCGCGGCGTTGTGACCCGAATAATAACTGACCTGCGTTTTGCAGAAATATTGAGGCGCCCACAGCCGAGATGAGTGGAACGAGGCGCGGAGCGCCTCGCAGCGGTCTGTATGCAATTTGCTCCAGGAAATAGCCCGATAATGCTGCCAGTGCCATCCCAATCACGAAGGCAAAAAAAACTGAAATGATTGGGTGGGCATTCAAGAAATTTAGATTGGGTTCAAGGGCGGTTGGGGCCGGGATATTTTTTAGAGCCTCAAATACAAAGTAACCGCCAAAAGCACCGATCATCATGATCTCACCATGAGCAAAGTTGATCATGAATAAAATACCATAAACCAGGGTGTAACCAATGGCAATTAATGCGTAAACGCTGCCAAGAATGATGCCTGAAATAGCAAAGCGTGCCCAGGTGTCTGGTCCATAAGATGGATGACCAAAGAAAACATCGTAGATGCGCCACAACAAATAAATGCTGAATAAAACCCCCAGGATGGTTTGGACAACCTGGTAGACTCCGAATTTTGAGCGATGAACCTGGGGTGTGATGGAGACGGTCATTGCACCTCCTGAATTGTTCAATAAAAATAAACAATAATTGCAGAATGAATTACTAAAGAAGATGTATCTATCGAGTGATTAAACTTTGGGGGGCAGGCATGTTGCCTGCCCCCCAATCGATCTTGAAACAATCAGGTTTGTGGACCTGCGCTATTTGGCAGCAGCTTCCCACTTCCCGCCTTTGTCTACATAGAAGGTGGGACCGGAGGAAGAACATTCGCCGACCGCATCACAAGAGATCAAACCAGATAATCCTTGATAATCTTTTGTGCCACGAACTGCATCGATCAGGGCTTGGCGCGGGATATAAAGGTTGCCGTCTCCACCCAGAACAGCGACCGACTTGACCGCAGCAATCAAGACAGCGGCAGAGTCATAAGCAGTCCAGGTATAAGGAGAGAGTTTTCCAGGAGGAGTCTGGTAAGCAGCCAGGTAGGCAGCATCAAACTTGTCCTTGGCAGGGGTCGAAGCGGGGATGAGGGAGGTGGAGTAAGAGCCTTCACCGTTGGCAGCAGTTCGATCGAGGAAATCCTGACCATAGGTGCCATCATCACCAAAGAAGATGGTGTTTGTCAGTCCAGCTGCCTTCATCTGGTTCACGAGGACTACCGCTTCAGCAACGTATCCACCAAAATACAGGACTTCGGGATTCTTTGAAGCCAGGCTGGCGAGAATGGAGCTGTAATCTGATTCACCAGGAGTGATCGCCTGGAAGGCGAGTACTTCGCCGCCGAGTTTTGTGAACTCGTCGTTGGTAACCTGGGCGAGTCCTTGACCATAAGTTGAACCATCATGCAGTACTGCAATCTTGGTCACTTTCAAAGTGTTAAACATGTAGGTTGCAGCGAATTTACCCTGGGCTGCGTCGGTGAAAACTACGCGGTTAAAGACTTTAGAACCGCTGGCGGTCAGGGCAGGGTTAGTTGCAGAGGGTGACATCATCGGCAAGCCGGCTTTTTCGTAAATCGGTATTGCCGCTCCGGTTGCGCCGGAGAAAATGTGACCGGCAATGGCAACGACGGTCGGGTCAGAGACAAATTTGTTTGCAACTGCAGCTCCGCCTTCAGCGGTGCCGCCGTCATCTTCAGCGACCAGCTCGAATTTAAAGCCATTCAGATCACCAGCGTCGCTGACAGCGATTTTTTGACCCTGGGAAATATCGACACCAAATTGAGCATTGTCTCCAGTCATCGGCGCGCCCATCCCAATTTTGATGGTTTCGCCTGGCTTGATAACAGCGCAGCCAATTGCGTCTTTGCATTCGTATGCAGCGGGAGCAGTAGCCTGAGCCGGCGCCTCAGTGGCTGCAACCGCGGGTGCGGATGTGGGTGCTTCTACAGCGGGAGCGGTGGTCGGAGTGGCTGCAGAGCCACAGGCTGCCAACAACATGCTGGCTACGACCAAAAGGGAAGTAACAAACAACAAGCGTTTAAACATCTTTCCTCCTATGAAATTTGGAACGAGAATTAATATGCAGTAACTTAATCCCATCTCACCGGCGTTATTTCAAATTTAGGATGGTTCGGCGACTGACATATTAAACTGAAATGGTAAAGGATAATTTCTAAATGGTCAAGGTTTTATACAGGGTTTTGTCTATATTACCCTAATTAAATTTGCAATTCGTTATGATTTGAAATATTTATCAGGTCACAACCTGGCGTATATTAGGGAAGGATAAATGTTTATTTTCAGTTACCACGCGCTGGATACGATCAATACAGCTCCAGACTTCTTCAAACGAGGTATAGAGGGGAGACAAGCCCAACCGGAGATTATTCGGTTCGCGGAAATCTGGAATGACATTCATTTCTTCAATCAATGCCTGGTTAATCCGGTAAGCCTCAGGGTGCTGGATGCTGATGTGTGATCCACGTTGTTCAATCTCTCTCGGACTTCCAAGTATGAAACCAAGCGGTGCTAGTCGCGCATCAAAGAGACTGATCAGGTATTCGGATAATAGGATTGACTTATTGCGTAAGCGTGGCATCCCTATTTCTAAAATCAAATCTAGCCCGGGTTCGATCGCCATCATTGAAAGTATTGGGGGAGTGCCGCTCAAAAAACGGTTGATTCCATTGGCAGGAGCATATTCCAGCCCGAAACTGAAGGGTGACCTTTCGCCAAACCAACCCCAAATTGGTGAGATCGCTTTATCCTGAAGATCTTTTCGAACATAAAGGAAGGCTGGCGCGCCTGGTCCACCATTAATATACTTATAAGTGCAGCCAACTGCGAAATCTGCCCCCCATTCATCCAGTTCAACAGGCACGGCTCCAACCGAATGGCTCAAGTCCCATAAAACCAGTGCGCCTTTTTGATGAGCATATTCCGTGATGGTTTTCGCATCGTATAGATAGCCACTTTTGAAAACCACATGGGAAAGGGTCACAAGGGCAGTATCTTCATTGATGGCTTCCAGTACTTTTCGAGTTTCAACCCGCATGCCATCCACAGGTTCCAATACCTGGATCTTATGCTTTCCCCCAAGAACTTGCCTGCAGCCTTGCAGTAGATACAAATCGGAAGGAAAATTTAATGCATCTGTGACGATCTTCTTGCGCTCAGGCTGCAGCATCAACGCCGATATTGCCAGTTTATAAAGATTTACCGAGGTTGAATCGCTTACAACTACCTGGTCTGGACCCGCCCCTATAAATTTTGCAATTTTCTCTCCCAAATAGGCAGGTGCCTGGTACCAGTTAATTCCCCATGAACGTATCAATTGTTCTCCCCATTCGTTTTTTACAATCCTGCTGGTTCGTTGGATGGTATCAGTGGGGAGTCTGCCTAATGAATTGCCATCCATGTATATCAGGTTATCGTCAGAATTAAAAAATCGCTTGTGGTAAATCGCAAGTTCATCCTTTTCATCCAACATCCTGGCGTGGTTAAGAGAGATATCCTGGTTCATAATCTGTTCTTTTCCGAGTTTAATTTAATCTTTAAATAGGAAATTATTTGTTCGCCAAATTTTCGGTCCCGAACTTTAGGGGATCGCCACGACAATCTATGAAGGTTCGCAATTGATTTTTTGTTTTTTCATTTACCCGATTTTCGTTTGACCGTGTAAAGCACTTCGGCGATTAGATTGTCTGAAGGCGCTATGAAGGCGGTTACAACCTCAAAAGGGATCAGGTGGAAATTGGTCATTCTTGTGATAGGTTGATAATGGTCCTTGTCTCAAGTACTTCCCACACGATCAATGTGCGAAAAATATCTTTAGATTCTTGGAGTAAATCAAAGCTTGATTTTTGTAAATTTACTCGGAACTTATAACTCAAGATTGAATCCAGTATTCCTCATCGAAAAATAATTTTATGTTTGGTTCTGGTATTATCCCAAATTCGCAATCAGGCAGTTTGGATCCAGAAATTTTTTAATCAGATCAATTGGGATAGGTATTATTCAACCATTCAATTGGGTTTACCTGGATTCCGTTGACCCACACTTCCCAGTGCAAGTGTGGTCCAGTAACCCTCCCGGTAGCACCAATTTGGCCAATTAACTGGCCAGCTTTGACGTGGTCTCCAGTTTTAACCAGTATTTCTTTTTGATGCCAATATCCGGTGTAAATACCCCAGCCATGATCGATGACTGTCGCGTTCCCACGTACAACCAGTTGGCCCGTAAACACCACGATACCATCAGCAGGTGCGTATATATCGAAGGGGTGCGTTGATGAACATACTCCAAAATCCAACCCGCCATGGAAAGCCAGGTAATCCCCGCCATTATACGCACGTCTGTCTCCAAATCCCGACTTTGTACAATATTCCGCATCGACAGGCAGTTGAAACATGCCCTGCCAAAGTTTTTCCGGGGTCGCCTGGCTGGTGATACTGGCGATCTGGTTTTCTTCCGGGGTTGTAATTGCCGGATCAATTGTTTCCGGATCCACGTTTAGCATCGGGTCAAAGGGAAAATCGGCAGATTTCACGAGGATGTTTTGTTCAAAACTTTGGGTGGTACCATCCGGTAGAGTGGCGGTCAACCTGAGTGGATAGGATCTTGGTTCAAGCAAGGCATAAATCCCCTGCAGTGCGGTGCTTCCTTTGCCATTTTCCTGGTCAAAGAAATGCAAAGATTTGTCTACCAACATTCCATCCAATTTCACACCTGATTGGGTTTTGATAGTGATTTCGCTTGTTGAACCCTGCTTGAGCGGCAGTGGTTGGATGGATACCTTTTCGAATACCGGCGGTAACCCGCTTGACTCATTGTTAGCGTCTTTCCCCACTGGGTTGTAGAGAATTTCACCTGGAAGTATGTTCGAGGTTCCAGTAAATCCATTTGTAAGGGCGATGGTCCAGGGATCGGTATCCTCGAGTACTGAAGCTTCCAGCAAACTTTCCGACTTGTTTAAAACCAAACGATGTGTCAGCGGCGTAAAATTATCTTTTTGAGGCAGCACCACTCCAACCCCGACGTAAAGCTCAGAAGGGCTGGTAATATGGTTGATTTTTTGTAGAAATTTTTGATCGACTTGGTCACGCCGGCTGATGCTGGTCAAAGTGTCGCCGAAGTTCACCAGCTCGGTGTTCAAAATTCCGCTGACCCCTTCCAAACCAGGAATAACAACCTGTGCGCCGGCGGAAATATTGTTCGCATCACTGATGTTATTGGCAGACATCAAATCAGCCAGGGAAACACCGAAGCGACTGGCAATGCTCGATAAAGTGTCGCCAGGTTGGATGATATAACTTGGACCTGGGATGGGAGTGGGGGTTTGCGCTTGGGCGAATCCAGTAGGTACCAATAAACTCAGACAAACGAAAATTAACAATATTTTCTTAATCATGGTTGAAAGACACTTGTTCACCTGGTTTGAAATCTCCATGCCTTTTTGGATGAAATTCAATCACATAACGGGCGGGCTTGGCAGAAGCATAAAAAGGTCTCCATGCTTTCGCCAGGGCTACATCCACCACCGTATTTCCAGAATTAACCCATGCTATCGCCAGGTCTGTCCAAACAAAAAACATGTGGATGGCGGTATCCATCCGGCTGTCGCGGGCTTCCACCAGCACCAAACCTTCATTTTCGGCAAGTTCCGAACGAAAAGTAAAGCCTTGCAAGCGAGAAAAAAAAGACTGGCACCATCGCGCTTGAATGGGGTCAATTCGATCATTGTTGAGATTGCGGATTTGGATGGAATTTTTGGTCATTTGGGGATTTTTTATGAAGGACTAAATATTTTTTTCAGGGGATTTTTTGGCAAGCACTTTGTTAACTCTTTCAATCAAATCTGATGGCAAAAAAGGTTTGGATACGTAATCGACCACTTTCGCAATATACAAACCTAACACTTTATCAACACATTCAGCCTTGGCTGTAACAATCATCACCGGGATTTCTTTAGTTTTTTCATCTGCTTTCAATTGCTGGTATACTTCCCAACCATTCGGGTCGCCTATCATCAAGTCAAGTAAGACCAGATCAGGAATTGCCTCTCGTATCTTGCGCAAGCCATCACTGCCATTCATTGCACCGTCGACCTTAAATCCCTTGCGCCGCAATATCAACTGGATCAATTCATTCATATCTGCATCATCTTCAATACAAATTATGGATTTTAGCTGATCCGCCATGATTTAAACCCTCAATCTAGTTACGAATAATTTAGTTTACCACAAGTCTTGGATCAACTTTATTTTTATGAAAATTACAACCTGGAACGTAAACGGCATTCGTGCTGCGATGAAAAAAGGGATGAAAGAATGGGTGATCTTGCAATCCCCTGACATTTTTTGCATGCAGGAAATCAAAGCTACACAGCAGCAATTAACCGACGAACAGAAGGATTTCCCTGCTTACACAGCCTATTGGAATTCTGCCAACCGGTTGGGTTACAGTGGGGTGGCTACCCTGGTCAAAGAGCTGCCACAATCCGTCAGCTTTGGACTCGGAGATGATCGCTTCGATATTGAAGGTCGGGTGATTCGAACAGATTTTCCTGATTTTATCCTTTTTAATATTTACTTTCCCAATGGTCAGCGCGGGCAGGAGCGAGTGCAATACAAGCTGGATTTTTATCAGCGTTTGCATGATATTTGCAATGAACTTCATGCTGCTGGCAAAAACATCATTATTACCGGTGACTTCAATACCGCGCACACCGAAATTGATTTGCGCAATCCGAATGAAAATTCGAATACCTCTGGTTTTCTTCCCGAAGAACGAGTTTGGATCGATAAATATTTGAAGCATGGTTTTGTCGATGCGTATCGGACTCTCTATCCCGAGAGAATCCAATACACTTGGTGGACTTATCGCCTGGCAGCTCGAAAGAGGAATATCGGCTGGCGTATCGATTATTTTCTCGTCTCAAAAAATCTGATCCCCAGGATCAAGGATGTTATTATTTCTGATGAAATAGAGGGTTCTGACCACTGTCCGGTCACACTGGAAATTCAATAATCCTGAATATCAACCGGATCAGTATTAAATAATTATTGTTAGAAAATCATAAAACTTTTCCCCCTGAGAACATATCCCAATCTGGTTGGTTTATAATAATGTAGACCTGAAGAGGAGGTCATTTGTGAACAATTCTCGAAATCAGTCTTTGTTAATCTATGCTTTACTTTTTGTTGCCATTGTGGCGATGGTTTTTTTCCAGGTGAGGAATCAGCCTGCCACAGATAATACGCTTTCATTAAATCAAATTGCTGCTGATGTCCAGGCAGGAAAGATTAAACGAATTATCGTCCATTCAGACAACAGCTTGACCGTGATTTACCCGGGCGGTTCTGCGGGCGATATTGAAAAAACAGCACAAAAAGAAGATGGAATTTCCCTCTTGGATGAACTGACCAAGATGGGTGTCACCCAGGAACAGTTGTCTCCAAAAAACAACATTGCCCTGGAAATTCAACCCCCAAGTTCCTGGCTTTCTATTTTAAGCGTGCTTGGATATATTCTACCGTTCATCTTGATGATCGGCATGTTCTGGTGGATTTTTCGCCAGGCTCAGGGTTCAAATAACCAGGCGATGTCCTTTGGTAAAAGCAAGGCGCGCATGTTCAGTGGTGAACATCCCACTGTGACCTTTGATGATGTGGCAGGCGCAGACGAATCCAAGGAAGAATTAAAAGAAGTCGTTGAGTTTTTACGCGAGCCTCAAAAATTTATTCAGCTTGGCGCACGCATTCCCAAAGGTGTTTTGCTGGTCGGTCCTCCTGGAACGGGTAAAACCCTGCTTGCAAAAGCAGTTTCCGGTGAAGCCGGGGTGCCTTTCTTTTCCATTTCTGGTTCCGAATTCGTGGAAATGTTCGTCGGTGTGGGTGCCAGTCGCGTCCGCGATCTATTCGAACAAGCTAAACGGCATTCACCCTGTATCATCTTTGTCGATGAAATTGATGCAGTCGGTCGCCAACGCGGAGCCGGTCTCGGTGGATCGCATGATGAACGCGAGCAGACTTTGAATCAGATGCTGGTGGAAATGGACGGTTTCGATACTGATACCAACGTCATTGTCATGGCAGCCACCAATCGCCCTGACATTTTGGATCCTGCGCTGATGCGTCCAGGTCGTTTTGACCGCCGTGTCACACTTGATCGTCCGGATATGCACGGTCGCGAAGCTATTTTGCGTGTCCATACCAAGGGAAAACCCTTGGATCCAGAAGCTGATCTTTCATCGGTTGCTCGTGGCACTCCCGGTTTTGTCGGAGCCGATCTCGAAAACCTGGTGAACGAGGCTGCTATTTTGGCTGCCCGCCGCAATAAGAAAAGTATCGGTCAGTCAGAATTGGAAGAAGCCATCGAAAGAGTGGTGATGGGTCCTGAAAGAAAATCACGCTTGATCAGTGCTGAAGAAAAGCGCATCATCGCCTATCATGAAGCTGGTCATGCAGTCGTTGGGAATGCAATTCCCGAAGCGGATCCTGTCCAGAAAGTTTCAATTGTTGGTCGAGGTCAGGCTGGCGGAGTGACTTGGTTCCGTCCTGATGATGACCGCATCCTGATGTCACGGAAAAAGATGCTCGCGAATCTGACCTGGGCGCTTGGCGGTCGGGCGGCAGAAGCGGTGATATTTGACGATATTACATCGGGTGCATCCAATGATATCGAACAGGTGACCCGCATGGCGCGGACCATGGTCACACGCTTGGGCATGAGCGAAAAGTTGGGCAACATAGTTTACGGTCAAAAAGAAGAATTAATTTTCCTTGGTCGGGAAATATCTGAGCAGCGTGATTACTCTGAGGCCATTGCCCAAAAGATTGATGAAGAAGTACGAAAATTAGTGGATGAAGCCTACCAACAGGCACACGACATTCTCGACAAGTATCGCGAACAACTGCATGCGGTAGCCAACCTTTTGTTGGAGAAGGAAACCATAACCCGCGAGGAATTTGAAAAAGTCTTTCCTCCTCCTTTCCCGAAAAAGAGCGGCACTCCTCAGGTAATATAAAAGAAAAAATCCTCCCCCAATCGGGGAGGATTTTTTTGTCCATCATATGCTTGTGCAAAACTCAGCTGTTTTTTTCCTTGTGTTGTCTCACCAGCTCGCGGCGTAATATTTTGCCGACGGTGGTTTTTGGGAGTTCATCTCTAAATTCAATATGCGTCGGCACCTTGTAGGCTGCCAGCTTCTCCTTGCAAAATGCTTTGACTTCGTCTTCTGTCATGCTCTGACCAGGTTTTAGCACAATCCAGGCTTTTACCGTTTCCCCGCGGTAGGGGTCCGGAATCCCGGCTACACCGGCTTCGAGCACCTTCGGATTCGCTGTGATTACCTCCTCCACTTCACGTGGCCAGACTTGGTATCCGCCTGGTTTAATCAATTCCTTTTTTCGATCCACAATATAGAAGTAACCATCTTCATCCATGCGGGCAATGTCTCCGGTGAACAACCATGGATCTCCTCCATCCCCAAGGTTACGCAGGGCATTGGCAGTTTCCGTTGGCATGTTGTGATAGCCCTTCATTACCTGGGGACCGCGAACAACCAGTTCTCCGACATCTCCTGTGGATAATTCAGTCACGCCATCATCCAAACTGATAATCTTGCAGTCCACATCCGGCAGCGGCATCCCGATTGAACCGGTTTTATTAGCCCCCTGGAGGGGGTTACAGTGAGTCGCTGTCGGCGCTTCAGATAATCCATAGCCTTCAAAAACGACACCGCCGCTCAATTTTTCAAATTTTTCCTTGGTTTCTCTCATTAAGGGAGCAGAACCAGAAACGCAGGCTTTGATCGAACTGAGGTCATGCTTTCCAGCCAGGACTTCCTTGTTATTATTCAGCGCATTATATAGTGTTGGTACACCGGGAAAAACGGTTGGATGGTATTTGTCGATATTTTCCAGCACGTCTGGAATGTCTCGGGCATTTGGGACCATGACCAGGGAATAACCTCCGGCAATTCCTGAATTCATACCGGCGACCATGCCATAAACATGGAAAAGGGGGATTGCCATCAAAGTAATTTCGTTCTTTTCCCCGAGTGGTTTCAACCAATTTTTCAATTGTAAAGAGTTCGCTACCACATTCCGGTGTAAAGCCACCGCTGCCTTGGAAACACCTGTTGTTCCACCTGAATATTGGAACAGTGCGACATCGTCTGGCATGATCACCAGGGGTGGTCTGTCCGCGGCGGAATATTTGGAGATCAGACTTTTCAACCAGAAATCACCTTCCTGCAGGCTTCCTTCAACCCGAAAACCACCTTTTTTCTCTTTTGCAAGCGTAAATAATACACTGAGAACTGGAGGCAGGGTCTCCTTGATATTGGTCACAATCAAGGTCTTAATTTTTGTGTTAGGTTGCAGCGCTTTGACATTTTTGTAGAAATTGGACATCACGAACATGACTTCAATACCAGCATCATTTACCTGGTATTCGATCTCGGTTGGCGTGTACAACGGATTAATCGCAACAACCACTCCTCCGGCTTTCAATATTCCAAAATATGCCATCACAAATTGAGGTGTGTTCGGAATGAAAATTCCAACCCGATCTCCTTTTTTAACCCCCAATGCTGCCAGGGCAGCCGAGATTTTGTCAGTGATTTCATCCATTTTTTTGTAGGAAATTCGAGCCCCTTTGAAAATTGTGCACGCTTGATCGGGAAATTTTCGGGCTGAATCCTCCAACAATTGGTGAAGAGGAATTTTTGGATAATCAATACTAACCGGTACACCTTTATCATAATGCGTAAGCCACACCTTGGATCCCATGCGCAACTCCTCTCATCTTCGATTGTTAATATTATATTAAAGTATAGGGGAAAAGGTTCAAAAGTCAAATATGTGAATTATTGCGCAAACGAACCTATCGCTGGGAATCGCGCAGACGGGAAACAATACTTTTTTCAACAACTTCGGAAGTCCCTGCACCCATTTCAAACCACGTAATTTTGGGGTCGACCATTTTGAACCAATTTGCCTGTCGGCGCACAAATACACGCGTCAACCTTTTCATCCTCATTTTCGCCTCATCCAGTGTTATCTTTTTTTCCAGGACAGCGATCGCTTCTCGGTATCCAATTGCAGATAAGCTCGGCAGATCCGGGGAATATCCTCGGGCCAGCAGGCTTTGAACCTCCCCCAATAGACCATTTGAAAACATATTTTCAATGCGCTCGTCCACCCGTGCATAAAGTTTCACCCTCGGTCTCCATAATCCAATCATGATGACATTAAAAGGCGAATCTGACCGGGTTCTCTGGGATGAAAAAGGTCTGCCGCTGCTCAAGATTACTTCCATTGCGCGGATAGTACGCCTTATATTTCGCGCGTCTATATTATTTGCTGCTGTGGGATCCAAAATTCTCAAACGCTGATGCAGCCATTCCGGTGAATTTTCTTGTACGAGGTTTTCGAGCACAACCCGCATGCGCTGGTTCGGAATTATTTCGGGAGGCGCCCAACCTTCGGTAATTGACTGGATGTATTGACCGCTGCCTCCGACGAGAAAAGGTAGTTTTTGCTGTTCATGCAGTTCACGAATAATTTCTGATGCTTTTTGTTTGAATAATGCCAAGGACCATGTTTCGTCCGGATTTGCAACATCAATCAGGTGATGTGTCACCCGTTCCTGTTCTTGCTTTGTTGGTTTTGCGGTACCGATGTCCATTCCGCGATAAAACAATCTCGAATCAGCGGAGATTATTTCTCCGTTCAGTTTTTCCGCTAATTCAATTGCAAGATCAGTTTTTCCAACCGCGGTTGGACCTACGATCACCACCAGGGGCGGCAGGGTTTCAACGGGTGACATTTTCAAAATACTCGATGCTTGGCTTCAGATTGGGTTTCCCGTTTATTGAGATGGCATCACACTGCCAACTGTCGATTTCATGTTCAGCAGCATAAAATTCAGCGCAATTTTTCATTCTGTTGAGTTTGGCCTTCGATAAAGCTTCTTCTGGTAACCCGTGGCTATTTGTTGTCCGGGTCTTGACTTCCACAAAAAAAATTTGCCCGGCAAAAAGAGCAACAATATCAATTTCACCAAATGGGGTGCGGCTATTGACTCCAAGGATTTCATACCCCTTTTCTTTAAGGTAATCCGCGGCAATCTGCTCTCCCCATCTTCCGATCTGCTGGTTATGGCTCATCTTGATGAATCCGGCATAAAATTAATGTGGAATTTCGATCTCAAACCGGACCCGTCAGCTGAGACGACGATCTCGGCTACGAAAATGAATCGATCGGACTCTTTAAACCAGCTTTGCTCTTCTGACCGATTATCTAACCAGGGCAATTGAGCAAGTCGCATTTGTTTCAGAATACATCTCCTGGGTGCATCAGGCTGTTGGTTAAATTATACTTCCAGCGTTTCTTTTAAATACCATTTTGGATTGCGCTCGGTACTGCAGCCGAATGCATGGAATAATATTGCTCTCAGCTATTAAGAACATGAAAAATTCTAAAGGTTGGAGTGTAAACTTTTGCGTAAAGCTGAAGCTTCAGCAGTCAAATTAAATTCTTATTCCATGAGAATTCAGAATAAAATTGACCTCGAAATTTTGCCCCATGAGATAAATCCGGGAAAAATACGATTATCGCAAGGGTTAACATACTTCGAATACTTTGATCAGGAGTTTGGAAAGAGCCGCTGTGGTAGAATTTTCAGTCCAAAGGATAATTATGTCAGTAAAAATTATACTGAGAAATACCGAGTACGAAGTTAAACCAGGCATGAATTTATTGGATGCCCTCCGAAAAATCAATATTTTACCTGAAGGCGTAATCGCAACCCGCCTGGGTGAAATGATCCTTGAAGATGAAATTTTAAAGGACGGGGATGTGATCAAACTCATCTCGGTGATTTCAGGTGGAAACCAATGAAATGCAAAACATGTGGGCAGAAAGCCGTGGTCAACATGCGCCAGCACAAGCTGGCTTTGTGCAAAGAGCATTATCTCGAATGGATTCCCGAACAGACCGCCCGTTTTATCAAGAAATACTGGATGTTTGGACCTGATGAAAAAATTCTGGCAGCAGTTTCGGGTGGAAAGGACTCCCTCTCACTCTGGGATATTCTCCACCGGCTGGGCTACCAGGTGGATGGACTTTATATTGGGTTGGGCATTGATGAAGGAATTGGCTATTCCCAGGAATCCCAGCGGTTGACAAAGAAATTTGCGGATGAACGAGGATTAAAACTGCATATTGTCGATATCCAGAAAGAATATGGTGCCGATATTCCAGCTTTGGAAGATAAATCCAAGCGGGGTCAGGATAAGCCTTGTTCAGTTTGTGGACTCGTAAAAAGGCATGAGATGAACCGGATTGCTCATAACCTTGGTTATGATGTCCTCGCAACCGGTCATAACCTGGATGATGAAGCTGCTGTCTTGTTTGGGAACACCCTTTCCTGGTCGAGGGAACTGCTGCCCCGTCAAAAACCAGTCCTGCCTGCCCATGATGGGCTGGCAAAGAAAGTCAAACCTCTTTGCCGTTTTTATGAAAAAGAAATGACCGCTTATGCCATGCTCAGGGGGATTGAGTACATTTATGAGGAATGTCCCTATTCAATCGGTTCAACTTCAATTTATTACAAGGAATTGTTAAATCGACTCGAGAACGAACGACCCGGTGCAAAATTGAGTTTTTATTTGAAATTTCTCGATGCCAGGGAGAAAGGTCTCTTCGCTGAGCAGGTCGAATCTTCAACAGCCCCGATGTTTAATTGTTCAAAATGTGGGCAACCGACGAAATATGATGGGGAGTGTTCTTTTTGCAAACTGATCGGCATTCCGAGTGATGAACCTTCTTTATTAGCCTGAATTTCAAATCCCGAACACCATACATCGACAAATCAAAGCCTTGCTCAAAGAGTGGGGATTGGATTGAAATTTGTATCGACGTCAAAGAAGTCTTCCTTCTCCAGTCGTTTGAGCGAGTTAACCACCCAGTAAGTGAGTGGGGTGGCCAATATTTCATACGTAACCTTGAAAATCCATTGGGATAAAATGGCTGCACCCAGGTTCCCAGTCGGGATGATCCCCCAGAAAGCAATCGACAGAAAAACAGCGGAATCTGCTCCTTCACCCACCAAAGTCGAAGCGATCGTGCGCACCCATAGAAATTTCCCCTGTGTTTTAATTTTTAGCCTGGCTAAGATAAAAGAATTTAAAAATTCTCCGATCAAGTAGGCGATAAAAGATGCTAAAAGAAGCCGTGGCGTGAAACCGAGTATTCCAGCAAAGGCAGACTGAGCATCCGGCGCCGAATGGAAACCTGCCACCGTCCAAAACGATGCAGCTGGCAAAGCGATTGCCAGCCAGATCGCCACCACCGCCACCAGGTTACAGAAAAAACCCGTCCAGATGACCCGTCGCGCCTGGGCATAGCCATAGACTTCGGTCAGTATATCGCCAAATATGTAGGAAACCGGGAAAAGAATCACCGCTGCCGGCAGGGTCATGCTTCCGATTTGGACCAGTTTGACCGCGATAATATTGGAGATTATCAGGGTTGTTACAAAAATCGCGGTGATGGTCGAAAGCCAACGGTAATTCCGGGAAGGTACACCTATCTTCAAATCATTCATTTGATTCAGCCTTGTTTAGATCCTGATGCTTGCTCCACTCAACCCTGGCTTTTTGTGTCTTGGTTTCCTCAGCCTCGACGGTGATCCCAATCCCGCCGCGGACGTTAAAAACACCCGTAACCTTGATCCAATGCGGGTCGAGCAATTTAACCAGATCCTCGAGTATCAGGTTGATCAGGTGTTCGTGAAAGACGCCTTCATTGCGGTAGGACCAGAGATATAGTTTGAACGATTTGGATTCGACCACTTTTTGATCCGGCACATATTCAACTTTAATCGACGCGAAATCAGGTTGCCCGGTTTTAGGGCACAAACAGGTAAATTCATTCGAAACCAGCGTCACCAGGTAAAAACGCTCCGGGGTTCGATTTGGAAAAGCTTCCATGTTCTTACTCGGCGCCGCCTGGCTGCCCAGTTTGGTTAATCCCGAAATATCCGAAAGTTGGTTTGGCATCGATTTTGTTCTCCTAAAAAAATGTTGCCTTAATATAATCCATATCTTCAATATAAGAGTTAATTCCCTCGTTAATATTATCTCGGGGACGAAGGCATTATTTTAACAATCTGCGGTTAATTTCAATTACATCCACCTGTGTCTGGGTGAGTTGCTCTTTTAATTTTTGAACATCATTCCCGAACTTAAGGCGCCGTGCAAGGAATGAAAATTCTTCACTGCCAAAAACTGGAACAGTAATATCTTTTGAATTACCACGGACCATGCGCATAGAATCGATCAACCAGCGCAGGAAGGTGTGAGCTTTATGCAGCCGGGTGTAGTCTTCGTCAGAAAGAATTCCAAAACTATTGAGTTTGACCATTGCCTTGCGAATATTGGTTAACCTCAACCCTGGATTTTGCGCTCCATGGTTGATTTGCAAAGCCTGGATCAGGTATTCGATATCCACCAGCCCCCCTGGGCTGTATTTTGCGTTAAATTTTCCCGCCGTCACCAGGTGACGCACCTGTCGTTCCCGTAACGCTCTCATGGCGGTTACATCGAAAGGAATGCCGCTAAATGTAAATTCATCTCGCAGCGCGCAAATGACCTCTCCCAGGGTGAAATCACCCGCGATGGGGCGCATTTTTACGAGAGATTGTCTTTCATAAGCCCAGGCAGCTCCAGTTGGGGCGTAATAACGTTTGAAGGAATCGAGTGAGACCGCCAGGCTGCCCGCTTTTCCATATGGACGCAGCTGCAAATCAACCTGGAAAATACCTTCCTGCCGCGCATGTATTGAATTCAGGAAATTTTGGACCACCTTTTCATAAAAGGTGGAGGATTCCACAGGTTCATTCCCATCAGTTTTTCCCTCAGAATCGTATATGAAGATCAATTCGATATCCGAAGCAAAGCCCAACTCCCGCCCCCCGCATTTCCCCAGCGCCATTACCGCCATTTGACACATTGTTCCGTCAGTCCTGCGTGGTGTCCCGTGCACACAGCGCAGATCCTCCGCAGTGAGATGATAAGCAGAATTCACGATGATTTCTGCCAGGTCAGTTAATTCCTCCGAGAAATCCCAGAATTCCTGGGTCAGACCCAGGATATGCCGCATGTCAATTCTGAACATTTCACGGTCTTTGAAGGAATTAAGCACTTTTCGCCATGGAGCATCATCTTTAGGAGCTTCGGGTTTTGCATGCACTCCGCCCAGGTTGGCTTCCAGTTCCTGCTGTAATTCCATCCGGCTTTTGGCGGCAACCAATGCTCCGGCACTGCTAACCACCGGAAAGAGGTTTGCATACTGCATCCGCATGAAATCATCCCATAAAAAATCACTCACGCCCAGCAGTCGTGCGAGGTTTTCCATGACCTGTGGATTTTCCAGTGAAGTGAATTCCTCGGTCCAGTTGGGGCGCTCGAAAAGTTGGCTCAAAAATTCGCGAAAGTGGAGCAGCGCCGAGGCGGGATTTGGAGATCGCGGCAGAAGATGGGTAAAATGCTTGATCAGAACCGCCGCAGTGCGCAACTCCTGAAGTTTATCGGCTTGAATGATTTTATTGCCCGCTTCATCGGTCACATACAGAATGTCATCCACACGCCTGCCATTGGTTTGGACTACCATCCGGGCGATGTAAGTGTGTGTTAAAGATAGCGCATTCGTAAATTCATATAAAAACCCCGGTGCATCGGTGGTCTTGAGGTGAAAGACTGTGTACCGCTCGGAATTGTTATTATCAATCTTGATTTCAATCGGGTAGAGGGGTTTCTGACCCGAATCCAGTTCAGAAAAAACGGCACCAACTCGTTTGGCGAGATCACTCCGGGCTTCCCGTCTCTGACCAGAATCCATCAGTTTGAGTAATGCATCCAGATCCCGTCTATAACCCTCCCAATCTGGCTTTGCCTGGCTGGTTTTAACAATGAAAACATCCACTATTTTGCTTTTCGTGTAGTTTATTATTTCCGGTTTGCTCGCTTTTATGGAACTGATTCCAGGTCGATTCGATAGCTCTGTCCCTTTTCCTATCTTTTCAATGGCTTCGTAGGTAAATATTTTCCCTGATTGAATATCCAATCCATACAGAAACATCAGTCCACAAATTAAGGATAGCTCGCCAAGATAATCGTACGCCACCACCGTGACCTGCCAGGTTTGTGGTTTCAGAGCGACCACGTCCACATGTGCCAAACTCGATTCGTTTAGCTGTGAAGCGAGCCGGGCATGATGATTGATTTCCGCCTGGGAAAAAGATTTCGCATAGGATAATCCCATCTGGGCCATATGTTGGCGGATGAAATCCAATTCCGAGTCAGTCTGATCCTGTTCAGCTGGCACTATAGGGTTAACTCCACCAATATATTCGGTGTAAATAGCTCGTATTGCGGCGCTGTTTTGCTGGTAACGCTCCAAAAAAGTTTTTTGATTTGGGAACCCCAAACGCCGCGCTAGCAGATCAATCGCAACTGGATCTGAAGGGAGGCTGTAGGTTTGCCGGTAGTGCATAATTTGCAGGAAATGCTCAACCGTGCGTTGAAAAATATATCCATCAGTTAGCACCCGAGCTTCCTGGGGTGTGATCAATTGATATTTTTGCAGTCTGCGCAGAGCCTGCAGTGTGGATTTTTTCCGCAACTTAATATTGGAACCCCCGTGTGCCAATTGCAGGTATTGCACTACAAATTCCACATCCCTGATCGATCCTTCACCGAGTTTAACTTCTCCCCAATCCCGACCTTTGGAATGCAGGATTTCCTCGGTCCTCTGCTTCATCGCCAGGACGCTGATTCGCAGGGTTTCAGGGTTATCTCCATAAATGAGTTGATCAATTTCGCTCAGAAAACCCGTCCCCAATTCAAGGTCACCAGCAACAGGACGTGCTTTCAGCAGCGCTTGTTTTTCCCACAGTTTTGCATTATTTTGCAAATAAACCAGAAAACTGGGAATGGTGCTGATTAATGATCCATCGCGTCCCCATGGTCTGAGACGCATATCCACCCGGTATAGAAAACCTTCGCTGCTCATCGATGCCAGGGCGTCAATCAGTTGTTGACCCAGGCGCAGGTAATCCACCCCGTTATCTGCGCACAAGAAAAGCAAATCGATATCTGAGCTGTAATTCAATTCGCTGCCGCCAAGTTTCCCCATTCCCACGACGACAAATCCGTCCAGTTGGATCGAGCTGGTTAGTGCTGCATACTCCAGGCAGGTTTGAATCAACCCGTCCGCCAGGTTGGATAATTGACCGGTAACCGCGGGCAGATCATACAGGCTTAATAAATCACTCGCTCCGATCCGCAGCAATTCATCCTTTTGATAATGCCGCAGGGCATCGATCTGCACCTCAGGTGCCAACCCGCTCATGATTGATGCGGCTTCTCGCTGGATTTCCTCAGCACTTTTTTGTCGAGCCAGCCTTTTACGGTCCACTAACAGTTTCAGCCGGCTTGGATTTCGCAGCAATATCTCAGTCAGAAATTGACTACCCGCGAAAATTGTGATCAGAATTTCAAGAGTTCGAGGGAAGACTTTAATACTTTCAAAAATCTCCTGGATATGCTCGTCATCACAAAATCTCTCAAAATTAATCAAAGCCTGGTTCGGATCAGCGCAGCCGGAAAGTGTCACCAAAAGGTAAGGTAATATTTCCTTAAAATCCTGAAAGATGGCCTTGTTTCGCCGGGCGATTAGCTGCAAGCAGCGTAAGGCAGACTGCCAATCCAAAAACCCGAGTGAGCCGAGCAAAACCTGAGATGAGGATTCAGAAAGACTGCCATCCAGCAATTGTTCCGCCTGAAAAGGGTTAACCATGATTGAATTATAAACGGATTGGATGCCATAACCCCCTCTTGGCAATCAATCAACAACCAGGGCTTGCTCCTTTTTCTGATCCCTTTGCCTGGATCTTCTATCGAAAAAATTGATCATGATGATCGACAGGATAATGGTGATTGCTGCAAAGCCCGTTCTGAGTGTGATCACTTCATTTCTAAAAAGGAAACCTAAAAAGATGGCGACCACCGGGTTTACAAACGGGTAGGTCGAAATTAATGAAATTGGAGCGTTACGCAGCAGGAAGGCATAGGAAGTGAAACCTATCAGTGAGCCAAAACAGATCAGGTAAATCAGTCCCAACCAGGAGGTTGTGGATACCTGGGCAAAACTGAAATGTGAAATTTCCCCGGTAATTGCGCTGATTATAATAAGACCGATGCTGCCCATGAGCATCTCCATTCCCGCAAACAAAAGGGTGGACTCAGGCAGGTCTGCATTAATGTTATAAATTGAGCCAAGCGACCACAGGAAGGCTGCCAGAAGCGTTATTCCGCAGCTGATCAGGTTTAAATTTTGCGGTCCGCCGATCTCTGCCGGGCTGATCAGGAAGACGACCCCGCCAAATCCAATCAATAAACCAATAAGCTGCCATTTTGTCGGTTTAGCTCCCCCGGGTCGTATCGCTTCCAGCGTAACCATGAAAAGCGGGATGGTGGCAACAATCAAGGCAGCTATTCCGCTCGGAAGGTTTATTTCTGCAAGCGCGATCAGCCCGTTTCCTCCCACCAGCAGTAACGTACCCACGATCAGTGCAGATTTCCACTGTCTCTTGGTCGGTCGCTGGTCACCTGCCAAAATTCGCCAGGTGATCAGGATTCCACCGGCAATCAAAAAACGAAATCCCGCATGTAGAAAGGGTGGAATTGTTTCGACAGCATAACTTATCCCTAGGTAAGTGGATCCCCAGACGATATAAACCGCAATTAAGGCTGCCCAGATTTTTGTTTTCATCAAAATTCCTTATACAAAATTTTTTTACCTGAAATCCTGGATCGGATTTTTTATCATTTCCATGCTGAGAATGGCTTTTTTACGTGCCGCCCCCCAGCGGTACTTTCCAAAATCACCTGATTTTTGAATTACGCGGTGACACGGAATAATGAAAGCGATAGGGTTGAGTGCAATGGCATTCCCGACCGCTCTGGTTGCACCTGGTTGTTGAATGAGGTTTGCAACATCCTGATAACTGACCAGGGTTCCCCTTGGAATTTTTAGGAGTGCCTCCCAGATCTTCAACTGGAAATTTGTTCCGGTGATTAGGATCGAAACAGGGACCGGGTTCTGACCAAGCATGAAAATGGGCTGGATGATGGACATGGTGTTAGCCTCATCCTCCACCAGGGTTGATTGAACCCAGTTCGACCTGAGCACTTGATAGGCGCTTTCCCGGTTACGTTGGACGAAGGATAAGTGGCAAATCCCTCGCTCGGTCAATCCAATCAGTGCTTCACCAAATGGGGTGGGATGGAATCCATAACGGATAACCAACCCGGCTCCGAAGG
The DNA here is from genome assembly GCA_021795965.1 of Chloroflexota bacterium. Taxonomy (GTDB): domain Bacteria; phylum Chloroflexota; class Anaerolineae; order Anaerolineales; family Villigracilaceae; genus UBA5195. The sequence continues at coordinate 31,573 of JAJYOU010000017.1, forward strand.
ATTTGAACTCACCGGGGGTCACAGCTTCCACGTTGACAAAAAGATCATGCAATCTTCCCGGACCTGATAAACCGACTGAATAAGCGGTTTCGAGGACAGATTGGCGGTTCAAAATTTGTTTTGCGTTTTCCATTGTCAGGAACTGGATAAACCGCTTGGGACTGATGCCAGCCCAGCGGGTGAAAATGCGCTGAAAATGAAATTCACTCAATCCTGAAAAATCAGCCAGCGCTTTAAGATCAGGCTGTTGCTGAAAATTTTTTTCCAAGTATTGAATCGTCTTTTCAATGAGTTGGTAATCGTTTGAAAGTTGTTCTATCTCTTTGATGGGGTTTTCATGGGAGTTGTCCTTCCAACCTTATTTTTCCTTCGCCAGGGGAATTTGTCCACCCGTTTCTTGCGATGTTCATTATAATCGGAGCAGGTCATTCATTTTCATTTTTAGGGAATATTCGCAAAAATGAAAATTGCTTCCACAGATCGATTGACTGATTTTGACCACAAGTGTATAATGATCGCTCGCGAATTACCCCGCCAGGGGTATTTGTGTGCTTATTCCCGGCTTACCCGCAGCGTGGCGCTTTCACAAGCGCGCGATGTCTTCGGCGAAGCGAAGACCAGGAGAAAGGATTTATGAAATACGTTATCTTAGAAAGCGGCGGCAAACAATATAAAGCTGTCGAAGGCGGCACGATTGAAGTCGATCTGCTGCATGTCCAACCCGGAGAAAGCATTGATTTGAACGATGTTCTTCTCGTGGTTAATGGTGACAGTGTCACTATTGGCGCGCCTGTAGTAAAAGGCGCTTCTGTCAAGGCTACAGTTGTCGAACATTTCAAGGGCGAAAAGACTTACAATTTTCACTACAAACCCAAGAAACGCATTCGTCAAAAGACTGGCCACCGGCAGTCCTATACCCGCCTTGCCGTTGAGAAAATTGTAGAGTAAAAGAGGTTCAATATGGCTCATAAAAAAGGTGGCGGTTCTAGCCGCAATGGTCGTGATAGTAATGCCCAGCGCCTGGGCGTAAAAAAATACGCTGGTGAGTTTGTGCTTTCAGGCAACATTCTCATTCGTCAGCGCGGAACACCGATTAAACCGGGCATGAATGTGGGTGCCGGTACTGATGACACCCTCTTCGCAACGGTTGACGGAATTGTAGTTTTTGATGTCGTCCATGGCCGGAAGCGCGTCAATGTCGTTCCTCAAGAGGCATTTGAGGTCGCTGAGTAAGCCGGAGTTTATTGATATGAAAGAAAAAATTCATCCCACCTATTACACAGACGCCCAGGTTGTATGTGCATCCTGTGGCAACACTTGGACGACCGGTTCCACCCGTAAAACCATCCACGTTGAAGTATGCTCCCGTTGTCATCCTTTTTTTTCCGGTGAACAAGCCCGCATTTTAGACGTCGAAGGTCAGGTGGACCGCTTCTACAAGAAGCTCCAGGTTCGACAGGATTATGTCGAATCCCAGAAAGCTAAAGAAGAAGCCCGCAAAGCCCCTGCTAAGCCCGTGACCGAACTCGAACTTGGTATTCGTGTCACCGGAGCACTCGAAAAAGCTGGCATCACCACCATAGCTCAGTTGATGTCCAAACTTGCCGAAGGCGACGAAGCCGCCCTGGCAGTTGAAGGTTTTGGTCGCAAAGCATTGATTGACAGTAAAAAGAAAATCCGCGCTTTAGGTTATGAATTACCCGAGGTTGCAAGCGAAACTGCTGCCTGATCTTATCTCAGAGCAGGTCCTGTAATCTCAATTTTCAGGTAAACTTAACAGGCAGATGCCAGTCATCTGCCTGTTATTATTTTCCTCCGGAGCATTTATGAAGCATACGCATGGATCGATCGAAGTGGTTTGTGGCTCGATGTTTAGTGGTAAAACCGATGAATTGATCCGGCGTTTACGCCGGGCAGTGATCGCCCGTCAAAAGGTGCAGGTTTTCAAACCATCGATTGACGTGCGCTATGCGGTTGAAAAAGTCACCTCGCATGCCGGTTCAGATTTTGATGCCATCCCGGTGGAAAAAGCTGAAAAGATATTGGATCTTCTTGAAAAGGACACCACAGTGGTGGGGGTGGACGAAGCCCAGTTTTTTGATAATGCGATTCTTGACGTGGTGGTCAAGCTTGCATCCAAGGGTATCAGGGTGCTCGTGGCAGGTCTCGATCAGGATTTTCGAGGAGAACCATTTGGACCGATGCCCGTTTTGATGGCGATTGCGGAACGGGTGGACAAGCTCCAGGCTATTTGCATGGTATGTGGTGAACCTGCCAGCCGGACCCAGCGCCTGGTTAATGGAAGCCCAGCCCGTTTTGATGATCCAGTCGTGATTGTGGGGGCTTCAGAAATGTACGAGGCACGCTGTCGGAAACACCATGAAGTTCCGCGATAAAATAAATTATTCATGGATGGTTGATAAAACCAGACTCAGGAGTGTTCATGCAAGATTATCGTGAAATTCTCGCCGAAATCCTGATTGATGAAAATTCACTCAAGAAGCGGGTTAAAGAATTAGCAGATGAAATTAACCGCGATTATGCCGGGGAACAGGTCCTCCTGATTTGTATTTTAAGAGGCGCGTTGCCTTTTATGGTTGACCTGATGCGGAATTTGACCATCCAAAATTCAATCGATTGCATGGCTGTATCTTCATATGGCGAGGGTGCGAGGGAATCCACGGGTAATGTGCGCATGACCCTCGATTTGCAGACCAACATCCAAGACAAAAATGTGATCCTCGTGGAAGATATTGTCGATAGCGGTCATACCATCTCGCATGTGCTTGAAATGCTGAAAACACGCAAACCAAAATCGCTCAAAGTTTGCGTTCTCCTGGACAAGGTTTCCCGGAGGGAAGTTTCAGTTCCCATTGATTACCTGGGTTTTCCCATCGAAAACAAGTTCGTTTTCGGATATGGGCTCGACTTGGATGAGTTTTACCGGAATTTGCCGTTTGTGGGAGTTGTCGATCTGAATCGGTATAATCAAAATGAGTAATGGGAGATTGCGCTGATGCAAGCCTATCAGGAATTTATGGATGAAGTGCTCGTCACCGGGGAAGAAATTGCCAAGCGAGTCCAGGAAATTGGAAATCAAATCAACAAGGATTATGCCGGCGAAGATTTGCTGGTGGTATGCCTGCTTCGCGGTGGTCTGGTCTTCACTGCTGATCTCATTCGAACGCTAACAGTTTCTCACGAACTCGATTGCATGTCGCTGACATCTTATGGAACCGGGCATTATTCGTCCAGCGGGAATGTGAGGGTAAATCTTGACCTGTTAACCAATATTGAAAATCGTCATGTTCTCCTTGTTGAAGATATTGTCGATAGCGGTCGAACCCTGGCACACGTTCTCATGATGTTGAAAACACGCGAACCCAGGAGCGTTAAAGTTTGTGTCATGTTGGATAAAAAGATGCGGCGTGAAGTCCCGGTGACAGTGGACTACGTGGGGTTTGACGTGCCGGATAAATATGTTTTTGGCTACGGAATCGATATCGATGAAAATTACCGCAATTTGCCTTTTATTGCCAGCGCAAACCTGGAAAAATATCAGAAACCTGCATAATGTCTCAAGCTGAGCCTCCTTCTCCTGAATCCATTTTGACAGGACGATGGGTTGCCCTCATCCGCGGGAAAATTATTGCCCAGGGAACTTCGCGGGAGCAGGTGATCATGATTGCCCGCAATATCAGGAATAAAGAAGAAGCGGAAATACGATATATACCTGAATTGCCTGTTTCGATCCCGCTTCTGGAAAAAATTCGGGAAATCATTTCGGCAGATCAACCGGTCTACCTGGTTGGCGGTGCCGTTAGGGACGCCGTTTTGGGGCAAAGTTCTCATGATCTAGATTTTGCCTGTAAAAACGGAATCCAACTTGCCAGGAAAGTCGCCAACGAACTTTCCGCGGCATTTTTTATTTTGGATGAATCTTTCGATACTGCACGGGTTATATTCCAACCTGAAGGGGAAGAGCGAACAATTCTCGATTTCGCTGGTTTTCGCGGACCTTCGTTAAACGAGGATTTGGCAGGACGAGATTTCACTATTAATGCAGTCGCAATGGATATTAAGACTGGTGAAATCATTGATCCCTTGGATGGGATCAGGGACATTCGCGCAAGGAGGATCAAAGCTTGTTCACAGGATTCAATCCTTGCTGACCCGATCCGCATTCTACGTGCCGTTCGTCTGGCAGCAGGACTTGGATTTTCGATTGAACCCGAGACCCGGAAATTAATGAAAAATTCGGTTTCTTTTCTGGGAAATATTTCGGCCGAACGTCTGAGAGATGAAATATTTAAGATCCTGGAAGGACCAAAGCCCGACGTATCCATGCGGGCACTTGAAATTCTGGGAACTTTCAACATCATTTTGCCTGAGCTGGTCGATTTGAAAAATATTACACAATCAGCCCCGCATGTCCATGATGTTTGGGAACATACAGCTTCAACATTAAAGCATCTTGAAGCCATTTTGAACGCCCTGGCACCCAAATATGATGAAAAAACCGCAAATTCGGATTTAATGAACGGGCTGCTGGTCCTCAGGCTTGGTCGATACCGCGAACAATTGGGAGAATATATCGCCCGGCAGGCAACGGTTGATCGCTCACATCGGGCGACGCTATTTTTCGCGGCACTCTATCACGATATTCTTAAGCCTCAGACCCGGACGGTGGAGGAAAACGGCAGGGTTCGCTTCCTCGGTCACGATCAGCAGGGTGCAATTATTGCAGCTCAACGTGCCAAAGAACTTCGCCTGAGCAATCATGAAATCGATACGATCAAACAAATCATCCAGTATCACATGCGAATTCATGGGTATGCGAACCGCCAAAAAGAAGGAAAACCAATTTCTCCGCGCGCAATTTACCGCTTTTTTCGCGATAATGGAGAAACCGGTCTGGATTTGATCCTGCTGGCTTTGGCGGATGTTCGAGGAACCTGGGAGCAAACTCTCAACCCTGATTATTGGACAGCAGTCTTGGACGTGTGCCGTACTTTACTCGAAGCCTGGTTTGAAAAGCCTGATAAGTTCGTCAGACCCCCGATGTTGGTGAACGGGAATGATATTATGGAGGCGTTGAGCTTAAACCCTGGTCCTGAAATTGGGAAAATTCTCGAAGGAATTCGTGAATTCCAGGTGGCTGGTGCGATTAAAACACGCGAAGGTGCCCTGGTTTTTGCACGCGGCTGGTTGTCTGGTCATCGTGAACCTGAAAAAATCCAGAAAATCCAAAGAATTAAGTAATTTTCAAGCGAGGCTTGTATGGAAAAAGCATTTATAAATGGGAAAACAATCGCATTTGATCGATTTGGTCATGGAAAGCCGCTTTTGATGATCCATGGCTTCCCTCTGGATCATCATTCCTGGGATGGCATAAAGGTGCATCTTGCTGATAAATTCGATTTAATCCTGCCTGATTTGCCAGGGTTTGGAGATTCGGATATCGGAAAAGACGAAGCATCAACAGCCCAAATAGCGCAGGATTTGGCAGCTCTCCTGGATCATCTCAAGGTTCAGAAGGCATTTGTCGCAGGTCATTCAATGGGCGGGTATGTTGCCCTGGCTCTCGCTCAGCAACAACCTGGGAAAATATTTGGCTTGGGGATGATCAGCTCACAAGTTTTACCAGATAGCGATGAGCGGAAAAAGGCACGCCTTGCAAGTGCCGAAAAAGTATCAACCGAAGGAGTGGGTGTGCTGCTGGATATGGCTGAAAAATTGTCTGCCGACCCTCGCCTGGTTCCTTATTTCCGCGATATGATTCTCAGGCAAAAACCGGCTGGTGTGATCGCTGGACTAAAAGCCATGGCTGCCCGTCCGGACGCGACCCCCTTTTTTTCGAAATTTAAGTTTCCTGTCGTCCTGGTTCACGGAAACGACGATAGCTTAATTCCCCCGGCTCGGACGCTGGAAATGAAAGAGATGCTATCGCATGCTGAGGTCATTTTGCTCGATAAAGTGGGCCATTCACCCATGATCGAGCAACCTGAAAAAACCGCGGCTGCTTTACTGAAGTTTTTGGATTAATGCATTTTCCTGATGGCGAACTCAGGAATCAATTATTGGGATAAATTTTATTATTATTTTTACGGATAAATTTCGGTTAAGACGGGTTCGTAAGTGCAGCGGCAACCACCGGAATGCGAACAACCCTGATGGGGCAGGCTTGGAACCGTATCTTTTGGGAATGTTCCCCTTAATTCATAACAATACGGGCAAGCGTCATTCGCGACGGTGATTCGAATTTCTGATATCCTCGAATTTTCGCGAAATTTCCTCAGGGTAACCGCCTGCACCGAAAATTCCCTGAGATCTGCATTGCAATTTACACATAGTGTGTCAGTGTCAGGTGAAGAAGCATTGCATTTTGAGCAAGTTTGCACAATCTACCTCCAGAAATTTTTCTAAATTGTACTCTTGGCAGGTTAACCTGAAAAGGTTAAAGAAAATTAAAAAATTAGAACAAAGGGTTCTTTCTTTTGAAACTTTTTGGACGGGTGTATTTTCGACTCAATCTCTTTACCCAAGGGTTGTATCGTAATTAAACGTATAATTTCAGGTGATTTTATCGAAGTGCCGTTGATGTCTTTTTCCTGAAAAGGCATTTTATATCAGGATTTAGAAGTCAGAAAACGGGGATGGAATCCTGTTTATCTCAAGAGTATTTAATTCCTTGGTTTTACTCTTCCGGGTAACAGAATTAGGGCGAAATTTGTTCTCCTGGTAGGACGCATAGTGTTCGAATTCCCCAATTTGAATGTAGAAGCTATCAGTACAGCTAATATAAATTGCTGCTTTGATCATTTATTATGATGCCACTGCGGACGTGACAAGTCATCCAGGCAAGTCGTTTGTGGTAAACTTATTCAGTTTTGCGTTCGTTGCTTTAGTTTCTTTCAAATTTTTAGGAGGCTTAAATGTCCAAAAAATGGGTTTATATGTTCGAAGAAGTCGCAGATGCGGAAGCTTACGCCAAATCCTGGGATGGCGTACGTGGATTGTTAGGCGGTAAGGGTGCTGGTCTGGCTGATATGACCCGCGCAGGAGTTCCAGTCCCTCCCGGGTTTACGGTGACTACCGAAGCCTGTAATGAATATCGCAAAAGCGGTCAATTTCCTGCAGGGATGTGGGATCAGGAACTTGCCGGCTTGAAAAAAGTTGAACAGCAAACAGGCAAGAAATTTGGTGATTCAACCAATCCCCTCATGGTTTCATGCCGTTCAGGGGCGAAATTTTCCATGCCCGGCATGATGAATACGATTTTGAATATTGGTTTGATGGATAAATCAGCCGAAGGCATGATCAAATTAACCAATAATCCGCGCTTCGTTTGGGATTCTTACCGTCGGTTGATCGAAATGTTCGGAACCGTGGTCATGGACATCGAAGACGAAGCCTTCGAACACCCAATGGCTGAATATAAAGCCAAAAAAGGTTACAAGCTTGATACCGAAATGAAAGCTGAAGACTGGAAGGAAATGGTCTCCATCTTTAAGGAAGTTTACAAAAAGAAAACCGGGACTGATTTCCCCCAGGATGTTTTAGTGCAATTGCGTCTTTCCACCGAAGCCGTTTTCAAAAGCTGGAATGGCAAAAAAGCCGTGGATTATCGCCGTGCTACCAAAATTTCGGATGATCTTGGTACAGCAGTGAATATTGTCACCATGGTCTTTGGGAATATGGGCGATGACTCGGGTACTGGGGTTGCCTTCACGCGTAATCCTTCCACCGGCGAGAAGAAAATGATGGGTGAATACCTGCTCAATGCCCAGGGCGAAGATGTGGTCGCAGGCATCCGCAATACCCACCAGATTGAAAACCTGATCGAAGAAATGCCGGACGTTTATCATCAATTTATGGATATCACTGCCAAGCTTGAAAAACATTATACCGAGATGCAGGATGTCGAATTCACGATTGAACGCGGCAAGCTCTGGATGCTTCAGACCCGCAATGGCAAAAGAACCGCAAAAGCCATTGTCAAAATCGCGGTCGATATGGCAAACGAAGGTCTTATCAGCAGGGAAGAAGCCGTTCTGCGTGTCGGTCCCACTGATGTTGATGCAGTTCTTCACCCTCAGTTTGACAGTGCCGCCAAAGCTGCAGCTGAAAAAGCTGGGAAATTCCTTGCCAGCGGTGTTAATGCTTCCCCCGGTGCAGCAGTCGGTCAGGCTTATTTGGATGCCGACAAAGCTGAGCTGATGGCGAAGGAACACAAGCAGGATACCATCATGGTTCGACCTTTTACCAAGCCTGATGATGTCCACGGGATGATCGCCTCCAAGGGCGTCCTCACCAGCGAGGGAGGTGCAACCTCCCACGCCGCTGTTGTTGCCCGTCAATTTGGCATTCCCTGCGTGGTCGGTGCCAATAAGATCAAGGTCGACCTGGAAAAACGTGTCATGGTGATCGGTGACAAGGTCGTCAAAGAAGGTGAATGGATCTCCGTCGATGGCACCACCGGTCAGGTTTTCCTGGGAAAAATCCCAACATCTGCTCCCTCCTTCGAAGAACAGACTGAGCTTCTGACATTGTTAAGTTGGGCTGATGATATTTGCGCCCGCGATGGCATCCGAATCATGCCCGACGGTCGCAAGAGCCGTGGTTTACAAGTCTGGACCAACGCAGATTACCCGAAAGATGCCCGTCGTGCCCGTTCCTACGGTGCCAAAGGGATTGGTCTCTGCCGAACCGAGCACATGTTCTTTGAAACTGAACGCCTGCCGATCGTGCAGAAAATGATTTTATCCAAGACCAGTGAAGAACGCACAAAGCAGTTGAACTTGCTTCTCCCCAGCCAGCGTAAAGATTTTGACGGCTTGTTTGAAGCCATGGACGGAAATCCGGTCATCATTCGCCTGATTGATCCCCCTCTTCACGAATTTATGCCTGACGAAGAGAAACTTCTCGAAGAAGTCATCACCATGCGTGTCAAAGGTGAGACCAAGGGTTTGGCAGAAAAAGAAAATCTGCTGGATTCCATTCGTAAATTGCATGAATCCAACCCGATGATGGGTTTGCGCGGAGTCCGTCTTTCAATCGCCATGCCCGAAATCGTTGAAATGCAGGTTCGCGCCATTTTTGAAGCCGCCTGCGATTGCGCCCTTCGCGGCATCGTCGTCCGACCAGAAGTGATGATCCCCCTGACCGGCACGGTCAAGGAACTGGAATGGATCCAACCTCGTCTGCAGCGCATTGCAGCCACTGTTCTGGCTGAAAAGAAAGTCGCCAAACTGGAATACAAGTTTGGAACCATGATCGAAATCCCGCGAGCTGCCGTCACAGCCTCTGAAATCGCCAAATTGGCCGAATTCTTCTCCTTCGGAACCAATGATCTGACCCAGATGACCTTCGGCTACTCCCGCGATGATGCCGAACGTAACTTCCTGGTTACATACGTTGAGCAGGGTATTCTGCCGAAGAACCCCTTCCAGACGCTCGACCGCGCTGGGGTAGGACGCCTGATGCAGATAGCCATCAATGATGGGCGCAAAACCCGGCCAGATCTCGAAGTCGGCATCTGTGGTGAACATGGCGGAGATCCTGAATCCATCGAATGGTGTCACATGATTGGGAATAACTACGTTTCCTGTTCTCCATTCCGTGTACCGGTTGCCCGCCTGGCTGCCGCTCACTCTGCCCTTAAGTTCTCAGGCAAGACGATTGCAGAAGATAAATAACTCAATCACGATAAAAATAGCGGCCATCAGGCCGCTATTTTTTTATCTTAATCGATTTTCGGTATATTCTTCCTATTATTGTGATATCAATTAATCAAAACTTAAATGGAAAAACAAAGGAAGATTCAAATGGATGTATTGACTGCAATAAAAACTCGTCACTCTGTTGGCAGGGTCAAACCAGATCCCATCCCGGAAGCAATTATTAATACACTTTTATCAGCTGCTGTGCAGGCGCCTAATCATTTTAAAGTTCGACCCTGGCAATTTGTGGTTCTCACCGGGGGAAGCCGGGAAAAATAAAC
>JAJYOU010000031.1 GCA_021795965.1 Chloroflexota bacterium
TAGTCATCCGCAACGGTAACCAGCCCATGCGAACCATGAGAGACAGCCAGCAGGACCAGGATGCTGCCTGTCAATTTCCAAATGGGCAGCGCCCAGTTGGCAAGATCTTGAATATTTGAATTCTGGACGTGGTCAACGACGGGCATGAAACCCCAGCGCATCAGCTCTGCGATAGTCATCTGGGTGCGGGCTCCCAGGTATAGCGCTCCGAGAACTCCAATCAGAATGAATAAATACATCCCGAGGGCGGTGAGCCGCGTAAAATACCACATGAGCATTTCAAAATTGAGGCCACGTTTGGATATAGGCAAAGTTTTGGTTTTCATGTTCTGCTCCTAGCCTGCCAGACCAGAATTGACTACAACGATGAGGACAATGGCAAACAAGGGAATAAAGACCGACCACTCCACCCAAATTGCTTCACGTTGATATTCGATCAGGTTTGGAAATAAATCGAAAATTGTGATTCTCAGACCATTGATTGCATGGAACAAAGCACAAAAAAGTACGAAAATTTGAAAGAACCAATTTTCGTACACCGCGTTGATAGATTGACCAAACGATCCAACAAGACCAGATCCGGCCAGCATGTGACTTCCCACAAAAAGGGCGATGCCTAAACCGCTAATCCGATGCAGGACAAAAGTCAACATTGGACCTTCGCCCTTATATCGCAAACCTGTTGCCAGGCTGACATTCCGTGTCAAACCCATCGATGCCTCCTTTGGCTTAATTTGGGATCAAAACTTATTATCTCATTAGCTATCACGAGGTTCACAGTGACAAAACTCATTGATTTATTAATTCTTACTCATTACTCCAGAATAATAAATACTTTTTACAGCCAAAAGAAGAGAGGAGAGCATTAAAGATAAGAAAGCCCTGGAAATCACTGCGCGGAAACCTTTCCTTCAAATCAATCCGAAATGAGGAAAATTGTTGATCAGATTGGATATTTTTAGGTCAGGGGCAGGAGAAAGTGACAATTATCATCTAAATATCAGTCCACACATCCTGTGATAATTTGATCATTGGCCTTTATAATCCTAATAATATTGTTGCATGCATTTGTAATTCTAATCCATTTTTTAGTTACAATTACTAATTCAAATAATGCAACATGGAATAAAATTGGAAGATCGGAAATATTTCGCCAGAGGAGGCATGCATGTCAGGTTCCAACCGCATTAGCCGCAGGGACTTTGTTAAAGTCACGACCGGCACCATCGGAGGGATCATCACCGCCGCAATCGGCGCGCCAGCGATAGGGTACTTGATTTCCCCGGCATTAAGCGCCGGTGCCAAGGAAGCCTGGGTCCCAATTGGTCAGAAGCTGGAAGATATTCCCCTCAATGTGCCAACCCCGTTTTCATTTACCCGGACGCAGGTTAATGGGTGGGAGAGAACCAGCACCTCTTTTGGTGGATTTGTAATCCGTAAATCAGCAGATCCAAAGGACATCCTGATTTTATCCAGCCGCTGCACCCATCTTGGCTGCACGGTTAATTGGCATCCGGAAGCCAATGAATTTATCTGTCCCTGCCATGACGCCAAATTCAGCAAGGAAGGGGTGGTTCTCGATGGTCCACCTCCCAAGCCGCTCAATCAATACACCGAATTTAAAGTCGATAACGACGGCAACCTCTTGATTTTCGTTAAGGAAGGTTAACCATGTGGCAGAAAATCTACCTGTGGCTTGATGAACGCCTGGGGTTGAAGGAAATGTACACTGGAATCCTCGATCGCCCAGAGCCGAAAGGTAATTGGTGGAACACCCTTGGTTCTGCCAGCCTGTTCCTGTTTATATTGCAGGCTGTGACAGGCATTTTCCTGACTGTTTACTACACCCCCTCCCCCGACCATGCCTATGACAGCATTCAATACATCATGACCGGGGTTGCCTTTGGCTGGCTGGTGCGCGGCGTTCATCATTGGGGTGCCACCCTGATGGTTCTCGTTGTTTTTATTCACCTGCTGCGTGTATTTGTGACCGCTTCCTATAAATATCCTCGCGAACTGACATGGTTGGTTGGTGTTGGACTATTTTTAATGACCCTGGGAATGGGTTTTACGGGTTATCTGCTGCCCTGGAATCAGAAAGCTTTTTGGGCTACGACGGTTGCGACTCAAATTGCAGGTTCCGTGCCGTATTTGGGGGATTTCATTCTCAAAGTTCTTCGCGGTGGATCCGATTTAAGCGCCCTTACTCTTCAGAGATTTTTCGCTGCCCACATCTGGATTCTCCCCGCTATTTTGACGGGATTGATCTTTGTCCATCTTTTCCTGATCATCAAGCACGGCGAATCCCACTTCCCACAAAAGGAAGACTAAGGAGCGTGCCATGAACGACGAATCAAAGAACAAAATCAAGGAACGTTACCATCAAGTAATCCAGAGAGGTGAGCGATTCTGGCCAGACAGCATCTTCAAGGATGCGATTATGGCTTTGGCGATTTTCGTCATCCTCATCCTGCTGGCTACATTTATTGGGGTCGCATCTGAGCCAAAAGCAGATCCCTCAGATATGTCCTACGTCCCGAGACCTGAATGGTATTTTCTCTTCCTTTTCAAATTCCTTGCAATTTATGGTCAAATTCCCCTTCTAGGGAAGATTGAGTGGATTGCAACTGTCATAGTTCCCTCGATCGCCATTATTTTGCTGGTCTTAATGCCGTTTTTGGATAAGAGCCCAAATCGTTATTACAGCAAGCGGATTATGCCGCTCTCCATCATGGGGGTCCTGGTCACGAGCATGGTCAGCCTGACTCTGATGGCAGATGTTCCAACCGGTACATCCCTGCCGGGAATCCTCCAAACGATTGGCGGATTGGTCATCCCTGGTCTGGCTTATATTCTGATCCTTCTCCTGGCGTTTTTCTTCAAAAAGGCTCCGGCAACATGCATGGCATGGACTGCAGTGGCCGCGGGTGTTTTGATGGTCGGTTTCACTGTTGCGGTCTTATTCCTTGCACCTGCTCCCGTCACAGCCGAAACTGTTGTGGCGAATACAGTGATTGAAAAAATACAGGCGGGTCAGGACCTTTATGCTGTCAACTGCGTGGAATGTCACGGTGAAGACGGTAAAGTTACCAAGATCGAAGGTGTAAAGGGATTGGAAGGCAAAGAAATCCCGGCAATTAACAATAATGACGTTTTATATACTCTCGACGATGCTTCGATCGGAGAGGTAATTGCCTATGGTCGTCCGATCGCCGGTATGAACCCCTTTGGAAAAGCTTTCAACCCCGAGGGTCTTTCAAAGAGCGAGATTGATTACATCGTCACATTCATGCGTTACATGTGGGATGATCGCTTTGAAAAACCGGTTCTCAAGCCGCTTTATCCACCTCTGGCAGCCGGAGAAGTGCCATCCTATGATGTTCACATCGCACCCATCTTCAACCGTTACTGCGTTTCGTGTCACCGGAAAGGCAAGGACAACAACAATTTCTGGGTGACTTCCTATGATGAGATCTTGAAGACAGGCGATAATGCTCCGAATGTAATTGCTGGCGATGCAAACAGCCCACTGCTCACGTTAATCAGTGGAACTCCCATCATGGATCCGGCTGATCCCACCAAGGAATTAGCAGGGAAAATGCCGCCAAACAACAATTTGAAACCCGATATCGTCGCGGTGATCAAAGCCTGGATCATGGCTGGCATGCCGCAAACTGCGGATGATGCCGCGAAATTAACCCCGGTACCAGTTCCAACAGCAACACCAAAACCATAACATTTCATGCGAAGTCCCCTGAAACCTTCAGGGGACTTCGTTATTCGCTGAACAAAAAAGCCGGTCTCCCAATTGAGAGACCGGCTTGGATTCCTAAAATCGATCTTACATATTGGCGATGATGGCATCGCCAAATTCAGAACATTTGACTTCTTTTGCGCCGTCCATCAAACGCGCGAAATCGTACGTCACGATCTTTTTACCGATGGCAGTTTCCATACCCTTGACAATCAGATCAGCAACTTCGGTCCAGCCCATATAGCGGAACATCATTTCGCCTGAGAGGATGACTGAACCCGGGTTAACCTTGTCGAGATCAGCGTACTTGGGGGCAGTTCCATGGGTCGCCTCAAAAATGGCATGACCGGTTTCATAGTTGATATTCGCACCTGGGGCGATCCCGATTCCACCAACCTGGGCTGCTAAAGCGTCAGACAGGTAGTCACCGTTCAAGTTCAAGGTGGCGATCACGTCATAATCACGCGGACGAATGATTGTGAATTGAAGGCTGACATCAGCGATGGAATCTTTGATCATCAGTTTGGATTTCCATTTGCCATCACCATGGGTATCCCAAAGTTTCAGGGCTGCTTCAATTTCAAGAATGATATTCTTCTTTTGGTCCGGAGACATCATGTCAAAACCGGGATCGGTCATCTTGGCATTTTCTTCCACGGTCAAAGCAGGATTCTTTTCCTTGTTGCCCAAAATCCAGGATTCCCGTTCGGTCACGATTTGGTCGCGGAATTCACGCTTAGCCAGGATGTAGCCCCATTCCTTAAAGGCGCCTTCGGTGAATTTCATAATATTGCCCTTGTGGACAAAATTTACACTCTTGCGTTTATTATCCAGCGACCATTGGATTGCTGCACGCACCAAGCGTTCAGTACCTTCCACTGAAACAGGTTTGATGCCAATTCCAGAGGTGTCTGGAAAGCGCATCTTGGCATATTGCTTGGGGAAATTTTCTTTAAAGAGTTTTTTGAATTTCAGGTTGTCTTCGGTGCCATTGGCAAATTCGATACCGGTGTAGATATCTTCAGTATTTTCGCGGAAGATAACCATATCCACATATTCAGGATGTTTCACCGGCGAAGGAACGCCCTGGTAGTAACGCACGGGTCGCTGGCAGACATAGAGATCCAGCAGTTTGCGCAGAGCGACATTAAGTGAACTAAAGCCACCGCTAATCGGGGTGGTCAGGGGGCCTTTGATCCCCACCATGAATTCACTAAATGCCTGCGATGTTTCGTCAGGCAGCCAGGAATTAAATAGGTGGAAGGATTTCTCACCGGCGTAGACTTCCATCCAATGGATTTTTCGCTTTCCACCGTAGGCTTTCGCAACTGCAGCGTCAAAAACACGAACTGCCGCCCGCCAGATGTCGCGTCCGGTGCCATCTCCTTCAATGAAGGGAATGATCGGATTATCTGGTACTTGCAGTTTGCCGTTTTTGATGCTGATTTTTGCCCCGTCTTCGGGTACTTTCACTATTTTATAAGCCATTTTACAATCTCCTTGGGATATTAATCATCTGGATTATAGCATTTCCGAACTGGTGCTTATAGTGATGATTGTCATTGATACCTTGGATTATTCTGCCTGAATTTATTTGTAAAGAAAATTGGTAAAACCTGGCATCCGGACAGGAATACGAATCGCTATCGCGGCTTGGGGAGGGGAATGATATACTTTGCCTACCTATGAAAGAAAATATTTACTCTCGCAATGCCGTTTATGAAACACTGCGTGCCAGGCGCCGCCAATTCATCCGACTCTTAATTGCTGATAATATCCAGGAAAAAGGCCGCCTGCATGAGATCCTCGAACTCGCAGGACAGGCTAAGGTCCCGGTGGAACGGGTTCCACGGTTAAAAATGGACAGCATCGTTCCCAACCACCAGGGTGTGATTCTGGAAGCAGGCAAATATCCATACATGGATATCCGGGATATCATCGAAAATGCGCATGATAAAAATGAGCCGTTATTTGTGCTTGTGCTCGATAGTCTGCAGGATCCCCAAAATTTTGGCACCCTCTTGCGCACCGCTGAAGCGGTTGGAGCGCACGGAATTGTGCTGCCGCTGGCAAGGACGGTCGATGTGACCCCGGCGGTGGTTAACGCTTCTTCCGGAGCTTCTGAACACTTGCTGATTGCCCAATCAAACCTGGTGCAGGCGATTGAGATATTTAAGAAAAATGATGCCTGGGTGGTCGGTCTGGATGAAGATTCGCATTCACAAACTCCAGACCAGGTCAGGCTGGACGGGGGATTGGCGGTTGTTGTCGGTTCGGAAGGCGACGGTATCCGCCCACTTGTGAAGCAGAAATGTGATTTCATGCTCCGGCTCCCCATGCGCGGCAAGATCGATTCCTTAAATGCTTCCGTAGCCGGCTCCATTGTGCTTTACCTGGCATCACTGGCAAGAGAAAAACACTCCTGATTTCAAAATTAAACCTGGTTTCTGGAGAAACAATGCAATTTTCCACCCGAATAAAAAAGTCAATTCGAATTTTACTTGACCAGGATGCAAAACCTGCCAGGCGCAATGAAATTCCACCCATCACCCTTGAAGAAATCAACGAAATTCGCCAATTTTTCCAGCGCGAAAAATTTTTCATATTCGGACACGCCCGTTCTGGTACGACGCTTTTGGCGCGCCTGGTTCGCCTGCATCCGGAGATTCACTGCAACTGGCAGGCTCACTTTTTTACCCGCGAACCATTTTTAAAATCGCTGGTCAACACCCCCGAAGCTTCCGAATGGCTGGCTAGAAAATCAAATCGCTGGAACGGGGGGCGTGATTTATCGCCCATGGTGCTGCGGGCGAGTGCAGATTTCATCCTTGAACGGGATGCGCTCCGGGTTGGGAAGCGCATTGTCGGCGATAAAAGCCCGTCCAGCCTGATTCACGGGCAGGCGGTGCGCGACATGGCATCGGTCTATCCTGACGCACGCCTCATATATATTGTGCGGGATGGACGGGATGTTCTCATTTCAGAACGGTTCCGCAATTTTGTGGAAGACTCAAAATTCCTGACAGCGGAAGATCGACGAATTATTGAGGATCTCAAAGTCGATCAAAAACTTTTCACGGATGGCAGCCGTTCCATCTTTACCCCGGCTGCGATCCGGCGCATGGCTTCAGGCTGGGTCACCAACCTCAAGGAAACGGATGAGGAAGGTCGCAGGTTATACAACGAACGCTATTATTCACTCCGATATGAAGATTTACTGGCTGCCCCATTCAATGAAATGAAAAAACTTTGGCAACAATTCGGCGTGATGGTTTCACCTGAACTGGAAAATGCAGTTAAATTGGAATTGGCATCCAATCCGGATGAGGAATGGCAGTCAAAACGAAATGACTCGATCGCATCCTTTCTTCCAAAAGGCAAAGCGGGCAACTGGCGCAACATGTTCACCAAGCAGGACCAACAAGTTTTCAAAGAAGTTGCCGGCAAAACTTTGATCGATTGGGGTTACGAAAAAGATTTCAACTGGTAATCACAAAGGAAGTCTGTCATGAAAATTATCATCGCCGGTCTTGGTTCAATCGGGCGCAGACACCTGCGAAACCTTGTGACCCTGGGGGAGAAAGACCTTGTCCTTTTCCGGACGAATCAGGCGACTTTGCCCGATGACGAATTGGCGGGTTTTCCGGTCGAAACTGATTTTGAAACGGCAATAAGGAAGCACAAGCCAGAAGCAGTCATCATTTCGAATCCCACCTCCAGGCACATGGAACTTGCAATCCCGGCTGCCCAGGCAGGACTTGCCCTTTTCATGGAAAAACCCATCGCCGATAACCTGGACCGAACCGCGGAATTGGGTGAAATTGCGGCAAAAAGCGGGTCCAAAATTTTGGTTGGGTTCCAATTCCGTTATCATCCCACACTTAACAAGGCAAGGGAAATCATTACTTCGGGTGGAATTGGCTGCCCATTATCTGTTCACGCGCACTGGGGTGAATACCTGCCCAACTGGCATCCCTGGGAGGACTACCGTCAAAGCTATGCTGCGCGCGAGGACCTGGGTGGCGGGGTGATCCTCACGCTCACCCACCCGCTCGATTACCTGCGCTTCCTGCTGGGAGAGGTTTCGAGTTTATGGTCCATCAACGGGCATATCTCCCCGCTGGATTTAGCGGGAGTTGAGGATGTGGCGGAGATTGGATTGATGTTTAGCAGGGGAGCAACCGGCGGAGTTCATTTAAATTATTTCCAACGCCCTCCCGTGCACAGACTGGAGATTATCGGGACTGGTGGAACTTTGAACTGGGATAACGCTGACGGTCTGCTGACCCATTATGCAATGCCAGATGAATTTGGCAGCATCAGTTCGCGACCCGCCCTGCCGGTCGTAAAACAATACCCCATACCCGCAGGATTTGAACGCAATACCTTGTTCCTGGCTCAAACTCAGCATTTTCTGAAAGTTGCTCGCGGCGAATCGGATCCGATCTGCACGCTTGAAGACGGAATCAGGGCGCTTGAGTTAGCCCGGGCGGCGCTTGAATCCCAAAAAACAGGTTTAAGGCAGGAATTTAAGGTTTAACAGCCAGGGTAAAAGCCGGAAAAATAGCCAAACCCTGATCAAATTCCGGATCGTATAAGAATCGTCGATTAAAAAATTTGTTCCCTGATATAATATCGACTTGGTAAAATTCAGTCGTTGAATATAGAAAGTTTAAGGAGAAAGTCGTATGTCGAAAGCGAAATTGATCTCACCTTATGGTGGCAGCCTGGTTAATCTGGTCACCAGCGAGGCTGAACGTGAAGATTTATTGGCTCAGGCAGCAAAATTATCTTCAATTAAAATATCCATGCGCAACCTGTGCGATTTGGAGCTTCTCGCAACCGGGGGGTTCTCACCGTTAACCACTTTCATGGGGAAATCAGATTACGAACGGGTTTTGCATGAAATGCGCCTGGCTGATGGCACTCTCTGGCCTTTGCCCATCACTCTCACCGTTGATCCAAAGGAATTACCAACCGTTGGCGATGATATCGTCCTGCGAAACACGAATAACGATGTCATCGCAATCATGACTTTGGACGAGGTTTTTCACTGGGATGCTGAAAAAGAAGCAGCACTGGCTTACGGTTCCACCGATGCCAAGCATCCAATGGTTTCCGAAATGGCGCGCTGGGGAAAAGTGTGCATCTCAGGGCCATTAAAGATCATTAACATGCCAAAGTATTATGACTTTACCGACCTGCGCCGCACTCCCGCTGAAGTACGCGAATTACTGGAGGGAATGGGGAACGATAACGTGGTTGCTTTTCAAACCCGCAATCCCCTGCACCGCATCCACGAAGAATTAACCAAACGTGCGGCTGCACAGGTCAAAGGTTCTTTGATCATCCACCCGGTGGTGGGCATGACCAAACCCGGCGATGTTGACCACTTCACCCGCGTCCGGATTTATAAAGCCCTCGTGGAAAATTATTATGACAAGAACAGCACAGTCTTGAGCCTGCTGCCGCTTGCCATGCGCATGGCTGGTCCCAAGGAAGCCTTGCTGCATGCCATCATCCGCCGCAATCATGGCGCGAATCACTTCATTGTTGGACGTGATCATGCCGGTCCTGGAAAGGATTCGACTGGAAAATTATTCTACGGACCCTACGATGCCCAGGAAATGATGAAGCAGTATGAATCCGAAATCGGCGTCAAGATGATTCCTTTCGAAGAATTGCTTTACTTGCCCGATGAAAAACGTTACGTTGAAACCAAGGATGTGCCTCAAGGTGCAAAAGTCCTGAATATCTCGGGTACCCAGGTTCGTGATGATTACCTTGCAAAAGGCAAATTACTTCCTGAATGGTTTACCCGACCTGAAACCGCTGAAATCCTGCGCGAAATGTATCCCCCACGAAACAAACAGGGTTACTGCATCTGGTTTACCGGCTTGAGCGGTTCGGGTAAGTCTGCAACCACCCAGGTGCTGACCTCCTTGTTATTGGAACGCGGGCGTGAAGTTGCCATTCTGGATGGGGACGTCGTGCGGACACACCTCTCCAAGGGATTGGGCTTTTCAAAGGAAGATCGCGATACCAACATCCTTCGGATTGGCTTCGTGGCAGGTGAAATTGTGCATGCCGGCGGCACCGTTATTTGCGCCGCCATCAGCCCCTATCGCGCCGCCCGTGAAGAAGCGCGAAAAATGGTCGGAGAAAATTTCGTCGAGATTTTCATGGATACCCCGGTTGAAGTCTGCGAACAACGCGATGTGAAAGGTTTGTATGCCAAAGCCCGCCAGGCTCTGGCGGATGGGAAACCGATGGGGTTCACCGGCGTGGATGATCCCTATGAAGACCCGGTCAATCCTGAAATTGTCCTGATGGGCTCAGGGGTCACCCCTGAAGAAAACGCGCGGAAAATTATTGCCTATCTTGAAGACCAGGGTTATTTGTTGAAATCCTGATCCTTTTAACCCGGTGCCCTGCCCCCCAAATGAATTGAAGGAGGGGCAGGGGTGGGTTTTCTCATGGTTAAACACCAATCCAGACTGTTCTTCTTCATCGTTCTCATCCTGATCTCAGTCAGCGCCATGGCTGTCCTCTATGTTTGCACCCCGGTGGGGGCTGGATTGGCAAATGATTCGGCGGCTTATATCGCTGGAGCCCGCTCCATTTTGCAGGGGAAAGGCTATAGCGATATCTGGTTGGATAGCACTCTCGAACCGATCACGCACTACCCGCCACTTTTATCGCTGACCCTGGCTGGGCTTGGAATCGTCGGAATTGATCCGCTGCGCGGCGCAAGGATTTTGAATATTGTCCTTTTCGGGTTGAATACTTTTTTAATGGGAATCCTCGGCTGGAGAATTTCCTCCTTTAAAATGGGTGGATTATTCCTGGCTGTCATCTTTTTTCTCAGTTCAGCCATGCTGCGGGTCCATGTTTATGCCTTGAGCGAGCCGCTGTTTATTTTTCTAAGCCTGCTTTGTTTCCTTTTGCTGGATTTGTATATCGAACAAAACTGGAAATTGACCTGGCTGATCCTTGCCGGCATTGTCGCCGGGCTGGTTTTTCTGACCCGCTATTCTGGACTGGCGTTGCTGCCGACCATTTTGATCGCCCTTTTTCTTAATCATAAAAGCTGGAAAGACCGTTTTATAAGCTCAGGAATATTTTTACTCGCGGCAATCCCCTTCATGGCTGCCTGGTTCCTGAGAAATATGCTTTCGGCGGGAAATGCAACCAATCGAATTTTCAATTTTCATCCAATCACTTCAGAGATTATCCAGCCGGGTTTGTATAATATCTCCCAATTTCTGATGCCGGTTGAACCCTGGAGACAGTTTCTAATAAAATCAGGCATATTGGAGTGGATTCTTGTCCTTGCCGGTTTAACCATCCTGGCTGTCCTGGTGGCTCTATCCTGGAGAATGATCTTCCATCCGGGCAGTCAGAATTCCCGGGGTCTGATCTTTCTTTCAGCCTTGTATATTTTTGGATACCTTGCTGCCATCCTGTTCTCGATGAGTTTCTTCGACGCAAGCACCAAATTCCAACCGCGGATTCTTGCGCCGCTTTATCCAAGCTTCTGGCTTTTAATGGCTGCTGCCGCAGCCTGGTTCTGGAAGAAAGCTTCAGGTTCCCAATCCCGCTTCGCGATCCGTCAGATCGTTTTGCTTTTGATCCTGGGGATCGGGCTTGTGTTTTCTGGATTTGATTTTTTACCAACCGTTGCAGAATTATCCAGTTCTGGTCAGGGATATGCTTCGTGGAAGTGGCATGATTCCCTTCTCATGGCACAATTGAAGAAAGTCAGCCCTGGAACAGCCATTTACACCAACTCGCCACCTGCAGTATATTTGGTTACCGGACGTGCCAGCCGGGTTCTCCCCACTCCGATTGACCCGGTCGACAACCTGGCGCGCAAAGATTATGCCCAGAACCTGGCACAAATGAAAAGTGAACTGGATGACGGGAAGGCTGTTCTGGCTCTATTTGACACTTCAAGCCTGGGTGAGGACAGCAGCACCCAGGAACTAGCCAATGTCACCAGCGGGTTAAAAATCCTCTTAAAAGCCCAGAATGATGTCCTTTATGGAAAACCATAAATTATTTTCCCGCAGCCTTAAACTCCAGGCTTCAGGTTATCAGGAGAAATAAAATGAAAATCCAGGAAAAATTTGATCTCAGCGGGCGGGTTGCAGTGGTCACAGGCGGCTGCGGCTTGCTCGGCTCTGAATTTTGCCGCACCCTGGCTGAAGCTGGAGCAGCGGTTGCGATTGTTGATTTGAACGCAGAAAAATGCG
>JAJYOU010000018.1 GCA_021795965.1 Chloroflexota bacterium
CCCGGGCTCTTAACGGCGAAAAAGCTGTGGATTACCTGCGTGAAAAAGGAATGGCTACGGCTGCCAAGCGCGCAGACCGGCTGGCTTCGAACGGCGTGGTGGAATTGTATTCGCATGGTGCCGGTCGCGTGGGTGTGATGGTGGAAGTGAACTGCGAAACCGATTTTGTGGCTCGCGCGGAATCTTTCCGCCAGTTTGCGCACGAGGTTGCCCTCCAGATCGCTGCCTCGGCTCCCAGGTATATCTCCGAAAAGGATATTCCCCAGGCTGAGCTGGAACACGAAGCACAGATCGCCAAGGCGCGAGCGATGGAAGAAGGCAAGCCCGAAGCGGTTGCCGTCAAGATCGTCGAGGGGCGTCTCAACAAATTCAAGGACGAAGTCTGCCTTTTGCGCCAGGCGTACATCCGCGATGAAACCATCAATATTGAAAATCTGCTCAACTCCACCATCGGCAGCACTGGCGAAAATATCGTCATCCGCCGTTTCCAGAGATGGGAACTTGGTGAAGGTTTGGGTGATTAATAAATAAAGGCCAACCGCGAGGTTGGCTTTTTTTTCAATCGGATGTCTTTTTCAGCCGGGAAATGGAGAAAAAATGCCTGAACTTAAATACAAGCGGATCCTGCTCAAACTTGGCGGCGAAGCCGTGGGCGGTGAAAACGGTTTTGGGATCAACATTTCGGAAGCGGAAGCCATCGCAAGGCGGGTCAAGGATGTGACAGAAATGGGTGTGGAAGTGGCGATCGTGATTGGGGCGGGCAACCTCTGGCGTGGAACGCAGGGTCTTGAGCGCGGCATGGACCGAGCCACCGCCGATTACATGGGCATGCTGGGCACGATGATGAACGCACTGGCGTTGATGGATGGGCTCGAACGCTCCGGGGTGACGACGAGGGTCATGTCTGCGATTGAAATGCGCGCCATTGCCGAACCCTACATCCGCCGGCGAGCCATCCGCCATCTCGAAAAGGGACGGGTGGTCATCTTCGGCGCGGGAACAGGCAACCCATTCTTTTCCACGGACACCGCCGCTGCGCTGCGAGCGACCGAAATTGACGCGTCGGTGGTTATCAAAGCCACCAAGGTCGATGGAGTCTACGATTCCGATCCAAAAAAGAACCCGGAAGCGATTAAATTTGACGAACTGAGCTATATAGACGTCCTCAACCGCGGTTTGAAGGTGATGGATGTGACCGCCATCAGCCACTGCATGGAGCATAAAATCCCGATCCTGGTGCTCAACCTCTGGGATAAGACTGCCCTGACCCGGGCTCTTAACGGCGAAAAAGTGGGTACGATCGTGCATTGATCACGTAATCCAAGCCGCCTTCGAAATAGGCGGCTTTTTTTTAACGGCGGCACCCTTAGGGTGGAGAAGAATTGGAAGGGGGTTTCAACCTGTGGCGTATTTTTCATTTTTAAGGTATCCTTGAGTTAGTTAAATTTATAACAGGAGGCCAAAGTGATTAAAGATCTTCTCAAGGACTGTGAGTCCCACATGCAAAAATCGATTCATGCCCTTCATGATGACTTGACAGCCATTCGAACGGGGCGTGCCAACCCCGCCCTGGTGGAAAAACTGCAGGTGGAGTATTACGGGTCTCCAACTTCACTGATGCAGCTGGCAACCATCAGCGTGCCGGAACCGCGCGCCCTAATGATCAAACCCTTCGACAAAACTTCCATTAAAGCGATTGAAAAAGCCATCCTGGCATCAGACCTGGGTCTGACACCCAACAATGACGGGATTGTGATCCGTTTGAACCTGCCAGCGCTGACGGAAGAACGCCGTCATGAACTGGTCAAACGCGTCCACCATCGCGTGGAAGAAGCGCGAGTGGCGCTGCGCAACATCCGGCGTGACTCGATGAAGGATATGAAGGATTTTGAAAACGAGAAAATGATTTCCGAAGATGATCTGAGGAGCGGGGAGGAAGACCTGCAAAAATTAACAGATCACTTCATGCTTGAACTCGAGAGAATACAAGCCCTCAAAGAAAAGGAAATCATGGAAGTCTGATCCTTTCCATTTGCCATGACACTTAAAGCCCCGGTCGCTCCTTCTTCCACGGTTCCGCAACACATTGCCATCATCATGGATGGGAATGGTCGTTGGGCTCGAAAGCGCGGACTGCCGCGCCTGGCAGGTCACAAGGCTGGCACAGAGAACCTGCGCCGAATCATCAAAGCCTGTGTTGAATTCGGCATCAAGTATCTGACAATTTATGCTTTTTCCACCGAAAATTGGGGCAGACCGCCCGAAGAAGTGGACGGTTTGATGCGCATCCTGGAGGATGTGATTGAACATGAATTGAAGGAGCTCGACCGGCAGGGCGTGCAAATTCATCACCTGGGTCAGCTCGACCGGTTATCCCCCAAGCTGCAAAAAGGGGTGCTCGAAGCGGTGGAACAGACCCGAAATAATGACCGCCTGGTCTTGAATGTTGCCCTCAATTACGGCGGGCGGGATGAGATCATCCACGCCTTCAGGCAGATGCTGGCAGATGGTGTCAAGCCGGAAGAGGTGACTGTTGAACTGGTGGGAAAATATCTCTACACCGTCGGAATCCCCGACCCCGACCTGATCATCCGCACTTCGGGCGAGCTGCGCATCAGCAATTTCATGATCTGGCAGGCTGCTTACGCGGAATGGTACGTGACCCCCACTTACTGGCCTGATTTCGGCAGGGAAGAACTGCGCAAAGCCCTGGATGAGTATGCCAGCCGGGACCGGCGTTTTGGCAAGGTGGATTCTTCGGAATATGGGGAAATTAATGGTTAGGAGATTTACGACCGGTTTTGGCTTGCTGGCGATAGGGTTCCCCGTGCTGTTTTTTGGCGGGATCCCTTTTTTGTTACTGGTATTATTTTTTTTAATGGCAGCCGGCTGGGAGTACGTTGAAATTTTCCGGCAGGCAGGCTGGCGCCCGGCGCGCTGGTTGATCATGGCTGGGCTGCTGGCGGTCTATCTCTCCCATTATTTTCAAATTCAAGATAACAGCCTGCTGGTGACGATCAGCCTGCTGGCTTTGATGACCTGGCACACCGTGGATTACGAGCTGGGTGCCGATCAGGCTGCCGTGGATTTCGGCATCAGCCTGGGCGGGTGGGTCTACCTGGGTCTTTTGGGTGGATATATTTTCGATCTGCGCTCGCTGCCCAACGGCGGCTGGTGGATCCTGCTGGTTTTGCCCGTGGTCTGGATGGCGGATACGGGCGCTTACCTGGTGGGCAGCCGGATTGGCAGGCACAAGATGTCGCCGCGCCTGAGTCCCAAAAAATCCTGGGAGGGCTTCGCGGGCGGGGTGATTTTTGCCGTTCTGACCGGCGCTTTGCTGGCGTATGTCTACTCGACGCTTGGACCGCTGCATTTGCCGATCTGGATGGGCATGCTTTACGGGCTGTTGGCGGGGCTGGTTTCACCGCTCGGCGACCTGGGCGAGAGCATGATCAAACGCTATGCCGGGCTCAAGGATTCGGGCAACCTCTTCCCGGGTCACGGCGGCGCGCTGGACCGGATCGACTCTTGGCTGTGGGGCGCGGTGCTGGGCTATTATTTCATCCTCTGGTTTATCCATTAGGAAATTCCCCCTGCTTTTGACTTGACACAGTTTCACCTTGAATTTATAATCTCGGACGCGTTCCCGGCTAGCTCAACGGCAGAGCGGGCGGCTGTTAACCGCTAGGTTCGAGGTTCGAATCCTCGGCTGGGAGCCTTTTTGAAGACAAATGCCTTCGCAAAAAGCGAGGGCATTTTGATTTTAAGGACAGGACGGACGGCGGGTGGAAGAGGTCTATAATCAAAGCAGACTTCTCATGAAAAGAGGAAGCAAAAAGCACGATAAGACTTGAGCAGCATCCGCAGGGGTTCAGAAGTGGTTTCCGATCGGTTTTTTACCAGGTCACCTGCGAAGGTTATAATTTGTCAGGTGAGACATTTTCGTCTCATAGCTTGGTCTGGGAGACAACCGAGGAACCTTCTGAATCACCATTTTTGTCAGGATTCAAGAATTTACAGAAAGAATGTTAAACCAGCCCGAACCAACCAGGTTTATTGAACCTGTTGAGTTTTTTGATCAATGTTTAAAATCATCGGTATTCAGCCAATAAAAGGTTGATAATAACTGGGAATGAAACCAAAAATAAAATTAAAACCTGGTGACCGGGGAGTATTATGGATCGAAAAGAAAAATCAGCAGTTATCGTAACTGTCGCAATTATTTTCCTGGTTTACATTGGGATTCTATCTTCCTGGATTCATGCTGGTTTGATCGGTCAGGCTGAAATCTCATCTTATTATGATATGTTAAGCAGGGGATTCGCAAAGGGACAGCCAAGCCTTTTGGAAGCACCTTCTCAATCATTATTATCGCTTGCTGATCCGTATGATCCAATGCAAAATCATGGACTGAGATTGAATGATGTTTCCCTCTATAAGGGAAAATATTATTTATATTGGGGTCCGGTGCCGGCAGGTTTATTTTTAATTTTCCATTTATTTACTTCGCAACCATTTTCTGATGCAATATTGGTCTGGTTTGCTCTCAGCGGATTGCTGATTAGTAATGTTGCCATCATTTTATGGATAAAACATCGATTTTGGGATGAATTGCCAGGATGGTACGTCATTCTGAGTATATTAATCATCGGCTTGTCCAACCCAATACCCTGGCTGCTTGGCCGGCCGCTTGTTTATGAGGCTGCGATTGCAGGAGGTCAGTTTTTCCTGATGACCGGTATTTACTGGGCGTTGACTGGCTTGGAAGGACCTGTTCCCAATCGGTTGAGATTGTTTTTGGCAAGCTTGTTCTGGGCTTTTGCGATTGGCACCCGGTTTAGTTTGCTTTTTGCAGTGTTCTTCCTGGTAATATTTTGTTTATTTTTACTCTTTTACACCCAGGAACCAAATCCGAATAAGAATAATAGTTCAACCAAAGCTTTGGTCGCGCTATTAACTCCCCTGGTGGTAATGTTGGGATTGTTGGGATTATATAATTATTTCAGATTTGGTTCTTTTTTTGAGTTTGGACTTCAATACCAATTATCAGTAACATATGTACACAAGATTTACGCGGAACACCTGGTGACATCAATCAATTATTTGATTCCTTCATTTTATAATTATGTACTTTTACCATTTGGGGGATTAGCCAAAGGATACCCTTTTATTAAATTATTACCCGCAAATAATCCCGCGTATCATGGACCTGCCTTCACATTTGAATCTTTGATTGGTTTTATCTGGAGCGCCCCTTTTGTAATATTTTCGCTCATTCCGATTGCTTTTGGCAGCATGCAAGCCTTGCGTCTTAGATCGTTCTCAAAAGGATTGATCTTGAACAGATTTAAAAATCCAGGCAGCAACAGAAAATCGGGATTAACATGGTTTCCTTTTTTAATTGGGGGGACAGCAATTTTTGGCTTTCTCCCCTTGTTGTTTTATTTCTTTGGAACAATCCGTTTTCAAATGGATTTTATGCCTTCACTTCTCCTGCTATCCATTTACGGATTGGGAACTGGATTAAGAGCATCTTCTTCCAAGCCTGTTACCAGGCGGATATTGGTGGTGAGTGCATTCTCACTGTCGATCCTATCAATCTTGCTGGGCATTTTGTTGGGAATTAACAGCTCGTTTTTGCAATTATGCGCTTATGTTTCTTCCCAGGTATGTCATTATTAACCGCGAGTTTTACAGTTCGATTGGTTTTTTACCAGGTGACCCGCAAAGGTTATAATTATTTTTATGATTCTTTTTAATCTCCTGTTTTGATGATGTGATCTTTTTTGGAAGCAACTGCATTATCCTTCTTTTTGAGTCCGGCATCTTTTCGCGGAAAAATGCGTATACTAAGCAGGTTCAAAGGATGTCTGTGAGTAAATATTTCTGGATGAAAAATTTCGCTTTCAGCCTGGTGCTTGCGCTGCTGCTGAGCTCGTGTTCAGGCGGGTCAAACGCCATGAGCGCCCTGCCGCAGCCTTACGCCGGCGTCTCTGCCCGGGCGGATCACACCTGCGCGCAGACGGCGGTCGGTGCGATCAAATGCTGGGGCGGGAACGCGAACGGTGAACTGGGGAACGGCACGACAACCGGCAGCAACGTGCCGGTGAATGTCAACGGACTTTCGAGCGGCATCCGCAGCTTTTCAACTGGTGTTGGGCATGCCTGTGCCCTGAATGCGGGCGGCGGCGTGCTGTGCTGGGGACTGAACGACTCCGGGCAGTTGGGCGACGGCTCGCAGACCAACCGGGCTGCCCCGGTCAATGCGAGCGCCTTGAGCGGAATTTCGCGCGGCATCACTGCCGGGCGGGCTCATTCCTGCGCGCTGACGGCGCCGGGCGGCGTGGTTTGCTGGGGAGCGGGCGAGGCTGGTCAGCTTGGTAACGGACAGGATAAGAGCTCGCTCCAGCCTGTCGCGGTCAGCGGTCTTTCCGCCGCGGTGGCAGGTCTCTCGGCTGGCTGGGATTTCACCTGCGCGCTGACCGCTGCCGGCGGGGTGCTTTGCTGGGGCGACAACCGCTACGGTCAGCTTGGGAACGGCAGCACCACATCCAGCTCGAGCCCGGTGACCGTTTCCGGTCTCACGCCCGGGACGAGAGCCATCTCGGCAGGCGTGGATCACGCCTGCGCGCTGACCTCAGTGGGTGGAGTGGTCTGCTGGGGACGCAACCAGGATGGGCAGCTTGGCGACGGCACGACAACGGACAGCGCAACCCCACGACCCGTGAACGGGCTGGGGAGCGGGGTCAAATTCATCAGCGCCGGCGGGGACCTGGACGCTTCCCATACCTGCGCCCTGACGATCAGCGGCTCGGTCAAATGCTGGGGAAGCAACCAGTCAGGTCAGCTGGGCAACGGCGGAGGCGCCAACAGCAGTTCGCCGGTGGATGTGAGCGGCTTGTCGATGGGTGCGAGAGCCATCGCCGCGGGCGGCAGTCACAGCTGCGCCATCAATGCCACGGCGGAGCTGGTTTGCTGGGGGGATAACCGCAGCGGTCAGCTGGGCAACGGCAGCAGCAGCAACTCTTCCACACCAGTCAGCGTGCGCTAGTTTGGGGGGTTTCCGGCAAAGGGATGACCGGCAGGGCTAATGGCGCTGATGTTGGGGTAGAATTGCCTGGACGAAAATCACAATAGGAGAAATGAGCATGAGCGAAATTAAAGCCACTGAGTACCTGCTGATCATCAATGATGGCCCTTACGGCAACGAGCGTCCATACAACGCGCTGCGCCTGGCGATGAACCTGGGCAAGCATGAGAGCAATCATGTCCGGATCTTTTTGATGGGGGATGGGGTTCAGTGCGCCAAAAAAGGACAGGATACACCGCAGGGCTATTACAACATCGAGCGCATGTTTACCTCCGTCCTGCGCGCCGGCGAAGTCGCCACCTGAGGGACCTGCCAGAAGGCTCGAGGTCTCGGGTCAGACGATTTGATGGAAAAAATCCAGGTCGGTTCGATGGAATTATTGACCAGGTGGACGATGGAAGCAGACAAGGTGATTGTTTTCTAAAATGGGATAATGACGCCGGGTGAGGAGGATTCAGCGCCTTTTCGAAAGCCGGTTAACTGCATTAGACAGACTGGATGCGCGGAAAAATTCCCGGTGCCTGGCCCGATCAAATTAAAAACTAATCAAAAATCCCCTTGAATACGACAGGTCCTGGCAATCTCATAAAAGCAAATTGCGTCGTCGAGCTTTGAAGATTTTTGGGCTGAAGCCCGCGCCTTGACGTTTTATCAGATGGCTGCAAATGCCCTCCAGGATCAGCATTGAGGGGTCAGGGAGCGGGGAAGGGTTCATTTAACTGATGACGTTTCTGAATTCCCTCAGGCAGCCCCAAAGACATCGCGGCAGGTGGTCGCATCTGATGATCCCGATAACTGCACGGGAAATAATGGGGAAGGGCTGGCGACCGTTCGACCAACGTTGTTTGGTTGTGAGCGGCGATTTAGCACAGGTTGGAATGAGGGGAAGGGTGAGTTTTGGAATATTGGGTAAGGCAAGGTGCTTATATTTGCACGAGAAACAAAAGGGAATTCGCCCAGAATACACCGGTTTCTCGCACTACTCGGGCACAAAGCCACTTTTCCGATGTAAAATATTTTAATCAACCGGTGGAAAGCGGTTCGTGGTTACCCTTTAATTTCCATCGGTTTCGCAAAACCATACGATGTGGTGCATCCCAAACAGGCAGGGATGAAGTTTGTCCCTGGTCTGATTTAATGCCTTTGTGAACGCGGGCATTTCTGCCTGCGCCAGTACCGCAGGTATAGGTGAAAAACCCGGTGCGATAGTTGTACGCCGGGATTTGTCCAGTAAGAGCATCTGGAGGATATGCGGGGCTTGCTCGGCAACGGGCAGCCTACCGCGATGGTTGCTCATTGTTTTCTACTCAAGAAAGTCATATTATGGAATTCGATTTGAACAGGCTAACTCCTGACGAATTCGAAAAACTGGCTTTTTATTTGCTGGATGATATGGGTTTTAAGAATTTAGAGTGGAGAAAAGGGGGAGAAGGCGTTTCAGCCACCGATGGAGGGCGAGATTTAGCAGGAAAATATGCAAAAATGGAGCCTGATGATTCTATAGTGATTGAAAATTGGTGGGTTGAAGTGAAACATCGCTCTGATACACTAAAAAAAGCTACAGTCCAAAGTATCGTTCTCAATGCCACTGGTCGTAAAGAAGTTGACGTTTTTGCTATTTTTACAAACAATACTATTTCGAATTCGACACTGGATTGGGTCAAAGAATTTCAAGATACCCACGCAAAACCCAGAATAGTTATTTGGCAGAAACACGATGTTGAACGCATTTTGCGGAAATGTCCTCGAACTGTCGGTGCTTTTTTCCCAGAGTCTTTATCGCTTCCAGAAAAGTTGGAAAGCATACAAGAAAGGTTTTGGAATAACTTAAGTTATCCAACCATAAATGAAATCGAACACATTTGGGCAAACTTTCATTCCTTAACTTGGGATAGTGCCAAATTGCTACCTTTGATAGTTGCTGACACAGCGATAGATGGAGTTAATATCAGAAAATGGGGTATGGTAGCAGATGATGAGTTGATAGCAGAAACTTTAATACTTGGGCTTCTTAACTTTCCATTCTTAGCGATTCGGTATCAAAAACAGGGGCAAAAGTACACTGGCTTACAACAAGGGCTTGAATACTTGCTTCAAATCGCATTACTCCGCTTGGATTTAGATAAAGTGCTTGACTTGTTAGTTAATATGCATGAATATACAAGCAGCCCAACGCCTTTTCCTCCAGAGTTTAAAAATTTAGTGCTTAATCCAATTGTTCACAATATTTACAATACTCTTTTGCGTTCTTGCACTCAAGATTGTGAAAGATTTGGGTCTGATTGGGCAATTAAAAAAGAACAAGGAGAATCTTTTTATTTTCACAGATTTTCCAATAATTCGACCAAAGAAGATGACGACACAGAACCATTTGTGATTATCAGCACCAATACTAAAAAGTGTAAAATAGATTTAGTCGCAATAGGTATAGATTGCCCTCTCACAGATGATGTAGACGAAAATCAAAACCTGATGGATGAAGCCGTTCTTAAAAAATTCCTCAGCCCTATTCAAAGTGTAATAAAAAAGCGTGCCCAAAATATTCAATCATCCTAAAACTGCAACCCAACGCCACGTCCTCAGGATATGACCATGTCCTTTCGGGAAAAATGATCGTCCCGCGATCTTGATTGGGTGCACCGGACAAGTGCGAGCCGTGCCCGCACTTTCGGGGAAGCAGCTCCAATCGGCGGATTTGGCATCTGGTGGCTTTTTCTGCCAAGTCCCGCCCTTACCGGTAACACCTGCCAGTAGGTGACTAAGTTCGGACCATAAAACTAAAATGGCATCTATTCTAGCTTTTGACGATACAGTTCTTCATACTATTTGCAATGTTTTGGCTGATACCGCCGAAGGATTAACAGGTAGTGAAATTGGACAACTCTTAAGAGAGAGTAATATTGGCGACCCATTACCAGGAGTTACAAAAAGGGATAGGCTGTTTGAAGCATTAAATCAGAAACAGAAGCAAGACAGGTGTGCAAACAATGTTATAGCTTTTATTCACAAAGCCATGAGTCCTGTCCGCTATACACAAAAGCTTCACGTTTTTGAGAATCGCCGCTTTGAATTGAACAAGGTTTTAGCGTTTTCAGGATTAGTTTTGGGTGACAATGGAAAGCTTCGAGAAATAACTACAGCCCAAACGCTATCAGAAGCACAAGAACGAGCGGGCAGGTTATACAAACAACTGCTCGACAGAAATACTCATAGCGATATTTTGTTATTTTGTCGAGCAGAGTTGCTTCAAGATAATTATTTTCATGCCGTTTTTGAAGCAACAAAAAGTATTGCAGACAAAATTCGTGAGAAGTCTGGATTATCAAGCGATGGCGGAAAATTGGTAGATGAAGCATTTGGTGGCAAATTACCGCTACTTGCTTTTAATACCTTGCGAACCGAAACTGAGAGAAGTGAGCATGCTGGTTTCATGAATTTGCTAAAAGGCTTATTCGGCACTTTTAGAAATACGTTGGCACACGTTCCAAAAATCAAATGGAACATAAACGAGCAAGACGCAATAGATATGCTTACCTTTGCATCTTTTATACATCGCAAACTTGATAGTTGTGTTCGTACAAGAAAGTAGCCTACCTCCCCCACCCTCAGCACCCTGACAATATCATCATCCGCCGGCTCCACGCACTGAATGGTCAATGCCGTAAACCTGTCCGAACGCATGTCTGAACTTCAGATTTTGCCACTTGATTTAAAAAACATGTTTGTTATAATCCTTTAACGGGGTTTGCCCCGCTAAAATGAGGTTTTCTGCACCTGAGGTAGTGTCCCGTTTTGACAGGGAGTCCACGCCCGCCCCACTGCCACGTAACCCGTTAGCCTGCTCACTTTAATCACAGACGAAAAATCGAATTGGCGGTGGAGAAAAAATGTCTCGGTTCACATCAAGTCTACGTGTTCGAGTATCGCTGATAATCTTATTTGCCATCCTGCCTGCTCTCGCGATTTTCTACTTTACAAACCAGGAAGAACGCAACAGCGCAATCGATCAGGCAAAACAGGATACACTCGAAACTGCAGGAACCATCTCTTTGCAAGAGAAGGATTTCCTGGATAGTACACGCCAACTCCTCTTAGCGATCTCAGACTTTAATGAAGTTAGAAATTATAACTCTGGCACATGCGGCACAATTCTCTCACATTTACTTATCCATTACAACCGATTTTCCAATTTTGGATTCGCTAACACCAAAGGTGATGTGGTTTGCAGTGCACTGCCTCTTACTGAAAGAGTGAACATAGCGGATCGTGAATACTTCAAAAAAGCTCTCCAAACCCAGGATTTTGCTATTGGTGAATATCAAATAGGGCGTATCACACATCGTCCCGCTATCAACTTCGGATACCCCGTCTATGGTGACGATGGCAAACTTACGGGCGTCATTTATGCGGCGTTAAACCTGGTTGAGGACAAGATCGCGTTCAAGATCCCGGAAGGTTCGATTTTGACAAAGATAGATAGTGACGGGATTGTACTACTCCGCATACCGGGTGGGGAGAACCTAATTGGAGGTCAAGCTCCAGAGACCTCAGTAGTGGCAGAAGCGCTCAAGGCACATGAAGGCGTTGTCGAAACCATGGGGTCAGACGGTCGCCCTTGGGTCTATGCCTTTGTTACAATCAAAAGCGATATCTATAAAAATGATCTCCATCTGATCCTGGCCCAACCGGAAGAAATCCTTTTAGCGAAAGCAAACCAGGTATTCAATCGCAACCTTTTGATTATGGCGGTTGTGGGTATATTTCTGCTCGTCAGCACCTGGTATGTCTTCGATCTCAGTTTCATGCGGCAGATTCAAGCTCTCCTTCACGTTACACAGCGTCTGACTGAAGGAGACTTGGAAGCGCGCTATCCAAAATTATCTTATGGCACTTCTGAAATTAATAACCTGGGAGATTCTTTCAACCAGATGGCAGTATCTCTTAGAGAGCGCGAGCGTGACCTTTTTCAAGCCTATGACACAACGATTGAAGGCTGGTCGCACGCGCTTGATTTGCGTGACAAAGAGACCGAAGGTCACAGCACTCGTGTCACCGAACTAACCCTAAAACTTGCACGCTTGGCAGGAATGGGTGAATCAGAATTGGTGCAGGTGAAACACGGAGCGCTTTTGCACGACATCGGCAAGATGGGCGTGCCAGACAGGATTCTACTCAAACCAGATAAACTGACCGACGAAGAATGGGTTGCCATGCGCAAGCATCCTCAATTCGCCTACGATATGCTTTCCCCAATCGCTTACTTGAAACCAGCGCTGGATATTCCCTATTGCCATCACGAAAAATGGGATGGGACAGGCTACCCGCGCGGTTTGAAGGGCGAACAAATTCCATTAGCGGCGCGTCTCTTTGCGATAGTAGATGTATGGGACGCCCTCCGCTCTGATCGCCCGTATCGTCAAGCCTGGACGAAGGAGAAAGTAATTGAACATATCAAATCGCTTTCTGGAACACACTTTGAGCCGAAGGTCGTGGAATTGTTTTGCCGGTTGATCAGTGAAAACACGGATGAGTAAAATCTAAACGCGGGCTAACAAATTGTGCGGACGCTGGGGGCTGCCGCTTCGCGGCGTGCGGTACTTTCAGGTTTTTTCGCGTACGCGTGGCTTGGAGTTTTCTCTGCTTCCAAACAGAATCCACATCCCACCCTTGCCGGTACGCCTGTCCGTTGCTGTTGCCATAGAAAATCCCCGATAAGCTTGGTGCCAACCCGATTACCTTAGCATGACTTCGAAGTAAAAACTGTGCATATTTCTAGCGGCTCCGACAGAGAAAGAAACCGCGATCTCAGCCTTGACAAGGCCGCATGTTAGCCGCCTCAACACGGGACCAGTTTTTCGCGCGGTTAATCCTTCATCTAGACTTCATCTTTTCCGGCTACAATAGCTTTATGCGTATCTTGCTGATCGAAGACGAACGAAAAATCTCTGCCTATGTCAAACGCGGGTTGGAAGAATCGGGTTACGCAGTCGACCCGGTTTACACTGGACGCGAAGGCCTGGATTGGGCTGAATCTGCTCCTTATGATGTCATTATCCTTGATATTTTGCTGCCGGAAATGGATGGTCTGAGCGTCTGCCGGGAACTGCGCAAGCGTGGTGATCGCACACTCGTGCTTATGCTGACTGCCCGCGATACGGTGGACGACCGGGTCGCCGGTTTGGACGCCGGCGCGGATGATTATTTGGTCAAGCCTTTTGCCATCAAGGAACTCTATGCACGGCTGCGCGCGATTACCCGCCGCGCCGGCGAAGCGCCTAAATCGACGGTGATGGAATTCGCTGACCTGACGCTCGACACCCGCTCTCACCAGGTGCGGCGTGCTGGCAGGGTCATCGAGCTGGCTGCCAAAGAATATTCCGTCCTTGAATGCTTACTGCGCGAGCCAGAACGGGTTCTGACCCGCACCCAGATTGCCGAGCACGTCTGGAATTACGACACTTACAACCAGTCCAACGTGGTGGATGTCTATATTCGCAATCTGCGGCGCAAGATTGATGATGCTTTTGAGCATAAAATCATTCATACTGTGCGTGGAGCGGGCTACCGCCTGTCACTGGATGAAATGGATTAAGACGATCCGGATTCGCTTTGCGTTCTGGGCAACTGTCCTGATCCTGGCGATTCTGGCTGCATTTGGGGGTTTTGTTTATTTCAATCTAAGTTTCAGTCTGCAATCCGCACTGGATGAGACTTTGGTTCTGAGTGCTTCCCAAACTGCAGCCACATTAAACGTCAATAATGGTCAGATCATTCCTGCAGAAGCCGCAGCCCCGGATGAAAACGGGACACAAAGTTTTACTGAACAGGGTTTGACCCTGATTGTATTTACCCAAGACGGCACCGTGCTCCAGGCGTCGGGTCCGCTGCAATCCACTGAAATGACAATTCATCCAGCCTCACCAGGTTCGAGGTCTGGCTCACCCAGCAACCAGGCTGAGTTTCGCACCATTTCGGTCAAAGGCAACGAAAACCTGACACGTGTCTATAGCCTGCCAGTGATGGATAATGGGAATGTCGCCGGTTATGTCCAGGCGATGCAAAGCCTGGGGAGTGTGCAGGACTCCCTGAATAGATTGTTAACCGCTCTGCTTTTGGGGGGTGGACTGCTGAGCCTGGTGGCTGGTCTTGCAGGATACTTCCTGGCTGCCCGCGCACTGGCTCCGATGGACAACATCACCCGCGCCGCCAGGCACATCTCGACCGACGACCTGTCTGCCAGGCTGAACCTGCCGGATACTGGCGATGAAGTCAGCCGGCTGGCGGCAACCTTTGATGATATGCTGGCTCGAATCGAGAATGGATTCCAGCGTGAACATCAATTCACGGCCGATGCATCGCATGAACTGCGCACGCCTCTGGCGGCCATGCAGGCAATTCTATCGGTGGTACGCGAGGGTCAACGTCCAGTGAATGAATATCGCCAGGCGCTGGATGACCTTTCGGAAGAAGCCGGACGGATGCAAGGGTTGGTGGAGGATCTGCTCAAGCTGGCGCGCGGCGAAAACGGGCTTAAGTTGCAGCTTGAGCAAGTGAATCTATCCATTCTACTTTCTGACGTGACTGATTCGCTGCGTCCGCTGGCTGCTGCCAAAAACCTGGCGCTGAATTGCAGCCTTGAACCAGGCTTGATGATATCCGGCGATACTGACCAATTGATCCGACTGTTCGTCAACCTGATCGATAACGCGATCAAGTACACCGAAAAAGGTTCGATTACACTGACTGGCGGACAAACCGGACAAACCATCCGCATCCGAATTACTGACACAGGCATCGGCATCCCGCCTGGTTACCAGGCGCACATCTTTGAGCGCTTTTACCGGGTGGAAGCTTCCCGTTCCTCCGGCGGAGCGGGATTGGGCTTGGCAATTGCCCGGCAAATCGCCCATGCCCACACTGGAGAAATAACGGTGGAGAGTCTGCCAGGTAAGGGGACGACCTTTATGGTAGAAGTCCCAAAGATGAAGTGATTGATGATTTGACTTCATTCGGACTTCATTTCCCTCTTTTAGAATGAATGTATCAACGGTAAACGACCGTTGAATTCAAACAAGGAGTACAAATGAAACTAAATCGATTTTTTGCCATGGCTGCGATTGCCTTGCTGGCTGTCGGCGCAATGGGTACCATTGCCAGCCGCTCATTCGCCCTGGGTTCACAAAACCCGGTCGCTGGGGTCTCAGTTCAGGCGCAAGCCTGCGCACAGGATCAGGCTGATGGCACTGAAGTAAAATCAGCCACTGATACCGACAGCGTTGATCTGCAATGCGGTGACCAAAACGCAGCCGATGCCAGCGTTGGATCTACTGCCGATAAGGGCGGGCAGGCCGCTGTCAGCGCTGCAGCTAATGTCAGTCTTGGATCTGCCGCCTTGGGCGGGCTGGAAACAACTGTCAGCACTGCTGCCGATACCGACAACGTGCAGGTTGAGGAACAGGTCGGAGATCAGAGTGGTCCGGATACCGGCGTCGAAGCCCCCGAAGCTGCCCCTGCCATCAAATAATCTGTACCTTTACGACAGCGCCCCCGGAAAACCGGGGGCGCTTTTTTGTTTTGGAGTGTCGGTGGAGATCACTTTTTGCCGGGGTAAATTCTCTTCGGGAGCAGCCTGATCCCGAGCGCAGCGGGATTTTTCCTGGCGCAAGGATGATCTTAACAGGTCACCAATCCTTTTCCTGGCATGGCTCAAACAGGCTTTTGATCGAGGTTTGAGGCAGATTCCTATTTGGCTGCCTTGAGCCATTTGGGTGGGTAAATTCGCTGCCAGTTGCCGATCAGAAAAAGGAGGAAACCACCAAACTGGATGAGGCTGGCGCCAATCCCCAGCCAGGGGAACCCCACGTAAGCAGAAACGATCGAAACAATCATCCCCAGGTTGACCAGCACGAATGCCGCCCAACTCCAGCGTTCGTCACCGCGCGGAGTGAGGCTGCCAAACCTGGGCAAAATCCAAAAGGCGACGCCCAGCGCAAGTTGGGTCAACCAGCCGATGAACAGGAATTCGATGTGGTTGGGAAGCAACGCCCAAAGCTGGGGCGCAAAGGGGATGCCTTCGTTGGCAAGCAGCAGGGCGCCGGTGGTGAAGCCCAGGAGCAGGTAAATCAGCGCGGCGCGGATGAAAAAACGGGTTAATTTTGGCATTACCTGCCTCGCACGCGTGTCCAAACACTGAAAACAAAGCCCACCCCAGCCAGTCCCTGCAGGATGGCGCTGGTGACGAGCATCCAACCGCCCAAAATGGAGGGGGAAATAGCCTGAAGCGGCTCGAAAATCACCCTCAGGAACAGGCCAGCATTGAGCGTAAGAAAAATCCCCCAGCCGAGCCACTCCGGACCGCGCGGTTCTGCTTTGCTGTAGACCGGGAACATCCAAAGCGCGATGCCGAAGATCAACTGGGTCAGCCAGCCAATTGTCAGGAGGTGCAGAAAGACCGGGAAGAGGGCGGGAATGACCAGGCTGGGAATCTGCTGCCAGATGCCAGTCAGAAGACCGAGGACGAGACAAATCAATGAAGCTTTGACAAACCAGCGGTTAATGGTCGGCATAAAAAATTTCCTTCCGCGCTGAGAGGGCGGTTGGTTTAATCCTGGAACAAACCCTGCGAGTTATTCCAGACCCTGGAAGATGGGTGGAAGGCAGACTTGAGGGAAGAATTTCCGGGTTATTAAGTTCTGCTGGTAGCTGCAACGCTGCGGCGAAACCGGCATCCGTTCCAGGGCAGCCTGCTGTTTTCAGGTTGAAACCGGGGTCAGTTTTCTGACCAGCTGAACTGCGAAACCGGTGAATGTCACCAGCCAGGCAATTAATGCGAGGTAGATGAAATAACGCGGGATCTGCAAAAGGAAATCAAGCTGCAAGGCTTTGGCAAGCTGGAAGGTGCAGACCGTATACATGCCCATGGGGAAGACCAGGCTCCAATAGACCGGGTGGTAGGTGAGCGGGTAGTGCTTGTAAATGTGGCGCCAGGCGCCCAGGATTATGAGGAGCGGAATCCACCAGGTGCCGACAGCCCAAAAGAAAAGGGTGAAGCCTTTGAGGAAGGGGATCAGATCGGGCAGAAAAGGTGCACTGCCTTTGAGCAGCAGATTTGCCCCCGCCAGGGTGGTGATGGCAACTGCGCCCATATTGATCCAGTAGGGAGGCCCCATCTCATCGGCGCTG
Organism: Chloroflexota bacterium; assembly: GCA_021795965.1. Classification (GTDB taxonomy): domain Bacteria; phylum Chloroflexota; class Anaerolineae; order Anaerolineales; family Villigracilaceae; genus UBA5195. The sequence goes on from JAJYOU010000018.1 coordinate 17,273, forward strand.
ATTTTGAAAAACATGAAGCGATAGAGGATGAGGGAAGTGATCAGGATGTAGAACATGCAGCCAAGCAGATAAAAGCCGAGCATGGCAAATGTGAACATTTCCTGCCAGGGTGCGAAACTGGAAACCAGGAACATACCCAGGACAACCACAGATTGTGTGGAAACGACAAACAGCATCCAGGCACCATTGATGCCCATGTCGAGGGTTGGTTTCTCTTCCTTGATGGTCAGGACGCTGAAGAGGGCATAAATCAGAATCAACCAGAGCAGCAAAGCGAGCAGCCAGAGAGCCATCCCCAGGACCTGGTTGGAAGCCAGCATCATAAACTGGACGCCCAGCACGTTCGTCCCGGCGACGAGGGTCAGGAAACCCACGCCAAGACGGTGATTGGAAAAATCAGCCAGGAGGCGTGCTGAATGGCGGAAAATCCGGACGAGGGTGAAAAGCCAGAGAACCACGTAGAAAAACTGGTTGAGGTAGAACAACGGGTAAGCCAGGAAATCCATGGCCTGGAGATGGCAGGCAATCGAGATGATGCCTGTTGCCATGACGAGGGCAAAATAAGCGGGGAATAAATCACGGATGCCATCCTGGATGGCGCTGGCGGCTCTGCTCCACATGGAATTCACCTAGCTGGCTTTTCGACGAGCCCAAATCACCAACTGGTAGCGTCGCCAGAGGTACGTAAGGGGGAAATTGATGATATGCACCAGGCGACTGTAAGGAACCAGAGCAAACAGCAGGAAACCATTCAGGAAATGCAGCTTGGGTATCCACGGCAGGGCGGTGACGTACTTCGTCTGCGGCTGGAAGACGGAGAGCGAGCCGACCCAGGGTGTAACGGTATGAATAAACCAGGTTGCACCCCAACGGTAGGAAAAGGCAATGGTCATCCCAAGGAAGACCTGCGTAAAGAGCAGAACCAGGACGATCCAATCCATGGGTGTGGTGATGGCGCGAATTCTGCTGGATGACAGCCGGCGGTAAAGCAATGCAGCTGCCCCAACCAGCGCCATGATGCCCATGACTTTTCCGGCAAGCTCCGCCAGGTAAAGAGTTTCGGGGGTGCTGTGGAGGGCGGCCATCACCCTGGGGAGGGTAAAGCCTCCCAGGTGGATCAGGAGGGTTGGGATGATGCCATAATGCCAGAGCGTGGACCCCCAAAACTGCAAATCAGTTTCGAGGAATTGCGAAGACAGGCTGGTTAAGGAAAACTGGTCGGTGCGGTAACGGTAAATAATGCCCACCACGCCCAGGATAACCGCCAGATAGGGAAAAACGATAAAGAGGATCGTCTCAAGCATGTCTCATCTCCTCCTGAGGGATCTGAACCAGAACCAGATGCAGTGCTGAAAGCAGGTCAAAGTACGGATTTTCGGAATGCTGAGTGAAAGTGTGGAGCATTTTCTCCAGGGCTGGAACCAGCCCTTCGGCGAGCAGCGCCGAGCTAAAATCATCTTCCCGTTTGGCGCTGTCCAACCCCAGGAAACGCAGGATGACGGAGAGGTGATCGGGCAGCTCCAGCCCGGCAGAATAGCCGGAGAGATGATAAGCTTCATTTAATTGAGCCATAAAGGCACCGCGTTTATAGCTTTCGCCGAAAAGCTGGTAGCCGATGTATGGATAACAGACTGGCTGCAAATCAAAGGTGATGGTGTACAGCTCCTGGATTTGTTCCAGCGAAAGCTTTTCCAGGCGGGCGGAGAAGCTTTCCAGCGAGCTGGCGGCGGCGGGATGAAGCGCCTGGATTTGCGCGAGGCATTCGAGAGCTTGGTGCGGGGTGTCAGGCGTGGGGTAGGCTAAAAGATCGGCGAAAAGGTTGGACAAAACTCCAATGGAATCCTGGGGCATGGCTCACAACCCCCGGTGTGGAGCCTGGCGGCGACCAAACCCGGTCTCGGCTTTGTGCTGTTGAGGATCCTGCACCTGCTCGATGGCGCTTTCGCGTGAGGAGGGCGGGATGACGAAGCGCTGCTGGTGGGTGGGCAGCGAGGTCAGGCGGTAAATGGCTTCGGCATCCCCGGCGCTCATGCCGGCTTTGGTAAGGGCAGCCGCCGCCTCCTCGTTGGAAACATCTCCCACGGTTTCGGCGCGTTTATACAGACGAACGGCGATCATCCTCTGGTAAGCCTTGATCACCGGCGCGTCGTTGCCTGCTGAAAGCATGTGCGACATGAAGCGGACGGGCACGCGGGCGCTTTCGAGCGAACTGAAGAGATCGCTTTCCGTCCGTTGAGCGCCGCTTTCCTGGGTGGATGAAATCACTGGCAGGAGCGGCGGGACATAAAACAGCATGGGCAAGGTGCGAAATTCAGGGTGCAAGGGCAGGGCGAGCTCCCATTCCTTGACGTAGCGGTAAACCGGCGATTGCTGGGCTGCTTCGATCACACCGGCGGGGATGCCGCTCTCTTCCGCTGCGGCGATCACCTGCGGGTCGAAGGGGTCGAGGATCATTTCGCGCTGTCGCTGGACCAACTGTTCATCCGGCACTTCGACGGCGGTTTCAACCTGGTCAGCATCGTAGAGTAGAACACCCAGGTAGCGAATACGTCCGACACAGGAATGGAAGCAAGCCGGGGCTTGACCGGTCTCCAGCCGCGGGTAGCAGAGAATGCATTTTTCCGATTTTCCGGTGGACCAGTTGTAGTAAGTCTTCTTGTATGGGCAGCCTGAAACGCACATGCGCCAGCCGCGGCATTTATCCTGATTGACCAGGACGATGCCATCTTCGGCGCGCTTGTAGATTGCACCGGAGGGACAGGCAGCCACACAAGCCGCATTCAGGCAGTGATTGCAGATACGCGGCACGTAGAAGTAGAAAAGCTGCTCGATGGAAAAGAGCCGTCGTTTTTCTTCCTCGCTCATATTCTTCAAGAGAGGATCGTTGACGGCGTAGATGTTTGAACCGCCCAGGTCATCATCCCAATTGGGACCGGTTTCGATGTCAATCGGTTTGCCATCAATGCGGGAGATTGCCCGGGCGATGGGCTGGTCATCTCCAAGCGGAGAGTTGATCAAATCCTCATATTTGTAGGTCCACGGCTCATAATATTCACTCATCGTGGGCATGGACGGGTTGGAGAACAAGTTGCCCAAAGCCTGCAGGCGGTTTTGAAGTTTTAAATTCAGCCTGGGTTCTTTCCCGGCATTTTTCAGTTCCCAGCCGCCGTTGTATTTTTCCTGGTCTTCCCAGAGGGTGGGAAAACCAACGCCCGGCTTGGTTTCGACATTGTTCCACCACATGTACTCAGCGCCCTGGCGATCAGTCCAGATATTTTTACAGGCAAGGCTGCAAGTGTGACAGCCGATGCACTTATCCAGGTGGAAAACCATTGAGACTTGCGAACGGATTTTCATAATTTCATCCTGTTTTGATCAAGGTCTGCCAGTTTGGCTAAAATTGCGGAGCGCCGGGCAGTTTGCGGACCAAGATAAAGGTGTCACGGTTTTCGCCGGTGGGACCCCAATAGTTGAAGGCATAGGTAAACTGAGCATAGCCGCCCATCATCATGGAAGGTTTAAGGTGGATGCGCGTGGGGCTGTTGTGACCTCCGGCGCGTTGGTTGCCGCGAATGGGCGATTTGGGCACGCTGATTGTCCGTTCCGGGGCGTGGTAGAGGTAGCACAAGCCGGAAGGGATGCGCGCACTGACAACGGCGCGAGTAATGATGACTCCGTGGTCATTGTAGGCTTCCACCCAGTCATTGTCCTGCACGTCGAGCGCCCTGGCATCCTGCTCGCTGAGCCAGAGCGGCTCAATGCCGCGTGAAAGGGTTAACATGCGGTCATTATCGTAGTAGGTGGAGTGAATGTGCCATTTGGCATGCGGAGTCAGGTAATTCAACTGGAGGGTTTTGCCTTCACGGATGCTTTTATCCAGGTCGCCAAAGTCGAGAGGGTCAGGGCGGGGTTTGAAAGTGGGCAGGTGCTCGCCGTGCGCGAGGAAGCCATCATGATCGAGGTAGAGGTGCTGACGCCCGGTGAGCGTGCGCCAGGGGATCAGGCGTTCCACATTCAGGGTGTAAGCCGAGTAAGCGCGTCCATTTGTGACAATGCCGGTCCAGAAGGGGCTGTTGAGCACGCGTCGCGGCTGCTGCACGAGGTCATTGAAAGTCACACGCGAATCGCGGGTGGGTTCTGCCAGGTCGGTCAGGTTCAGCCCGGTGTGTTCTTCTTCGGCTTTGAAAGCGCGGTAAGCCACTTCGCCGTTGGTTTCGGGAGCCAGGTGGAGGACGATATTGGCAGCGTCGCGGGCAAACTCCAGCGAGGGGTAACTCTCTCCGCCCCAGGAGACGGTGGGACGGCTTTCCAAAAGCTGTTGGTACAAATCGTCCACCTGCCATGTAACGCCATGCATGCTCATCCCGGTTTTGCGAAGCGATGGACCCAGGGAGATGAAGCGCTGACCCAACTTGACATAATCGCGCTCGGTGATGACAAAATTGGGCATGGTCACGCCGGGGATGGGTTCACACTCGCCGCGCGCCCAATCGCGGATGTGCTCCTGCGCCATTTCAGCAGGCGTATCATGCAGGAGGGGCTGAGCCACCAGGTCGGGGACAGGATCGGGCAGGTGAGTTTTCGCCAGGTCGCTGACTTTTGCGGCTAATATTTTGAAAATATCCCAGTCTGTTTTCGATTCCCAGGAGGGCGGAACTGCTGCCGAGAGCGGGTGGATATAGGAGTGCATATCGGTGGTGTTCAGATCGTCTTTTTCGTACCAAGTGGCGGTGGGCAGGACAATATCGGAATAAAGCGCCGATGTGTCCATGCGGAAGTTAAGATCCACCACCAGGTCGAGCTTGCCTTCGGGAGCATTTTCGCGCCAGTTGACTTCGTGGAAGGTATTTTTGTCCACTTCCTCAGAAATGATCTGATTGTGAGTGCCCAAATAGTGCTTGAAGAAATATTCCTGACCCTTGGCGCTGGCGCTGAGCGCATTGCCGCGCCAGATGAACCAGATGCGCGGCCAGTTTTCCGGCGCGTCAGGGTCCTGCACGGCAAATTTCAGTTGGCCGGATTTGAGCTGTTCCACCACCCACTGCCGAATCCCGGCTTCGGTTTTGGCGCCGGCAAGCCCGGCTTGTTTGACCAGTTCGAGCGAGCTGCGGTCAAACTGCGGGTAAAATGGCAGCCAGCCCATGCGCACCGCGCGGATTTGTGCATCCAGCGTGTGTTCCTGGGTCATGCTGCGGTTGAGTTCACTTTCAGGGCGCGGAACGGGCTGGGGTGGAGCGAAGGTACGCTCGTAGCGCCACTGGTCGCTGTTGACGTAATGGAAGGAAGGCGAGTTCATCTGTCGCGGTGGTTTTTGCCAGTCTGTGGCAAAAGACATCGCCGCCCAGGGGACTGCCGGAGCCAGTTTTTCCTGCCCGACGTAATGATCCAAGCCCCCGCCGTTGCGACCGACACAACCGGTGAGCAGCAGGGTTCCGATGCAGGCGCGGTAAATCAGGTCGTTGTGATACCAGTGATTGACCCCTGAACCGATGATAATTGCGCACCTGCCGCCGGTTTTGGCTGCGGTGGTGGCCCATTCGCGTGCAAACTGGATGACGGTCTGCCGGTAAATGCCGGTGAAGCGTTCCTGCCAGGCAGGAGAATAAGAGAGGTCGGCGTTATCGTAATCGTTGGGGTAATCGCCGTCCAATCCGCGCCCGACGCCGTACTGTGCCATGAGCAGGTCGTAAACCGTGGTAACGGGTACGCGGACGATTGTGCCGGGGTGATCGAGGTCGATGGTTTCGATGTAGCGCACCGGGAGACTGCGTTGGAAAGCTTTACCCTCGGCAAATTCGGCAAACGAAACGGTCAGGCGCTCATCCGAGCCCGCGATGAAACTCAGCTGGGGGCGAATCTCGCTGCCGTCCAGGCCGTCTTTGGGTTCCAGGTTCCACTGACCTTTTTGCTGCTGCCAGCGGAAACCGAGGCTGCCCTGGGGCATGCGCGGCTGGTCGCTGAGTTCGTCCCAGACCAGGAACTTCCATTGAGCATTTTCCACAGCCTGAGTGCGGGCTACCTGCCCGGCGCGCAACAAGCGACCGGGCACATAAGCACCATTTGCCTGGTTGAGCACCACCAGGAAGGGCGAGTCGGTGTAGCGGCGCGCATAATCCAGAAAGTAGGGCGTTGGGTTTTGGTGGTGAAACTCATTCAGGATGACATGGCTGACCGCCATCCAGAAAGCGCCATCCTGCCCGGCATGCACGGGAACCCACCAATCGGCGTACTTGGCGACCTGGTTGAAATCGGGCGAAAAGACCACCAACTTGGTTCCATTGTGACGCGCTTCAGCGGCAAAGTGCACGTCTGGAGTGCGCGTCATGCTCATGTTGGAGCCGACCGAAGCGATGAATTTAGCGTTGAACCAATCGGCGCTTTCGGCTACATCGGTTTGTTCGCCCCAGACCTCAGGGCTGGCAGGCGGCAGGTCGCTGTACCAGTCATAAAAACTCATGCTGACGCCGCCCAGCATTTGCAGGAAGCGGTTGCCCGCGGCATAACTGAGCATGGACATGGCAGGGATGGGTGAAAAACCTGTAATGCGATCTGGCCCATATTTTTTGATGGTGTAAACCGTGGAGGCGGCGATGATTTCCAGGACTTCATCCCAGGAGGAACGGCGGAATCCGCCCTTGCCGCGCGCCTGATGGAAGGATTTCCGGGCTGCCGGGTCATCCATGATGCTGGTCCAGGCTTCGACCGGGTCAGAGTACCCGGCTTTGGCTGCACGCCATAAATCCATCAGTACGCCGCGCAGGTACGGGTACTTGACCCGCAGCGGGCTGTACTGGTACCAGGAGAAGGAAATACCGCGCTGACAGCCGCGCGGTTCGTAGGGCGGCAAACCGGGCTCCAGGCTGGGATAATCCAAAGCCTGCAGCTCCCAGGTGACGATGCCATCCTTGACGTAAATCATCCAGGAGCAACCCCCGGTGCAATTGACTCCATGGGTGCTTCTGACTACTTTGTCATGCTGCCAGCGATTGCGATAAAACTCTTCCCATTGACGGGCTTGCGGGTTAGCGATTTCTTGAATCCAACTCACAGGTTCCTCCTTGTCTTTGGCACTGGCTTTCATTCAAAAAACAATCAAGTTTCCCGGGAAAAATAGTCGATCAAGGTTTATGCTGGGCTTTTTTGATGAGCGGCTTGCGGACACCCCGCAGGCGCCCGCGATAGATCACGCCAAGCAGCACTGCTACCGCAAAAGTACCTGCCAGGCTGAGACCAATGACCAACAATTCCAAATTGGACTCAGGCTGCCCGGCGGAGGCATCCAGGAAGGCGAGCAAATCGGCTTTTTCTTGTGTGATCAGGGGGGAATCCGTGTAAATCGGCTGCATCACCGGAGTGATATCCGGCTCAGTATTGGACAAAATACCTGAAAGTTCAACCTGGGTGTAACGCCTGGAAACATTGGTCAAGTTTGGTCCCAGCGCGCCGCCGCCAAGCAGTCCATTCTCATCAACGCTGTGACAGCCCATGCAGGGCGGTCCGTCATTTTGGAAGTGGGCAATGCCCATGAACAAATTCCGCCCTTGTTCAACATTACCAGCTGCAGCCGAAGCTGGTTGGTTGGTTTTGTCATTTGCCGGGGAGATGCCGGGTGAGGAACCGCAGCCAAACAGGAAAAATGCGAGTATGATCAAGTAGAGCGATCTGACAAGTCTATCGAAAAGATCATCTGGATTGGTCATGGATTGGCTAACTCCTGGTCAATTCGGTTATCTATTATTTATAATATCACGTACCAGACCTGATGATTCCTGCTTTTCGCTTGTGTAAAGTTCAGCGATTGAGAAGCTGCGGTCGTTCGTTGCACCGGCTTGTGCTGAATTTTGTTTTAATTATAGAATAAAGCTAATCTTTTTTGAAGATCTTCCGGCTGGAGACCAGGCGGTTAGGCTCTGGCAGGGTTTCCAGGTTGGGCGCCGGCACAAAGCTGCCAACCAGAAGGACGAATCGACCCGCACCGGTTGGACTGAACCATTCATTGACTCGTCCAGGCTGCCAGGTGAGAGCAACAGGAAGGCTGCAAAAACAGAACTGAGAACCCATGCCCATTTTTGATCATTTCGATTTTCTTGCCCCACACTACGAAACCTTCATCTCAGCCAAAGACCCGCAGGAATTGTGGGCGATGGCAGATCTGCCTGTCAGCGGTGCACTGCTCGATGCAGGCGGCGGCACCGGGCGGGTGGCGCAGTTCATGAGCGGGAAAGCCAATCCGGTTGTGGTGGCTGACCTGTCGCACAAAATGCTGGTCGAAGCCCGCCAGAAGGACGGCTTGCGGCTGGTTTGTTCGCAGAGCGAAAGACTGCCTTTTCCAGATGAAACTTTCGCGCGGATCATCATGGTGGATGCCTTTCATCACGTTTACAACCAGGCTGGAACTGCGCACGAACTCTGGCGGACGCTTGAACCAGGTGGCCGCCTGGTGATCGAAGAACCCGATGTACGCGTTTTCAGCATCAAACTACTAGCGCTGGGAGAAAAACTGGCGCTGATGCGCAGCCATTTTCTGACACCGCCGCGGATCGCCGAATTGTTTCAATATCCCAATGCCCGCACCCGGGTGGAAACGGGGAAATTAACCGCCTGGGTCATCGTGGAAAAAATACATGTCGAAGGCAGCCAGGGGTGAAACGAGGGGAACAGGGTCGACCTTGACGGCGGAAATGCCACCTGATTTTTGAGCATAATTTTGTGCCGGGCGGGAGTAGATAAGCAGCGTCCTTTTCCTGGCGTCTTAAGACATTAAAACAGAACTCCCGAGAGAATTGGGTTCTCTCAGGAGTTCTGTGCCGCCAGTTAAGCTGGAGCGGCCCCGACGGGGTTCGAACCCGCGATCTCGGCCTTGACAGGGCCGCATGTTAGCCGCTACACCACGGGACCAGTGTTTCGCGCGGGTAATAATATCATATTTTTGAAGATTGTGTTAATTCAATTTAAATTGGGAGGCAGGAGATGAGGTAAAAAAAGCACCGCAAATTTGCGGTGCCGGGTGATCAGGAGTTTTCCTTGGAGGAGGTGGATTCGCTGCGGGCGGGTGGAGCAGCCGGCGGCGTTGTGGCGGCAGGGCTGGAGCCTGCGCTGGAAGCGCTTTCAGTCTCGCCGGATTGGGTCTTTTTTTCTGTCTTGACCGGTTCCTTGTTCTCAGACCTGGAGTGACTGCTGGCGCCGGATGAGGATTTGTTATCGGTGGCATACCAGCCGCTGCCCTTGAAGACGATCCCGGCGGGCGTGTACACTTTTTTCAGGCTGTTCTTGCTGCATTCCGGACAGCGCTTGAGGGGTTCATCGCTGAAAGATTGGTGTCGTTCAAATTGTACGCCGCAGTTAGTGCAGCGGTAAATGTAAATAGGCATTAAATTCTCCTTACTGAACGGGATGCATTATAGCCCCCTTCAATGGCAGTGGCAAGATATTTGAATTTCCTGTTAAGACGCTTCTAATACTCCTTAAACGACCCGGGTTGAAAATGTTAAGGACAGTTTAATTTATGCGCTGATGGACTGGCTATAATAATACTGTCAATAAAGATCATATTTATCTACTAAAAAGGAGATCGGAGATGAAACGTACTCGCTTGTTATGGTTAGCGGCTGCAGCCGCGGTCTTATTTGCTTCCATTTCAGCTGGGGCAGCCTATGCCACCACCAGCTGTTTCGTCGATACGAACGCAGCGGCTGCCTGCTGGATGAAAGCGAACGGCCTGGCTTCAGGCAGTTATTTTTACCCGACTGCCGCCACCACCCGCCTCCAGGCGGCAGCCTGGCTGAAAAACCAGTCCCAGATCCCTCCCACTACCGGGATGATCACGGTCAGCGCGGGGTTCGCAAACTGGCGAACGATTTCTTCCACGGCTAACCTCCAGTTCAGCCGCTATGCGAACCTTACATACGTGACCAATCCAGTAACGGGATTCGACTACCTGGGTATACAGCCGTCCATTCCAACCGTTCTATACGGCAGGAAATTATTTCTGCGGGGGGTGGAGATGTGTTATGCTGCATCGGCAAATGCAAATCTGACTTGGGCAGGTATCTATACCTACACTCAATCCAGCGGACCGGGCGCTGTCACCCAGCAGTTTTCTGACTCCACGATCCGAACAGATACTGCTTGCCGCTATTACGTCCTGAGCACCCCGGTGGCGCTCGGCGCGGATGATGGAGCTGATTTATATATCGGAGTTAACTGGACGACTGCCGGCACAAATTTTTCTCTTGGACGGACAACTTTCGTGTTTTCACCGAGCGCAACAAAAGCGCCTGCGCCGACTGGGGCAATCATCACCAACATGCAGGAGGGTGGTCCCCAACCCAAGGAGTTAATCGCTCCGGTTCCGTAAACCCCTGGGATGGGGTGAAATATGCAGTAGCCGCAGGAATTCCCTGCGGCTTTTTGGTTTAAGAAGTCAATCCTATCGGGGGAGTGGATTTTTGCGGGAAGTTGAACCAGGGATTTGACTTATGCCAGCGAGGGATGTATAATAGAACAAATGTTTTATTCGTGATCAAGCGCGAGTCCTGTTTTGCGAGTGTGGCAATCTCATGCGGGCTAGGAAGATCAGATTGCTTCAGTCGCTTCGCTTCTTCGCAATGACAAAGGCGATATCCGGGAATGACAGCCGGGAGTAAACCAGATTGCTTCAGTCGCTGCGCTCCTTCGCACATCGTCCCGGGTATCATGCGGGAATGACAAAGAGGGTCGCTGTGCTCCTTCGCACAACGTCCCGGGTATCATGCGGGAATGACATTAGAGAGTCGCTGCGCTCCTTCGCACACCGTCCCGAGCATCATGCGGGAATGACAAAGGACAATAAACCAGATTGCTTCTGTCGCTTCGCTCCATCGCAATGACATTAGAGAGTCATGCGGGAATGACCCACCATGAAAGGAAGCACCATGAAAAGCGGTATGTTGTGGTATGACAATGAACCCAATACGAGCCTGGATGAGAAAATTTCGCTGGCATCCGATTATTTCAGGAAAAAATACGGGCACACCCCGGATGTCTGCATGGTCAACCCGCTCATGCTGGCGGGCAGCGCGCTGCAGGATGGGACGCTCTTTGCGGGGAAGATCCAGGTCCGAACGATGAAAACGATCATGCCTGGGCATTTCTGGCTGGGAGTGGAGGACCAGGCTGTGCAGCCGCCTGCCTGATGGCTTGCCCCCATAAAAGCGGTTTAATTTTCCAGAACGGGGAATGCTCACTCGCTGCTGGCGACCACCAGCGCGATGGCATGTTCGCGGGTGTGGCTGAGGCTGATCGACCAGGTTTTTAGACCGAGTTCCTGAGCCAACGCCAGCGCCTTGCCGTGTAGAGTGAGGAGGGGCTCGCCCGAAGGGGCGCGCAGGATTTCAATATCTGTCCAGGCGATCAGACCCAGGCCAGTGCCGAGGGCTTTTGCGACCGCTTCCTTGGCTGCGAAACGGGCTGCGAGGGAGGGCGGGCTGCCGGCGAATAAATCCAGCTCGGCGGGAGTGTAGACGCGCGCAAGAAAGCGCTCGCCCTGCCGTTCGAGGGCAGCTTCCAGGCGCGAAACTTCCAGTAAATCAACACCACTTCTCAGGTTCATAAAATGATTCTATCAGAAATTGCCCCTGCGGAGGTTGAAACCCGGCGTGCGGGGCAGTTCCATTTAAATTTAGCAGCTTCCAGGCAGACTAGCCCAAAAATAAAGCGGGAAATGAAAGGAATTTTACGGACCGCAGGTGGCGATGGCGAGGGCAGAGGGGTTGATGTACCTGCGGGCTGCCTCCACCACCATGGCGGGGGTGATCGCGCGGATCATGCCTTCATACTTGCGGTAATAGTCCAGCCCCAGGTCAAAGCGCTCGAGGTTGATCAGCGCAGCTGCGACCCCCGCGTTCGACTCGAGGGAGAGCGGAAGGCGTCCGACGAAATTATCCTGGCTGTCAGAGAGCTCCTCCTGGGTGACCCCATTTTCCGTGAACAATTTCAGCTCGCGGATGATCAGGTCGAGCGCCTTTTCCAGGTTGGAGGGGTTGACGCCGGCACTGACTTCCCAGCTGCCGGGACCCAGCCCGGCGCTCAGGTTGGATGAGGCGTAATAAGCCAGTCCGCTCCGTTCGCGCACCACGTCGCCGATGCGTCCCATCATGCCAAATTGACCCAGGATGGAGTTGCCGAGGGAGGCAGCCGGGTAATCGGGCGAACGGCGGCGGGGCCCGAGGACCCCCAGCAGCAGGTCAGACTGGGATTTTCCCGCCAGGGGCACATGCTGGCGGACGGTTTCGCTGAGCGGCAGGAGCTCGGGCAGGGCAGGCGGGGCGGGCTGCAAGGGGTTGACCCAATCGCCGAGGACCTCTTCCACCTGGTCCCTGACCCTGGCTGGATCGACCGCGCCCACAATCGCGAGGGTCATGCCGGCTGGTCCGAAGCAGCGCCGGTGGAAATCTGCCAGGTCGTCGCGCTGGATGGCGCGGATGGTTTTGGGATAACCGTCATCCGGGCGGGCGTAAGGGTGATCGCGGAAAAGCAGCTTGTCAAAGGTGATGGCTGCCATGTCGCCGGTGCTTTGCGCGCGCATCGCCAGCCCGGTCAGGAGCTGGCTGCGCAGTTTTTTGACCTCTGCCGGTGGAAAAACAGGCTGGCGCAGGCAGTCAGCCAACAGGTCAAAAATCAGGGGCAGGTCTTCCATCAGAGAGCGCGCGCTGAAGCTGGTGGTATGCGTCCCGGCTGAAAACCCGAGGACGGCGCCGACAGATTCAAGCGAGTCAAAGATTTGCTCAAAGCTGCGGGTTTCTGTCCCGCGCATCAGGCTGCTGGTGGCAAAATCTGAAAGACCGAGCTTTTCGTCCGGGTCAAAGAGGCTGCCGACTGGCAGGTAGCCATGCAGGGTGACCGAGGGGCTGTTGAAATTAGAGCGCAGCAGAAGGGTGATGCCGTTGGGCAGCACGAAACGGGTAATGTCATCGGGTCCGGGCAGGGAATGGGTCTGGTTCATTCAATTTCTCCGCCGCTGGGCAGGTAATTCCCGACCACACGGCTGGAAGTCTGGAAAGTGTTTTGAGCGGCGCGCTGGACGTCCGCCGGGCTGACCTGGCTCAACTTCTCGAGGTAGCCGCTGAACCAGGCATAGCTGGCAAACATTTCAGCATATCCCAGCCAGAAAGCCTGGTTGGTGATATTTTCAGCGCCAAAAGCGAACATGGCGCGCGCCTGCTTGATGGCGCGGGCGATCTCATCCGGGTTGACCGGTTCATCCTGGAGGCGTTTGATCTCATCATCCAGGGCAGAGAGGGCGCGCTTAAGCGGGCGGGTGGGGTGCCCGGTCAGGGTGAAGCTGTAAAGGAAGGGGTCGATCGTGGCAGAAAAACCGCCGTGGACTCCGACCGCCAGCTCACGATCGACAATGGCGTGATATAGGCGCGAGGTCTTATTGGAAATGCCCCCGCCGCCAAACATGTTGAGATTGCTGGGTCCTGCCAGCAGGCTGTCGAGCACCGAAAGGGCGAAGAAGTCATCCGTGTTTGCGGCTGGAGCGTGGTAACTAGCTTCGAGAAAGGCGGTTTCCCCGGGTCCCTCCACGTCCAGGCGGATTTCACCCGGCTGGGCGGGTTCGGGGCGCTCCAGGCGCGGGACGGCGGGCGCGGTGGGAATTGCGGAGTAGAGCGCCTGAATGCGCTCGAGCATGTCTGCGCAATCGAAATCTCCTGCCAGCGCCAGGACGGCGTTGTTCGGCTGGTAAAAAGCCTGGTAATGCTGGTAGAGCTGCTCGCGCGTCAGGGTCAGGAGATCAGCCATATCGCCGATGACCTCGTGATGGTAGGGGTGAACGCGGAAGGCTGCCTGTTGGATGGCTTCACTCAGCCTGAAAATCGGCTCGTTTTCGTTGCCCTCGCGCTCCGAGATGATCACGGTCCGTTCGGATTCGACCTCCTGCGGGTCGAAGAGGCTGTTGCGCATGCGGTCAGCTTCCAGGTTGAGCGCCAGGTCGATGGCTGGGGCGGGCATGGTTTCGAAATAGGTGGTCCAGTCCAGGAAAGTGAAGGCGTTCCATTGCCCGCCGGCGCGGGCGATGGCTTTGTCGAGCATGCTGGCAGGGAAGCGGGCTGTGCCCTTGAACTGCATGTGCTCGACCCAGTGCGAGAGACCGGTGGAGCCGCTCTTTTCATCCTTTGAGCCGACGCGGTACCAGATCCACTGGCTGATGAGCGGGGAAGTGTGAATTTCCTTGAGCGCCACCATCAAGCCGTTTTCGAGGGTGGTCAGCAGGCAGTCGCTCATGGCTGCTCCGCGTTGTTTGAATCCTGGGGGAAAAAGAGGGAACAAAGAAACTGGAAGGTTGGACAGGGGGCAGGAGCGGAACTGCTGCCAGTTTGAGGCAGGAGGCTGCGCTGGAGCGGGTTGAGCGACTGCTGAAAAGCGAGGAGGGGCTGGTGCAGTCCGGTCTGATTGAGCGGGATGTCGAGCGGAATCTGGACATTAATCGGGACGGTGGTCTTGAGCGGAACGGTCAGGTTGAGGCGCACCGGCAGGTAAGTGCCGGCGGGCAGAATGATATCCGCCAGGCTGTCGATGGAGACGCCGCTGTTTTTGAGGCTGATATAAGCCCCGTTGATGGTCGTATCCTGGGTCAGGATGGCGACGGTTTCCTGCTGGATGGGAATGTTAAGATTGAGCGGCACATCCTGGACGAGCGGGACAGTGACGCGCAGGTGAGCCTGGTCGAGGCTGGCGAAATTTTCAACCAGCCCGCCGAGGAGCTTGTCGCCGACCAGGTTTTTGAAGCTGGCAAGGTCGCGGCTGAGGAAAATCACTGCGACGATCAGGACGAGGTTGAGCAGGAGGGAAATCAGCGCGGCGAAATTCCAGAGAGAGGCGGAAGGCTTGACGGAGCTGCCGTCGGGCTGCGGCTTGAGCGGCGAGACCATGCGGCGGGTGCCGGTCCGAGCTGGATTGGCGCGCTTTCCCGAGAGGAAGGGCAGCCTCCAGGAACGGGACGGGGGTTTGGCGCTTCTTTCAGTCTCCCCGCGCGGCTGCCCGGGCGTGAATTTTGGGGGGCGATAATAACTGCGCGGCGAATCCTGCACGGCTGGGGCGGTTAAATCGGGCGTGGGCAAAGCAGACGCCTTTTCGGACCCGGCAGGCGGGGGTTCTGGGACATCAGCCGCAGGCGCAAAATCCGGTTCGACGGACGGCGGCAGAGGAGCTTCCTCCTCGAGGGAAGCCGGCGAAATATCCTTTTTCTGGAAAGAATCCTCTTCAAATGAAGAGCTGCTGTTGGCGGTCAGGCGTTCGAGGTATGCCGCGATCTCTTTGGCAGCGGGTTTTTCAGGTTTGTCCATGACTTTTCCTTGCGATAATAACGATATGAAGCATTTAATGTAAAATTAAATATAGCATAAAAATGGAACCCCGCCTTTGGCGGGAAGTGAAAAAATGGATTGCCCTTGAAATCGGTCAGCAGGTCGCATATAATCCTGACATTAAATATCTGAATAATGGAAAATAAACAGGAGCGGGAAAGTGGCTGAAAAAACTTATTACACTGCAGTTGTGGGCGCGGGACCAGCGGGATTGTTTGCTGCCAGGGAACTGGCGCGAAGCGGGGTGACGGTGGTTATTTTTAACCGGGATATCAAACCCGGCGGTTTGGCGGAATATGGCATTTACCCCGATAAATACGCCATGAAGGACGGTTTGCGCAACCAGTTCAATCAGGTGCTGGAAACGCCTGGCATCCGTTATTTTGGCAACATATCGGTGGGCGCGCAGGCTGATTTGAGCCTGGACGACCTGCGCGAGCTGGGATTCCAGGCGATCCTGGTGACGGTGGGTGCGCAGGGCACAAAATGGCTGGGACTGCCCGGGGAACACCTGAAGGGCGTCTATCACGCCAAGGATCTGGTCTACCACTACAACCAGCTGCCGCCCTTTACGGACAGGGAGTTTGTTTTCGGGAAGAAGGTGGCGGTGGTCGGCGCCGGCAATGTCATGCTGGATATCTCGCGCTTCCTGATCCAGAAGGTCAAGGTGGATGAAGTCTTTGCGGTTGTGCGGCGCGGACCGGCGGAAGTCAAGTTTGACAAAAAAGAGATGGAATACATCATCCATAATCTCGACCAGCGCGCGCTGGATGCTGAGATGGAACGGGTGGCAGATACGATGAAAGCCATCGGGCAGGATCCGGTGGCTGCGAAAGCCCAGATCCTGGAAGCCCTGCCACGGGCTCAACCATCCAATTCGACCACCCGCTTTGGCTTCCAATTTTTAATGTCGCCGACGCGCATCCTGGGGGATGAGCATGTGAGCGGGTTGGAGCTGGAAGATAACAGCCTGGTGCTCAAGGATGGCGATGTAAAAGCGCGGGGATTGGGCAGCAGCCACACCCTCGACGTGGACGCGGTGGTCTTTGCGATTGGAGACCGGGTGGATGCCAGTTTTGGACTACCGCTGGCGGGGAACGAGTTTGCGCGCAACCCGTCGCCGCGCTTTCCACAGGAAGGCATTTCTTTTGAGCCGTACGATCCGGTCAGCCAGGCACCCATCCCGGGTGTTTTCGTGGCAGGCTGGGCGCGGCAAGCCAGCCATGGGCTGGTGGGTTACGCCCGCAAGGACGGCACCCTCGGCGCGCGGGCTGTGCTGGGTTACCTGCAAACCCTTGAAAAAATCGAACCCGATGATGAGGCGCTGACCAGGACCCTTAAGAAAACCGGTAAAGTGCTGGTCGACCAGAATGATCTCAGGAAACTGGATGAAATTGAAACAGAGGTTGCCCACCGCAGGGATTTACCTTCCTTTAAATTTGGGACAAATGAAGAAATGCTCGAAAAGATCATGTCGGTCGGCTGAGCGGACCAGTCCGGTGAGCAACCCGTTTTGAAGAGTGGTTGAAATGGTAACTAATTGGACCTCCAAGCGTTAATTAAAGTACGCTGTATTTTTTCTCAAAAGGAGGATCCAATGAATATGTTGATCAAGATTCTGGTGTTTGCGCTGGTCGCGTTGTTCGCCGCCCTGAGTTTGCTGCCGTTTTTCATGCACGTCTCGGAGGATGACTCCCTGGTGCAGTTTGAAGGCTGATGCAATCCAACATTCAACAAAGAGCCGCAGATTTGCGGCTCTTTTTATTTAACCATCGATCAAATCCGCCAGGGCAAGTGTGCGGCGGGGGGCATCCCCCAGGTAGGCGCTGTAATCCAGCAGCCGGTCGATTTCTGCCATGGAGAGGTGGCGCAGCAGGAGGGGATCACTGACCAGGCTGGCGCGGAGCGGGTTGACCTGCCCAGCGCGGATGCTCTCCCAGGCTTGCATGGCGTGGGCGCGGATCAGTTCGTGCATTTCCTGGCGACCGGCGCCGGCTTTGACTGCCGCCATCAGCACGCGTTCGGTGGCGGCAAAAGTGCCGTAGGTTTCCAGGTTGCGGCTGAGGGCGTTTTCATCCACCCGCAGACCCTCCAGGATGACCTGCATGGTTTTAAGCATTTCATCGGCTGCCAGGAATGCCTCGGGCAGGATAATGCGGCGGTTGGCGGAATCGTCGAGGGTGCGCTCGAGCAGGGAATGGGCGGCGTTATCCCAGGCGACGCGCGGCAGCTGTGCCAGGTAGCGCCCGAGCGAGTCAATTTTCTCAGCGCGGATGGGGTTTCGTTTGAAGGGCATGGCGGAAGAGCCCACCTGTTCCCTGCCGAAAGGTTCGCTCAATTCCCCGATGGGGGGCGACTGGAGCAGGCGCAGGTCAAACGCCATTTTGTAGAGGGAAGCTCCCAACCCGCTCAAGCCTGCCAGGATGAAATAATCCTGTTTGCGGGGATAGGTCTGGCTGGCGACGGGAAAAAATGGCAGGCTGAGCTTGCGGCTGAGCTGCAATTCAAAATTGGCGATTTCCTCCACGCCCAACAATTCGGCGTAGGAAGCGCTCGTGCCGACTGCACCCTTGAAACCTTTGCCGCAGATGTTCTGGCGCAGGTTCGCCAGGTTTTGGCGGTCATTCAACAGATCCTGGGCATACTGCGCCAGGCGGTAGCCGAGGGTGGAAGGTTCGGCAGGTTGAAGGTGGGTGAAGGCGATCAGGGGTGTGGAGGCATAGCGGCGCATCCAGCCTGCCAGCAGGCTGAGAAGCTTGTCGAGGCGCTGAAGGATCAGGTCCAAGCTCTGGCGCAGGCGCAGGGCATCCGCGTTATCTTCCACGTCCATCGAAGTGGCGCCGAGATGGATGATTCCAGCGCCAACGGGGCACTGTTCGGCAAAGGTTTTGACCTCTGCCATGAGATCATGCTGAATTTCGGCTTCGATTTCGAGCGCACGCGGCATGTCAATCTCGCGGCAGTGCGCCTTGAGGTCGGCAGCCTGTTCAGCTTGCACCAGCCCGTAAGTCACCTGGACCTCGGCGAGCGCCACCCAAATCTGGCGCCAAATCAGGCGCTTGTTTTTTTCCGACCAGGTGCGGCGCATTTCAGGGCTGCCGTAGCGCCAGGAAAAAGGGGACTGGTATATATTGTAATTTGTCATTTGATCATCCTGATTTAATGGATTTCCAATTAAACCAATTCGAAAAGCTGTATAATTATTTTATCATTTGGGACATTCCCATTGAACCATTCTACCTTTTTTCAGGCTCGTTGATCCAAGAGAAAGTTTGATTCTGAGTTGTTGATTCCAATCAGGCAGCCTAATGAATTCCCCCTCATTTTCACAAGCAGAGTTTTACACCTTCAGTCATGTTATCCACGGGTTGGTTGATACTTCGCAAGAGAGGTTAAGTGATTTTCTTAACCGGAAATCTGAAAGCACAATCCAGGTCTATGACGTTCAGATCAGTCGAATACTAAGCATGGGAAAATCGGAGTTGCTAAAGAGCGACGAAGTCCGCCTTGAAAAGCAGTCCATTCTTTTTGCAAATCCGATCGAGCGGGATTTGAACGTCAAAAGTTTTTACCGGCGAATGGTGCGTCAGATTTTCCCGATCTTTGTTCTTTTACCGTATTATGAACTGGTCGGTTCAGTGCATCTGACCGAAAAGCTGGAAATACGGCGGGTACTGCTGTCACGTCCTGAAATGTTTATTCCTCTGACGGACGTCACCGCTACTTTTTCATTAAACCCGTCCGTGCAATTCAGGCGGAATACGATCGTTTTTAATAAAAACCTGATGATCATGATTGGCAGTCAAATGCCGGTCGAAAAACCATCGGGCACAACCGAAGATGTCAATCAGAGTCGATAGAGACCAAAAGGTTACCCAACCGCCAGTCCAATTTTCAGGGCTGGCGGAATTTTTCAGATGAATAAAGAAGATTTGAACTTTCGGCTGCCTTTGATGAATGCAGCCGGAATGTTGGGTTTTGCTCCCGATCTGCGCCTGACTTTCCACGCCTTCCCGGAAAATGGGCTGGCAGGCTTGGGCGCATTCGTCACCAATCCCATCAGCCGCTACCCGCGCAGTGTGACGGCTGAGCCGGGAGTGCTGCGCTACCCGGGCGGGGCGCTGATCCATTCGGGGCTGCCCAACCCGGGCTTTTCGGCGGTGCTTAAAAAATATGCCCGGCGCTGGGCGGGCGCACCGCTGCCGGTCATCCCGCACCTGATGTCTGAGCAGCCGCTCGAAAGCGCGCGCATGGTGGCTGAGCTGGAAGGGCTGGAGAATGTGGCGGCGCTCGAGCTGGGTTTTCCGCCCAATGTGACGGATGCGACCGTCCTCGAGACGGTGGCGGCTTGCCTGGGCGAGCTGCCGCTGATCATCAACCTGCGTTTTGACTCGGTACTGAGTCTGGGAGCTGAAGCGATCCGGCTGGGCGCCGCGGCGCTCAGTTTCGCCCCGCCGGCGGGTGCGCTGCCCGCGCAGGCTGAAGGGCAGGAGTTTTCCACAGGCCGGCTCTATGGTCCGGCGTTTTTCCCGCAGGCGCTGAGCCTGGTGCTGGAAGCGGTCCGGCGCGGGCTGCCCGTGATCGGCGGCTGCGGCATCTACAGCCAGGCGGATGCCTCTGCCATGCTGGCGGCAGGTGCGCTGCTGGTGCAGCTGGATACCGTGCTCTGGCTTTAGCAGGAATAAAAAAACCCCATCCGAAGATGGGGTTTTGGGTGGACAGTCAGGCAGGAATTAGATCGCCTTGACGTTGGCAGCCTGGAGACCCTTGGGGCCTTTTTCGACTGTGAATTCAACGCGTTGGCCTTCTTCGAGATTGCGATAACCATCGCCCTGGATAGCGGAGAAGTGGACGAAAACATCTGGGCCGCCTTCGCGGGAGATGAAGCCGTAGCCCTTGCTACCATTGAACCACTTAACCGTACCAATTACACGTTCAGACATATTTTTGCCTCCTTAAAAGCAAACGAACAAAAAGGGAGAAATTTGTGGTGCAGTATGTCTTCGGTGGGCGATATAAAAAGCGGCCAGGATGATGCATTGGCCGCAGTCTTGCTGTACAGAACGAAAACTACTTGCATCCTACGAATAAAAATATATCAGGGTTCCATTGAGAAGTCAAGGTTTTTTTAAGAAAAACAGCGACAAATTTGGTTAAATCAAGCTATTTTTCCAACCAGATGGTGACCGGACCGTCATTTTGGATTTCGACCAGCATATCGGCGCCAAAAACACCCTGCCCGGTTGGGATTCCGGCGCTGCGGAGCAGCCCCGCGAAATATTCCACCAGCGGTCGGGCGAGGTCGGGCGCTGCGGCATCTGTAAAAGACGGTCTGCGTCCGCGCCGGGTATCGGCGTAAAGCGTGAACTGGGAGACAAGCAGCGCCGAGCCGCCCACATCCAACAGGGAAAGGTTCATCCTGCCCTGGTCATCTGAAAAAATGCGCAGGTGGATAATTTTATCGACCAGGAAGGCAGCCTGCTCCTGCCCGTCCCCGGGTGCGATCCCGAGCAGGATGACCAGCCCGCGTCCAATCGCGGCAGTCACGCTGCCCGCCACACTCACTTTGCCTGACGAAACCCGCTGCAGGAGTGCACGCATAAATTTCTCTCAAATCCAGGTTATTAATGAAGGGCTGCCGCAAACTGAGGCAGAACGTGGATGGTATAATCGCATCCAAGCCTGCCTGAGGGTAACGACAGGAACTGATTTTAACATCAGCCATTATAACCATAACCGCCCTGTTTGAGGTTTCGAACTGGAAGGTTAAACAACCTGTTCGAGAGCGTGATTCCAATTGAATGCCATGACTGACAAATCTGACGGGGTACTTACTTAAATGAGTGAAAAATCAGCATACCGCGCAGACATTGATGGCTTGAGGGCGATCGCAGTCCTGGCGGTACTTTTTTACCACGCCCGGGTCGGTTTTTTCACGGGCGGGTTCATCGGGGTGGATGTATTCTTCGTCATTTCAGGCTACCTGATCACGGGGCTGATCGTCAAAGATATAGCTGCCAACCAGTTTTCACTGGTGACTTTCTACGAGAGACGGATCCGCAGAATCTTCCCGGCATTTTTCGTGACGGTGACGATTGTCCTGCTGGCTGGAGCCTGGCTCTACAACCCCGAGACGTTCTATGACCTGGCGAACAGCGCCATGGCATCCACGCTCTCGGCGGCGAACATTTATTTTCTGAACATCTCGGGCTATTTCACCCCGGCGGCGATCCTGAAACCGCTGCTGCATACCTGGTCGCTCTCGGTGGAAGAGCAATTTTACGT
>JAJYOU010000019.1 GCA_021795965.1 Chloroflexota bacterium
TTTGATCTCAGCGGGCGGGTTGCAGTGGTCACAGGCGGCTGCGGCTTGCTCGGCTCTGAATTTTGCCGCACCCTGGCTGAAGCTGGAGCAGCGGTTGCGATTGTTGATTTGAACGCAGAAAAATGCGCTCTGGCTGCTGCCGCTCTTTCAAAAAGTGGTTATCAGGCGCTGGGCATCCAGACGGATATCACCGACCCTCAATCAGTTCAGGCGATGGTCAATCAGGTGGTCGCAGCTTTTGGGCGGCTGGATATTCTTGTCAACAGCGCGGCGCTCGATCCAAAATTCGACCCGGATGCGGTTGCAAAGGGAATCGCTGCCGGAAATTTTGAAGAATACCCCCTGGATCAGTGGAACGCAGCCCTGAATGTCAATCTGACGGGCACTTTTCTGGCAACCCAGGCCTGTGTAAAACAAATGGTTGCCCAGGGGAAAAAAGGCAGCATTATTAACATATGCTCCACTTATGGTTTAAATGGACCAGACCAGCGCATTTACCGCAAGCAGGATGGCTCACAGCCTGCCTTTAAACCCGTTTATTACACGGTGACCAAAGCCGGCATTGTTGGCTTTACAAAATACCTGGCAGCGTATTACATGCAGACGGAAATTCGTGTGAATATGCTCACGCCGGGCGGAGTTTTTAATAATCATGACGACCTTTTTGTTAAAAACTATGCCGCAAAAACCATTCTCGGGCGGATGGCTCATAAAGATGAGATGAACGGCGCTCTTCTTTTCCTGGCTTCAGATGCGTCGACCTATATGACAGGCAACAACGTTATCGTGGATGGCGGATGGACCGCATGGTAGCCAAACCTGAAGTCCTGGCGATTATTCCAGCCCGCGGCGGCTCAAAGGGAATTCCCGGGAAAAATATCCGCAGTTTTTCCGGATATCCCCTCGTAGCCTGGAGTATTGCGGCAGCCAGGCAGTCCGTTTTTGTAACCCGGATAATTGTGAGTACAGATAGTGAGGAAATTGCGGCGGTGGCGCGCGAATGGGGCGCTGAAACTCCCTTCCTGCGACCGGCTGAATTTTCCCAGGATCGCACTACTGATTTGCCAGTTTTTGTGCATGCCCTCAAATGGCTGGAGGAACACGAAGGTTATCGACCTGACGTGGTGGTCCAGCTCCGGCCGACTTCCCCAATTCGTCCGCAAAACTGCGTCGATGATGCAGTCCGCATTTTGCTTGATCATCCCGATGGGCAGTCCGTCCGGGGCGTGGTGCCGGCTGGTCAGAATCCGCATAAAATGTGGCGCCTGCCCGGAGGCGAAAATGCCCCCATGAAAAACCTGCTCGCCGTGGATGGAATTGACGAACCATACAACGCACCCCGACAGATATTGCCCAATATCTACTGGCAAACCGGGCATGTTGACGCCATCCGTCCGCAGGCAATTTTAGACGGATCGATGAGTGGGAAAACGATCTACCCACTCCTGATTGATCCGAAATTTACGGTTGATCTGGATAACCTGAACGACTGGATACGCGCTGAATGGCTGGTGTCTTTTGGCGGGTTGGATATGGTCTGGCCGGGTCGTTCCAGGCGAAAAATGCCTCAAAACCCCAGGCTGCTTGTCCTGGATTTTGATGGAGTCCTGACGGATAACCGCGTCTGGGTCAGTGAAACCGGTCAGGAAATGGTGGCAGCCTACCGCAGCGACAGCCTGATCCTGACCAAATTAAAACAAACGGGAGTGACCACCATCATCCTCTCCTCCGAAGTCAACCCGGTCGTCACTGCCCGGGCGAAGAAAATGAAAATTGAAGCGATTCACGGCGTGGGGCTGGATGATAAATGGTCTGTGCTGGAAAATCTACTGCGCGAGCGCAACATCCAACCTGGTGATGTGATTTACATCGGGAACGATCATAATGATTTGGAATGTATGAAAAATGTCGGTTGGGGTGTGGCGGTGGCTGATGCTCAACCTGAAGTCATTCAAGCGGCTGATTTTGTGACCACCAAAGCCGGCGGTCACGGCGCTGTTCGTGAAATTTGTGATTTAATCCTTTCCAACTGGAAATAACCTGACGTTTGGTTAATCGCCTTGAACTCGATTGAACTGAATTTGATTTTAGACTGTCCAGCGTTCGCTCCATATTACAATTGATTGACTTTTAACCGGAGGAAAAATAATGACTCGTGAAATAAAACTCGGAAACAGGCTGGTCGGAGATCAGCACCCCGCTTACATCATCGCTGAAATTGGAATTAACCATAACGGCGACGTGGAAATTGCCAAGAAAATGATCGAAGCTGCTGTCCATGCAGGAGCAGATGCGGTCAAGTTTCAAAAACGCACCCCCGAAGTCTGCACCCCACCCGAACAGCAAAAACAGATGCGTGAAACTCCCTGGGGATATATTACCTACCTGGATTATCGCTACAAAGTGGAATTAGGTCTGGACCAGTACCGGGAGATTGATCAGCTCTGCAAAAAGCTGGGCATCGATTGGTTGGTGTCTGTCTGGGATGAACCCTCGGTCGATTTCATGAGTCAGTTCGAAACCCCCGCGTATAAAATTCCATCCGCTTCTCTGACAGACAAGTCGCTTTTAAAATTTGTCCGTCAGACGGGTAAACCCCTGATCATTTCAACCGGCATGTCCACCATGCAGGAAATCAGGCGGGGTGTGGATGCGGTCGGATTGGATAACCTGGTCATTTTGCACTGCACCAGTGCCTATCCCTGCGAACCTGAAGAACTAAACCTGCGCATGATTGAAACCCTGCGGCGTGAATACCCTGAAACTCCGATTGGATATTCCGGGCATGAAGTTGGACTGGTGCCATCCGCCGTCGCAGTGGCTCTTGGAGCCTGTGTCGTTGAACGGCATTTCACCCTGGACAGAGCCATGTGGGGCGGAGACCAGGCTGCCTCGGTCGAACCCGGCGGTTTTGAAAAACTGGTTAAATATATTCGCGTGACCGAAGCCGGACTGGGAGATGGAGTCAAAAAGGTATACGACAGCGAGTTAAAATCCCTCAACAAACTGCGCCGCGTCAAAGACAGCGAGTAACCTGCCGGAATTCAGCCAGTAAATATGAAACTAATCACAAAACTAAGGCAGTCCTTGCGAAGCCCAGTTAAATATGCGCAGGCGGCCATGCGTTGGAAGCGGGTAAACTTCGACGATTCTCCTCCGATTTTCGCGAATGCCAAACCCAAGAGCGGCTCACATTTGTTGCTTCAGATCATGAACGGGCTGTGTCTTGTGGCGCCTTACGCTTATGTGGCGGCTGATCCTGTTCGCACAATTAATGCCAGTGGGGGCAGGAGACCTGAAGACAGGGTATTGGAAGATCTCCAGGCAGTCCGCCCCGGCGTCATCGGCTGGGGCTATGTCGATGCCACTTCGCAGAATGTTGCTTATCTCTGTTCTCCCGGGCGGGTGAATTATTTCATATATCGCGACCCGCGCGACATGCTGGTTTCGCATGTTTTTTTTGCAACGGACATGCATCTCGGGCACGGCATGCATGCATATTATCAGACCCTTCCAAGTTTTGCAGAGCGGTTAAAGATCGCAATTACCGGCATCAACCAGGACGGTCTCTACATGGTGGATGTGCGCCAACGATACCAGGGAGTTTTTGACTGGCTCAAGCAACCTGCCGCCCTCTGTATTCGTTTTGAAGATTTGATCGTGAACCGGAAAGTCACTTTAAACCGGGTTCTGGATCAGGTTGAAAAGACCGGATTTCGGATCCCAACTCCACGCGAAAAAGCACTCACCATCCTGGAGAATGCCATTCAACCGAAAAAATCGCGTACTTTTCGTTCCGGGAAAACAGGCGGCTGGAGGGAATATTTCACTCCAGAACTGAAATCACTTTTTAAAGAAACTGCCGGGGATCTTCTGATCCAACTCGGTTACGAGAAATCCAACGATTGGTAAAAATTCAACCTTGCAGAACCTGAAAGAATATCATCGTCAACAAATCCTGCGTCGTCTCGTCCGGCATTTCAACAATGCACGGATTTTCCTGATGAGCCTGCGAGTTGCGCGTCTCTCTCCAACCCCTAGCGATGCCAGACCTGTGGCTTTCTTTAAAGCTTCAAGCGGGATTGACGATTTTTCCTGGAACAGCGCTTTCCATCTGCTGACATCCTGGGGGCTGCGATTAAGCGGGATCCCGGTTACTTATTTCGCCTGCGATCACGGCATGAGCCGCTGCGTTTTGGGAACGGATCGCGATCATCCCGAAAAAGAACCCCCATGCAAATCCTGCGTTTACCAATCAAAAACCCTTTACACCGGAGCATCGGTTGAATGGTTTCACTTCGAGCGGGACGCAGAGCTTGCTAAACAACTGGCTGGTTTATCGCTTAAAGATTTAATGTCCTTCGAATACAAGGATATCCCGCTTGCAGCACTGGTTCTGCCGGGGCTGCGCTGGATATTAAGACGATACAACCTGATCGAAAATGAGTCGACTCTATTTTTCTTTCGCGAGTACATTCTTTCTGCCTGGAATGTTGCCAGGCAGTTTGATAAATTTCTGGATGCGGTAAATCCTCGCAGCCTGGTGGTATTCAACGGGCAGTTTTTCCCGGAAGCCACCGCCAAATGGATCGCCACAAAGCGTGGAATCAGGGTGATCAGCCACGAAGTTGGTCTTTTGCCCATGACTGGATTTTTTACCGATGGAGAATCCACGGCTTACCCAATCACCATTCCCGAAACCTTCGAATTGGACGAAAGCCAAAATTCACGATTGGATGCCTACCTTCAAAATCGTTTCCAGGGGAATTTCAGCATGGCAGGGGTCAAATTCTGGCCAAACATGAAAGGGCTCGATCAAGCCCTTTTGAATAAAATGGGGAATTTCAAGCAGGTCGTCCCGGTGTTCACGAATGTGATCTTCGACACCAGCCAACCGCATGCCAATACCATTTTCTCGGACATGTTCGTCTGGCTTGATCTGATTTTAGCGACTGCTCAAAAACATCCTGAAACGCTGTTTATCATTCGGGCACATCCAGACGAAACCCGGGTTCGAAAATCCAGCTTGGAGACCGTGGCTGAGTGGGTTGACGAGTGCGGAGCGACCAGTCTTGATAATATTCTCTTCATTCCACCGCAGGAAAATATCAGCAGCTATGAGTTAATTGCACGATCCAAGTTTGTGGCGATTTACAACTCGACCATCGGGCTGGAAGCCTCGATCATGGGTTCGGCTGTCCTCTGCGCTGGAAAAGCACGCTTTACTCAATATCCTATCGTGTTTTTTCCCGAGAGCCGGGAAAATTATTCGCGAATGCTGGAAGAATTCCTGTCTGCTGATACAATTACTCCCCCCGCAAATTTCCGTCGAAATGCGCGACGATTTTTGTACTATCAACTCTTCCGAACTTCCCTGCCCTTTGGCGATTTTCTCAAGACAGGTATTCGCAGCACACATGCCATCCTGAAATGGTTCGACCCGCGTGATCTATTAAAATCGCCGGCAATTCTAACCGTGAAAAAGGGTATCATTAATCAGGAAGATTTCCTCCTGGAAGAAAAACTTTAGATCATTTAATTGAGAACCGATATAATAACGGGTAGATTGGAATCTTATTTTTAGGAATTTTATGAAAAAGCAACTTGCTGCGATCATCCCGGCTGGATTGCGAAACCAGCTTCGACTTTCCATGTACCGCAATGAAGTACTGGTGCAAAGGATTAAATTTGCTGGAATCAAAGCCCCTCAAGGTGGATGGCCGGTGCTGATGGCTAATTCATTCCCAAAGAGCGGTTCCCATCTTCTGGACCAGATTCTGATGGGATTCTCAAAAGTTGCACCCTTTTCACCCCATGTCCCCCTTCCATTTTTTTCCTATGACGGCGAGACGGGAAAAAAACACAGTGTTCAGGAAGCATTGGCTTATATCCACGCGCTTCACCCCCTGGATGTTACAAGCACACACCTGTTAGCCTGGCCCGAAGTGGTTGCGGAAGTATGCACTCCCAGGTTTGTCCCTTATATTATTTTCCGCGATCCACGGGATATTGTCGTTTCTCATGTTTTCTATATCACGGAGATGGAGCCCGGACACGCTCATTACAAATACTATAATGAGAATTTGAAAAATTTTGACGAACGCTTGAAAGTAAGTATTCTGGGGCGGCCTGATGCTGATATCGAATTTCCAAATATCGCCCAGAGATTTGAACAGTACCAGGGCTGGCTGGAACGCCCGGAAATGCTCAAGGTGCGCTACGAAAGCTTGATCCATCACCGGCGGGAAGCCCTCGGGGAAATTGTCGATCATTTTTTGAAAAGAGTAAACACTCTGCCAACCCCCCGCGAAGAAATTATTGACATTCTTGAGGCTTGTATCGATCCTCAAAAATCTCCCACATTTCGTTCCGGCAGAACCGGCGATTGGAACAAATATTTTAAGGAAGAGCATAAGAAACTTTTTAAAGAAGTTGCCGGGGATCTTCTGATCCAATTGGGGTATGAAAAGGATCAAAACTGGTAGGCATTTTACCGGATCGCCCTATGGATTGTTCCATTGTAATCCGTGCTTATAATGAAGGGCAACATCTTGGCCGGCTGCTCGAGGGGATTCAACAGCAGACGATCAGCGATGTTGAAGTCATTTTGGTAGATTCAGGATCAAGCGACAACACCCTTGAAGTTGCCAGCAATTTTAAGGTCAAAATTGTTCATATCCAACCCGATGATTTTACCTTTGGGCGTTCTCTCAACCTCGGTATTGATTCTGCCACGCATCCGCTGGTCGTTATTGCCAGCGCCCATGTTTACCCCGTCTACCCCGACTGGCTGGAAAGCCTGTTAAAACCTTTTGACGATCCGCAAACGGCGCTGACCTACGGCAAACAACGCGGGTTGCAGGCATCTTCCAAAATCAAGCAGAAGCAGCAAACCAAATTTTCTGAACACGAAATTTTTGCACGCTGGTACCCGGACGAATCAACCCTCCAGCAAACCCAGCCCTTTTGTAACAACGCCAACGCCGCCATCCGGAAATCGATCTGGCAGGAACGTCCGTATGATGAGACATTGACTGGATTGGAAGATCTCGAATGGGCAAAATGGGTTCTTTCCCAAAACTATTATCTCTCATACGTGGCTGAAGCAGAAATCATACACCTCCATAATGAAACTCCGCAGGGGGTTTTCAACCGGTACCGACGCGAAGCCATGGCATTTAAGCAGATTTACCCCGAAGCCCATTTCAGCCTCTATGATTTCGCCCGCATGGTCAGCAGCAATATTTCCAATGACCTCTGGCATGCTGCCCAGCAAAAAAAACTTTTCCAAAGCTTTGGCAGTATTTTCTGGTTCCGCTGGAATCAATTCTGGGGAACCTACCAGGGTTACCGCCAGTCTTTGGAATGGAACTGGCAGCTGCGTCAAACCTTTTATTATCCGCGAGGAACAGAAATCACCACTGCTCCAAAACGTGAAGTGGAACCAATTAGGTATAATAAACAATATAAGTGAGGCAAATCAGATGACAACCATTGCCGCTTTGGTCCCCATGCGTCACCACAGCCAGCGAATCCCAGGGAAAAATTACCGCCAGCTGGCTGGTAAACCCCTCTACCAGCATATTATCGAGACATTGCTGGATGTTCCCCAAATTTCAACCATTCTTGTTGATACTGATTCAGAACCGATCAAGCAGGGTCTTAAGCAGAATTTTCCCCAGGTTCAAATCATCGATCGCCCCGATTATCTTCGGGCAGATGCGATATCCATGAATGAAATCCTCGCTTATGATACGTCTCAAATCAAGGCGGATTTTTACCTGCAGACTCACAGCACAAATCCCCTCCTGACCGCTGTCACGTTATCGAATGGCATCCAGGCTTTTCTTTCCCAATACCCCGCTTTTGACTCAATGTTTTCAGTCACCCGGCTTCAAACCCGTTTATGGGATGGTTTAACCCGGGCGATTAACCACAACCCGGCGATTCTGCTCCAAACCCAGGATCTTCCTCCCGTTTTTGAAGAAAATTCCTGCTTTTATCTTTTTACAAGGGAAAATTTACTCAGCAGGCGTAACCGCCTGGGCGAACGTCCATTCATGTTCGAAACACCCCGTCTCGAAGCTGTGGATATCGATGAAGAAGTTGATTTTCAGATGGCTGATATTCTACTGAAAACCAGAAGTGCAGATTTAAAAAATAAATCGGTGAACGAATGACCGAAAAAAGCCCAAAGGTTCGTGATCTTGAACCCTGGCTGAGCGCTGGATTCATCATCATCGCCACACTTCTGGTCTATGGAATTTCCATCCCCTGGTTGGGATTTTATCACGATGACTGGTACATGCTCTGGGCGGGGCAGTCGAAAGACGGGCTGAACGCAATCATCCGGCTCTTCCAGACAGATCGTCCCCTGATTGGCTGGACTTTTGCTTTTTTATACAAATTTTTCGCTGCCAGGGTTCTGCTCTGGCAGGTTTTCGCCCTGGTACTGAAGATTCTCACGGGTCTTTCAGTTTTCTGGTTATTAAGGTTGGTCCTGCCCAGGGAGCGCCTGGTTACTTTCATTGCCGCGCTCCTTTTTGTACTTTACCCCGGCTTTTTCCAGCAGCCGGTTGCGGCAACATTTTGTATCGATCTGCTGGGTTTGAATGCGATTTTTATTTCCATTTCATTAACAATTTTTTCGATTAAGACACCTAACCGGATATTAAAGATCCTGGCAATCCTGGTCGCCGTGATCCTGGGACTGGTTAACCTCGGTTTGTATGAAGCCACCATAGGTTTGGAAGTCGTTCGATGGGCATTAGTCTGGTGGACCCTGAAACAAAAGGATCAGCTTGAGCAGGAAAATGCTGCCAGTTCAACCAGAGTCAAAGGTCGTTCCTTTCATTCTTTTCTTAAAGCAGCCCAAAACCTTGCGCCTTATTTGCTTATGCTCATGGGGTATCTCTACTGGCGCTTGTTTATCTTTGTCAGCATCCGCAAGGCAACCAGTGTCAGTGCGCTTTTATCTGATTATTCCAGCAACCCGCTCTATAGTTTCGTCCAGATTGCAACCGGATACATTAAAGATTTGCTTGAGACAATTCTTTTTGCCTGGTTCGTCCCTTTTTACCAGTTTACTGCGAGCGGTCGTTTCAATACATTTTTGGAAGCCGCGGGGATCGCAGGGATTGTGTTGGCGCTTTGTGGCGGATATTTTGCCTGGTGCCGGCATGCCGGGCAGAATGATGTTTCGGAAAATGGATTGGATAGTTTGCTCTGGCTGGGTTTGATCGCTGTCATCGTTCCCCAGGCGGTTATCAATATACTCGGGAGAAATGTCATTTTCAGCAGCCAGTGGGACCGCTATACCACTCAATCCATGCTTGGTGTGGCAATCCTGATCAGCGCAGGTATATTTAAGTTTTTGCGGGGAAATTTTCGCTGGGTTGTACTGGGCTTTTTAATCAGCTTTGCAGTAATGACTCAAATTCACAGCGCAGCCTACTATGCTCGATTCTGGGAATATGAGCGAAATGTCATCTGGCAATTATCCTGGCGGGCGCCAGGATTTCAACCTGATACCACCCTCATTGTTTCCCTGCCCGAAGGAGATCGGCTGGCTGAGGAATATGAAATTTGGGGACCGGTGAATATGGCTTATTATCCGGGACAGCCCCTGCAGGTAACCGGACAAGTGCCCAACCCCACCCTGATCCTCGATTTGAATGCGAAAACCCTGGACAAAAGAACCGTCCGGAACATTAATGTCCGGCGGGATTATGGAAAGGCGTTGGTCTTATCGATTCCTTTTTACGGGGCATGCCTGCACGTGCTGGATGGCAACCAGCTTTCTTTGCCATTCAGCGAAGATGGGTTGATCAAGGAAATCGCATCCTATTCGAACATCAACCTGATCAACACAGCTGCAACCCCCATCCAGCCCCAGGTTTCACTTTTCGGTGCCGAACCGGTTCACGATTGGTGTTATTTTTACCAAAAGATCGGATATTTTAACCAGGCAGGCAATCCACAGGAAGCCGCCAGGCTGGCTGACGAAGCTCGCCAGGCAGGTCTGAAGCCTGCGGATGAATCTGAATGGATCGTGCTGGTGACTGCCTACATTAACTCGGGACAATTTGAAAAAGCCAGAGCCGTCGTTGCAGAAATTGACAAAGATCAGCGAAAATATATTTGTCTGCAATCCAGCCAGTGGAACTCCAGTGATTCAAATCTCAATCCTGCATCCCTCGCCAATACTGCCCAGCTGCATACAGTTTTGTGCGGCAGCACGAATTAATTGATTCGGAAATCTTTCGCCGTGACCCAAATGGAAAAAACGCGCAGTAGTCTGATGTCATTTACCAGGCGTCACTCTGCCTGGATCGCTCCAATTCTTTTTTTTATCCTTGCCGGATTGATTTATCTTCCCCTCGTCAACCAGTTTGGTTTTTTTCATGACGACTGGTATTTGATGTATGACGCGCATGTTAAAGGACCAGCCTTTTTCTCAACCGTATTTGCCAGCGACCGACCAACGCGTGCATTTCTTCAATATGCCTTGTATATTCTTTTCGGTGAAAAGTTAATTTTTTACAATATCAGCGCCTATCTCTTTCGTGTGACAGGTGCACTGGTACTCTGGAAAATTTTCGAAATGGTCTGGCCGGATAATAAGCGCGCCAACCTTTTTGCAGGCGCCCTCTTTCTGATCTATCCAGGGTTTTTATCCCAGCCAAACGCAGTCGATTTCCAGGCGCACCTCTTCAGTTTAATGCTGGCTTTGTTTTCCATCAGCCTCAGTCTAAAAGCTTGCCTCACAGAAAATCGATTTGCTCGTTGGACGATGGCGATCGCATCCATTTTGCTCGGATGGTGCTACCTTGGTCTGATGGAGTATTTTATTGGACTGGAAGTCTTTCGTTTTGGACTGATCGGCTTAATGTTCTGGCGCAAACAGTCCAAACCTTTTCATTTATTTCTGCAAAGTTTTGCCCGGCATGCCCTGGTTTTTGCCCTGAGCCCGGCAGTTTTTTTGATCTGGCGTCTTTTTTATTTTAAAAGTGAGCGGCGAGCCACAGACCCGGGCGCACAAATCGGTTTGATCTTATCTTCACCATTGTCCACCGGATTAAAATGGCTGATCACCCTGGCGCAGGATGCCATCAATGTGCTTATTACAGCCTGGGTTTTACCGCTTTATAACCTTGCTTTTGGACTGCGGTTGCGCGACCTTTTACCCGCGATCCTGGTTGGTTTGATCGCCGCTTTAATAATCTGGTTCCTTTGGACAATTTGGGACGATCAAAGTGAACACTGGCTGAGCGAGGTATTGGTCATCGGGATCGTGACGGCGGCTGGCGGCTTAATCCCGGTAATTTTGGCGAACCGTCATGTGGATTTCGCCAATTATTCGCGCTACACTCTGCCAGCCCTGGCAGGCGCTGTTTTGCTGGTAAGCGCATTGCTCACACAGGTGCGTTCGGCATTCCTGTGGAATTTCCTGATAATTTTCCTGGCGGTTAGTGCCGGCATGACTCATTATGCAAACGGTGTCAATGCTGCAGCCGAAGCCCAGGCTACCAGGAATTTCTGGTGGCAGGTGGCGTGGCGCGTTCCAATGCTGCAAAAAGGGACCACTCTCGTGGCAGATTACCCTTCCATCGCAATTCAGGAGGACTATTTCGTCTGGGGACCGGCAAACCAGATTTATTATCCCCAGGCGCAAACCGGCGACCTGGTACAGGTGCCCATCACAGCCTTTGTTCTCACACCTCAGAATGCAAATGCCATCAGTGTCGGGCGCGGGCAGGATGTTCAAATCCGGCGCGGTAATGAAACTGTATCCAGCTACAACAATGTGCTGGTCATCAGCCAACCCGCCGACAACGCCTGCGTTCGCGCCTTGGATGGAAATCAACCCGAAATCTCTGAAAATGACCGCCCGGAAATAATGCAGGTTGCAGCCTCCTCCCGGATTGGTAATATCCAGCCAGAGGGGAAAGCGCCGCTCCTGCCCCTCGAATATTTCAAACAGGAACCCCTGCATGGTTGGTGTTATTATTACGAGAAAGCCAGTCTGGCCCGCCAGGCAGGTGATTGGAAAAGTGTGGATGCACTCGGGGAAAAAGCTCTCGCCGAAGGTTTCTATCCATCGGATAAAATTGAATGGATGCCATTCTTGCAAGCTTACACAATTTTGGGTAAAAAGGATAAACTGCGTCCTTTCGTAAGTATTTTAGGCGAAGACCCATTCATCCAAAAGCAAGCCTGTACCATACTTTCAGCAAGCGCAGCAAATACTGACATGCTTGCCATTATCAAGGAAGATTTTTGTAAATAACCATGCCCACCATCCTTTTTTCTGCTCCTTACATGCTCCCATTTACGGAGCGTTTTCGCCCGGTTTTTGAAAAATTTGGGATCGACTTGATCATTCCCGAAGTGCATGAACGCCTCGAAGAAGCGGACATTCTCAAGTTTGCCGGTCAGTTTGACGGCGCCATCTGTGGAGACGATCGTTACACTCCCCGCGTCCTTGAAGCCTGTGCCCCTCGCCTAAAAATTATTTCAAAATGGGGGACCGGGATTGATTCCATACATTCTGAGACTTGTGACCGGCTGGGAATCAAAATTGGACGAACTCCAAATGCTTTTACCATGCCGGTGGCAGATACTGTCATGGCTTACATTTTGGCATTTTCGCGCCGGCAGCCATGGATGGACCGTGCCATGAAGCAAGGCGAATGGGAAAAAATTCCCGGCAAGGCCCTGCATGAGCAGGCACTTGGAATTATAGGTGTCGGCTCAATCGGAAAAACACTTGCCCGGCGCGCGAGGGCTTTCGGCATGAAAATTTTCGGGACAGATATCATCGAAATTGATCATGTCTTCATTGCCGAAACAGGGATCCAGATGACCAACCTTGAATCCCTGCTGGCAAATTCAGATTACATCTCAATCAACTGTGATCTCAACCCCACCTCCCACCATTTGATCAATTCTCGCAGCCTGGCGCATGCCAGGTCATCAGCGATACTGATCAACACTGCCCGCGGTCCAATTGTCAAGGAGGACGATCTGATCCATGCCCTTCAAACGAAAAAACTCGGCGGAGCCGCGCTGGATGTATTTGAGGTTGAACCGCTTCCGGCTGACAGTCCTTTGATCCGGATGGATAATGTGATGATGGCGCCCCATAATGCAAATTCCAGTCCTGCCGCCTGGGAGAGGGTCCACTGGAATACGATTAAAAATTTACTTGACGGGTTAAATATCGCGCATGGAGAACTGGGCGAATGAACAACCTCCGGGAAAAATTGATCTCAGGCAGAAGGAATTCCTGGAGTGAAGGAGAATCACATGCAAAAACAAAATAAGACTGTCCTGATTACCGGTGCAGGCGGTGGAATTGGCCGGGCAACGGTGGAACTTTTTGCAGAAAAAGGCTGGAGAGTGATCGGTGTTGATCGTGCTCCCTATGGAGATGGCTTTCCAGGAAATGGAAGTTTTATCCAGGCTGATATCTCGCACACTGCTGAACTCGAAAAAATCTTCACAGAAATACAGGCATCCACACCTTCCCTGGGTGCGCTGATTAATAATGCGGCGGTCCAGGTGGCAAAACCCCTGGTTGAAACCACGGTCGAAGAATGGGATGGGGTCATGGCATCCAACCTGCGCTCTGCCTTCCTCTTTATGAAGCTGACATATCCACTATTCAAGGCAGCGGCAGGCGGAGCCATCGTGAATGTCTCTTCGGTTCATGCAATCCAGACCTCGATGAATATTGCCGCTTATGCTGCCAGCAAAGGCGGCTTACTGGCTCTGACGCGTGCCATGGCAATTGAATTTGCCTCCGATAATATTCGCGTGAATGCGATCCTGCCGGGAGCGGTCGATACACCCATGCTGCGGGCGGGTTTGGACCGCGGGCATGTTGGAAAGGGAGACATGCAATCGCGCCTCGATAACCTGGCGCGAAAAACGGTCAATGGACGGGTCGGCAAGCCATCAGAAATTGCCCATGCAATTTATTTCCTGGCGGATAATGAGCAATCATCCTTCATGACCGGTCAGGCGATGGTGGTGGATGGTGGTGCAACCGCACGTCTGAGCACGGAATGAAGTATTTTCAAAACCTTTTCCACCCTGGGTTGAAATTCATTTAAATGAACATGAAACAATCTCTCAAGAACACCTCCCTTTGGCCTTTTATTCGCGATACCTTTATCGGCATTCGCGACCTGCCCCAATTGCCGGCGGCTTACCTGCATCCATGGAGGCAGACTGCAATCCGCCGAATGAAAGATTACAAGGATGTTTATCGCGGTAAGCGGGCTTTTATCATTGGGAATGGACCCAGCCTGAAACTAACCGACTTGAGCAAACTCAAGAATGAGATTACTTTTGGGATGAACCGGATCTACCTGATGTTCCCCGAGCTGGGATTCAAAACGACCTTTCTCTCAGTGGTTAATGACCTGGTGATCGAACAGACGGCTTCAGACCTGGCTTCCCTGGAAATTCCAAAATTTATCACCTGGCGCTCGCGCAGGTATTTTGACAAATCCCGCTTCTCTGATCCCAATGACCCCCAACTCCCGACATTTTTATACACAACTTATGACGCACCAGGTTTTTCCCGCGATGTTAGCGGAAGAATCTGGGAAGGGGCTACCGTGACTTACGTCACGATGCAGATTGCCTTCCATATGGGGTTTGATGAAGTGATCCTGATCGGTGTCGACCATAATTACACCACCACGGGCAAACCCAATACCACTGTCACCTCCGAAGGCGATGATCCGAACCACTTTTCCAGTCAATACTTTGGGAAAGGTTTTCGCTGGCAGCTGCCAGATTTGGAAACTTCAGAAATTGCCTACAAGATGGCTCGCCAGGCTTATGAAAACGCGGGTCGAAAAATTGTGGATGCCACCATTGGTGGAAAACTGACTATTTTTGAAAAAGTCGAATATAAAAGTTTATTCAAGACTGAATCTTCAGCCTGAAACAGGATAACAACCCCCCTTGAAAAGCTACCTTCGCAATCCACTTGCCTCCAACTGGAGTTTCAGTATTCTGCTGATCCTCCTGGTTGGATCTGGAATATTCCTCCGGTTTAATGACCTTTCGGCGCCTCTGCTCGATTTTCACCCCACCCGCCAGTTGTTTGGGGCAATCAAGGCTCGCGGTCTATATTACGAAACGATTTCCAACACCCCGAACTCAGCCATTTTCGCCTCCTGCTTCCACTCGGAATGTCTTGATAACGAAACGATTTCCAACATCCCGAACTGGCAAAAGGATCTGGCTGTCCGGCAGTATTCGAATGAAGCCACCATTGAACCGCCGATCATGGAGACCCTGACAGCCAGGCTCTATGCTTATTGGGGAGTGCAAACCGCAATTCCCCGCGCCATTTCAGCAAGTTTCTGGCTGATCGGGGCGTTTTTCCTCTTCCTGCTCACAAAAAATCTCTCTGGTTCCCGGGTTGCTGCAGCCATTGGGCTGGCTTTTTACCTCTTGCTGCCTTATGCGGTCTCAGCCAGCCGGGCATTTCAGCCCGATCCATTAATGATCATGGCAATCATAATTTTTTGGTGGGCGATTGAAAATTGGGGCAGGCACCAGGGTTGGCGCTGGGCGATTGTTGCCGGAATCAGCGGAGGCATCGCAATTTTCGTCAAATTTCCTGCTGTCTTCTTCATCATCGCTCCTGCCCTGGCGATCATCCTGACGAGGGTTGGTTTCTTAAAGGCGTTCAAAACTCCTCAAATTTGGGTCATCATCCTGCTGGGGATTTTGCCTCCCGCGGGATACTTGTATTACGGTATTACTCTGCATGGCTTCCTGGGACAACAATTCAGTTCGCGTTTTTATCCAGGTTTATGGATCGATCCTGTTTTTTATTTACGCTGGCTGCTGAAAGTGGAAATCATTGCCAGCTTCCCCTGGATTGCAGCCGGGTTGACCGGTTGGTTGATATTCAGCAATAAGCAGGTAAAATTTTTCCTGGGCAGTTTGTGGGCTGCATATTTTGTTTTTGGCTTGACTTTTGCACATCACATCTCCAGCCATGATTACTACAGCTTGCCGTTGATTCCATTGCTGGCTCTTTGCCTGGCGCAGCTCTCCGTCCCGCTCTTCCAAATTTTCAAATCGAAACCTTCCCAGGTGGAGGATCAGGCTGGATTTGCGCTTTCAGGTCCTGCCCAGTTGTTTTGCCTGATCCTGGCTGGACTTACCATCTTGATCTTTACGGCAAATCAATATCTTGATCACCGCACAAATGATTACAGGGCACAGGCAGCATTCTGGGCTGAAGTCGGGCAGGCTGTAAACCACCAGCCGGGAGTAATTTCAATCACTACCGATTACGGCTATCCCCTGGCGTATTATGGTTGGCAAAATACCAGCCTCTGGCCGGCATCCGTGGATATTCAAAATTTCGATAAAACCTACCAGCAGCTGCTTTCCAATAAAGATTACTTTCTGGTGACTGACTTTGATGAATTCAACCGGCAACCGGAACTGCAGAAGCGGTTAAGCGAAAATTTCCCAATTCTGGTGCAAAACCGGACCTATCTCGTTTTTGATCTGGCTCATCCAAAGAAATAATCAGGCATATTCCCATGCGGGTTTCCATTGTTACACCATCTTTCAACCAGGCGAAATATTTGGAGCAAACCATTCGCTCCGTGCTGGATTCCAATATCCCTGAGTTGGAATACTTCGTCATGGATGGTGGTTCTTTGGATGGCAGTGTGGAAATTATAAAAAAATATTCCGACCGCCTGGCGGGATGGGTCTCTGAAATAGATCACGGCCAGGCAGATGCGATCAATAAGGGTCTGCGCCAGTCTACGGGGGATGTGGTCGCCTGGCTAAATTCGGATGATTTTTACCTCCCTGGAGCAATTTCAAAAGCGCTTTGTTTTTTTGAACTTCACCCCGATGCAGGTTTGATCTACGGGAATGTTCTGTCGGTGGATGCAGCCGGAAAAACGTTTAATCTCCAAACTTTTCGCTCCTACGACCTGGTTGACCTGATGTCCTTTCATATCATCAGCCAGCCCGGGGTTTTCATGCGTCGCTCCATTTTGGAAAAAGCTGGATTATTGGAGCCCCGCTATCATTTATTGCTTGATCACCAGCTCTGGTTGCGCATCGCCAGCTTGTCGAAAATTTACTATGTTCCCGAAACTCTGGCGGCTGCACGATATCACCCCGAAGCAAAAAATTTATCAAGGACCGCGGATTTTGGCAGCGAAGCGTTTCAAATTGTTGAATGGATGAAATCAGATCCTGCTTTCCAGTCTTTGTACAACAAAAATCAGAACCAAATTTTGGGTGGTGCACACCGCCTGAATGCTTTTTACCTGCTGGACGGCGGGTTTTACGTTCAATCACTCAAAGCATACTGGCAGGCTTTTCGGTTTAATCCTTCGGTGGTATTAAAAGAGTGGTACCGCATCATTTACGCACTCCTGGCAATGGCAGGTTTAAAAAACCTGAGAAAATTCTACATTCAAATTCGGCAATGGTTAAAAACAAAGAAATTATCATGAATGGATTCCTCGGACGGGTAATGTGACCTGGTTCTTTGGTAATAAAAAATCGCTGATCGCCGTCGTGGTGCTCGCGCTCATTCTCGCTGCGGGGATCCGTTTTTATGATCTGACCGATCTCCCGCTGGATTTTGCCCCAACGCGCCAATTGTTTTCAGCCTTAAAAGCAAGGGGAATGTATTATGCCATGCTTCCGGCAAGCGAAAATCCGCCTTTTCGGGAAATAGCGATTAATCAATGGCATTCGCTTCAAGTGATCGAACCACCCTTGATTGAAAGCCTGGTGGCACTGACTTACCGTGTTTTTGGAGAGCACCTCTGGATCGCACGTATTTATTCATTGCTCTTCTGGGTCCTGGCCGGTATTCCACTTTTCTTCCTCGCAAAGGAGATCGCCGGTCCGGGAGGGGCTTTCATCTCCCTGCTCTATTACCTTTTCCTGCCTTACGGAGTGATTGCAAGCCGGACATTTCAACCGGATCCATTAATGGTCGCACTGATCGCGACCGCAGCCTGGGCGAGTTTCCATTGGGCAAATCGACGTGACTGGAAATGGGCGTTGATTACCGGTATATTAAACGGTCTGGCAATCTTTGTCAAAAATGTTTCGGTTTTTCCGCTTGCCTTTGCGATGCTGGGGCTGGTTTTTGAATTTGGATTCGTAAAATCCATCAAAGACAAGCAAACCTGGACCATTGCAGGGTTGTCTTTGCTTCCATCAGCGCTTTACACACTTTATGGCGTGGTTTTCGCCGGTTTCCTCGGTCAACAATTTGCTTTCCGATTCTTCCCTCAGCTCTGGCTTGACCCGGGGTTTTATTTGCGCTGGTTGGGTCAAATCGAAGGAGTGGTTGGGTTCGGCGCCTTTGCCGCTGGAATGATCGGCATATTTGTCGCAAAAAGGCGCGGAATGTTTTTTCTCACCGGCTTATTCGCGGGTTATATTGTTTACGGCATGACCTTTGCCTATCACATCAGCACCCATGATTATTACCAGCTTCCTCTCATCCCGATTGCAGCCCTGGCGCTGTCGCCAATTGCCGAAACATTGCTGGAATCGATCGCGAAAATCAGGTCAGGAACCTTCGTGCGCGCGCTCCTGGCACTCTTGATCATGTTGGTTGTCTCCATCCAGCTTTGGGATGTTCGGGTAACCCTTGCCCGCGATGACTGGCGCCCCGATGCCGCTTTTTGGCAGGGATTGGGCGAAAAATTGGGCTATTCCGGACCGGTTTTGACCATTGCCCAGGATTATGGCTATCGCCTGGCTTACTGGGGCTGGCAGGAGGTCGATTCGTGGTACGATTCGGGCGACCTTGACCTGCGCGCTCTTGACGGTCGGAAGATTGACTTGCTGCAGAGGTTCCAGCAACAGGTCATGGGTAAAAAATATCTGGTAATTACTCAATTAAATAAACTGGATAACCAGCCAGAAATTAAAAGTTATATTTATAAGACATACCCGGTTTTTGCACAGGACAAAGGGTATGTAATATTTGACCTGACAAAAACAAAATAATGCATCAACCTCTCATATCAATCGTTACACCCTCTTTTAATCAAGCCAATTATATCGAAGCAACCATCCGTTCTGTGCTGGAACAGGATTACCCGGCAATTGAATATATTATTGTTGACGGTGGTTCAACTGATGGGTCTGTGGACATCATCAGGCGGTATGAAAATCGCCTTGCTTGGTGGGCATCCGAACCGGATCACGGGCAGACAGATGCTCTCAATAAAGGTTTTGCGAAAGCGACCGGTGAAATTCTCGCATGGATTAATTCTGATGATACTTATGAACCGGGTGCCTTGAAGGCTGCCGCAAATTATCTGGTTGGGCATCCAGAAATTGGCATGGTTTATGCGGATACGAATTTTATCGATGGAAATGGTCGAAACATCGGTCAATTCCCGGCAGCGGCTACAGATCTCCGCCGGTTAAAACGGGGTTATGTTCATATCCCGCAGCAGGCGACTTTCTTCCGGGCAGATCTTTGGCAACAAGTGGGACCGCTGGATCCTGATTTTTACTTTGCCATGGATTATGATCTCTGGGTGAGGCTGGCAAAAATTACACAATTCACTTATTTGCCCGGAGAGACCTGGGCAAACTTCCGCCTCCATACTTCAGGCAAAACTATGGCTGCTGATGACCGCTGCTGGCCTGAAATGTTAAAAGTACATTATCGGGATGGCGGCTCATTCTTTTCTCCAATTGTTGCAAAATATGCCCTTCGAAAAATGGCAGCCCCATTCCTCACCTGGCAGCGAAAAAACAGAATTAAACGTTATGAAGACAGCTAATGGAAAAATGGCATGAATTTCATTTTTAGACCACCATCGATGGAAGATTTTATCCGCCTGCTGCAAGCGTGGCGTTTTTGGGTCATTGGAGCTTTAATTGGCGGGCTGGCGGGGGCGGGGTTTTATGCAATTTTCCCGCCTGAATACCAGGCTCATGCCACCGTGGCGGTCAGTTTCAACATGGAAAAAGCCTGGCCAAACAAGCCCGATAACGAGTTGTTTTATTATCTTGATCGTGAAAGTCGAAAAGTGGAAGAAATTGCCTGGTCGGATCTCACCCTCCAGACCGTGACCGATCAAACCGGATTGGATGCGGCTGCGCTGCGCGCCGGCAAGCTGGAACTCAGCCAGCCCGAGGACGGCGGCTGGCATTTTTATGCCAGTGACCCATCTCCAATCATCGCAGAAAAACTGGCATCTGCCTGGGCGGAAGCTTTTACCAGCCAGGTGCAGCAGGGGCTGCTGGTGGAGGTTGAGCTGGATGCTGCCCGTAAGGCGCTGATCCAATCGCCGGACGATGCAAAATTAAAAGCAGAAATAGGCTCTCTGGAAGCCAAATCCCTGGCAATCACCCCCGAACTCCAGATTTCTATTTCCCATAGTAAAAACCTCTCGGCAGAACGGAAAACCAACCTCGCAACCTATATCCTGGCAGGCAGCGCTCTCTTCCTGGCATTGGCTGGTTTGGGCATTCTATTTTTTGGAGATCGAAAAAGTGCCTAAAGTCACATGGGCTTCCAGCGCGCGCTTTCTGTGGGCTCTTGTACTGGTGACTCTTCCCGTCACCAGTTTTCGCGTCATGCCGTTCATGGGATCCGGGACTTCCGTCAGGCCACTGGCACTATATCCCTTGGTTTTACTGCTCCCGGTGTTATTCATCCGGTTGAAGCGAGGCGAAATCGCCCGACCCATGCCGGGAGCCGTCACAATTCTCCTGGCGTTTATGATTGTTGCCCTCGCGTTGACTGCTTTTGGCGCATCCTTCCCGCCGAACGAATTACGGGGGATTGACTATGCTGACCGGGCAATTCGGGCAGTTGTGACGCTCGGCATTGGTTTGGCTTTTTTTATGGCAGCCGTTTGGATGAACCAGGATCTGTCGGATTTAAAATTTTCGGTCCGATGGTTGCTGCTTGGGTTGGCTGTGGATCTGGCTTGGGCAGCGGTTCAATTTGTGGGATTAAACAGTGGTCACAGGCAGGTATTGCGGCAAATTCAAAACTTGTTTTCTGTACGCGGGTTGGTAAAAAATAAGCGGGTCTCTGGTTTTGCTTTTGAACCTTCCTGGCTGGCAGGACAGATTTCATCCCTTTACCTGCCCTGGCTCCTGGCAGCAGTATTGATGCGCGTTCGCTCCTGGGATTCCGGGACTAAAAATCCCACTGATTTTGGCTGGTCATCCTGGAAGAGGGTCTCCGGTTTTATTGAACCAGTCCTCCTGGTTGGAGCGGTCATCGGGTTATTGATGACTTATTCCAGGTCAGGGCTGGTGATTGCGGCTCTTTCAGGACTGGTAACGTTTCTCCTGGTGGGTAAGGAAGCCTGGAAAATATTTTGGAGTTGGTTTCTCCGTGGTTTTGATCGCCATCGCTGGAACAATTTCTTATCAACACTGCAGAATTTAGGTTTGCGGATGCTCTTGATCGGGATCCTGCTGGCATTTGTCATCGGAGCAGGAGTTTTCCTGACCGATAAAGGGTACATATCTGCGGTCATAAAAGCGGATAAGTCAGATATTTTCGCGTTTGCCCAGGATGTTTACCTGGGACCACGCCTGGCTTATTCGAGTGCTGCCATGAGCGCATTTTTTGCGCACCCCTTAACGGGAGCTGGATTGGGAGCCAGTGGTTTTTGGATTTACCCGAATATGCCCGACTGGGTGTTATCCGGGAATCCGGAGATTGCACAGCAGCTCAATCCAAATTCAAATCTTTATCCGAATCCCAAAAACCTTTTTGTACGACTGCTTGCCGAAACTGGCTTGGTCGGATTTATCTTATTCCTTTCGTTTTACTTCAATTTATTCGGAGAAGGTTTAAAATTATTAAAGAATGAATCGGTAAAAGATCGTCGATCTGCCCGTTGGCTGGCAGCTGCCGGATTTTTTGCATTAACATCCATCTTTTTACAGGGAATTTCACAGGATTCTTTTGCCATGCCCGAAATATGGATAAACCTGGGAATCCTGGCAGGTTCAGCCGGATATTTTTTGAGCAATGCCAAAGCAGGAAATTTACCATGATAATTCTTTCTGTCGGAATGCCTCGGGCGGGATCAGGCT
The DNA here is from genome assembly GCA_021795965.1 of Chloroflexota bacterium. Lineage (GTDB taxonomy): Bacteria > Chloroflexota > Anaerolineae > Anaerolineales > Villigracilaceae > UBA5195. The sequence goes on from JAJYOU010000019.1 coordinate 22,108, forward strand.
GGCATTACAATTTGATCCATGATTTGATGGCTACAACCGGTTGCGATGACGCGCGCGATATCAGGACACAATTTGGTCTGGAGAATATCCTGACGGAGGTTAATTGCAATATCGGAGTTCTGAGCGCCCGCCGTCTAATCATTGTCGCCTGGCCGGCATTGCTTGGTCACACCTTTGTGATTAAAGCCCATGCCGGACCGAGCATCTGGGCACGCGGGATGATCCGGGCAGGACTGATCCGGGCAACCTATATCTATCGAGACCCGCGCGATGCGATGCTCTCAGCTTTTGATTATGGGAAACGTGTTTTGGAAAAACAGGGCCGTCCGAACGCATTTTCGCACCTGACCGACTTCAACCAGACCATGGAATTTTTCGTCGAATATGTGGAAGGCTGGGAGGAATGGATGAAGGTTCCCGCTGTCTTGAAATCACGTTACGAAGATCTGCTGCAAAATTATGACGCCGAAGCTGTTAAACTGATCAACCATCTTCACTTGGATCCTTCAGCCGCCGCGGTTAAGGCTGTGATTGAAAAATATCGTCCTGCCGGACCGTCCCAGGCCAAACAGGGAACCCATTTTTTCAAAGGTCAGATCGGCCGGTTCCGCGAGCGCTATTCAGAGGAAGAACAACAAATCCTGGCAAATAAATTTGGAGCGGCGCTGGAAAAAATGGGATATGATATTTAAGATGTTCGAGTGAACTTCTAAATTTTTTTAATTAAAGCCATCTGATCAGAGTTTCAAACCGCAAAAAAGCATTCAAATTTGCTGAAATCACCACGCTGATTAATTCAAGCAAACGCGATCAGTGTTCTTTTTAAGAATCAGAAAATTCTCCTGAAATAAGCGAAAATTCAAGGAAAAATTATGCCTTTGTCTGCAGGAATATACTATTTTGAAAATGGAACCAATTGGGCCAGACCACCGGTCGTCCTGATCCATGGAGCTGGCGGCAACAATCTTTTCTGGCCACCGGAAATCAGGCGCTTAAAAAATCAGCGAATATACGCAATCGATCTGCCGGGACACGGTAAATCCGACGGAATTGGAAGACAATCGATTGCTGATTATGCTGCGAGTGTTTTGAAATTTTTGGAATCACTCAAAATTCAGAAAGCCGTTTTTGTGGGACATTCCATGGGGGGGGCAATTGCCCTCTGGCTCGGAATTCATCACCCCAGCCGGACGCTGGGTCTCGGTTTGATCGGGACAGCTCCCCGTCTGATGGTTACCGAGGCTTTGCTGACCGATTCATCCATTGCCGCTTCATTGCCCCTGGCGGCGAAGAGAATAACAGATTTGGCTTTCAGCCGGTATACCGATGCACGTTTGAGGGAATTAGCCAGCCAACGCATGCTGGAAGTGAGATTCCCAGTTTTACACAATGATTTTTTAGCCTGCAATATTTTCGATCAAACAAACCTCCTGGGGCGGGTAAAAGCACCCTCAGTGATCATTTGTGGAGCTGAAGATCGAATGACGCCGCTTCGTTATTCCGAAATTCTCCACCTCCGCTTGAAGAGGTCCTCAATTCATGTCATTGAGCAGGCAGGACATATGGTCATGCTTGAACAGCCGAGGATTGTTGCAAATCTTTTGGATGAATTTATCGATTCCATCCCTTTTCAACCCGGCAGTTCTGAATAAACTGTAAAATCCAGCTTGTTTCACAAATTTCGTCCATGAAAAATGGGTGCAAAGCCCGATAGCATTGCTGGAGTTTTATAAATTATTTTGATTGGGGGGATTACTAAAATCAGAAATTGGGGATCTTCTTCAAAATTGGAATTGCATTTATAACCGCCAGAGCCCGGTGGCTGACAAGATTTTTTTCTTCCATGGGTAATTCAGCCATGGTTAATCCCAGGTGGGGGAAATAAAAAATAGGATCATAGCCGAATCCATTTTGACCGTGCTCTTCCGGGATGATTTCGCCAAAACAATCCCCCTCGCTGAAAAAAATTTTTCCGCCCGGCGCACCTATCGCCACGGTTGCGTGGAAATGTGCAGACCAGGGAAGAGGTTTGCCTGCCAGGTTTTGTAATAAGTACTGGCGCCGGTCTGCATCCGTTGCGCCAGGTTGAGGGGAATATCGCGCAGAATGTAAGCCTGGAGCGCCATCCAGGGCATCCACCTCGAGACCCGAATCGTCCGCGAGCGAAACCAACCCACTCGCCTCGCAATATGCCAGGGCTTTTTTGCCGGCGTTCTCCTCATAATTTTGACCGTCTTCAAGAACTTCGAGATTTAAGCCAATTTCCCGGGGGGTGACCAATTGGAGATCCAGGGATCCGAGTAAATCCTGGAATTCCTTGATCTTGCCTTTATTTCCTGTTGCAATTAATAATTTGCGCATTTAATCATCCTGAAGATAAGCGAACAGTGACCGTTCAAAATGGAATGATTATTCCCGAGTTAGAGCATCCTCTTCTTTCGATAGATCCCCGGAAATATTTTTTAGATGATCAATCGCCCATGAAACCGAGGAACGCACGAGTGGTTCGTCGTGATTTTTTGCCCGTTCCAGGAAAGTTAGCGCGTCTCTTTTTGAGCTGTTCCCCAGGGCAATGGCAATGTTTCGCAGAAACCCACGTCTTTTTGCACGTTTGATCGGACTTTTCCGATATTTATGATTAAATTCCTGGCTGGTAAGCATTAATTCCTGCCCCAGGGAAACATTGAGAAGATCATCCCGCGGAGCAAAATGACTGTCCACCTCTCGAGGGGCAAAGCGTAAATTCCACGGGCAAACCATCTGGCAAACATCACAGCCGAAAATCCAATTCCCCAGGAGGGGTTTTTGGTCATCGGGAATCTCACCTTTATTCTCAATCGTCAGGTAAGAAATGCAACGATTTGCATCGAGCGTGCGGTCAGGCAAAATACAACCTGTGGGACAGGCTTCGATACAACGCGAACAGGACCCGCACCGGTCTTCATAAAATGCCAGGTCCGGGGGTAAATCAATTCCCAATAAAATCTCACTCAAGAAAAAATATGATCCAAGCGTTGGATTAATCAGGCAGGAGTTTTTACCGATCCAACCCAATCCCGCTTGCATCGCCAGTTCGCGTTCGAGGATGGGTCCGGTATCGGTATACCATCGATTGGGAACAGGGCTGCCCACCTGCTCTTCCAAAAAACGTACTAATGCTTGCAGCTTTTCTGGAATCACATCATGATAATCATCCCCCCAGGCATAAGCGGCAATCCGTCCATCCATTCCATCCAGTCGATCAGGATGATTGGTTCTTGGGTCGGCATACGGCAGACCCAATACCATGATGGACCGGCATTCTGGCAGTATGGATAGTGGATTTCTGCGGCGTTCGATTGCCGCCGGGTTCGAGAGATAATGCATTTCTGCCTGCATCCCGGCAGCAACCCATTTGGAGAAAACATCAAAATGAGGTGGCGTACCAGGTAAAGTAAAGCCCACCAGCTTAAAACCAAGCTGACGGGCTTTTTGTTTTAAAAGATCTGCCAATTCCGCAGAGGTCATTGTACCGTGATGCTGACGAATAAGAATTTTCCAAATGGAACGCCGTTGCTATTTTGAAGCCGCCAAAACCCCATATAATCACCCGATTTCAGGGGAGCTTTCATGTTAACAGATACTTCGACTTCCTGCCCGGGGTTGACAGCACTTGCGAGCGCGTTCGGTACACCGCTCATTTTTTCTCCATAACCGTAAATAACTTTATAACTGCTGCCCCACGTACAACTGCCAGTATTCAAGATCCGCCAGGTTTTGACGAAAGATTGACCAACGGTCATTATAGTTCCATCTTTTACGGAAGTGTCTCCAACAAAGGCATAATCATCGCATAAGGTTGGTGTGGCACTGACGGATAAGGTTGGTGTGATCGTTGTGGTCATGGTGGCAGGGATGGGGGTTAAAGTTGGGGTTGATTCCACGGTCATCAGAACAACGGCGGTCTGGGTAACATTGCTAAAAGCGGTTCCCACGGCAGAAGTTTGAATTGCAGAAATATCTACCGGAGTACTGGTGGGATTAACCGTAGTATTCCCATTGCACGAGGAAAGCAGGATCATAAGGGTGAACAGGAGGGTTATAAAAAATTTGTTTTTCATGGTTTTACCTCTGGTGAAAGATCATGAGTTGTGTCAAAGATTGATTTGACTCTTCCTGATTCGATTCACATTCATTTTTATTATATAACGTAGATTCCACTTGGGCGTTCTTCATTAATCAGGGAAAATATTTTGTAAAACTTCCGGACAATATTTCTGAACCATCTCACTCGATAAACCATTTTCCTTGCAGATATCTGCGAAAAGATCCACTGATTTGCGGCGGATGCGCTCCTGGGTATCCACATTCAACCCCCATAACCCAAAGCGCATTGTCCAGCCTCTTTCCCATTCAAAGTTGTCCACCAAAGACCAATGGAAGTAACCTTTAATCGGCCAGTTAAAATTAACCGCCCGCCATAATTGATGGATATGCTGGGCAATGTAGCGCGGTCTCATCTTGTCCTCAAGATCTTCCACACCATTTTCAGTCACCAACATCGGAACTTCGTACTGCAAGCCCCATTTGAGAGATTCAAAAAACCCTTCGGGTTCATTTGCAATAAAACCATTTTCACTTAAATCCGCATTCTCGGGATAGCGTAAACGACCAAATAATGCTGGGGCGCGGGTGATATCGAATGAAACCAGGTCTCTCGAGTAATAATTGACCCCGAGGAAATCCTGGGTGTGGGCTGCCTCCGGGACGTTTATGCTCCGGTAAAGGAATCGAATTTTGCCATCCTTGGCAGCGCGGGGGAATAAATCATTAAATATTGCAGATTGAATTCGAGCGACAAACCGGTCCAGGGGTGAAGAAGATGCAGGTTTGAAGGAGCGATAGTGGATGGACAGCCCGACGCGGGCTTCTGGCTGAATTTCGTGAAGAGCATGATAAGCAAGCGCATGACCGCGGACCATGTTTTCCATGACATGCATGGCGGCATTAAAGTCTTTTTTCCCTGGAGGAAATTTTCCTTCCAGGTAACCCGTGTAGGTAAACACATTTGGTTCATTGATGGTGACCCAGTAGGAAACATATTCCTTAAGGGCTTCCCCTATTTTGCGGACAAAGGCGGCGAATTTCAGCGGGGTTTCCGGGTTTTCCCATCCGCCTTGTTCTTCAAGCCAGATTGGATTGCTGAAATGGTGAAGGGTCACCATTGCCATTAATCCACGCTCCCTCAAGCCCCTCATGATGGATCGATAGCGTTCAATTGCCAGTTCATCCCAGCGGTCGGGTTCGGGCTGAACACGGCTCCATTCAACCGATAAACGGTGCGCATTTTGACTGGTTTCAGCCGCACGATCCAAATCTTCCTTCCAGCGCCCATTCCACCAGTCGCAAGCCAGCCCCGATTTGTCATCATTTAGAATCCGCCCGGGCTGTTGTTCCCACTGCCACCAGCTGCTGTTGGTGTTGTTTCCTTCCACCTGGTAGGCTGCGGTTGCTGTACCCCATAAAAAACCTCGCGGAAATCGGACGAACGCTTGATTCATGACTGCTCCAATATATTTACTGCGAAATTTAGATTTTTGCCGGCGTCGATTTATTTAATACCTTCAAAATAAATTCTGCGGTTCTCTTCCCGGCAGAAGCATCGGTATAGGTAATTTCGCGCTCGATAAAAGCCTTGCGATTGATTGAATCCAGCTTTGGTTCGCGCAAATAGGCATTCAGGATTTCTTTAAGCTCGCCTTCATTCGCAGCAACACGCCCGGCATGTGCCTTGCGAAAGCGCTGATGAGTGGGCCAGTCGCCAATATCTTTGAGCGAAAGTGAAAATTTCCCCGGGACATTCCAGCCGCCGGGAGTATCGATGACCGCAGCCACTATGGGCGTATCATGTACGGCCGTTTCCACGACCATGGTTGAATAGACTGTCACGAAAACATCAGAGTGCGCCATCATGGATGATTTTTCATCCATGTCTTCCCCGCCATAATATCCCAATGATCCGCCCAGTGGGATTGGATGAACAACATGGACATGAGGATATTGTTGTTCCAGCGCGTAGATTTTTTCTTTTTCTTCGGAAAAAATCCTGGGTTTATCCTGGTAATGACTGGGATGCAAACGAATTAAGAGTTGGGAAGGTTCAGCCAGGTCGTTTGATTCAACCAAACGCGCCAGGGCTTCCACGTTCGGAAAATTGGGAGCAAAGTGGACGAAACTGCAGGCATAAGAGATTAACTTGCGGGCTGGGTCAAGACCATGCAGCCGGAAATAATCTTCACGTGAAATCAACCAGGTTTTGCGAAAATACCCATCATAGGAAGGGATCCCTCCGATGTTTACTCTTTCTTTCGCCCAATCAGAGCCCAGGACTAATTCATCTTTCTGCTCCTGTGACCAGCAGGTCGCCCAATCAACAGGTGCTCCGGGGATGGCATAACTGGAAGGGTTGTCCCATCCCACGATGGCGGTCATCGTTTCAATGTTTCGCTTGGCGGCTTCCCGCAAAAGGTATCGATCAATTCGCCATCCCGGAGTGGAGGCAACCACCAGGTCGGGTTGATACTGATCAAAATAATCTTCATAAATATTGGGGGTATAACGCATTTGAGCTTTAACCAGGTTTTTTCGCGCCAGCCTGCTGGATCGCAGCAAGAGAACCTGGAACATCGCCGGAAACCAAACCCCCAGGCGAAATTTCCACGAGTTTTCAGCCCAAACTTCCCAAATGTGGCTGGTTTGTGCCTCATTATTGATGCGCCAGGAAGCACTTACGCGCCTTAAAAAAGCAAGCAGCCATTGCCGGCGGTTATCAACTTTTTGATAGTATGTATTTGCCTGGGCGAGTCGCAAGCCCTCAAAAATTAAGCCGGGGCGGGCAAATTTTTCGGCGATTCGATCTTTTATCTCGTCATCGGTAAATAAGATCACTTCCACACCGGCTGCGAGTAAAGTTGAAACCACGTCACTTTGCAGAAAATAAATCAGCGCCATACCGTGATCTGCAATGATAAATACTTTTTTGGGCATTATTTCCTTGCCTGAGATGGGTAATGTTAAAAATCATCAAGACGTAAATGATTCTAACATGTCTTGGCAGCCAAAATTAATTTATGGAATTTTTTTGATTGATCTTCAAAATCATTTTCCATGAGATGACAGCCGTTCGACTGGATGAACAAATCATGTAAAGGGTTAAACCAACCCGTTTCAGGCGTTGGAATTACCGTCCAACGAGGTCTTACTTCAGGCAGCCCAAATTCGTTAGAAAATCCGCAGCTGATAATTCCCCCATTATTAATTTCTAATACCCATCATATATTCAATAATAATCCCTATGCTATAATTTCTACTTTGAAAGGAACGCCATGCTCCAAAAATTTATGAAATTTGTCGGGGGAAACCCCAATAAACGAGAAATTGATCACCTCGCTGATGAAATCCTTCCGATCAATGATCTTGAATTACAGTACGAAAAATTAAGCGACGAAGCTCTGCTTGCCAAGACGGAGGAATTCCGTTCCTTGATATCCGACCGGGTGCGGGGGATTGAATCCACGGAAGAACTTAGAAAAGCGGAAGAAGAAGTCCTGGATGAAATTTTACCTGAGGCATTTGCGGCGGTCCGGGAAGCATCCAAACGCACCCTGGGATTGCGCCATTATGATGTCCAGCTGATCGGCGGCGCTGCTCTCCACAGGAATAAAATTGCTGAAATGCGAACCGGGGAAGGAAAAACCCTGGTGGCAACCTTGCCGCTTTATTTGAACGCTTTATTGGGTCACGGAGCCCATCTTATTACGGTGAACGATTACCTTGCCCGGCGTGATGCACGCTGGATGGGTCCTATTTACCATTTGCTGGGATTAAAAGTCGGCATTCTTCAATCGGCTGCTGCCACGGAAAACGGCAAAAAAGCCTTTTTGTATGATCCGGAGCACGATTCGCCCCAGGAAGATAAGAACAAGCTCCGACTCGTTGACCGGCGCCTGGCTTATGAAGCAGATATCACCTACGGAACAAATTCCGAGTTTGGTTTTGATTATCTGCGCGATAACATGATTTATACCGTCGCGGAAAAGGTTCAGCGTGGACATTATTACGCGATTGTTGATGAAGTGGATAATGTTTTGATCGATGAAGCGCGTACTCCGCTGATTATTTCAGGTCCGGCTTCAGGAGACCTGGAATATTATGGCGAGATGGCGCAGGTGGTCAAACAATTAATCCCCGAAGATTACGAAATTAATGAAAAAGACCGGTCCATTTCCCTGACAGAGTTGGGGACGGTTCATGTTGAGCAGCTGCTTGGTCAGCCCTTACGCGACCCGGAGCGACCGGAGGACGTGACCCCCGAACAGGCTCGTCTGCTGGGTTATCTGGAACAAGCCTTGCGCGCCCAATATCTCTTCAGACGCAACAAGGATTATCTCGTTCAGGCTGGAAAAGTTGTGATTGTGGATGAATTTACCGGCCGGTTAATGGCGGGCCGGCGCTGGAGCGATGGTTTGCATCAAGCGGTGGAAGCCAAAGAAGGTGTCAAGGTTGAGCCTGAGAATGTCACCTATGCAACCATCACTCTCCAAAATTACTTCCGCATGTACCAGAAACTCGCAGGTATGACGGGCACGGCGCTGACGGAAGCTGAAGAATTCCATAAAATTTACAAGCTTGAGGTCTTGCCCATCCCAACCAATTTGGAATTCAGCGCGAATCAAAACGATTCTCCCCTGGTAGAAACTAAATCCAAGGATGAAGATGGTTACGATATCGCTTACTACGCGACCAAAGACGATATTGAAAAAAAACCGGTTTTTTGGCGTCGTTCAGATTACCCGGACTTGGTCTACCGGACAGTTGAAGCCAAGCTGAGAGCGATTGTGATGGAAATTACCCGGGATCACGTCCTGGGTCGTCCCATTCTGGTCGGCACCACTTCGGTGGAATTGTCTGAAAGATTATCTTCAAGGTTGAAGGCGGAACCCGTTCGACGTTTGCTGCAGGTTGCGCTTTTACGCCAGGTTTGGTTTGAACAAAACAAAAAAGAGGAAGATGGAAGGCTGGTCCCTGAGCTTGAACCTCTTTACAAGCCTCTCGATCAACTGGAGCCGCAGTTGCTGCGTGCGTTTGCGAAACCATTAAACATTTCGATCAACCCGGAAGATCCGGCAAACCTGGTTAAACTCCTGTCGATTTTACGAATTGGAACGGAATACGAAACCCGCCTGAAGATGATCATCCAGGCCGGCATTCCGCACGAAGTTTTGAATGCCCGCAAACACACTGAGGAAAGTCAAATTATTGCAGGCGCAGGAGCATTCGGAGCCGTGACCATTGCGACCAACATGGCGGGTCGTGGTGTTGATATCAAGCTGGGTGGAGACCTGGCGGATGAGATCATCGCAGTGGTCAGCCGCGTCCTCAAACGCGCAGGATTTGATCCCTACAATATGCGCCTTGAAGAACAACGCCAGGCAATTCTCAAGATGAATCCTGCCGAATTTGGCATCTACGAATCTGAAATCCAGTATTTTTTGAAATATTTTGAAGACATGGAAACCGTTCGTCGTGTGGGCGGTTTGCATGTGATCGGCTCAGAACGGCATGAAGCCCGCCGGATTGATAACCAGCTGCGAGGGCGTGCAGCCCGCCAGGGCGACCCGGGTTCATCGAGATTTTATTTATCCCTCCAGGATGACTTGATGAGACTCTTTGGCGGCGAGCAGGTGGACAATATCATGCAGCGATTCCACCTGGATGATGATTTCCCGCTCGAAAACCGGATGGTGACGGGTTTGATCGAGCAGTCCCAACACCGTGTTGAAGGTTCCAACTTCGATGTTCGTAAACACCTGCTTGAATATGATGATGTTTTGAATAAACAGCGCACCATTATTTACACGCAGCGTGACAAAGCGATGAACAAGGCAAACCTGACCGAAGATATTGAGACTCTTCTTAATGATGAAATCAAGCATCGAATCTCTCCAGCCATGTCTGATGAAGAAGGTCCCTGGAAATTACTATCCTGGTTGGAACAAATCCAACCTCCCTTTGCTTATGGGGAAAACACCATCTTCCCATCATTTACCTATCGCCTGCTTTTGGATGAGTTGTCAAAGGCAGTGGGCAGCCCTGCAGAAGAGCTTCTGGATTTGGTGCGCCGGACAGTGGAACTTGAAGAAAGCCATATTCTCAAGGCAATCGAAGTGGCTGTTGCCAAGACGGCAGAATCACTGGAAGCGCAGGTCCAGGAAAGATTTGATCTGGTCGATACCTTTTTGGATGGCATCAAGGATAGCGAAGAACCAAAACGAGCCTCAGAAATTCTTGATGAATTAAAATCCTTAATTCATATTGAAGTCCGGCTTAATAATGAACAGCTGAAACTCCTGACTACCAACCCGGAGGCTCTCGAGGAACCCATCAAGGAACAGGTGGATACGATTCTTTCCAATATCGCCATTTCGCGCCTGGTCGGAACCATCGAATACCGCTTAAATGATTCGCTTTCCATCAAACCTGAAAGCCTTGGACAGTTGGAATGGGCTGAAGCAGCTGCAAGCATGATGGAAGCCGCAAGAAAGATGCTTATCAATCGCAGGGAAAAACTCTCCGGCAGCGGCAGCCAGGTAGCCAAAGAATTGGATGGAATCCTCAATCATATCGATTCGGACCCGCTGACCGAATCTGATCTGATCAAAATTTTGGCTGAAATCAGTCGCGGAAGACGGACGCTTTTCAACCCCAAGACTCATAAACAGGAAATTCAGGAATTCCCCAGGTTCAGTTACTTTTATCTCGCGGCACAAATATTGAGCGACCGGAAACCAGAAACTGTTGAAGAGGATATACTGAATCACCTGACCGAAGCCAACGCCAGCCTGTTATCGGGCTGGGGTCAGGCTGAATTTTCACATCTTTATTCCATTTCACCCCAGCTAAAGGTTGGTGAGATCGATCCGGATCTTGGAATCTCACCCGAGACTCAGATCGCGGCGCTCTCGGCAGAAGAACGGTCAATCCTGGTAAATAAACTTGGTCAAAAGCATATGACTGAAATCCACCGCAACGTTCTTCTGGGTGTCATCACAGAATTGTGGGTGGAATACCTGACCAAGGTTGAGGCTCTTCGTGTATCAATCGGGTTGGAAGCCTATGCTCAACGCGACCCCCTGGTGCAATATAAAACAAAAGCTTCAGACATGTTCCAGAACCTCCTGGTGGAAATTCGATCAGGGGTGATTGATCGCGTGTTTAGATATCTGCCGAAGACAGTCACAGCGGAAAGAGTGCTCGAAACCAGCTCAGACTCAGCTGCCAATCCAACCCCCGATCAGCGGGAAGCTGCAGAAAGAGCTCGACGCAAACGGCATAAAAAGAAATAAGGATTTTGGATACCAACAATCATCAGCAAAACGAAAAATGACAAAATTAAATTCTCAAAGGAGATCGAATGCAAACTGATTTTTTCAATTCCAAGTCCACCCTGAAAACCAGTCATGGTGATTATGTAATTTTTAAGTTGGATGCCCTCGAGAAAGCCGGCCTGGTCACGTTGAACAAGCTGCCTTTTTCTGTCCGCGTCATGCTGGAAGCAGCACTGCGTCAGTGTAATGGGAACGAAATTACAGAATCAGACGTGCGCAATATTGCCGCATGGAAACCTCGCGGAACCAGGCCGGGCATCCCGTTTTTGCCGGCGCGAGTGGTCATGCAGGATTTCACCGGTGTGCCTGCTGTTGTAGACCTCGCAGCGATGCGTTCAGCGGTTGCAAGGCTGGGCGGTGATCCAAAAGTGATCAATCCGCTCGTTCCAGTTGATCTGGTGATCGACCATTCGCTCCAGGTGGATTTTTTTGCGACCAGCGACGCGATTAATCGGAACGCTGAAGTTGAGTTCCAGCGAAACCGGGAACGATACGAATTTTTGAAATGGGGTCAAAAAGCGTTCAAAAACTTCCGGGTTGTGCCGCCCATGACCGGAATTATTCATCAGGTTAATTTGGAATATCTATCCAATGTTGTGGCAACCAAAAAAGAAGACGGCCTGATTTATGCTTTTCCGGATACCGTGGTGGGGACCGATTCACATACCACCATGATCAATGGTTTGGGCGTGGTCGGCTGGGGTGTCGGTGGCATTGAAGCCGAAGCAGTCATGCTCGGACAACCCATGGATATGCTCCTGCCCGACGTGATCGGGTTCAAACTGATGGGCAAGCTTGGGGAAGGAATCACTGCCACTGACCTGGTTTTAACCATCACGCAAATGCTGCGTAAAAAAGGTGTGGTGGATAAATTTGTGGAATTTTATGGTCCGGGGCTTAAATTTATGTCTCTCACCGACCGGGCTACCATCGCCAACATGGCGCCGGAATATGGCGCGACCATGGGCTATTTCCCGGTTGATTCTGAAACAATTCGATACATGAAGCTCTCCGGGCGTTCTCAGGACGTCATTGAAAGAACCGAAGCTTACTGCCATACTCAAGGTCTCTTCCGGGACGAAAACACACCTGATCCTGAATTCACCGACACGCTTGAGCTTGACTTGAGCAGCGTGGTGGCTTCCCTGGCAGGACCCAAGCGCCCGCAAGACCGGGTCGCCCTGACAGACATGAAGACCACGTTTGAGAAAGCCCTGACCGCTCCAATTAAAGAACGGGGTTATGAACTTCCCAAGGAAGCCCTTGACCGCGAAGTTCCATTTGGAAATAATGGTCATAAAATGAAGCATGGAGCGGTTGTGATCGCAGCGATCACATCCTGTACCAATACCAGCAATCCATCCGTTTTGATCGGGGCTGGTTTGCTTGCCAAAAAAGCAGTTGAAAAAGGACTGAAGGTTAAGCCTTACGTCAAGACCAGCCTGGCTCCAGGTTCAAGAGTGGTCACCGAATACCTCAAATCGGCTGGATTGATGGAGCCGCTTTCCAAGCTGGGCTTCAACGTGGTTGGCTATGGCTGTACAACCTGCATCGGGAATAGCGGACCGCTGCCTGGAGAGGTTGCCCGGGCTATTTCCAGCGGAGATCTGGTTGCATCAGCAGTGATCTCCGGAAATCGCAATTTTGAAGGACGGGTTCATCCGCTCGTGAAAGCCAATTACCTGGCGTCGCCAGCTCTGGTGGTAGCCTATGCCCTGGCGGGAACGGTTGACATTGACTTGTCCAAGGATTATTTGGGCGAAGGCAAGGATGGACCGGTTTATCTGAAGGATATCTGGCCAACCAGTGCTGAAATCGCTGATGCAGTGGCTTCACATGTGCGGACCGAGATGTTCAAGGAAAAATACGCCAGCGTATTTGAAGGATCGGAAATGTGGAAGGATATCAAGGTGTCTGGCGGAGAATTGTTCCAGTGGGACGAAAATTCCACTTACATCCACCACCCGCCTTATTTCCAGAGCCTGACACTGGAACTGCCTTCCATCCAAAACATACACCATGCACGCGTCCTTGGGTTGTTTGGTGATTCAATCACCACCGATCACATCTCTCCGGCAGGAAACATCGCGTCGGATAGCCCTGCGGGTTTATTCCTGCAAGAGCACGGGGTGCAGCCTAAGGATTTCAACCAGTACGGCGCCAGGCGTGGCAACGATCTCATCATGGCTCGTGGCACCTTCGCGAACATCCGTTTAAAAAACAACATGGTCGCCCCTAAAGAGGGTAACTTTACAAAATATTATGATAAAACAAACACTCCCCAGGAGATGCCAATCTTTGACGCTGCAATGCGCTACGAGGAAGCAGGCATTCCTTCGATTGTGCTTGCCGGCAAGGAATACGGCACTGGATCCAGCCGCGATTGGGCTGCAAAAGGTCCGATGCTTCAGGGTGTTAAAGCTGTCATCGCCGAATCCTTTGAACGTATTCACCGCTCAAACCTGGTGGGGATGGGAATATTACCCCTCAGATTTATGGACGGTCAAAACACGGAATCACTTGGCTTGAATGGCAGCGAGATTTTTGATATCGAAGGTTTGAATAATGACCTGGAACCTCAAAGCATTGCTTCGGTCAAAGCCACAAAGCCCGATGGTAGTTTTGTGGAATTCAAGGTCAGGGTCTTACTTAACACCAAGGTTGAAGTAAATTATTTCCGCAACAGCGGTATTTTGCAGACGGTAATGAGGAATTTGGTCAAATAAATCTTTCAAACCAATAATTACGAGGCATGATGACCAATGTTTGTCCAAATCATGTCCGAAATACCGTTGAGAGTGTGCTCAACAAAAAGTAAACTTAGACCATCTGAAGCCTTGTAATATGGGAAAAATTTCCCGGAGCAGCTTCGGATACGCACAGGAGAGTTAGTTTCTCCACATTTTTCGTTGATCTTAAGGAGGTCAAGATGAAGAAGTTCGTATTTGTAATGCTTTCACTGCTCGTCGCAGCTTCCATGTTAGCTGCCTGCGGTACGCCTGCTGCCACCCCGGCACCTGCTGCCACCGAAGCACCTGCCGCTGCCACAGTGGCACCTGCTGCCGCCACCGAAGCGCCTGCTGCCAGTGGTGTCGCTGTTGGTATCGTTCTACCCACCAAAGACGAACCCCGCTGGATTCAGGATGAAACCCGCTTCCAGGATGCTCTTAAGACCGCTGGTTACAGCGCTCAAATCCTGTTCAGCCAGGGCGATTCCGCCAAGGAAAAGGCTAATGTTGAAGCCCTCATTTCCCAAGGCGTAAAAGTTCTGATTATCTGCCCGCAGGACGCTGCTGCTGCCGGAGCTGCCGTTGAGGAAGCCCGCAAGGCTGGTATCAAAGTCATCTCCTACGACCGCCTGATTACTGGCACCGATGCTGTTGATTTCTACGTAACATTTGACAGCGTCTCTGTTGGCAAGGCTCAAGGTCAGTACCTGGTAGATCACGCCACTGGCAAAGCCGGACAGCCTCTCTATCTTTATGCAGGAGCAGCTTCTGACAACAACGCATTCCTTTTCTTCCAGGGTGCATGGACTGTTCTTCAACCCAAGATCGCTGATGGCACCTTTGTCATCAAGAACTCAAGCGAAGCTGTTGCCCTCAAGGACAAAGCTGAACTGACCCGCGATGAAGAAGCCAAGATCATTGGTCAGGTCACCACAAACTGGGACTTCAACACTGCCAAGAACCTGGCTGAAGCCAATCTGACTTCTGCTGTGGCTGCCGACAAGGGCGATGTCCTCATTCTCGCTCCAAACGATGGAACTGCCCGCGCGATTGCAGATACCTTCAAGGCTGACAAGGATGTTACATCCTACGTCGTCACCGGTCAGGATGCTGAAAAAGCCTCCGTTCAGTACATCATCGATGGCAAACAGTCGATGACCGTTTTCAAGGATGTTCGCACCCTGGTTTCTGACGCCATTAAAGCTGCAGTCACCTTCATTCAAGGACAGACTCCTGTTTCCACCAACACTTATGACAACGGAAAAATCCAGGTACCAGCCGCTCCTTCAGCTGTGATCGTGGTTGATAAATCCAATGTCAAAGCAGCTCTGATCGATTCTGGTTATTACCAGGCGAGTGATTTCACTGGCCTTCCCTAATATCTTGAAATTCTGAAAAAATAATACA
>JAJYOU010000032.1 GCA_021795965.1 Chloroflexota bacterium
GTTTGACATAGTATTTTCCTTTTTTTAGAAACAATTAAATAGAATTGGAAGCAGTAAAAACGTCAGTGATTTCTTTAAAAATTCGTTCTTTTTCTAATTGGTCGCCTCCACGGATTGCCGTTATGACACAGGAATTTAAGTGATCCTCTAAAATGCCACTGCTCACCTTATTTAAAGCAGCCTGGATAGCCTGGATCTGGCGTATCACATCGATACAATATTTGTCCTCTTCGACCATGTGGATTACTCCACGCATGTGGCCTTCAATGGTCTTCATCCGGTTGAGGGTCTGTTCTCTTTTCATATTGCGCCTCCACCCCCTCCCGGGTGGGTTGGGGTAGTAAGAGTATAAGATCACCTACCTCTTTTGTCAAGACCTTTAAATTATTATTTATAGAAATAATTAATAAATGAAACACCAGCTTCCTCATTTCATTTTTCATTATTTTTCGGGAATTGAAAATGTTACATAAAGATTTAGTTCCAATAAAAAGGGAAATTTCCTGAAAATCATCCGTAATCATTTCGAAAATTTGGATAATTATTAGGTATACTATCAAATACTCAAGCATCCATCAATAATCCTTATAGGAGGAATCCATATGTCAAACCCTAAACCCGAAATGGAAGGGGATGTTTATTTTCCCTCTCATGAAGTAATTTCTCAAACCAGAATAAAAGATTGGGATAAAACTTCAAAAGAAGCCCTCAAGGACCCGGCGAAATTTTGGGAAAATGAAGCGAATGAACTCGAATGGTTTAAAAAATGGGACAAGGTTCTTGATGATTCTGACAAACCTTTTTTTAAGTGGTTTGTTGGTGCGAAAACAAATATCACCCATAACGCAGTAGATCGCCATCTAAAAACTTATCGAAAGAACAAATTGGCGTTAATTTGGGAGAGTGAAGACGGAAAACAGGATCGAACTTTTTCTTATTACTCTTTGAACCGTGAAGTTTCCAGGATGGCGAATATTATTAAAGCCATGGGAATCCGCAAGGGCGAGCGGGTCACCATTTATATGGGCAGAGTTCCAGAGATAGTTTTTGCTATGCTTGCCTGTGCAAAAATTGGAGCCATTCATTCTGTGGTGTTCGGTGGTTTTTCAGTGGATGCACTCCAAGGCCGGATTGCTGACAGCGAATCAAAATTGGTAATCACCTGTGATGGCTCCTATCAAAACGGTAAACTTGTCGAGCTTAAACGGATTGTTGACGAATCAATTAAGCATTGTCCCTCAGTGGAAAACATCATAGTAATAAAAAGAACTGGTCATGATGTCCCAATGGAAGCCGGACGGGATCATTGGTACCACGATCTTTGTTCCTTACCGATTGCAAATGGAAAATGCGCGACCGAAGTGATGGATGCCGAAGACCCCCTCTTCATTTTGTACACTTCTGGTTCCACCGGGAAACCCAAAGCCATCCTGCATACCCATGGCGGCTACATGGTCGGAACTTATTCCACCTTAAAGTATGTTTTTGATGTTAACGATGAGGACCGGTTCTGGTGCACTGCTGATCCGGGCTGGATCACCGGACATTCTTACATCGTTTATGGACCATTGATCAATGGTTCAACCGTTTTTCTTTTTGAAGGCGGACCATCATTCCCTTATCCAAACCGCTGGTGGCAGTTGATCGAAAAATATGGGATTACGATTTTTTACACAGCGCCAACCGCTATTCGAGGTCTGATGCGTTTTGGTGATGCCTGGCCGAACAAACATGACCTATCCTCCCTGAGGTTACTGGGTTCAGTCGGAGAACCGATTAACCCGGAAGCCTGGAAATGGTTCTTCCACGTGATTGGAAAAGAGAAATGTCCAATCATTGATACCTGGTGGCAAACTGAAACTGGATCTTTCATGATTACTCCCACCCCGGTTGTGCCGTTAAAACCAGGTTCAGCCACAAGACCCTTTTTCGGACAGGAAGTGGAAATCGTGGACGAAGATGGAAATCAGGTGGAAACGGACGCTGAGGGGTATTTATTGTTGAAAAACCCCTGGCCTGCTATGTTGCGCACAATTTATGGTGATCCTGATCGTTACGTAAAATCGTACTGGAGTAAATTTCCAGGCAAGTATATGACTGGTGATTCGGCACGAAGAGATAAAGATGGATATATTTGGATTATCGGACGAGTGGATGATGTTATCAAAGTTTCTGGTCACCGATTGGGCACTGCGGAAATTGAATCAGCCTTAATCACACATCCTGCTGTAGCAGAATCTGCAGCGATTGGATTACCACATGAGATTAAAGGGCAGGCGATTTATTGCTTTGTCCAGCTAAAACCTGGTTTTGGCCAATCGGAAGAATTGGCTGAAGAATTAAGGCAGCATGTTGCTCAACATTTGGGGCCAATTGCGAGACCTGAAGAAATAAATTGGATCGATAAGTTACCCAAGACCCGTTCTGGTAAAATCATGCGACGTGTTTTGAAAGCCCGCGCTCAAGGACTCCCAGAAGGAGATTTGACCACCCTGGAAGATTAATCTTCATTCAAATAAGAGAACCTGGCCAAAATAATCTGACCAGGTTCTTTTTTGTTAAAGATATGATTTTCAAATAATTATTAAATTTGCGATTCCAAGATTTGTCGTCCTCTGAAAATTTGGACACGATCCTGTTCAATAGTATTTTTCATTAAGTCCATCAAGGTTGATTTATCAGAATTAGTGATCTTTCCAGATCCATTCCATTCATGCAGAGAAAGAACACTTAATTTATCCACCATAATTTTTCTGAGGGAAAGAAATTCATTATACGTATCCAATATTTCGTTGGAATCTTTATTAATTATTCCTTGGTGGGGTATCAGTTCGCCAGTGGCAGAATTTCGATATTTTTCCCCTGTAATTTTCTCCAAAGCCGTAAGGTTAACATCCCGCTCCAAATCTCGCAGTTTGGTAAGCGTATCTTTATAGGACATGTCCTTATGATCAAAATTCCTCGTTATATGTTCCGAATCATGGAGAAGCATTTGAGTATTAATTACAGCAGGAGTTGCCTTCAAAAAAGAAATTATGGCTTCAGGCGTGGAATTATTTACCTTAAGAGAATTGATGTCGATATTTTTAAGAAAATCCTTGAGATTCCCGAACCAACCGGAAGGTAAATGGTCTGTGTCTGAAGAATAATCCTGTGTTAATAAGAAAACAGGTACTCCATTTTTCACACAAGGCTCAATTTCTCGTTTCAAACTATCCCCGACCATCAAAACCGGTTCTTCATTCCAACCCATTTGAAATAAAAACTCCGGGTAAAAGACCCCATTCGCCTTAACAAAATGAAAATGTTGAAAATCAGAAATCAATTTGAATGGATATTTTTCAGGAGCCAATCCAGCCCAGCGCAGGCGATGAAGAATCGCTTTCCTTGGAAATAATGGGTCTGTGGCAATTGCTATTTCCCAACCTTGAGAAAATGCCCATTCTACAAATTCAATCGCTTCTGGTCTAATCTTGGTGACAGATCCAAGCGTGGGGAAAATGTTGTCATAAAATTGTTCCAAAGAGTCTTTTAATTCTGCTTCATCTATTCCCAACCTGGGGTAAAAATCATCGGAAAACGCTTTTTCCAGCGTTTTGTCCATGAGAGTATTTGAATACATGACCTGAGTGCTTTCAATGAGAGACTGGATAAACAAATCTGGCTGGATTTTTGATGCCATAAATGTCGACAGCTTCTTAAAATAAAAAGGAATGAACGAATCAATATTCGTATCAAGAAGCGTATCATCCAAATCCATTAAAAGCGTAAAAGTCATTTTTTTCCTTCAAAAATTGGTGGGATAGGGTGACACTCGCCGCATCCAATCTGAGGTTCGGTCACATTTCGATTGTTTTTTTCACAATAAGCTGTAACTTCAACTCTCCGGGCAAAAAGAGCGCCAACAGGTCGGGTAACTTTGGCATGTAATCGAAGAAATTTACATGCATTCGCTCTGGAAATTCCTGGCACCGGACATGTTTTGCATAAATCAGCTGACCATCTTTCTCCAGACGCTTGTAATAAGCGGCATTCTTCCGTGGATCGGCCTCGATAATAATCTCCGTAAAAATAATCACATTCAATACCAGAAGGTGTGCGCATTTTTCAGGTTCCCAAAATATATTAATTCAAGCAATAATATAAATCAATCCCCAATCGCTCAAAATTCGACGGGGATTGAATAATATCAAATTTGTAAAGAATTTATACCCGGGTAACGTACTCACCAGTTCGAGTGTCGACGCGGATAGTATCGCCTTCTTTTACAAAATTAGGCACTTGAACTGATACACCGGATTCAACCGTGACTTTCTTCGTGACCCCGGTCGCTGTGTCCCCTCGGACAGCCACCTCTGCAGCAACAACTTTTAAATCAACCGAAGTCGGTAATTCGATGTCGATTGGTTCGCCTGAATAAAAAGTTAATTTGCACTCCATGCCTTCCTTCAAATAGCCGGCGCTTTCTCCAAGGGTATCCTTTTTGATGGCAGGTTGTTCAAATGTTTCGGCGTCCATAAAATGGAAGAAATCACCATCGCCATATAAATATGTAACATTGTGATAATCGAGGCGCGCATCTGGCACACGGTCCCCTGACTGAAAAGTCTTTTCGATATTAGATCCGGTTCGTAGATTTTTAGCCTTAATTCTAATCGTCGCATTTCCGCGACCAGGTTTGTGATGAGAATATTCAATTACTTTTAGAAGCTGTCCATCCAATTCAAAAGTGACACCTTTTCGAAGTTCATTTACATCAATCATATCCATTAATCCTTAAATCCAGCAGTTAATATTTTTGAGCGGCGCGATTATAGCACCGAATACCACTTGTCCGCAAGCTGAGAGATGAGACACCACAATTATTAAAAGTTGTTTCTTGTTCAGTATCGCAGATATATTTATTCTTTACGCAAATTTAACGCAATTTGTAATTCATAAAGCTGTTTCTCAGAGGCAGGGGAAGGAGCATCTGCCATGACATCTCTGCCGGCCTGGTTTTTGGGAAATGCGATGACTTCGCGAATATTAGGTTCATCCGCAAAAATCATTACCAGCCGGTCGATTCCTGGAGCTATGCCACCATGTGGGGGAGCCCCATACTCAAACGCTTCAAGAAGATGTCCAAATTTTTCGTGGATTTCTTCTTCACTGAGCCCCAACAGTTCAAAAACCTTCTGCTGAATATCGCTGCGATGAATTCTTATGGATCCTGAGGCGGTCTCATAGCCATTTAAAACCATGTCATAAGCGTCGGAGAGGATTTGAGAGGGATCAGTATTAAACTTTGGCAGGTCCTCCATTTTAGGCATGGTGAAAGGATGGTGAGCCGCATCCCATTTCTTTTCATCTTCCTTCCATTCAAACATTGGAAAGTCCAAAACAAAAGCGAAAGCAAGAACTGCAGGGTCAGCCAAATTCAAACGATCTCTGAATAACAAGCGCAAACCACCCAGGCATTTGTTTACAATGGTTAATTTATCTGCGACAAATAAGACCAGGTCTCCTGTTTTTGCTCCGGTTTTTTCCTGAATTGCGCTAACTTCTTCTGGTTTAATAAATTTTTGGGCTGTCCCCTTGATTCCCTCAGCAGAAAGCGCCAGAGAAGCCAATCCTCTTGCACCTAACTCCTTGACGAAAGTCGTCAATTCGTCCACTTCTCTTCGGGTATATTCCGCGCAACCTGGAACTACGATACATTTAATTGCTCCGCCAGCTCTGAGTGCATTCTGAAAGACCATGAATTCACTTGATTTGAAAATCTCGCTTAGATCATATAGTTCCATACCAAAACGCAAATCTGGTTTATCTGATCCGTACCGTTCCATGGATTCATTAAAAGTCAATCTTGGCCATGGGGATGCCAGTAATCGCTTTTGAGGCAGAATCTTTTCCACCATTTCGGTAAACAAACCTTCAACGACCTCCAAAATGTCATCCCTGTGAACGAAAGACATTTCAAGATCCAGTTGGGTAAATTCCAGCTGACGATCGCCTCTCAAATCCTCATCACGAAAACATCTGGCAATCTGAAAATAACGATCCAGACCGGAAACCATTAATAACTGTTTTAATTGCTGGGGGGATTGAGGGAGAGCATAAAATGTTCCCGGTTGCATGCGGGAAGGAACCAGAAAATCACGCGCGCCTTCAGGAGTAGTCTTAAATAACATGGGTGTTTCGATCTCAAGAAAACCACGGTCGCTGAGATAATCTCGAATAAATTTAACCACATGGTGCCTTAAGATTAAATTCTTTTGCATTCTTTCATGTCTGAGATCAAGGTAGCGATATTTCAAACGGACGACTTCATCCGTATCTTCATCCTTGGATACCATGAATGGGAGGGGTTTAGCGGGATTTAATACTCGAACATCAATCGCCTCAACTTCGATTTGTCCCGTCGGCATGTTTGGATTTTCCGCTCCTTCAGGGCGTAATCGGACTTTGCCAATAACTTGCAGGACCCATTCAGAGCGTGCCTGTTGAAGAACTGATAGCTCCGGTTTTGATGGATCACCGACAACTTGAACCAAGCCATATCGATCTCTCAAGTCGATAAAAGTCACTCCACCATGATCTCTTTGGCGATGGACCCATCCCGCCAAGGTGACCATTTGTCCAACATGCTCTTTCCGCAATTCACCGCAAGTATGAGATTTATACATATATGCTCCTAAAAAAATCGTTTAAATAAAAAACTAAAATAATGCCCTCAACACCTCAAAATCATCCCGATAACCACGATTCATAAGTGCGGTGGGCTTATTGATTTATAATCAAATTACTGGTTAATTAATTCGTCGCTTTGCTGGGTATACCAACTCTATGATGAATCAAAACAGCTTTTACTGAGGGTATATTAATTATAGCATAACCCAAAATTCCAAAAAGAAACCCAAAAGTGCTGAATATTGTTTGCCCAAGAAGATATCCTCATTAATTTTTTAAGCACAAAATTGATTAAATATTTGGCTATAGTATGACGAGTTTTTCAGTTTATAATACATTTACTTAGTACTTTTTTTCACATACAACTCGATATTTTACGACGTGCCCTTTATTGAAAGGATTTTTGAATGACAACCACGATACCAAACATTTCAACCTGGTCAAAATTCGATCCGTCACATGATGTATACCAATATACCGCCAACCCACTTAAAAGCATTTTTTCCCCGCAAAACGTTGCCGTTATTGGTGCGACTGAAAAAGAAGGCAGCGTTGGTCGAACAATTTTGTGGAACCTGATAAGCAGCCCTTTCGGTGGAGCGGTTTTCCCTATTAACCCCAAAAGATCCAGTTTGTTAGGGATTAAAGCCTATCCAAATATCAAGGATGTGCCTGACCAGATTGATCTCGCTGTGATTGTGACCCCAGCGAATTCGATTCCCAGTATCATCACTGAATGTGCAGAAGCTGGGGTGAAAGGTGCCATCGTAATTTCCGCAGGTTTTAAAGAGGTCGGTCCATCCGGTGCTGAATTAGAAAGACAACTACTTCAAAACGCTCAAAAAGGTGGAATGCGGGTTGTTGGTCCGAATTGCTTGGGAGTGATGAATACAGCCAGTGGTTTAAATGCCACCTTTGCGGCCGGGATGGCAAAAAAGGGCCATGTTGCATTTATCAGCCAATCGGGTGCTTTATGCACTGCAGTTTTGGACTGGTCCTTTAAAGAAAATGTTGGATTTTCAGCGTTCGTTTCCGTGGGATCAATGTTAGATGTGGATTGGGGAGATTTAATTTATTACTTGGGCGATGATCCACACACCGATTGCATCGTAATTTATATGGAATCCATCGGGAATGCACGTTCTTTTCTTTCGGCAGCGAGAGAAGTTGCGTTGACCAAACCTATTATTGTGATCAAACCTGGACGCACCGAAGGTGCTGCCCGTGCAGCGGCTTCTCATACTGGTTCATTAACCGGCTCGGATGAGGTACTAGATGTAGCATTTCGTCGTGCTGGCGTTTTGCGGGTTAATAGAATAAGCGAAATTTTCTCCATGGCAGAAGTGCTAGGGCGCCAACCACGACCGAAAGGTCCTCACCTTACTATTCTCACCAATGCCGGAGGTCCAGGCGTCCTTGCCACCGACACATTAATAACCACGGGGGGCGAGCTTGCGAATATCTCCAAAGAAACAATGGAAAAATTAAATGAATTTCTACCAGCAGCCTGGAGCCACAACAATCCAATCGACATTATTGGAGATGCAGATCCGCAGCGGTATGCAAAAGCCTTGGAAGTTGCAGCGCAGGATGAGGGCAGCGACGGTCTGCTGGTGATTTTAACCCCCCAGGCGATGACAGATCCGACGGCGACGGCCGAAGCTTTAAAATCATACGCCAAATCTTACGATAAGCCCATCCTGGCGTCCTGGTCTGGTGGTCAGGAAGTTGCTGCAGGAGAAGCCATTTTAAATAAAGCCGGCATCCCGACTTTTGAATATCCGGATGATGCTGCTCAAGCTTTCACTTATATGTGGCAATCAACATTCAACTTAAGAACACTTTACGAGACGCCCAGTTTACCGGACGATGAGGGAGCAGGGCCAGACCGGAAGAAAGCCAAAGAAATTATCGATCATGTCCGCTCAACCGGTCGTGAATTGCTCACCGAAGCTGAATCCAAGCAACTGCTGACTGCATATGGCATCCCTACAACTCCGACCCTGATCGCCGTTAGTGCGAAAGATGCAGGCGAAAAAGCAGATCAACTTGGGTATCCCATTGTTGTGAAACTACATTCAGAGACAATCACTCACAAAACTGACGTAGGTGGCGTTAAATTGAATCTGCACAATGCGGCTGAAGTCGAAACAGCATTCAATGAAATTAAAACTTCTGTAAGCGCAAAGATGGGTGAAGATAATTTCCTAGGTGTAACCATCCAACCGATGATAAATTTTGAAGGTTACGAATTAATCATTGGATCGAGTATTGATCCTCAATTTGGTCCCGTTTTGCTGTTCGGAACTGGTGGCCAATTAGTGGAAGTTTACAAAGATCATGCACTTGCACTACCTCCGCTAAACACAACCCTGGCACGTCGCATGATCGAGCGAACCAAGATCTTCAAAGCTCTTAAGGGTGTGAGAGGACGCAAACCAGTTGATTTGGATGCGCTGGAAAAACTACTCGTGAAATTCAGCCAGCTTGTAGTGGAACAACCATGGATTAAAGAACTTGACATTAATCCCTTGATTGCCAGCCCAGATGGACTTCTTGCTCTGGATGCTCGGGTTGTGTTGTTTTATAAAGATACAAAAGAAGCCGATCTTCCAAAATCAGCCATTCGCCCATACCCGACCCGTTATGTGGGTAAATGGACCATGAAAGATGGGGAGGAAGTGATTATCCGCCCAATCCGCGCCGAAGACGAACCATTAATGGAGCGATTCCATGAGGCGCTTTCGGACCGGTCAGTTTATCTACGCTTTTTGGCTCCAATGTTATTGAGTGAACGAGTGAGGCATGAAAGACTTTCACGGGTGTGCCACAGCGATTATGCCCGCGAGATCGCTCTTGTTGTGGAAGGTGTCAACAATGGCACGCCTGCCATCCTAGCAGTTGGCCGGTTGAGTAAAATAAGAGGGGATGCCGAAGAAGCGAGATTATCAATGCTCGTGGTGGACAAGTTCCAGGGAAAAGGTATCGGAGTTGAATTGATAAATCGTCTGAAGAGTGTGGCAAAGCATGAAAAAATTAAACGGATTATCGCAGTGATGTCTGAGGAAAATGAATCGATGCAAATGCTTTGCCGGAAAACCGGTTTTTCAAGCTTCACTACAAATTCACAGACTAATATGATCGAAGCATCCCTTTA
>JAJYOU010000033.1 GCA_021795965.1 Chloroflexota bacterium
GTAAGGGTTGACGTCCTCGATCATTCCCGTACATGCATCCAGGATTAAAATCCCATCCTGGGCTGCTTCAAACAAGCGGCGGTAACGAAGCTCTGAATCCTTCAAAGATTCCATGATTACTGACTCCACATTCCTCTACTCACCAGACAAGCACCTTGAACGCTCAAAGAAATGCTCCTACTCTTAATTTTAACAACAAATCCTCCCCAAGTCATCCTGCATCTGGGGAGGTTGTATCTAAGCCACTTGGGGGATAATCACAGGATTCAACCAGCTTTAACACGAGGAGCCTGGTAAAAAGTGGATTCCTGGTTATCATGGATGTATTTTCTCCATGAATAAACTCGAAATCTGGTCGATATTTTAAATGGTTATAAACCAGGATTCATTTGTGTTTACCTGTTCAGATCGCTGAACGATCCGCTGGTCCAACGAAACGTTGAATTTAACTCTTCATCTACTTGCTCGCCATGTGCAGGAACAGTTCCGCCACCTTTGGGTCGAAGTGCGTTCCCGAAAGTGATTGAATATGTTCACGCACCTTTTCTTCGTCCCACGCTTTGCGATACGGACGATCCGAGCATAGTGCGTCCCACACATCCACGATTGAAAAGATGCGTGCTGCCAGAGGGATTTGTTCGCCTTTTATGCCGTGTGGGTACCCGGTGCCATCCCATTTTTCATGATGATAGTAGGGGATTTCCAGGGCTTTTTGCAGATAAGAAATCGGCGAAAGCATATTGAATGCGAATTCCGGATGCTTGCGCATGATAACCCATTCTTCGTCCGTCAGTGCCCCGGGCTTGAGAAGAATGCTATCTGGTATGCCCATCTTGCCGATATCATGCAGCAGGGCGCCGCGGCGGATGTGTGTAATTTCCACCTCGGGAATGCCCATTTCGCGCGCCAGTTTCACGGTCAACTCAGCGACGCGCTGTGTGTGCCCTTCTGTTTCCTTGTCTCGCAAATCAAGGGCATGTGACCAGCCCTCAATGGTAGCATCGTATGCTAGCGAAAGTTCCTCGTTGGAACGCTGTAAATCCTTATACAGGGTTGCGTTGTGGATGGCGATTGCAATTTGTCTCGCCAGTGTTTCCATAAAATCCAATCTTTCTTTGTTCGGATTGAATAGTGAGCGATGAAAAATCTCCAGTACACCCATAATCTCGTCTTTGGCGATCAATGGAATACCAAAATAACTTATGAAACCTTCCTGAGAAAAAGTTGGCGAGCTAAGGAAATCAGTCTTGCTTGTCTGCAGATTACTTATAGAAACCGTTTGTCTACTCAGCGCCGCTTGCCCGGCGTAGCTCTCGCCCAGGCGCAGGCGGGTAAATTGAAACGCATTGGTTCGAAGCCCTTTTCCAAGTTCGTACTTCAGAACCTGTTCATGCGGATCATTTAGAAGAATGACCGCGGCATCCACGCCCAGTTCAGTCATGACATGCTTGAGAACGATCTCGAGCACATGCTGCAGGTTCATTCCTCCGGCAATTGCCTGGTCGATCTCGCGCAAGGCTAATGTTTGCTTGAGGCGGCGTTGGGTGTCATCAAACAGACGGGCATTTTCCAGTGCGCTGGCGGCTTGATTTGCCACTGTAGTCGTCAAGCGTTCGTCTGATTCGTTGAAAGCGTTTTCTTTTTCGCTCTCAATGCTGATCACTCCGATGATACGTTCACCTATTTTTATCGGAACGTATAGACCCGAATGCAGACCGGAGTATGTATCGATAAAACGCGCATCATTGTTTAAATCACCAGTGCGCACGTTCTGACCATGCTCGACAACCCAGCCGCTTAAGCCCTGACCCTTTTTTGCGATGATCGTTTTGAAGTATTCTTCAACCGCGAGTTTTTCCTGTTCGGTTTTCAAGCCGGGTTGATTGAAAGCCAGCAGTTCGAGCGTTCCATCCTCAGGAAGATACTGGCGGATGGTCGTATGATACCAGTCCATTTTTTGATCGAGGAGATTAATGATCTTCTGCCCGATCTCTTTCGGACTGAGTAATTGGCTGAATGCCATCCCGCTTTCGTAAAGCACTTCCAATTCCGCCAGCCGTTGGTGAATTTCTACTTCAATCTGCTTGCGCTCCGTAATGTCTTGCAGAATCGCTGTATAAACGTTTTTGCCCTTGACTGTCATCTTGGAAATATTCACATCAACCGGGAAGAGTGTGCCATCCCGCCGCCGCCCCTGTATCTCTGTCTGTTTACCCATTTTCCGTGATTGCGTATCCTCCTCCGCCCCAAATTTTTGAACTAGGGAGCAGTGCTGCCCAGCCAATGACGGCGGCAGAAATGTATCCATTGGCAACCCCATTGCTTCCGCGGCGGTATACCCAAAGACCCGCTCGGCGCTCTGGTTGAATAAGATCACCCGCTGACTTTCATCAATTGAAATGATCGCCTCAACCGCCATATTCACCACGCCTTCAAATCGCGCTTGAGTTTCACGCGCTGTTTCTTCCGCGTGTTTGCGCGCGGTGATGTCGCGGGTAATGCCCAGCAACCCAATCGCATCTCCCTGCTCGTTTCGCAAGGGAACAGCGAGAGTATTCAGCCAGCGGCTGGTGCCTTTCAACCCCACGATCTCAAAGTCAAGTTTACCGCTTTCACCCTTGCATACTCTTTCTATCAAGGCTTGAAAGACCGGGCGGTATTCGGCTGTGATAATGGGATAGATCGATTTGCCTAGTATAGCCTGCTCGTCATCGGCCTCTATCATGGCAAGCCCGGCGGGATTCATTTGCAAAATCGTGCCATCTGGTGCAATTTGCTTTATACATCCGGGTTCGTTTTCTACAATGGCTTGTAAACGCTGTTCACTATCCCGCAGCGCCTCTTCCGCCAGCCTGCGCGCGGTGATGTCGCGCGCAATTCCCTGAAAACCAATAATATCCTTGCCGCTGTAACGAGGGGCTGACAGCACTTCCACATAATGGTTCTTTCCATCCTTCCCGCGCACCATGTATTCGACCGCTTCCTCCAAACTTTCCCCTGAAAGGAGTCTCGTCAGCCTTTTTCTGTATTGATCCAGATATTGTTCCGGGATAATATCCCAAATACTCATGGCAAGGAATTCTTCTTGGCTGAATTCAAGTTCCTTGCACATGGCTTTGTTGACGGTTAATATTTTTCCTGACAGTTCAACGATGAAATAACCGTCTGGACTTAGATTGATCAAATCGTAATATTTCTTCTCATTCTCCTGCAATGCGGCGATGATGCGCCGGTGTTCGGTGATGTCACGGATATCGCATTGGATCACTTTTGCGTCGCCCACCAAATAAACGGTGCTGATGAATTCCACCTGGATCAGCCGTCCGTCTTTCGCTCTAAGCGGCAGGTCTTCATAGCGAATGTATTCATTCTCCTGCAGCGCACCGAAGGCATCCTGACTGGCTTCAATATCCTTGAACGCGCCGACTTCCCAGAGTTTCTTTTTCACAAACTCTTCGCGCGAATAGCCCAGCATTTTTATCAAGTAAGGGTTGACGTCCTCGATCATTCCCGTACATGCATCCAGGATTAAAATCCCATCCTGGGCTGCTTCAAACAAGCGGCGGTAACGAAGCTCTGAATCCTTCAACGATTCCATGATTAACCTTTATCTCCGTTGATTGAGGGCTTAAGATATTGGATGCCTTTCTGCATGGGACTGATCAGTTGGTATAGACACCGATCATTAATTATATAACATCCTGAGGAACCACGTGTAAACCTTGAGTTTATCTAGCAGGGCGAGAAGTAAGGCAAGTTTAATACCCTCTCTTTGAGATATTTGTTATACAATTCAATTTGCGGAATTAAATTTGTGAGGTTGAATAAACGATTCTATAAAAATAATTTCAATTCAACTAGAATTAAATAGCTTTAATCATTTGATGAATTTTATTTAATTTAATTTATATCCACCAAATCAAAGCCCAATCTTTAAAGAGATAAGATACAATGGTGAGAAAATTTTTCACTAAGGAAGTGAGAATAAATGAGTATGAATTTAGAATTAGTAACAGTTTCGGAAGCTAGCCAATGGGCTACCGAACATTTAGGGAAAAAAGTAACTTTATCAAATATTTCTTACTTGATCCAGTATGGTAAAGTTAAAAAATATTTTGCAAATGGGGTTACCAAGATATCAAAGAAAGATCTGGGAGATTATTATCAATCATTTCTTGGCAAAAGGGAGATAACTTGGAAGGCTGAACTGGGAAATGACGTGAACTGGGCATTATCCTTTGATTATCTTAAAGAAGCCGATACTACGAAGCATGTTCATCGTTTGCACCCATATAAAGGCAAATTTATTCCTCAATTAGTTCAATATTTTATAGATGATCATATTGATGAATTTAAAAAAGAAATATATTTCAAACGTGGCGATGTTTTATTAGATCCATTCTGCGGAAGTGGAACAACCTTAGTACAAGCGAATGAACAAGGTATCAATGCTGTAGGGATAGATTTATCGGTCTTTAATTCCCTAATAAGTAACATTAAAATTGAAAAACATAATTTATTAGAGATCCAATCGGAAGTAAATAAAATATCCAAAGCATTGAAAACTTTTGGGAATTCTTTGAATATTCCAGAGTTTGAACGAGAGCTAATTGATGCTCTAAATGAATTTAATAATACGAATTTTCCATCTCATGAATATAAATATAAAGTTAATCAAGGATTAATTAATCAAGATTTGTATGGTATAGAAAAATCGAAAGAATTTCTCCCAATTTACAATCAACTTGTAAAAAAATATAAAATCGAATTACTTCAACAAAAAGATGAATCCTTCTTGGATAAATGGTATTTACAATCTGTTCGTCGTGAAATTAATTTTACGAATGAATTAATTGATAAAATTGTAAATCCGGCGACAAAACGAGTAATTCAAATAATTTTAAGCCGGACAATAAGATCCTGCCGTGCAACCACACATTCTGACCTAGGTACATTAATCGAGCCGATTTCATCGACCTATTATTGCACAAAGCACGGTAAGATTTGCAAGCCAATTTTTTCGATTCAAGGATGGTGGGAGAGATATTCTAAAGATACGATTGTACGATTGGCTCAATTTGATAAAATTCGCACTTCAACTTATCAATATTGTCTTACAGGAGATTCGACCAAAGTTAATATTCTCGAGAAATTATTATCTGAAAATCAAGAGCTTTACACAATTATAAAAAAGAATAAAATAAATGGCATTTTTTCTAGCCCCCCGTATGTAGGCTTGATTGATTACCATGAACAGCACGCTTATGCTTATGAATTATTTGGTTTTACTAGACAAGATGAATTTGAAATAGGAGCAATGTCTAAGGGGCAAGGGAAAGAATCAAGAGAGTCTTATATTAAAGATATAGCCTCCGTATTGAATAATTGTAAGGAATATCTTGTAAATGATTACAATATATTTTTAGTGGCAAATGATAAATTTAATATTTATCCGGAAATTGCGCAAAGATCAGGGATGCAAATTGTCAATAAATTTATAAGACCTGTTTTGAATCGAACTGAACGGGACAAAGCTGCATATTCCGAAACAATTTTTCATATGAAATCTGAATGAGGGAGAGAGAATGTCCTTATCACAGCAGAGCATTTCCATAATAGAAACCATAATTAAAACTAGTTTACGAAACAAAATTAAAAAATATTCTCCTGAATCAAATAATATGCCATTTCATTACAGGCTTTTAGGAAAAGATCGAATGGCTCTTTTTTCGTTTATTCAATCTTTAAACACAACATTTGGGACTTCAATTTATGAGCCGGTGGCAGTCGCACTCGCAAAAAACACGTTTTCAGATGCACAATCCCAATTTAAACCCGGAAATCAAATCAGTGAGGAAGCACAAAAAGTTATTCAGAATATTATGAATAATTTAAGTACAGGAAATAACACAAATAAAATTGATGAGATTGAAAACATAAGAGCTGTTTGCACAAAAGGGAAAATGTATTTAATAAGAACGGTTAATGCAGATTTGTACACTAAAGATAAGGATGGAACAATATTTTTATTTGATCTTAAGACAACTAAACCTAATGTAAGTAACTTTAAAGATTTTAAACGAACATTGTTAGAATGGTGCGCTATTATTCTTGCTAAAAACCCTCAAGCATCCATAAAAACAATGATTGCAATTCCTTATAATCCTTACGAACCCGCACCATATCAGAGATGGACGATGAAAGGTATGCTTGATTTAAAAGAAGAATTAGTTGTCGCAGAAGAATTTTGGGGATTATTAGGTGGAAATGGTGCTTATGAAGAATTATTGAATTGTTTTGAAAAGGTTGGAATAGAATTACGACCAGAGATTGATAATTATTTTAATGAATTTAGGAATGCATAAGATCTCAATTTTTATTTAAATATAAAATTCATTTCTTGAGAAATTATTCAATGTCTAATAAATTCAGTCAAATAAAAGATAATTTTGGGCATAATCTTTTTCCCCCCCCCACGGAGCACTGAATGGATTCCCTGCAAACCCCTGTCACAAGCATCGACGAGTACATCGCCCAGTTCCCACCGGAGATTCAAGAGCTGCTCGGGCAGATGCGCAGCACCATTCGAAAAGCGGCGCCCGCAGCCAGCGAAAAGATCAGCTACCGCCTTGCCACCTTTTACCTGCAGGGCAACCTGGTTCATTTCGGCGCCTTCAAAAACCACATCGGCTTTTATCCCACCTCGAGCGGGATTGAGAACTTCAAGCAGGAACTGGCGGGCTACGTCACCAGCCGGGGCGCGGTCCAATTCCAGCTCGACCAGCCCCTGCCGCTCGAGCTGGTTGCCAAAATCACGCGCCAGCGCGTGGCTGAAAACCTCGCCCGCGCAGAAGTCAAAACCAAAAAGCCCAAAAAATAAAGCAGCTCAAACCATCCTGATTTAAATAAAATCCGCTTCGCCAGGTTTTCCCTGGCGGAGCGGATGATTTATCTCGAAGAAAAATAAAAATTCACTCGCGCGTCACCAGCTGCCAGATCTGCACGCGCTGTGCCTTGCCGCCAACGTGGCAGCCACTTTTCAAACCGCAGCCATCACAACCGGAATCGCAGCCCTGGTAGGCGCTGATCAGCCCGGCGCGCTCGAGGTGCGCCAGCATGGCTGCCACCATCGGAACCGAGGCGCCCAGTTTGTCTGCCAGTTGGTGAGTCTCCAGCGTGCCGCCGGCACGAATCTCCTGCATCATCAATTCAAGCATATCAATATCCCAAAGCCCGCGCGGTCTGGTAAATCAACCCGCCGGCGCCCAGCGAAATAACCAGCAGCAAGGCAATTTCAAATAAGGTCCACTTCCAGGAGCCGCTCTCCTGCCGGATGACCGCCATCGTGGCGGCGCAGGGGATGAAAAGAATGCTGACCGCCAGGTAGGAAAGGGCAGTGGCGCGCGAGTAAACCGAAGCCAGGCTTTGCGCCAGGCTGCTGCCGACTCCGCCGCCGAAAAGCACCCCCAGCGTGGCGATGGCGTTTTCCTTGGCGGGGAAGGAGCTGATCAGCGCCACACTCAGGCGCCAGTCAAAGCCCATCCAGTGCCCAAAAGGCTCGATCAGGTGACCGAAGCGCGCCAGGTAGCTGCTTTGCAGGTCCCCGCCCGGCAGGTACGAAAAAGCCCAGATCAGCATCGAGACGCCCAGGATGGAGGTGCCGGCTTTCTGGACGAAGGCAAGCGAGCGCTGCCAGACCAGCAGACCGATGGTGCGACCGTCGGGGCGGTGATAGAGCGGCATTTCCATGATGAAAGCCGAGCGCTGCCCCTTGAAGAAGACCAGGTTGAGCAGCGAGCCGCTCAGCACCAGCGCCAGCAGCGAGAGCAGCACCAGCCCCCAGGAGACGTAAATCGCATTCGCGCCGAAGAAAGCCGGCGCCAGGAAAGCCACCACCGCCATGCGCGCCGTGCAGGGCACCAGCGGCGCCACCAGGATGGTCAGGATGCGCGCCTGCCAGGTATCGATGGTGCGCGTGCCCATGACCGCCGGCACATTGCAGCCGAAGCCCAGGAAGAGCGGCAGGAAGGATTTGCCGTGCAGCCCCATCAGGTGCATCAGGTTATCCATGACGTAAGCCGCGCGCGCCATGTAGCCGGTATCTTCCAGGAAGGCAAACGCGCCGAAGAAGATCAGCAGGATCGGCAGGAAGGTCAGCACCGCGCCCACACCCCCCAGCGCGCCGTTGACGATTGCGCCGCGCAGCCAAATCGGGCTGCCAGCCAGCCAGCCCGAGACCAGCCCATCCAGCGGCAGCAGCAGGAAGCGGGTCAGCAGGTTCTGCAGCGGGCTGCCGAGGCTGAAAGTCAGCCAGAAGACCAGCCCCAGGATCAATGCCAGGATCAACAGACCCCAGGCGGGGTGCGCTGCCAGGCGGTCAATGCGCTCGGTCAGGTTGATCTGCCCGGGTTTGGGATGCTCAACCGCCGCCTGGACCATGCGCCCGATCCATTCATAGCGCCCGGAAGCCACCGCCAGGAAAGCGTCATCATGCTGGCGCAGGATGCCCTCCACCGCCGCCCACTGCTCGGCGGGCAGTTGGGCGCGCACCAGGCGCGTCATTTCGGCGTCGCCTTCGAGCAGCTTGAGCGCGGTCCACTCGGGCGGGTAGGGTGCGGGGACGAAACCCTGCAGCGCTGCCAGGATTTGCTCGAGCGCGGCGCGGTGATCGGCGCGGATGGCAGGTTCTGAACGCGCGGCAGCGGGGCGCTCATCTGCCAGGCTCTGCGCCAGGACGCGCAGGAGCTCCGGCATGCCTTCTGAGCGGGTGGCGGTCATCGGGACGACCGGCAGCCCAAGCGCCGCGGAGAGTGCCACCGGGTCGACATGGATGCCTTCCTGGTCGGCGACGTCCACCATGTTCAGCACCAGCAGCAGCGGCGAGGGCAGGCTGACCAGTTCTGCCACCAGGTACAGGCTGCGTTCCAGGTTGGCTGCGCTGACCATTGCCAGCACCAGGTCGGGTTTTTCGCGCAGGATGAATTCGCGCGCAATCACTTCCTCGGCTGAGTTGGCAGTCAGGCTGTACGTGCCGGGCAGGTCGACCAGGGTCACTTCGCGCCCATCCAGCCGGAAAGTGCCGTCGCGGCGTTCGATGGTTTTGCCTGACCAGTTGCCCACGTGCTGGTTGAGCCCGGTTAAATGGTTGAAAAGGGTGGATTTGCCCATGTTTGGCTGTCCCGCCAGGGCAATCAGGATGTTACCGTTCGTGTTTCGGCTGGAAGAAGCCTGCCTGGGGGCAGCCCCATCGTGACAATCGCTCATCGCTCCTGCCGCTCAACCCAGATTTTGGCAGCCTCGCCGCGCCCGAGCGCCACGCGCGTGCCGCGCACAGTCACGATCAGCGGTCCGCGCCCGAGATTCTGGGTCATGCTGACGCCCACGCCGGGAGTAAACCCGAGCGAAGCCAGGCGGTTGGTCACCTGGCGCCCGGCGGTGAAGGTAAGCAGGGTGCCGGCTTCGCCTGCGCTGAGTTCATCGAGTGGAACCTTGGAATGGATCAAAGACATGCTGCTCCCGGGCTGCTGCAAAGTTGGAAAATAATGAATATTAACATCAAACGATTACCGTCATTAGTATATACTAACTTTCACAATAAGTA